>JAICYD010000085.1 GCA_025934375.1 Streptosporangiaceae bacterium | reverse complement strand
GCCCGCGACCTCGCCGCCGACACCCGGCTGCCCTGGCAGCGGCCCTGCCCGCCCGGCCGGCTCACCCCGTCCCGGGTCCGCAGGGGCTACCGGCGCATCCGCCAGGGCCTGCCCGTTCCCGCCAGCGCGCCGACACCCTCCAGGCCCGGCCCCGGCCGCCCCCCAGGATCGAAGAACCAGCGCCCCGCCACCAGGCACGACATCGGCAAGACCGTCAAGCGAACCGACGCCAAGGCCACAAAACAGCAGGTAGATAGCTTAAATAACAAGCTCAGGGGGCGCGGAGTTGCCTCCGGTCGCGCACGCGGCCAGCGGAAGCACCAGCCCCGCGAGCAACGCGACGATCGCCCGCCGGCGGGCGCGCCCCGGGCGAGCCGTATCCCGTGCACTCATCTTCTCAGTGTCCTCTGCGATGGCTGGGTCACGTCAAGCGCGGTTTTCCGGGGGAACGATGAGAACCGGGCAGTGGGCGTGCTGCGTGACCTGGCCGGCCACCGAGCCCATGATCAGCCGGCTGAAACCGCCCGCGCCGCGCGAGCCCAGGACCAGCATGTCGGCGTCCTTTCCCGCGTTGATGAGCTCTTCGACCGTGAAGCCGTGAACCGCCATGACCGTCACCGACTCCGGGAGGGGCTGCTCCAACTCGGCGAGCACCTTGTCGGTCTCGGCCTGCGCCGCGACGCGAGCCTCTTCGGTCCGGGACGCGTCATCTGGGTACACGGCGACGCCGCCGTAGTAACCCCTGATGGCCTCGTGCACGGTGAGCACGGTGAGCGGCGCGTGACGGATCGCCGCTTCCTTGATGGCCAGCTCCAGGGCACGCTGGGAATGGCCGGAACCGTCCACTCCGACGATGATTCCCGACATTTCGATCTCCTTCTACCGGTGGGGCCTGTCCTGCCCCTCAACTGCGGACGCTAGGCGCGCGGGGTCCCCCGGGTAAGGGCCCTCCGGGCAGGCTGGCCGGGACCTTCGCCCTCAATCTGGCGGACCGGCCCGCCGGGGCCGAAGGTCCCGCCGGGCAAGGGACCTTGGCACCTTCCCGCTTCGGGCCAGCGGCCGTCTGCTGGCTACATGAGCGAGCAGATGACCGACGAGGAGATCGTCAGGTACGTGGTGTCCAGGGCGGTCTGGGCACCCTCGGTGCACAACACCCAGCCGTGGCGGTTCACCATCGACGGGCCGCGGCTGCGCGTGTACGCGGACCCCGGCCGGCGCCTGGCCGTGGCTGACCCGGATGGCCGGGAGATGATGATCAGCTGCGGGGCCGCGCTGTTCACCATCCGGCTGGCATTGCGGTCCCTGGGCTATATCCCCGAAACCCAGGTGCTGCCCGACCCGGGGCAGCCGACCCTGGTGGCCCAGGTGTCATGGCGGGACCGCGCTGCCGCCTGCGAGCTCGAGCGGCGGCTGTCTGGCCATGTGCTCATCCGAAGGACCCATCGCGGCGCGTTCGACCTTGAGCCGCTGCCGGCGAACGCGCTGGCCGCGCTGCACGACGCCGCGACGCGGCAAGGGACGACACTGCGCGTCGTGGCCGACGACGGGCAGCGGGCCACGCTCGCGGCCGCCGTCCAGACCGCCGAGCATCAGTCGCGCCGCGACGGTGACCGGCTGCGCGAACTCGCTCGCTGGACACCCGCGCCGGGCAGCGTCCGCGACGACGGGGTGCCGGCTACCTCCTACCCGGCGCGGGCCGAGCGCACGCTGCCCTACTTTCCCGCCCGGGATTTCGCCCGCGGGCACGGCTGGGGGACGCCACCGATCAGCCCGGCCACGTCACACCGGGTCGCTGGCGTCGCCGCCCTGCTCACCACGACCGCCGACCGCCCGGCCGACTGGGTGCGGGCCGGCCAGGCGCTGCAGCGGATCGCGCTCACGGCCAGCGCGTGCGGGGCGGCGGTGGCGCTGCATAGCCAGCCCCTCGAACTGCCCTGGCTGCGCGAGTTCCTGCGGACCCAGCTCAGCGACGGCGCCTACCCGCACCTGATCCTCCGGGTCGGGCTGGTCACCCAGGTGTCGCTCAGCGTGCGGCGCGACTTTGGCGACGTGCTGTTCTCGGTGTAACCGCGCTCAGGCGGGCTGCCATAGCTCGATGCGGTTACCTTCAGGATCGGTGACCCAGCCGAACCGCCCGACGCCCTCCATGCCCTGCGTCTCTTCAGAGACGTCCGCTCCCTTGGCGCGCAACTGCGCGAGCATCGCGTCCAGGTCCCGGACCCGGAAGTTGAGCATGGCCCGCTGGGCGCGGGACCCGAAATAGTCCGTCTCGGACTCGAACGTCGCGAACACCGTCGGTCCGGTCTCCTGACGCCACAAGCCGTTCTCGTCGGCGTCCAGGCCCAGGCAATCGCGATACCACGCGCCCAGGGCCGCCGGGTCAGCAGCCCGCATGAAGTACCCGCCGATTCCAAGCACACGTTCCATGCCGCCATCTTGCCAGGGCATGGACCGGGCGGCCTGACGCCACACCACACGCCCGCTCCCCTCCCATTCCCAGCTCCCGCCTCAACCCCGGCCCCGCCTCAATCACGGCCCGGCCGCGGGCATGCTGCCGCCCGCGGCCGGGGTGGCGCTTGTCCCGGTCGCGGGCGGTTCTGCCTGGTTGGGATGCCGGGTGGTAGGTGGCGGGTGGCGGATCAGGCCGCCTGGTTGCCTGGTGGCGCGCGGTCTTCGGGCGGCCCCTCCCGTGGCGGCCGTCCGCCCGGTGGCCCGCTGCCGGGTGGTCCGTTGCTGTGCAGGACCTGCCCTTTCGGGCCGTACGCGGATGTTGTCCCGTCGGGATGCAGGACCAGCCGCCAGCCCCACCGGTGGATACAGATGTCGTGATGGAACTGGCAGGCCAGAACGCAATTGCTCATGGACGTCGGGCCGCCGTCGGCCTGGTGGCGCAGATGGTGAACATCACAGCTGGCCGGGGGCTTACGGCAGCCGGGCCACTCACAGTGCCGGGCGCGCAGTTGGATGGCGCGGCGCAGGTAGCCCGGGATGCTGGCGGAGACGCCGACGTCGAGTATCACGGGCTTGCTGTTATAGGGGGCGCCGAGCAGGCCGCGTCGCAAGATGGAGGCGAGCCGGTCCGGCCCGGCGACCAAGTCGACGGCCAGCCGGGCGATGGCGTACCGCAGCGCCTGCCGTGCCTGCGGCGATAGGGCCTTCAGCGATAGGGCCTTCAGCGATTGGGCCGCGGGCGACAGCACTGCGGCTCGGTCGCCGCCATCGCCGGCGGCGGTAGTGCCGGCGGTCGCGCTGACCGCCGCGCCAGGGGCGCCTGCCCCTGCTCCCCCTGCTCCGCCGGTCGCGTCCAGGCAGGCCACGATGACGTCGATCATCTGGTCGACGACCGCGAGGTCGGGGTGGCCGGTGACGACCGGGGTGATGATCGCGTCGCACGCGGCGGTCTCGGCGTCGGTGCCGTCCAGGTGGCCGTGCTCGCCCGCCAGCGCGGCCAGCCACGCCTCGTGCAGCTCGGGGGCGCCGGGGAGGTTCAGCAGGCGGGCCAGGTCGATGACGGCGTCCACGCGGGTATCGGCCCCGGCCCGGTCCGGCACCAGCCGGGCGCGCAGCAGCAGCTCGCAGGCGAGCTGGAGGGCGTCGTGGTAGCGCTGGGCCTCGGTGCGCTCGTCTTCGGGGCCGGCTTTCTTGCCCAGGGAGTCCAGCACGGCCTGCAGCGCCAGGGTGCACTCCGGGGTGAGGTTCCCGTTGACCCGCCCGGCATTATCGATCGTGGTGCCCAGCCGCAGGAACCGGTCATCGAACCCGTCGTCAGGGTCATCCGGATCCGGCTGCTGGGACCGCCACTTCTCATACGCGGCCCGCGCGACTATTGCCAGGTCCTCCAGGTTCGCCCCGGCGGCGGCGGTATCCGCCAGCAGCTTGTCGACGTCGTGGCGCCAGTCCCCGGGCAGCCGGCTGGTCCACTCGGCCAGCTTCGCGGCCCACGACGGCGACACTTCCCCGCCCGCGACCGCCTCCTCGATGACGGGGTGGTCACGGAACTGCCGCATCTGCCGCACCTGCGCGCCGGCCGCCTGGCCGGTCATTCGCCCCCGGGCCTTCAGCCACGCGGTGGACGACCCGTACCCGTCACCGGCAAAGGCCCGCTCAGCCTCGAACCGGGCCAGGACCGCCGTCCGGGCAGCGGCGAACTTGCCGCCCAGCGCCCCCATCGCCTCCAGGACCCCGCCGAGCTCCGCCGGCACCAGCGACCCGGCCCCCGGGTCACGCAGGAACCCCAGGGCAGCGTCCGCCATGCGCAGCGCCTCAGCCACGGTCCCAGGCCCCCCATCGCCGCCAGCGCACATCCGGATCACCTCCAAAGGTCCACTTATCAGATAATAGCATCGAATAGCACCGGTAGCTATCAAGATAACTAGTACTGAGAATCCAGTGATTGTCGCACCACGCGAGGCGCCCGGGGCGCCGGACGCGCGCTACGGTCGGCTTCCCCGGCAGGCAGGCGGCGTCATACCGGGCCGAACCCATCTGGTAACCGGCCGGCTGCGCGTCGCCGCGAAGTGGCAGCACCGGGGCACCCGCACGCAGCGCATCCGGAAGGCCCGTCCATCGGGGACTTACGCCCCTGTCGGCCCACCGGTCACGCGACGACGCTGAGAAGTGAAGGTTCAGCGCCACAAAACGCCACAAAAGCGGCACAGAACCGCGGCAAGAGCGCGACCAAAGCCAGACAACGGGAGGCTGTCATGCGAGCGATGGTTTACCACGGCCCCGGCCAGAAGGCCTGGGAAGAGGTACCCGACCCGCGGATCATCGATGACGCGGACGCCATCGTCCGGGTGGACGCGGTAACCATCTGCGGTACCGACCTGCACATCCTCAAGGGCGACGTGCCCGCCGTGACCGACGGGCGGATCCTCGGCCACGAGGCCGTCGGCACGGTCGTCGAGGTCGGCGCCGGAGTTCGCAGGCTCCGTCCTGGCGACAGGGTGCTCGTGTCCTGCATCAGCGCCTGCGGAACCTGCCGCTACTGCCGTGAGGGCCACTACGGGCAGTGCCTGTCCGGCGGCGGCTGGATCCTGGGACACAAGGTCAACGGCACCCAGGCGGACTACGTGCGCGTCCCGTTCGCCGACAATTCCGCCTACCCGGTCCCCGGCGGCGTGCCCGATGAGGAAATCCTCATGCTGGCCGACATCCTGCCCACCAGCTACGAGGTCGGTGTCCTGAACGGGAACGTCCGCCCGGGCGATGTCGTGGCGATCGTCGGGGCGGGGCCGATCGGGCTGCCCGCGATCACCGGCGCGCGGCTGTTCAGCCCCGGTCACGTCGTCGCCGTCGACCTGGCCGACACCAGGCTGGAGGCGGCCCAGGAGTTCGGCGCCGACATCACGGTGAACAACTCCCGCGAAGACCCGCTCGCCGTCATCAGCAAGCTGACCGGGGGCCTGGGAGCCGACGTGACGATCGAGGCGGTTGGCGTGCCCGCCACCTTCGAGCTGGCCGTCAAGCTGGCCCGGCCCGGCGGGCGGATCGCCAACATCGGCGTACACGGCGCGCCCGCCACCTTGCACCTGGAAGAGCAGTGGATCAGGAACATCACCATCACCACGGGGCTGGTGGACGCCTACTCCACCCCGACCCTGATGCAGCTGGTCGCCAGCCGGCAGGTCGACGCCCGGAAGTTCATCACCCACCACTTCAGCCTGGGCGATTTCACCGAGGCCTATGACGTGTTCAACCGCGCCGCCGACACCGGCGCCCTCAAGGTCGTCCTAACCCGCTGAGTCGTCCTAACCCGCTGACCAGCGCCAGCCCCAGCGTGAAAGGCCGGTCCGGCGAACCAGGCCGCGCGCCGGAGCGGGAGGGTCTTTGGTCCCCAGTGATATGGCCCGCCGGCCCTGTCATCGCCCGCGTCGCCTCGGCTTTGCTTGAGGGGAAAGGATGTGGTTGCCATGCGAGCGCTCGTGGTCTATGAGTCCATGTACGGGAACACGCACGCCGTCGCCGTCAGCATCGCCGCCGGACTGGGCGCCAGTTACGAGGTGACGCTGGTCCCGGTGACCCGGGCTACCCCGGAGCTGATGGCAGCGGCCGATCTGCTAATCGCCGGAGGGCCGACGCACATGCACGGAATGTCCACTGCCGCTTCCCGGCGGATGGCGGCCGAAGCGGCCGCCAAGGAGGGAAGCGGGCTGGCCATGGACCCCGATGCCGACAGCCCGGGGATACGCGGCTGGCTAAGCCAGGCCGGCGCGGGACACGGGCTCGCCGCGGCCTTCGACACCCGGATCGGCGGTGCTCCGCTGCTGACCGGCCGGGCCAGCCGGGGCATCGCGCGGCTGCTCACTGCCCGCGGGTATCACCTGCTCACCGCCCCCGCGAGCTTCCTCGTCAGCAAGGAAGGCACGCTGCTGGAAGGCGAGGACGCGCGCGCTCGCGCCTGGGGCGCCCTGATCGGCGAGGACGCGCGCAGTGCCTCGGCGATGGCCTAACGTGCGCCCCGGGAACAACGGCTGCAAGCTGGCCAGGGAAGGAGACCAGGACCAATGAACACCCCTGTCAAGGACGTGATGACCAGCCGCGTGATCTGGATGGATGAGGACACGCCGTTCACCGTCATCGCCCGGGCCTTCGAGGACGCCCGGGTCAGCGCGTTCCCCGTGCTGGACGCGGCGGGCCGCGTGGCCGGCGTGGTCTCCGAGGCGGACCTGCTGGCCAAGCTGGCCCTCGCCGACGGCGAGGCAGAGCTGCCGGGCATGATCGGCGGCATCCTGCGCCACCAGCAGGTGAAGAAGGCCGCAGCGACCACGGCGGGCGAGCTGATGACCGTCCCGCCGGTCACGGTCTCCCCCGAGGACACCGTCGAGCACGCCGCCCGGCTGATGTACCTGCGGCGGGTCAAGCACCTTCCGGTCACCGACGCCGAAGGCCACCTGGCCGGCATCGTCAGCCGGGCCGACCTGCTGTCGGTCTTCAGCCGCCCTGACGCCGACATCCGCGCGGAGGTCCAGGCCGACGTGGCGCTCGGCGCCTCCGCCGGGGACCAGATCAGCGTGGCGGTGCGAGACGGCATCGTGACCCTCGACGGTACCGCGCACGCCGCCCCCGCCGTTCGCGACATCACCCGCCGGGTGCGGCACATCGAGGGCGTCGTCGCCGTCCGGGACCGGGTGAGCTGCCCGTCTCCCAGCCCTGTCGGCTTCGACGTCATGGCCAGGTTCCCGGTCGACTGAGCGGGCGTCAGGCGGGGACCAGGAAGGCGCTGATCTCGCTGGCCAGGCGCTCTGGCTCGTCGAGCGGAATGAACGTGCGCCCGCCGTCGACCGGCACCAGCCGGGCGTGCGGGAACGCGTCCGCCAGGCGGCGCGCGAGCGGCATCTTGAAGAACCGGTCGGCAGCGCCCCACAGCAGCAGGACCGGGCGGTCGAACGCGTGCAGGCGCGTCGAGACGTCGAGCAGGTCGGCCGGGCGCATCGCGCGCATGAAGCACGCGGTGTCCCTGCGCACCCCGGCGTCGGTGAGCAGGGGCGTGGCCCACCGCCTGGTCAGCGCCGCGTCCAGCGGCTTGGCTACCAGCGGGCCGAAGCCGAGCGCCGAGTGCCGGACCGCCGTCAGGCGGGTGCCCTGGCTCGTCAGCCACAGCCGGAACGGGCTGCTGGCCAGCTTGACGAGCAGCCCGAACGGCGGCGGGGGGAACTGGTCGAACGCGTCGCAGTTCGTCAGCACCAGCCGTCCGACCCGGGACGCGTCGGTGTCCAGGAGGAACTGGCAAAGCGCGCCGCCGGTGTCGTTGCCGACCAGCGTGACGTCGCTCAGGCCGAGGGCGTCCAGGAAGGCCAGCAACAGCGTGGCCACGCCACGCGGGGTGACGTCCGCGTCCGGGCGCAGCGGGATCGGGTGGGCGCCAAGCGGCAGGTCAGGGGCGTATGAGCGGATGCCCCGGGCGGCGAGCGCGTCGGCGACACCGGTCCACAGTTCGCCGTTGACCATGATGCCGTGCACGAACACGACCGGCGGGAGCGCGCTGTCGGGCGGGCCGGCTACCCGGTAGTTGACCCGGCCCTGGGGAAGGTCGACCGTCGGCATCTGTGAACTCCTCTGCGATGCGGTGAAACCCCTGCGCTAGCTAACATACCGACAGTCGGTATGACAGGCAATAGCGTCCTCAACGGAACCTCCCCCGCCGCCGTCTCCATCGCGTCTCCATATCGGCTGCACGGCGCCCTCACCAGCCTGCGGCAGGGTTGAGGGACTTGCTCGCCCGACCGAGCGGGCCTGATATTCGCACCCTCGACATTCACATCCTCGACATTCACAACAGGCATTCACCCGAGAGATGGACCCGTAGGAGTACCCGATGACGACCGAAGCCGCCACTCACCCGGACACCACCCAGGCCTTCATCGTCGATTCGCTGCCCAGCGCCGCTCGCGTGCTGGCCGTCACCGCCCGTCCCGGACAGGAGTCGGCCGACCTGGGCGGGGTGCTGTACGCGTTCCGCCGGTCCGGGGCCGGCCTGAGCTTGCTGTGCCTGACCCGCGGCGAGGCCGCCGCGCGGAACTCCGGCACGGCGCGGCTCGAGGCGGCGCGACCCTGGGAAGTGCAGATGGCCGCCGCGATCCTCGGGGTCCACCACGTGGCCGTCAGCAGCTACCGCGACGGGAGGCTTCACAAGTACGACATATCCGACCTGGCCGCGCGGATACTACAGGCGGTGATCGAATACCGCGCGGACTTGCTGCTCGTTATCGCGCCCGAGACCGGCGACATCGGGGACGCGGCCGTCGCCCGCGCCGTGACGGCCGCCGCGCTGCAGGCCGGGGTGCCCGCCGCCGCCCGGACCCGGGTGGGGGTGTCCGGCGCCTGGACGCTCGATCTCGGCTCCGACGCCGAGACCGCCCGCGCCATCCAGAAGTCGGCTGCCGCCGCCCACGCCAGCCAGTCCGAGGCGCTGCCGGAGGTGATTGGCCGGCTCGACCAGCTCGGCGGCGCGGAGACGCTGCGCTGGCTGGTGAGCCCGGCACGGGTACCCGCGCATATCGCTTAGCTTGCCCGCTTTTCGGCTATGCCCTTTGGGGGTATGGATCATCGCACTCGGCGCAAGGCGCCCCTTGCTCACGATTGCCATCCGTCGCCGCCCGAAGGTAATCACATGGAAGCAAACGCAGACCGGTTCCTCGACCTCATGCATCAGCTTGAGGACTTCACCGACGCGATCTCCCCGGAGCGAGCGCACATCGAGTTCGACGAGACAACGTTGCAGCTGTTCTGGATGCGGTGGCCGCGGCTCTCCGCGTGGTCAGGGTCGCTGTGGCGCTTGCTGTCTGAGGAGCTGTCCGGCCCGTCCGCGCCGCACGCGGACCCGGAACTGGATGAGGTGGGCGGAAGTGAGTGACGACCGCCGGACGCTGACCGTCCGCGACCTGATGACCACCCGCGTGGTCACCGCCAGCCCCGACGATCCGGTGGCGTACACCGCCGCGGCCATGGTCGAGCAGAAGGTTGGATCCGCGCTCATCATGCAGGGCCGCCTGCTGGCGGGCATCCTCACCGAGCGAGACGTGCTTCGCGCCGCGGCGTCCGGTAGCGACCTGAGGAGCTCGCCGGTCTCCGCGTGGATGACCCAGGACCCCGAGCAGGCGTCTCCGGAGACCCTGGCCGAGGACGCCATCCAGCTCATGCTCCTGCACGGGTTCCGGCACCTTCCGGTGCTCGAGGCCCGTGAGGTACGCGGCGTGGTCAGCCTGCGCGACCTTGCCGCCATCCGGATCCGGCGGCCCGCCGCCCGCGCCTGAGCGTCGCCGGGAGAGCTAGAGGAGCTGGTCGGCCCACGCGCTGAGCTGGCGCAAGGTGGCCACCTCGGTGACGCTGTCGCAGTGCGGCGCGTACGCCGCCATGCGGGAGTCGCTGGTGTCCCAGTCGGCGGCCGGCTCGGGGTTGAGCCAGTGAACGGCCCGGACCCGGCCGCGCAGCGCCCGCAGCAGGTGAGCGCGCTCGGGGCGGTAGTTGGCGCGGGCGTCGCCGCAGATGATGACCACGCAGTCCCGCGCCAGCCCGCCGCCCTCGTGCTCGAGGAACTGGCCCAGCACGGCGCCGTAGTCGCTGTGGCCGTCACCGCGGACCACGCCCGGGCGCGACAGCAGCAGCCGGGTGTCGATCACGCCCGGGCAGGACGCGACGACGTCGGTCACCTCGGCGACGCCGTCGGCGAAGACGAACGAGCGCAGTCGCGGCAACTCCGCGTGCAGCGCCGACAGGAGGGACAAGGTGAACTTCGCGAACTCCGACACCGACCCGGAGACGTCGCACAGCACCAGCAGCCGCGGGCGGGGGCGGCGCCGCCGGCGCCACGCGGGGTCCAGCGGAACGCCGCCGGAGGCGATGGCGCGCCGCAGGGTGCGCCGCACGTCCAGCTGGCCGGCCCTGCTCATCCGCCGCCGGCGGCGGGCCGTCGCCGCCAGCCGCCGCGCTAGCGGGCGGACGATCGCCCGCATGGCCTCCAGCTCGGCCGGCCCGGCGCGCAGGAACTCCTCGTCCAGGACGGACTCGCGCAGCTGGGCCAGCGACGCCTCCGGGCCGCGCAGTCCGGCCAGGCGGTCGCGCAGCTGGGCGGCGATCTCGGCCCGCAGCTCCTCCGTGCGCTGCTGCCGTTCCCGGCTAGCCAGTTGCCTGCCCAGGTCCGGCGCGGGCGCCTGGCCGTCCAGTCGCATGGCGCGCTGCAGCAGCGCGCTGAGGTCGAGCTGGCGCATGATCCGGTACTCGTAGTAGCGCTGGGAGCCGGCCACCTGGCCCTGGCCGAGGCCGCCGTAGGCGCTGACCACTTCGGCGGCGAGCTGGCCCACGTCGGCCCCGGGGTCGCCGCGCAGCATCGAGACCAGGCGGGCCAGCAGGTCCGGCGCGGCCTGCTGGCCGCGGCCGGGTGCGGCGCCGGCCACGCCTGGCCAGGACGCGTCCTCCTGCGCCGGGGCCTCCCGCGGGATCTCAGCCAGGGCCGGGAACAGCAGGTCGAAGGCGGCCTGGAAGGCGGGGATGTCCGCGGCTCGCTTCACCAGCGTGACCTGCAGCCGTCCCCGCAGCTGACCGCGGTCCAGAAGGTCCGCCTCGCCGATGGCCCGCGTGGCGTCGGCCAGCTCGGCGACCGAGATCTCCAGGCCCAGCCAGCGCAGCTTGCCGGCGAACTCCGTGACCGCCGCCACCACGGCCGCGCCCAGCGAATTGGGCAGGGCGGCTAGCGCGGCCGCGGAGTTAGCATGACTGGCCATGAGCGACAGCGTAAGCCAGCCCGCGCCCGGGGCGGGGCGGGCACAGCCGGTTGGCCTGAGCGTGGTCATCGACGGCCGCCTCGACCTCGCCCGCGCGCGCCAGGTCGCGGTCTTCGCGGATCGGCTCGGCCTGGCCGGGGTGTGGCTGCGCCGGCCGTGGTGGCCGGTGGGCGTGCCCGCCATGAGCGAGGAGGACGCCGGCGGGCTGCTCGCGTGGCTCGGCAGCGGCGCTGGCGGGCGGGCGGGCCTGATCGCCGACGCGGGGCAGGCCGATGTCGCCTGGCTGGGGCGCCTGGCCGCGATGGCGGCCCCCGGGCTCCGCCTCGCGCTGTGCGGGGAGCAGGGTGATGTCGGCCGGTGGCAGCGCCTGATCGCGCGGCAGCCAGGCCTGGACGCCACGCCCCTGGCGCTGTCGGCCGGCGCGGCCCTGCCTCCCGGGCCCGGCGCCGCGCCCGCCGCCGCGGTCTTCATCTCCTGCTCCCCCGGCCGCGACCTGGCCGCGGAGGTGGCCGCCGCCGCCCGCGCCGCGGCCGGCGGGCCGGTCCTGGCCGAGGTCACCGTCTCGGTCGGCCGAACCGACACCGAGGCTCGCGCCCGTGCCGACGGCGACGGGCTGTTCGCGGTCGCCGGGCACCCGGACCAGCAGGGCCTGTTCGGCACGCTGGAGGAATGCCAGGCCGCCGCCGCCCGGCTCGCGCACGCCGGCGTCACCGAGCTTGCCTGCTACCTGCCGCTGGCCAGTGACCTGCATGACGTCCTCGCCCAACTGCGGTCCATCGCCGTCGGGGCGAGCGTGCTGCGGCCCGGGGACGCCCCGTCGGCCGCGCCGCCGCCGCCCGCCGGGTGGGGCGGACGGCGGGCCACCGGGTGACCGGCTTGCACGCGGGGAACGTGCAGAGCGATGCTGCTTTGGTGCAGGACTGCGCAGCCGCGCCCCGCGCACACTGAGGCTAAAGTCCTGAACAGGGCCCCTATAAGAAGATGAACGAGGAGCAGGCCATGGCCTACGAGACACGCCTGGCGTCTCTCATGAACTACCAGAAGGGCCGGGTCGACGTCATCGACGACGATCCCAAGAACTACGCGTTCTCTAACATCTTCGAGGTCGCGTCGCTGGCCAAGCCGTTCGAGCAGGTCGCGGTGGCGAAGAACTTCGAGTACGTCCTGGAGGCGGTCCGGGCCGAGGGCACGTCCGGCTGGCGGGCGGCCACCCACGATCAAAGCGCCCTGGTGCTGGACGGCCAGGTCGAGTTCACCTTCAAGACCCTCGCCGACGGGCACCCGCTGCCCGACAGCGGATCCGGCGGCGTACCCGAGGAAGCGGCGGGAACGCTGATGGGACGCGTGCTCGCCCGGCGCGGTCACCTGACCCTGCTGCCCGCCGGCCGGGCCTACCGCCTGGCGTCGCCTGCCCCCGCCGTGGTGCTCATCCAGACCGTGGCCGGCCCCGACACCCAGTTCCGCTGGGCCGAGATCTGCCAGACGGCTTGACGTTCGCGTGAGTGAGGAGCAAGCGATGACTCTAACCGGCGCCACCCCGCACGGTGAGGTGCACGAGCCGAACGAGTTCGGCTACAAGAGCTTCAGCCTCGGTGAGTTCCACTTCAGCCGGGATGAGTACTTCGCGTACGTCAGGTGGCCCACCGGCCACCACGTGATGAGCGCCGACGCGTTCCTGCGGGCGTTGCAGCGCGACGTGGCCTGGGAGTTCTTCTACGGGATCGTCAACTTCGACGGCGTCGTCGGCACCGTGAATCACTACGGGACGGTGGACCTGTTCGCGGGCCGCTACAACGACGCCTACCGCCGGGCGGAACTGGATCACGTCGAGAACATCGAGACGCCCGTCATCAAGGCCACGTTCGCCGCCATCTTGTCCGACTGGACGAACGAGGGATTCGACCCGTTCGCCAGCCCCGAGGAGACCGGCTCCGCGTTCGGCCCCAAGAACGGCGACAACGACGCCGCCATCACCCGCCATCGCGTCACCGCGCAGCGGATGGTGTCCCTGCCCGGCGATGAGCCGCTGCGCAACGACGACAACGGGCACCCGGTCAACCGCATGTTCGCCGATGTCGACCAGGACGAGCCGGAGGTCTACGCCGAGCCCGGGTTCGAGGCGGAGGTGGGCTCGTTCAACCTGTTCGCCTACCTGTCCCGGTCCCCGGTGACCTGGAACCCCAGCGTGGTCAGCGTCTGCCGCGAGTCCCTGTACTGCCCCACCACCGAGGAGTACATCCTGCCGATCATCCACGGCAACGACCGGGCGGAGTGGTTCGTGCAGTTGTCGGACGAGATCACCTGGGATGTCGAGGATCGTGACACCGGCCGCAAGCGCGCCAAGGTGGTCATGAAGGCGGGCGACGTGGCGGCGATGCCGTCCGACATCCGCCACCAGGGCTACTCCCCCAAGCGCTCCATGCTGCTGGTCTGGGAGAACGCCAGCCTGAAGATCCCCCAGCTCATCAGCAGCGGCCAGTTCCCCACCCAGCCGGTTGACTTCTGACCGTGCAGGCGAAGCCGCACATCGACGGCAACGCACCGTGAGCGACCGCCTCGGCGAGCCCGCGACCATGCGGGAGCGCCTGCGCGACGCCGGCTATGTCTGCGACGACCTGATCCCCGACGTCTTGTTCCTGGCTGACCGCCTCAGCAAGCCCCTGCTGCTCGAAGGGCCGGCCGGAGTGGGCAAGACGGAGCTGGCCAAGGCCGCGGCCGCCCTGGCCGGCGCCCGGCTGCTGAGGCTGCAGTGCTATGAGGGGCTGGATGAGGCCAAGGCGCTGTATGAGTGGAACTACAAGAAGCAGCTGCTGCGCATCCAGGCCGACGAGGGGCGCTCGTGGGAGGAGACCGAGGCCAGCATCTTCACCGAGGACTTCCTGCTTGAGCGCCCCTTGCTCGCCGCGATCAGGGCCCCGGACCCTGTCTTGCTGCTGATCGACGAGGTTGACCGCATCGAGGTGGAGACCGAGGCGCTGATGCTGGAAGTCCTGTCGGACTTCCAGGTCTCCATCCCCGAGCTGGGGACGGTCAGCGCCAGTCGGACTCCCATGGTCATCCTCACCTCCAACGCGACCCGGGAGCTGTCCGACGCGCTGAAGCGCCGCTGCCTGTACCTGCACCTCGGTTACCCGGACGCCGAGCGCGAGCGAGCGATCATCGAGCTGCGGGTGCCCGGTATCAGGACCGCGCTCGCCGCGCAGGCGGCCCGCGTCGTGCGCGCGCTGCGCACCCTTGACCTGCAAAAGCCACCCAGCATCGCCGAGACGGTCGACTGGGCGCGCAGCCTGGTCCTGCTAGGCGTCAGCGACCTCGACGCCCGCGTCGTCAGCCGGACCCTGCCAGTCCTGATCAAGAACCACCGTGACCAGGAGCTGGCCTCCGCTGAGCTCGACCTTTCCGGCATATAATCCCGCCATCACCATTCTCCGGTGCGGAGGAGGCCGCGGTGACGGAGCTCGGGCTAGCGGACACGAACGGCATTCTGCGCCAGCCGTGGATCAAGCCGGCGCGGACCAGCGCGGGCCTCGGCTGGCCGCAGCTGTACGTGTCCACGCAGGCGGAGCTGCCCTACCAGGCCAGCTTCGGCTCGGCGCGGACGCACCAGCTCATCTTGCACCTGGACGGCCCGGTCACCGTGCGGCGGGGCCGCCACGGCCTCGGCAACCCCCGCCGGGTGCCGCCCGGCGGGCTGTTCCTGCACCCGGCCAGCCGTGACCTCACCGTGGAGCTCGGCGGCAACCTGCGCACCGTCCACGTCTACCTCGCCGACGACGCCGTGCAGGAGGCGGCCGGCCAGGCTGGCCGCGTGGAACTGGCGGAGGAGCTGGGCACCTCCGACCCGCTCGTCGAGCAGGTCGTCCTCGGGCTGGACGGCGTCCTGCGCGCGTGGGAGCCCGCCGCCCGCACCTACGTCGATCACCTGTCAGTGCTCCTGGCTGCCCACCTCGCCCGCCACCACGCCGTGCGGCGGGTTCCGGAGGTGTCGCAGGCCCGGCCCGGCCTGTCCCCGGGCCAGCTCGCGGTCGTGCGGGACATGATGGACGCCCGCCTGTCCGAGCCGATCGCGCTGGCCGACCTGGCCGCGACCGCATCCCTGTCGGTCAGCCAGTTCAGCCGCCAGTTCAAGGCCAGCACCGGGCAGACGCCGCACCGGTTCCTGGTCCGCCTGCGGCTGGAGCAAGCGTGCCGGCTGCTGCGGGCGAGCACCATGCCGATCGCCGAAGTCGCGGTGCGCTGCGGGTTCTCCCACCAAGAGCACCTCACCCGGGTGCTCCGCTCCCACCTGGAGACCACCCCCGCCGCCCTCCGCCGCGGCCCCTGACTGCTTCCCGGACGGACCGGCGACCGACCGGGGCGCGGAGACTGGCGTCCGGAAACCCCGCCGTGGAATTGCATTTCGGGTGCAGAATGAGAGCGTGATTGAGGCGGACAGGCAGCCGGGCATCCTGGCCCGGATGCTGGGGTCGATGCTCACCACCGCCCGGGAGATCGTGGGCTTGTCGTATGACGAGGCCGCGGCCCGGCTGGGCTGTGAGGCGGACTGGCTGATTCGCGTGGAGACCGGGTTCGTGGTGGCGGCCCCGGATGAGGTCGCCCGCATTCTCGTGGAGTACGGGGTACGCGAGGCCGATGCCGCCGACCAGATGATCGACCTGGCCCGGCGGGCGGCGTCCCCGCCGCCCTGGCTGGCCCCGCACACGCCCCGGATGAGCGCGGGCGGCCGGGACGTGCTGTTGATCGAGGCCGAGTCCACGCTCGCCCAGGTTCACGGCTTCCTGCTCATGCCGCCGCTGGTGCAGACCGAGGGCTACTTCCGCGCGATCGGCTCGGCCGTCCTGCACGGGTGCGACGTCGACCAGGAGTGGGACCTGCTGTCTCACCGCCAGGCGCACCTGCCGGCCGGCGTGACCCGGCTCCTGGAGGTGATGATCGACGAGACCGCCCTCGACCTGCGGGCCGAGCGCCCCGAGGTCATGGCCGGGCAAGTCCGCCACCTGCTGGCGCTGGCCGACAGCCCGCACGCCACGGTCCGCGTCATCCCCAAGGGCGCCACGTTCTGGGAGAAGCGCGGCTACAACTTCGACATCTTGTCCTTCGCCGGCACCACCGACCGGATCGGCGTCATCTACTACCCGATCATCGGCGCCGAGCTGGCCTCCACCGACATCTACGACATCTGGGCCCGCATCGAGAGCATGTGCGCCGCCGACGCGGCCGAGAGCCGGGCCATCCTCGAACGCCACCTGGCCGCCCTCACCTGAACCCGCGCGCGATCCGAGGCTACCGCGCGGCCGGGTGCCCCGGTACCGTTTGCGGTGTGGTTGAGGCAATGTGGCTGGATGCCACCGCACAAGCAGATCTTGTCCGTCGCGGTGAGGTAAGTCCCCGCGAGCTAGTAGATGCGGCCATCGCCCGGATTGAGAAGGTCAATCCGAAGCTGGACGCCGTGATCCGGACCCGGTTCGACGCTGCGCGCCGGGAGGCCGCGGGCGACCTGCCCGACGGCCCCTTCCGCGGCGTCCCGATCTTGTTCAAGGACCTGGGCTGCGTGGTCGCCGGCGAGCCGACCGCGTTCGGGCTCGGGCCGATGCGCGACGTGGCCATCCCCGTGACGTCCTACCTGGCCGAGCAGTTCCGGGCGGCCGGCTTCGTGGCGCTCGGCCGGACGAACGTGCCCGAGCTGGGCACCACGGTGACCACCGAGCCGCGCAGCTTCCCCCCGGCCCGCAACCCCTGGGATACCGGCCATTCGACGGGCGGCTCCTCCGGGGGATCGGCCGCCGCGGTGGCGGCCGGCCTGGTGGCGGTGGCGCACGCCAACGACGGCGGCGGCTCCATCCGCATCCCCGCCAGCGAGTGCGGGCTGGTCGGGCTCAAGCCGACCCGCGGGCGGGTCAGCCAGGGACCCCTGATCGGGGAGGCCTGGGCCGGCGGCACGATCGACGGCGCGGTCACCCGGACCGTCCGCGACACGGCCGGCGTCCTCGACGTGATCAGCGCGCCCATCCCAGGCGACCCGTACTACGCGCCGCCGCTGCCAGGCCCGCTGGCGCGCGAAGTCGGCGCTGACCCGGGCCGGCTTCGGATCGGGTTCCTGGACCGCCCGGGCCTGGATGGCTACCTCGATGACCCGCAGTGCCGGGCCGCGGTGGCCAGCGCCGCCCGGCTACTGGAGTCGCTCGGCCACCACGTCGAGGAGTCAGCGCCGCAGGCCATGCTGGAGGAGGACTTCCTCCGGCACTTCAACGTCATCATCGCCGCCGACGTCGAGGCGACCATGCGAGCCTTCGAGTCGGTGCTCCGCCGCCCCATCGGCGACGAGGAGATCGAGCCGCGCAACGCCGAGTACCGGCACGCGGGCAAGGCGCTCGGTGCGGTGGCCTACCTGGACAGCCGGGCCTGGTTCGGGATGTGGGCGCGCCGGATGGCGGACTGGTGGAGCGGCCACGACCTGCTGCTGACCCCCACCCTCGGCGCGCCCCCGCCCGAGCTGGGCTGGTTCACCGCGGCCGGCCCGGAGCAGGAGGGGCCCCGGATCGCCAGCTTCATCCCCTACACGGCGCAGTTCAACATGACCGGGCAGCCGGCGATCAGCCTTCCCCTGCACTGGACGCCCGGCGGCCTGCCCGTCGGCGTGCAGCTGGTCGCCCCCTATGGCCGCGAGGACATCCTCATCCGCGTCGCCAGCCAACTCGAGCAAGCCGCCCCCTGGACCGACCGCCACCCTCCCGTCCACGCCTGATCAAAGCCGTAAGCCGACGGGACGCCAGCCCCCCGGGGAGCGCGGTGTGTGCTCGCCCCGGGCCAGGGGGTGATAGGGGGGAGGGACTCCCCCCTATGTCCGGGGGTCTGGGGGATTGGCCTACATCCCCAGAAAGCACTGCCCGCGCGGCGGAGCTTCGCGCTTCAGGCGAACCGCGGAGGGACCCCCGAATTGTGGGGGTCCCTCCCGGTGAGCCTGGATGCCGGCGCGCGATGCCCAGCCCGGGAAAGGGGCGGGGGGTGTGGGGGGCTGGTGTGTACCCCCCGCAAGGTTCAGTGCTCGTGGATGATGACGCCGCGGATGTTCTTGCCGTCGTTCAGGTCCTGGTACGCCTGGTTCACCTGGTCGAGGGTGTACTTGCGGGTAACCAGCTCGTCGAGCTTGAGCTGGCCTGACTTGTACAGGCCGAGGAGCATCGGGATGTCGTACAGCAGGTTGCTGTCGCCGGCCAGCGCGCCCCGGATCTGGCGCATGTAGCCGATCAGCAGGCCCGCGTGCACGTGAACGGCGCGCTCGTTGATGTGGCCGACCGCGGTGATCGTCACCTTGCCGCCCTTGCCGGTCATCAGCACCGCGGCGTTCATCATCTCCTCGGTGACCGCGTTGGGTGTCATGATGCAGTGGTCGGCGAGCTGGCCCCAGGTCGTCTCGACGACGAACTCGTGCGCCTCCTTCGCGGTGGCGAACGCGTGCGTGGCGCCGAACACGGTGGTGGCCATCTCCCGCTTGAACTCCACCGGGTCCACCACGACCACGTTCTTCGCACCCGCGAACCGTGCTCCCTGCACCGCGTTGCTCCCGACGCCGCCCGCGCCGAAGATCACCACGGTGTCGCCGACCTGCACCCCGGCCGCGTGCACGGCGGACCCGAAGCCGGTCGGCACGCCGCAGCCGACCAGGCACAGGACCTCCCACGGGATGTCTTGGAAGTCTTCCCGCAACGGCACCGTGGCCCACTCGGATACGACCGCGTACTGCGAGAATGTGCCCAGCGAGCAGAACCCGCCGATGTCCGTCTCGCCCTCGTGGAATCGCCAGGTGCCGTCCTCGAACATGCCGGTGCCGGCGTTCAGGCCCTTCACGCACATGTTTGAGTGCCCGGTCGAGCAGGGCCGGCAGGCGCCGCAGGCCGGGATGTAGGACAAGACGACCTTGTCGCCCGGCTTGACCCGCTGCACGTCGGGGCCGACCGACTCGACGATGCCGGCGCCCTCGTGCCCGCCCACGACCGGCATCCGGACGGGAGCGTCGCCTGCGGTGATGTGGTCGTCGGAGTGGCACAGCCCGGCGGACATGATCTTGACCCGGACCTCGTGCGCCTTCGGCTCGTCGAGCCGCAGGTCGGTGATTTCCCAGCCGATGTGCGGGCCCCGGGCGATGGCGGCGCGGGTGGTGATGATGCTCATGACCAGCAGTTCCTCTCTTGCTCGCTCGCCCTAGAACTCGTGGAGGATCACGCCGCGGATGTTCTTGCCATCCAGCATGTCCTGGTAGCCGTCGTTGATCTCGTCGAGCTTGTACCGGCGGGTGATCAGCTCGTCCAGCTTGAGCTTCCCGGCCTGGTACAGCCCGATGAGCTGCGGCACGTCAACCAGCGGGCTGCACCCGCCGTAAATGGAGCCCTGGAGCCGGCGCTGGTAGCCGATCAGCAGGCCGGGGTTCTCGTTGACCCAGCCGTTCCCGACCGCGGTAATCGTGACCTGGCCGGTCTTGCCCACCACCTTGATCGCGTTGGCGATCACCTCGTCATGCAGGATGCCGACCGTGATGATCGCGGCATCGGCGAGCTCACCCCAGGTGGTCTCGACGACGAACTCGTGCGCCTCCTCGGCCTTGGCGAACGCGTGCGTGGCACCGAAGACGCTGGTCGCCATGTCCCGCTTGAATTCCACCGGGTCAACCACGATCACGTTCTTGGCCCCGGCGAGGGCGGCGCCCTGGACCGCGTTCATGCCGACGCCGCCGGTGCCGTAGATCACCACGGTCTGGCCGGGGCGCACGCCGCCCGCGCGCACCGCCGAGCCCCAGCCCGTCGGCACCCCGCAGGCCACCAGCGCGGCGACGTCGAAGCCGATCTCCTCCGGAATCTTGATGACGGAGAACTCGTGCACCACCGCGTACTGCGAGAACGTGCCGAGCACGCACAGGCCGCCGAAGTCCTCGCCGCCCTGGTGGAACCGGAACGTGCCGTCCGGGAACAGCCCGGTGCCGGCGTTCTTGCCAGCGTCGCACAGCTGCTGGCGGCCGGTCGCGCAGTACCGGCACTTGCCGCAGGCGGGGATGAACGAGACCGTCACGTGATCGCCGACCTTGACCCGGGTGACGGCCGGGCCCGCCGCGTCGATGACGCCCGCGCCCTCGTGCCCGCCCACCACGGGCATGCGCATCGGCGCGTCGCCCTTCTGGATGTGATCGTCGGAATGGCACAAGCCCGCCGCGAAGAACTTGATCCGTACCTCGTTCGCCTTCGGCTCGTCCAGCTCAAGCTCAGTGATCTCCCACGGCTGGCCGGGCGCGCGGCAGACCGCGGCTCGCGTGGTGATGCTCATTGGAACCCCTTTCCGGGTGGTTGCGGGCGGCTGCCTGGCCCGCTCCCCCAGCCGCATCGGGCTGACGGCGTGCGGCACCGATGGGCAGGACGGAGCGGCCCGCGGCTAGTCCATGATTGGCCATCCGCCGCGCAGGCGCCACCGTCCCTATCAACTCACACAATCGTCGGCGGGAAAATTGGTTGCCGCCGACAAGGCGACCGCGGCTTGCTCAGGAGGAGCGCGGGCGCTCAGGGCCGGGGGGCGAGCAGCTCCGTGACGGCCGCCCGCGATACTGACGGCGCCGCTTCTTCCAGCCAGTCCAGCGGCGTGCGGCCGCGGCTGTCGCGGGCGCCGGAGTCGGCTCCGTGCTCTAGGAGCACCTCGATCGTCCGCAGGAACCCCGCCCGGGCGGCGTAGTGCAGCGCGGTCGCGTCGAGGGCGCGGACTCCGGCCGCATTGTCGCGGGGACGGTCGGGGGCACTGCCGCGGGCACGGTCGGGGGCACTGCCGGGGGCACTGTCCGGGTTGCCCTGCTCGCCGGACGAAGTACCCCGGCGGTCGGTCACGCGGGCACCGTGGCGCAGCAGGGCGCGGACGTAGTCCGGATCGTCGGTGCGGCCCTGGTTCCCGGTGCAGCTGGCGCCGATCCAGGCGCCGGAGGAGTCGATCGCCGCGCCGTGGCTGGCCAGCAGCGGGGCGAGCACGGGATCCAGGACCCAGCGTCCGACGCCGATCCGGGTGGCGTCCGCCCCGTGCGCCAGCAGCAGCTCGGCCATCTCCGCGCTGCCTCGCGCGGCGGCGCCGCGCAGCGCCCGCGCGTAGCCGGCGGGCGGATCCCCAGCGTGCTCCGGGAGGGCGTGATCCAAGACAGCGTGGCCCAGGAGAAGGCGCAGCGCATCGGGCTGGCCGCCCGCGACCGCGTGGTCGACGGGGGTGATGGCCAGGACGTCGACCGCCGGGTCGGCCGCCTGGGCCAGGCCGGGATCGGCGGCCAGCATCCGGGCCAGTGAGTCCCGGTCGCCGAGGAACGCGGCGGTGAAGACGTCCTCGCGGGCGCCCGCCGCCATCAGCAGCGACTCCGCCGCCCGGCGGCGCTTCATCCGGGCCGCGCACAGCGGGGTCACGAACACCACCCGCTCGAACGCCATCCCGGTGACGTTCACCGGCAGGAAGAAGGGATGGTCGGCGCCGACGCCGCGCTCCAGCAGCATGGCGACGATCTCGGACCGGCCCGCCAGCGCGGCCGCCTGCATGATCGCCGCCGCGTAGGACGGCAGCAGCAGGTCCGGGGCCTGCGCCAGCGCCGCGCCGAGCCCGGCGAGGTCCCCCCGGTGGGCCAGGTCCCGCGCCCGCGCCACGCTGCGCGCGGCGATGCCGCACCAGGCCACTGGCCGTGGCGCACTGTCGCCTGGGGCACTGTTGCCTGGGGCGCTGTTGCCTGGGGACGTGTTGCCTGGGGACGTGTTGCCTGTGGAACTGCCTGGCCTGCGCCTCCGCCCCGTGGGCTGGGCCGGGGCCACTTGCCCGCTGACGAGCGCCGTGGCCAGGGAGCGGGCCACCGTGGCGATCGCCGCACGGTCATCGTCGGCCGTGACCGTGGCCTCCAGCGCCCGGCGCAAGTGCCCCAGCCACCGGTCGGCCAGCGCCGCCGTGATCGGCAGGCCATCATGGGTGTGCCGCAGGCCCGCGTGCGCCTGCTCGCTGTAGCGGCCGGGGCCGCCCAGCCACTCCGCGAAGAACAGCTTCTGCCGTGACCGGCTGCCCGCCAGGTCGCGCGGGAACAGCGGGCGCAGCTGCGCGTCGCCCGAGATCCCCTCATACAGCCGGTCAACCAGCCGGTCGACCGCCTGCTGGCCGCCGATCCGCCTGAACAGCCCAGTGCCGCGGAATGGCCGCCAGCCCGGTCCCTCATCCATCAGGGCGCGGTGCTCAAGTCCCGGCCGGCGCGCGGGATCCGTTACTGGTGACATGGCGGCGGGGCCAGTGCCTGACGGCAGCTGCCCGCGCAAGGCGGTGGTGTACTTCTCCCCCGCGCGGGCGGCGGCGCGTGCCTTCTTTCCCGCGGTGGTCTGCTTCTTCGGCACCCTGGAGTCCATCCCCGGCGAGATCCCGCGCGTCCCGCCGATGAAAGGGCATGCCTGCCACACAGCGAGGAGTCACGGGCCCCGAGAGACCTTGACCGGCGATGCCGTCATGCGGCGCGGGCGCGGACGGCGGCGGCGGACGGATCATGCCGTGGGACGCATAGTAACAACTCACCGCCCGCGGTTCCAGGCCTGCGCTCCAGCTCTCCGGTTCCAGGCCTCCGGTTCCAGGCCCGCGGCGGCGACCACCCGCGCAAGGTGATGCGCGGGCAGGCGCGGACCGTGACGATTGGACGATGCTGAGGGAAGCCGCACCAACTGGATCGCGCTCGGCACAGTGGCTGGCCCGGCTGAGCTTCGCCCTGGCCTTGTCCGCGGTCGCGATCGTGGCGGTCGAGGCCGGGCTGGCGAGCCTGACGATGCTGACGGTGGGGCTGGTGGCCGCGGTGGTCAGCCTGGCGGCGGCCTTCTGGTTCCTGTCCCGCCGGGGCGTGCTGCGCTGGCTGGCGCTGGCGCTGTTCGCGGCGGCGCCGATCGCGGTCGTCGTCGTGTACGCGCTGCACTCCCTGTTGTGGGTGGCGCTGGTGGCGGCGGCCGGGTGGCTGCTGGCGGGCATGGCCGCCCGCGCGGCCCTGGCCGGTGAGCGCGGCCAGTGGCGGATGCCCGAGTACCCGGTGACCCAGGCTGCCCGGCATCCGTTCCTGATCATGAACCCGAAGTCGGGTGGCGGGAAGGTCGGCCGGTTCGACCTGCGGCGGGCGGCCACCGACCTTGGCGCCGAGGTGTTCCTGCTGGAGGGCCCCGAGCCGGTCGACGTCGCCGAGGTGGCCCGCGCGGCGGTTGCCCGGGGCGCCGACCTGCTGGGCGTCGCCGGCGGAGACGGCACCCAGGCGCTGGTGGCGGGCATCGCCGCCGAGCACAACATCCCGTTCATGGTCATCACCGCGGGTACCCGCAATCACTTCGCGCTCGACCTGGGGCTGGACCGGGAGAAGCCGCTTTCCTGCCTGGACGCGCTGTTTGACGCGGTCGAACTGCGGGTCGACCTCGGCGTGATCGGGGGCCGGACCTTCGTCAACAACGCCTCGTTCGGTGCCTATGCCGAGGTCGTCCAGGCGCCCGCCTACCGCGGCGACAAGATGGGCACGACGCTGGAGTTGCTGCCCGACTTGCTGAGCGGCCATCGCGGGCCCCGGCTGACCGCCGTCGCGGCCGGGGAGGAGATCAGCGCGCCGCAGGCGCTCCTGGTCGCCAACAACCCGTACGGCACCGGCGACATCGCGGGCCTGGGCCGCCGGGCGCGGCTGGACCGCGGCGCGCTCGGCGTGGTGGCCGTCACGGTGGGCAGCGCGCGCGAGGCGGCCGGCCTGATCCGCGGGCGGCGCGCCGCCGGCGTGCGCGTGCTGACCACGCGCGAGGTAACGGTCACCGCCGACGCGCGCGAGCTGCCGGTGGGCATCGACGGCGAGGCGACATCACTGCCGGTCCCGGTGCGGTGCGCGGTCCGCCCGGGCGCGCTGCGCGTGTGGGTGCCGCGAGGCCGGCCCGGCGTTCCCGCGCCGAAGCCCGAGCTGAACTGGGCCACGCTCTGGCAGCTGGCGCGGTGATGAGGGAGGATCCGTGCGATGAAAGGCCTCTACGAGCGCCACACGGAGCTGGACGACGTCATGGACCGGGCCCGGCAGCTGTCGGTGCGGACGATGATCGTCGACATTGAGCCGCTGGTGTCCTGGTGGCACAACACGCAAGAGTCCCTCGACTGGGGCGTGGCCATGGTCGTCGGCAAGGTCGCCACGCTGCCGGAGCTGCGCGTGCTGGTTTTCTCGACGAACTCCGGGCGCCGTCCCTCGGTGGTCCCGCCCAGCCGGGAGTTCGAGGTCCGGTACCTCGCCTCGGCCGGCAAGCCGCTGCGCACGGCGCCCTACCGGGGGCTGCCCCAGCCGGGAGCCGTGGTCGGCGATCAGGTTCCCACCGACGGGCTGCTCGCCCGCAAGCTGGGGTTCGCGTTCTTGCACTATCAGCCGAGGCTGGCCGATATCCCGCTGGGGCCACGGCTCATGCACCGCTTGGGGCGGCTGGCCGTGCCGTTGCTGTTCCGCCGCCCGGATCAGTGACCCATTCGGCTCCGGTCTCGGCGCGGAACGCCGCGACCGCCGATTCGATCGTCGGGAAGAAGTGCCGCGGGTCGATCGTCTTGGTGAGCCCGTACCGTTCGATCTTGCGCCGGACCGGGTCCTTGAGCTCGGCGAACGCCAGGCTGATGCCCTTCGCGTTCAGCGCCTGGTCGAGCTCTTGCAGCATGTCGGACGCGGTGGTGTCCACGTCGGTGACCGGCTCGGCGGCGATCAGGATCCACGCCGGCGGCGGGTCGGCCCGCGCCAGCCGCCTGACCTCGTCGCGGAACGTGGTGGCGTTGGCGAAGATGAGCGGCGCGTCGAACCGGTAGATCACCAGGCCCGGCAGCCGCTGTGCCTCGGGGTAGCTGTTCACGTCGTGGTAGCCGTCCACGCCCGCTACCCGCCTGAGCTCGGTCTCGTAGGGCCGCCAGGACCGCCGGAAGACGTTGAGGATCGACAGCGCCACGGCGACCGCGATCCCGGGCAGGACGCCGAGCAGCGCGACTCCGGCGAACGCGGTGATCGACAGCAGGAGCAGGAACTCCGCCTTGCGCTGCCGCCACAGCCGCACCGTCCCCGGGATGTCCGCCAGCGACAGCGACGCGGTGATCACCACTGCGGCCAGCGCGGGCTGGGGCAGGTTGCGGAACAGGCCCGGGACCGCCACGATCATGACGATGATCACCGCCGCCCCGGTGACGCCGGTCAGCTGGGTCTTGGCGCCCGAGCGCTCCGCTACCGCCGTCCGCGAGCCGCTGGTGCTGACCGGGAACCCCTGGAACAGCCCGGCCGCCAGGTTCGCGGCGCCGATCCCGATCATCTCGCCGTTGCCGTGGACTTCCTGGCCGGTCCGGGCGGCGAACGCCGACGCGGTGGAGATCGTGTCGGCCAGGGACACCACGGCGATGCCGAGCGCCCCGGCGAACAGCGGCCCGAGGTCCGTCAGGCGGACACCGGGCCAGGTGAGCGGCGGGAATCCCTTGGGCAGCACCCCCACCAGGGCGACGTCATGGTGAGCGAGGCTGAAGATCGTCGTGGCCGCGATCGCCGCCACGACCATGATGAGCACCGCCGGGAGCCTGGGCGCCCAGCGCTGCAGCACCAGGATCACCGCGATGCCGCAGATCCCGACCGTGGCCGCCGCCGCGACCGCCTCGCCGTCGGCGAGGCCCTTGACGAACGCCGCGGCCTCCCGGATCAGGCCCTCGGCGTCGGCCTTGAACCCGAACAGCTTCGGTAGCTGGCCGATGAGTATGGTGAGCGCCAGGCCGTTCATGTAGCCGATCATCGTCGGCTTGGAGATCAGGTCGGCGACGAAGCCCAGCTTCGCCACGGCGGCGGCGATCACCACCGCCCCGACGATGATCGCGAGCATTGACGCCAGCGCGACGGCCCGCTTGGGGTCGCCGCCGGCGCCGGCCAGCGGCAAGATCGTGGCGGCGATCATCGGTCCCAGCGAGGAGTCCGGGCCGAGCACCAGGATCCGCGACGGGCCGAGCACCGCGTACCCGAGCAGGCACAAGATCGTCGTGTAGAGACCGGTGATGGGCGGCAGGCCCGCCAGCTCCGCGTAGGCCATGCCCTGCGGCACCAGCAGCGTGCTGAGCACGATCCCGGCGACGAGGTCCCGGGCCAGCCACGCACGCCGGTAGGACCTCACCGCCCGCAGGCCTGGCAACCACCCGAGCACCCTCACCACCCCGGCTGTGATCCGATGCACCGGCATCCTCCCCTTTCGGGCATCTGGAAGCCTCACCCGCGAGGGGTGATGCCGGCCGCGCGGCGCGGGATGCAAGATCGCAATCGTCGCGAGAGGACTGACGACGATGACTGACCAGAGGGCGGCGCGCATCGCCAGGCTGATCAAGCCGCTGCGGGTCAAGCCGGGCTCGAAGGTGAACCTGGCCAAGGACTTCGACCCCGGCTACAAGGCTGGCTACGTGAAGAAGAAGGACGCCAGCCAGATCATGCGCAACGGCATCGCGATGCTGTGCGACTACCAGGCCCGGCTGGCCGCCCAGGACAGGTACGGGGTGCTGGTGTGCCTGCAGGCGCTGGACGCCGGCGGCAAGGACGGGACGATCCGCCACGTCATGAGCGGGGTGAACCCGCAGGGCGTGCACGTCACGGGCTTCAAGGTGCCCTCAGCCGAGGAGCTCGATCACGACTACCTGTGGCGGTATGCCCGTCACCTGCCCGCGCGGGGCGACATCGCCATCTTCAACCGGTCACACTACGAGGAGGTGCTGGTGGTACGGGTGCACCCGGAGAACCTGGACCGCCAGAAGCTGCCGGAGGACGCCAAGGGCGACGGGGTGTGGCGGCGCCGCTATCGCGAGATCAACGACTGGGAGCGCTACCTGACCGACAACGGGTTCCGCCTCGTGAAGATGTTCTTGAACCTGTCGGAGGAAGAGCAGCGAACCCGGTTCTTCAAGCGGCTGGACCTGCCGGAGAAGAACTGGAAGTTCTCGGCCGCCGACGTCCGCGAGCGGCAGCGGTGGGATGACTACCAGGAAGCGTTCTCGCAGATGCTGTCCGCGACCAGCACCCCCTGGGCGCCCTGGTACGTCATCCCGGCCGACCACAAGTGGTTCGCGCGCCTGTGCGCGGCCGCGGTCCTGGTCCACACCCTGATCGACATCGACCCGCAGTACCCGCGGGTGAGCCAGGAGCGGCACGAGCAGCTGCTCCTGGTCAAGGGCGAGCTGGAGGCCCAGGCGCCCGAGGGCGCCCCCGCCGACCCGTTCGCGGCCCGGCAGGCCACCAAGGCGGGAGCCGCGCACGCGCGGGCCAGTGAGAAGGCGAAGGCGAGCCCGCCCGCTACGTGAGGGACCTGAGCCGCGGCAGGATC
Source organism: Streptosporangiaceae bacterium (assembly GCA_025934375.1). Taxonomy (GTDB): domain Bacteria; phylum Actinomycetota; class Actinomycetes; order Streptosporangiales; family Streptosporangiaceae; genus Trebonia. The sequence continues at coordinate 3,062 of JAICYD010000085.1, read as the reverse complement.
TCCTCGCCGTACAGGCGCAGGAACTTTGCCTGGTCCGGGCCCGGGGCGTGGAAGACGAGGTGGTTGAAGCCAAGGTCGAGGTAGGTCTTGATCTTCGCGACGTGCTCGTCGGGGTCGGTCGAGACGATGAACCGCCGCGCGGTCTGCTCCACGGACAGTTCGTCAGCGAGCCGTTGCATCTCGACCGGGTCCTCGACGCCGGCCTTCTGCTCCTGGGTCAGCCCGAGCGCGCCCCAGAAGCGGGTGGCCTCCATGGCCGCGTCCCTGTCATGGTCGAAGGAGACCTTGACCTCGATCATCATGTCGAGGTCGGTGACGTCCCGGCCTGCCTTCTCGGCGCCCTCGCGCACCGCCGGCAGCAGCGTGTCGGTGTACAGCTCGGGAGGCTTGCCCGAGGTGGTGATGTAGCCGTCGCCGGCCCGGCCGGCGTAGCGGGTCGCCGCCGGGCCCGAGCCGGCCAGGTAGATCGGCACCGGCCGCTCGGGCCGGTCGTAGATGGTGGCCTTCTCGGCGCGGTAGTAGGTGCCCTCGAACGTGACCCGCTCCTCGGTCCACAGCTGCCTGATCAAGGCGACCGCCTCGCGGAACCGGGCGAACCGCTCCTTGCCGTCGGGCCACTCAATCCCCAGCGCGACCTCGTTGAGGGACTCACCGGTCCCCATGCCCAGGATCACCCGCCCGGGGAACAGGCACCCGAGCGTGGCGAAGGACTGGGCGACGATCCCCGGGTGGTAGCGGAACGTCGGGGTCAGCACCGAGGTGCCCATGACGATCCGCTCGGTCCGCGCGCCCAGCGCCCCCAGCCACGACATGGCGAACGGGGCGTGCCCGCCGTCGTGCCGCCAGGGCTGCAGGTGGTCGCTGACGAAGACCGAGTCGAACCCGCACTCCTCAGCCAGGACGCCATAGCCCAGCAACTCAGCCGGCGCGAACTGCTCGTTCGATGCCTTGTATCCCAGCTTCAGCATGAGAGGCCTCCTTATTGAGTGCTTATCGACTGCCGCCGTTGACCTGAATCAAACCAGCGGTCGAACGTGAACCGGAAATCGGCGACCACATGCTCGACCCGGCCCCGCGAACCGCCGCGGTTCCGCGATCGCGTCATCCGGCGTACCCGCGACCAGCCGCCCCGCACCCGCTTGTCCAGCGTCGCTATCGAGGCCGGCCGGCCCCCCTCTCGCACAACTCTACCGCCAGGCCAGCCGGCCAGCCCGTCGCGATGCCGCCAGTCGCCATTTGCATTCTGCGAGCTAGCGCAGCCAGTGACGGCAACCTCGTGCACGCGATGAGCAGCGATGGCGAGGTAGAGCGCCTCGCCGCCATGGACGTCACCGGCGGGCTCGCCTACCTGTGGCCCCGCCTCGCGGAGCTAGCGAAGGCCCTGCCCGCCTGACGCCCCCCGGATCGCCCCCGGCGAGCCGGCCCCCGATTCCGCATGCGGCGCTGGCGCCTGGGCCGGGATGGGCGGGTGTACTCGCTGCCGCCGCAGCCTGCGCAGCAACGGCAGCGCCGCGAAGTAGGACCCGGCCACGGCGATGCCGCCGACCCCGACGTCAATGGAGATCCGGCCCTGCCTGGCCCAGTAGACGTCTTGCAGGTCCAGCAGCAGCGCGAACTCGTCGACGATCAGGGCCAGCCCGGCGCCGTAGCTGATGGCGAGGGCCGGGTGGCGGCGGTGCGCTTCCTCGCCGCGGACGGCGACCGCGCCGACGCCAGACAGCATGGCGATGCCCCACATGTAGTGGTGCAAGTGCTCGCCGCCGACGCTGACGTTCCGGAATGGCCCCTTGCCGGCCCGGATGCTGTAGGTGAGCGCCCGCAACCCTGCGAAGGCGCCGGTGAAGGCCAGCCAGCTGAGCAGGGCCGACCGCTGCCCCGGGCCCAGCTCCTCGTGGAACGCCTTGCGGACCGCGCGCGGTGATGACGCCAAGTTAGTCACACCCCACCAGTACCCAGTCAGCCACCCAAAGCAATCACTTCGTCACTCCGGGAGACGGCGCACCGGAACTCCCGCGCCCGAGCTCCCGCGCCCTATCGAGGCCCTATCAGCCGCCCGAGTAAACCTGACTGGGCAGCCTTTCAGCTAGCCGTAATACCGCCACGGTGCCGGGGGCTGGGCCATCACGAACAGGTAAAGAGGCCTGTCCTGGTAGAGCTCTTTTCCGAGCGTGTTTCAGGGGGCCAGCCACCGCGCCCCCGGCCACCGGGCCTGCGGCCAACGAGCCACGGCCGCGTCCATGCCGAGCGCGAGCAGCGCCGCCGCCGCGCCGTCGGCCAGGATCGAGAACCGGTCCGGGATCGCCGACCCCGCCACCGGAAGCGACTGCACCCAGTACCAGGGCAGCGCGAGCCACGGGTGCGCATGCCCGCCGGCCAGCAGCGTCCCGCCGAGCGAGGCCACCTCAAGCGCCACGAACGTGATCGCCACGGCGCGGGCCGCCAGCTGCCGCCAGGCCACCGCGACCGCCACGGCGAGCGCGATCAGCATCGGCCAGCCCAGGTAGGCCAGGTACTCCGGGAGCCGCCCCTGGAACGCCGCCGCGAACGCCGCGCTGCCCCGCGTGTGCAGCAGCATCGACGATGACGGCCGCGCGAATCCGGCCAGGTCGTTCTTGTAGTGATCGGGCAGGAACGGGCTGCCGTGCTGCCGGACCGGCCCGAGGAACTGCTCCCACAGCGGGTAGCCCGCGATCGCCCCCGCCGCCAGGGCGGCCACGCCCGCGCCGGCCAGCACGTCGCCGGCTCGCCGCAGTGCCGCCCGCGGCCGCGCGGCGGCCACATCAGGTTGACGCCCTGCGGGGCGTTCATCCCGGCGGTGGTCAGGGCGGGCAGCCGCAGGTGCTCGACCGCGGCCGCCGCGTACCGGAAGTACCATCTGTCCCCCGCTGGCGCCGTCTCCGGAAGCGTCCGCGACTACGCCATCGCGGTCGACTGGCTCCCCTCCATAACGGAACCCGGGCGGCTCAGCGGTTTGGCTCCCACATCCAGGCGGTCAGGTTTCCCCTGGTCACGTTGTACGGCCTGGACAGCAGGTACCGGCCATCTCCGGTGGTCGGCAGGTT
>JAICYD010000098.1 GCA_025934375.1 Streptosporangiaceae bacterium | reverse complement strand
TGTGCACCGACCCCAACCCGCCCACGTTCACGGTGACCGGCACCATCAGCTCGGATAAGGCCGCAACGGTGGCGTACAAGTGGTCCTCTGGCAAGTCGGGGTCGGTCGCGGTCGCGGCAGGAGGCAGCGTGAACGTCAGCGAGGGCGTAACCGCGGGCGCGGCCCAGCCGTGGAGCGGCGGCGACACCCTGACGGTGACCTCGCCGGCCAGCGTGAGCAACTCGATCAAGCTGTCAACGACCTGCACGTACCTGCCGCTGTCGGTCACGAATCCCGGGGACCAGTCGGTGACCGTGGGCTCGCCCTTCTCGGTGAAGGTCCCGGTCTCCGGCGGCAACGGCCATTACACGTTCAGCTGGTCCAGCCCGCGCGGCAACTTGCCGAAGGACCTGACCCTCAACTCGTCGACCGGCGTGATCAGCGGGACGCCGCAGGTCGCACAGGCGTACATCCTGAACGTCACCGTCACCGATACCGAGTCATCGCCGCAGACGGCCTCGACGGGGACCTTCTACATAAACGTCAATTCGCCGCTGACCTGATAACAGCAAGTGGCGCTTGCGCCGGACGCGCCGGATGCGCATAAAGCGGCGTTAGCGGCAAGAGTTGTGATAGATTCCGGTTGCTCCCGTGGGCGTCGGGTGGCGCATTGTCTAATTTCTTTGCTTTTGCGCATAACCCCCCTTACGGAGCGACTTCATGAGTGCATGGGCGGTATTCGGCTACACCGAAGAGCGGGAGCTCGGGCGCGGCGCCTCCGGCCGGGTAGTGGCGGCGATCCACGATGCCAGCGGCCAGGAGGTGGCGGTCAAGTACCTCGCGCCCAGGCTGTTCCGCGACCCGGCGTTCCTGGACGGCTTCCGCCAGGAGGCTGACGTGCTCCGGTCGCTGGACGTTCCGCAGGTGGTGCGGCTGTTCGACTACATCGAGGACCCCGGCGAGGGCGCGGCCATCGTGATGGAGCTCGTCAACGGCATCTCGCTGCACCAGATGATCTCCCGGGAGGGGGCGACCAGCCCGGAGTCCGCGCTCGTCGTGCTGAAGGGCTCCTTGCTGGGGCTGGCGTCCGCGCACCAGGTGGGCATCGTGCACCGCGACTACAAGCCGGAGAACGTGCTCGTGACCGGCGCGGGCGACAGCAAGCTAACCGACTTCGGCGTCGCGGTCCAGGCCGGGAAGAAGGCCCCGGCCGCCGGGACCCCGCTGTACATGGCGCCCGAGCAGTGGAACGGGGCCCCGGCCACCCCGGCGACCGACATCTACGCCGCCACCGCGGTGTTCTTCGAGTGCCTGACCGGCAAGACCCCGTTCTCGGGGCGCCTCGGGCAGCTGGCGATCCAGCACGAGACCGCCGCGGTCCCGGTCGCCATGGTCGATCAGCCGCTGCAGCAGCTGATCGAGCGGGGGATGGCCAAGGACCCCCGGGACCGGCCGTCGAACGCCATGGAGTTCGTCGCCGAGCTGAACTGGGTAGCCGACCGCGCCTACGGCGCGGACTGGGAGGAGCGCGGCCGCGGGGAGGCCGGGCGGCGCGCCTCGGCGCTGCTGGTCCTGCTGCTCGGCGGGGCCGTCGTCGGCGCGGCGGGCGGGTCGTTCACCGCCTCGGCACTGGCTGGCTTGTCCCGGCGCAAGAAGGTCGTTATCGCCAGCGCGGCGGCAGGCGTCCTGATCGCGGTCGCCGGGGCCGGGACCACCCTGGCCCTGCAGGGCAACACCAACACCGTCACCACCACGGCCGGCGCCAGCGGGCCGGGCGGCTCCGGCGGCGGCGGCACGGACGGCTCCGGCAGCCCCACCACGCCGGGCGGCGCGCCGGGCAGCGGCGCGCCGGGCAGCGGCGCGTCCGCGCCGGCGTCGCCAGCCCCTGGCAACCCGGGCGGTAACCCCCCTCCCGGCAACCCGGGCGGCAACCCGCCGGGTAACCCAGCCCCTGGCAACCCGGGCGGCAACCGCGCCCCCGGCAACCCGGGCGGCAACCCGCCGGGTAACCCGGCGCCGCCGGCGACGACGGCGCCCCCGACGGCCACGCCCACCACCACGTCCACGGCCCCGGCGGCCCCGGTCATCTCGCTGTCGCTGTCCAGTAACCCGGGCTCCCCGCAAAGCGCCGGGGTGTGCTCCGACCCCAACCCGCCCACGTTCACGGTGACCGGCACCATCAGCTCGGATAAGGCCACCACGGTGGCCTACACATGGTCCTCCGGCAAGTCGGGGTCAGTCGCGGTCGCCGCCAACGGGAGCGCGACCGTCACCGACAGCGTGACGGCGGGCGCGGCCCAGCCGTGGAGCGGCGGCGACACCCTGACGGTGACCTCGCCGGCCAGCGTAAGCAACACGATCAACTTGTCGTCAACCTGCGGGTTCGCGAACCTGTCGATCACCAATCCCGGAGACCAGCCCAACGAGGCGGCGGGCTTCGCGATTGACCCGATCCAGCCGGTCGCCTCCGGCGGCAACGGCCAGTACCGCTACTCGTTGTCGGGCAGCCTGCCACCAGGGCTGAGCTTTGACTCGGGGACTGGGGCGATCACCGGCACGCCGACACTGGACGGAACCTACGGCGTGGCCATCACCGTCACCGATACCGAGTCGAGCCCGCAGACCGCCTCGACGGGGACGTTCTTCATCACCGTGAGCACGCCTATCCTCTAGGCAGGCGCGCCGGGACCGTTGAGACCGGAAAGGCCTAGCCCTTCTTGCCCGCCACCGAGTAGATGACCTGGGTGTTGCGGGTCTTCATGAAGTCCTCGAGCGTCTGGCCGCGCATCGCGGCGTAGACGTGCAGGTTGGAGATGCCGGTGACGGCGGCCAGCTTCTCCAGCATGAAGAAGATAGCGCCGTAGTGGATCAGGCCCGGCCAGTCGCGGCGGCGGATGAGGTCCCGCTCCTCATCGGACAGGTCGGCCTCGGCGAGCGCGGCCTCCTCATCGGCCAGGAACCGGGCACGGTGCCCGGGGTCGATCATCGCGTGCAGGTACTTGTTGATCCGGTAGCCCTTGACGCTGCGCGCGATGTCGAAGGGATAGGTGCCGGTCATCGCCTCGATGCCGGCCAGCTGCTCGGCCATCCGCTCGCGGTGCCGGTCGGCGCTCTTGTCCACCGACGGCAGCGCGGCCGCCTCGTTCTCCAGCACCAGCGTGGCGATGCCGGTCATCGACGGCAAGTAGTACGAGGAGTGCACGCGCCGGACCTTCTCCGACAGCGCCCCGCGCATGATGAGCCACATGATGACCTCGGCGCCCTCGAACCCGCCGAGTCGCGCGTACTCGGCGTGCGTCATCTCCGCCAGCGCGGCCGGGTCGTCGGTGATGGCGTCGAGGAACTGGTGGTCCCACTCGGGGTTGTTGAAGCCGGCTCCCTCGCCGTGCACCTGGTGCGAGAGGCCGCCGGTGGACACGACCGCCACGTCGATGTCCTCGGGGTAGGACTCGATCGCCTTGCGCAGCGCCTTGCCTAGCTTGTAGCAGCGGGCCGCGGTCGGGATCGGGAACTGCAGCACGCCAACCTGCAACGGGACGATCCGCGTGGGCCACTGGCCATCGGGGCGGTCCAGCAGCACCGACATCGGCGAGAAGAACCCGTGATCCAGCGGCTTGTCCTGGAAGTAGGACAGGTCGAACTCGTCGGTGACCAGGCTGGAGGCGACGTGCGCGGCGAGCTTCGGGTCGCCCTTGATCGCGGGGAGCTGGCGGGGGCTGCCGCCCTCGTCGGCGACCGGGTACTCCGCGCCGATCCCGAGGGTGAACGCGGAGTAGTGGTCGAAGAAGAACGACGTCACGTGATCGTTGAAGATGTAGACGATCGCGTCCGGCTTCTTGTCCTTGAACCAGTCCTCCACCGGCTTGAACGCGGCGAAGATGGGCGCCCAGGCCGGGTCGTCCTGCTTGTTCTGGTCATAGGCGAACCCAATGGTCGGCGTGTGCGAGGCGGCCACGCCGCCGACGATCCGGGCCATCGTTGGTACCTCCGGGGCGATCGCTGGTCCTGCTGGCGACTCTAATCCTTGACTGCTGGTGAAGTAAATTGACTCTTCTCGCCTCGTTATTTAACTTGCGGTTATGGAAATCGGGCTGCGGCACCTGAGCTGCTTCGTCGTCGTGGCCCAGGAGCGGACCCTCGCCCGCGCCGCCGCGCGGCTGCACCTCAGCCAGCCGGCCGTCTCCAAGACGCTGTCGGAGCTGGAGCGGATGGCCGGCCGCCACCTGGTGGACCGCGGGCGGGCCGGCACCTCGCTGACCGCGGCGGGGGAGCAGTTCCTGAGGTACGCGACCGAGGTCACCCAGGCCATGGACGCGGCCGCCGCCGCGCTCAGCGGCGCCGGCGCCGCGCAGGCCGCCACGGTGCACGTCGGCGCGCTGTACACCGTGGCCGGCGGCCTGGTGGCGCGGGCGATCGCGCGGCTGCACGCGCGCCGCCCCGATGTCGCCTGCACGGTCGAGATGGCGCACAACCCGGAACTGCTGGACGCGCTGAAGGCCGGCGAGCTCGACTTCGCCGTTGGCCGGATGGCCGAGCCGTCGATGATGCGCGGGGTCTCGTTCGAGCTACTGTACGCCGAGTCGGTCGCCGCCGTGGTGCGGCCCGGCCACCCGCTGCTCAGGCCCGGCGGGGGATACGGGGGGATCCTGCGATCGCCGCCCCGGGAGGTAGCTGCCGAGCTGGTCTCGCCGCGGGCGCTGCTGAGCTACCTGGTCCTCATCCCGCAGGCCGGCACCGCGCCCCGACTGCAGGCCGAGGGCATCTTCGCGGCGGGCGGCCTCGGCGTGCCCGCCCGGCGGGTGGAGACCCAGTCATCGTCGGTCGCGCGGTCGCTGACCTTGCTGTCCGACGCCGTGTGGATCACCCCTGCCCACGCCGTCGCCCTCGACGTCGAGCGCGGCTGGCTGTCGCGGGTGAACGTCCCCGTCCCGGCCGCCGCCGAGCCGGTGGGCCTGCTGTCGCGCAGCGGCGGGCGGCCCGGGGAGCTGGCCGAGGCGCTGATGGGCATCCTGCGCGACCTGGCCGAGCGCCTGCCGGGGCCGCTACTTGAGTGAGATGGTGAACTCGCGCCAGGCGCGCCGCGGGAACGTCAGGGTAGCGTCACCCCGGCGGGTGGTGTCGCGAACCAGGACCCGCGCGGCGGCACTGGTCCTCGAGGCACTGCCGACCTCGACGCAGGTGTTAGCCGGACCGCTCGAATGGCTGGACTTCCGCCAGGTCGTCTTCCCGGGAAGTGGAATGCGCTGCATCTTTCCCCGTACCAATCTGTGACCGTTTTGTGGCAGCTTACGCTGCATGTCGCGATCACGATAGGGTGAAGGGGCAGAACGCTGAGCCCGCGTTCGTGCACGGTGCAATCCAAGCGGTGGATCGAGCAAAGGCCCAGGCGGCGCGGCCAGGGGAACTCAGCTGGTGGTGCCGAAGGCGTACACCTTGCGCAGCAGCTCGTGGACCTGCCACCGGACCAGTTCCCCGGCGTTGAGCTTGACGATGTCGCCGGGGCCGATGGTGACCACCTCGCCGGTGGCGGGGAAGGTAAGCGTCGCCGAGCCGGACAAGATGACGAACGCTTCATCGGAGGCGGTGCCGCCGAGCTCGCCGGGCTGCACCTCCCAGACGCCGACGGCCGCCCCCGACACCATCGTGAGGTCCCGCTCCGCGGTCGCGGCGGTGCCGTCAGCGGCCGCGCTGGCCTTCAGCTCCACGGTGGCGACATTGCCGAGGAAGTGCTCGCTCATAACCGTCCATTGAACCATCCGGCGCGAGCCGTTTACGCGGGGGGACCGCCCCGCGCTACCCGGCGGGGGAGAAGCTCTGCGTCAGGCCGGCCCAGATGCTCGCCTTGACCGATGGCCACTGGGCCTGTGGGCCGTACAGCTCGATCGCGTAGGCGAGCTGGCCCGGCCGGACGATGAAGCCCCGGTCGAGGAAGTGATCGAGCTGGCCGGCGCGCACGGCCAGGAACTCCCAGTCGGCGGCGTTCCAGCCGCGATAGCTCACCTGGGTGATGCCGATCAGCTGGTAGCCGGGGCCCTGCCGGGCGGTGGCGGCCGACTGCTGCTCCCAGTCGGCGTAGGCGTCGGGCTTCGGCTGGGTTGTCCAGGCGACCAGCGCGGTGAATCCCGGCTGCGGCCCGGAGAACTTGACCTCATCGGCACTGGCGGAGGTCGCGCTCCAGCCCGGTGGCAGGTCGATGGTGAACGTGCCGCCCGGGCCCTGGTAGGGCGTCCAGCCCGCGAGCTGGCTCGCCGAAGCCGTCGCCGACGCCAGGCCGGGCGTTCCCGGGGATGTCGTGGCGGATGACGCTCCCGCCGACGCCGCGGCGGTCGGGCGGGAATGCTGGCCGAGCGCCACGGCGGTGCCCGCCACCGCGGCCAGGACGGCTACCCCCGCCGCCGCGAGGGCCACCAGGGAGCCGCGCCCGCGTCGGCCCTGGCCAGCGGGCAGCTCCGGCCATGTCCCCGGGTGACCGGGGTCGCCTGGCTGGCCACCGGAGACGGCCGGCGAGTGCGGCACCGCTGGGGGTGGCAGGCGGGGTGGCTGCCTCCAGGGGAACCCCGTCGGCGACGGCGCTTCCCGCCGCTGCGCACTGAGGCCCGGCTCCGCACTGGGGCCCGGCTCCGCACTGGGGCCCGGCTGGCCGCCCGCCAGTGCCGTGACGATCTGCCCGGCGGTCGGCCGCCGGCGGGGGTCCTTGACCAGGCACTGCTCTACGAGCTGGCGGACCCGCGCGGGCAGCGGGGCGGTATCGGGGGCGTCGTGCACGACCCGGAACAGCATCGCCTCGGCCGTCCCCCGGCCGAACGGCCCTTGCCCCGTCGCCGCGAACGCCAGCACCGAGCCGAGGCTGAAGACGTCGCTGGCCGGGCCGGTCTCGCCGCCCATGGCCTGCTCGGGCGACATGAACCCCGGCGAGCCGGCGACGAAGCCGGTCCTGGTGAACCCGGCGCCCTCGGCGGCGCGGGAGATCCCGAAGTCGATGATGCGCGGACCATCGGCGGCGAGCAAGACGTTCGACGGCTTGAGGTCACGGTGGACGACGCCGGCCGCGTGGATGGCCTCCAGCCCTTCGGCGAGCCCGGCCGCCAGGGACAGCACCGACGCGGCGGGCAGTGGCCCGCGGTCATTGACGGCCTCGGCCAGGGAGGGGCCCTCGACGTACGCGGTCACCAGCCACGGCTGCGTCCCGTTGACCTCAGCGTCGACGACGGGGACGGTGAAAATACCGCTGACCTTGCGCGCGGTGGCGACCTCGAGCGCGAACCGCGCGCGGAAATCGGGGTCACCGGCCAGCTCGGGCCGGATCAGCTTGACCGCGACCTGGCGGCCGCCGGGGGAGCGGCCCAGGTACACCTGTCCCATCCCGCCCCGGCCGAGCTTGCCCAGCAGCTGATACCTGCCCACGGCCCGTGGGTCCCCAGGCCCCAGCGCTTGGATCACCGAGCCCCCATGAGGAATCCGCGTCATTAGGCCAGGCCATTATGGTAACCCAAGACCTGATTCGGGGTGAATGCGTGATTCTCGATACAGCGCCTCTTTCTATATATCGGTCTTGATACGGGGCTTCTGGACGCGGTGCTTCTGAACACAGTGCTTCTGGACGCGGTGCTTCTGAACACAGTGCTTCCCGGCAAGGGGCAAGGCCGCCCGGGGCCGCGCGTGCTCAGCTAGGCTGGGCATTGACCGCTAATCCCCCGCCTTCGAGAGGAACCACGCGACGTGGGAGCAGACGGCCCAGTCGGCGACGTCGTGGCCGCGATCATGGAGATCGACTCCCGGTTGCGGGCGACCCGCGACGCTGACCCCCGCTTCGAGCTCGACTCCTCGCTGGTCACCGGCCCGCCGGACGCCGCCGCGCGGTTGACCGACGGTTACCTGACCGTCGTCTACCTGTTCATGACGTGGTTCTGCCGGTCCTACGAGGCGGGCGGCCGGGACCGGTCGGACGCGCTCGGCCGCGTCGTCGCGATGCTGGTGTCGCGCCTGAAGGCCATGCCCGTCAACGTGCGGCCGTCCGTGATCCCGACGATGACCGCGCTGGTCACCGCGTGCGCGCTCGAGGTCAGCCCGAACCGATGGCGCGAGCAGTACCGGGACGGCTGGTACCGCGATGAGGTCGCCGCCTTGCAACTGTCGGCGCTGCTGCTGGCTGAGTGGATCAACAAGCTCCAGGAGAGCCCGGATGCCGCGCTGCGCCTGATCATGGACGCCTACGAGCGCATCGAGGCCGATCACGGCCCCCAGCCCGGCTAGCTCCCAATCGCGATAACAGCAAGATGCGTTGTCGCCGCGTACGTTCCCCGATATCGAAATCGGCAACCGGGGAGGCCGCCCGGAGCGATATATGTTTGGGTTTGCCGGTGCTATCACACCGGAAACCCCAAACATATAGCCGAATCTCGTGGCCGCAACGGATTGGCAGGTGACTTGTGGGGAGCATGGTGTCCGCGCTGTTCGAGGGCGCGCGGATCGTCTTGACGCCGCTCACGATCGGCGACGTCGCATGGCTGGACGCCCGCGGGGTCGCCGCGATCCAGGCGCACATCCATCCCGAGCACGCGGCCTCCGCCGCCGTGGCGCGCGGCGCGGGCCTGCGGCCGACCGCATGCGAATCCAGCCACGGGAGGGTGGCGGGTGCGTGCTTGTGGCCGCGGTGAAGAATGCGGAACTCGCTGATTCCCCGCCCGGTGCACTGGGTTTCGGCGCAGATCGTAGCATTAGCGCATTTGCGGGATACTGGCGCGCATGAGTGAGCCCGCGCTCGTGCTGGGCGCCGCCGTGGTCAAGGCGGCGGTCAAGCTGTGGGCCGGCGGCAACCCGTTCGGCGACGAGCTGCGCTTCAAGATCGAAGTGGAAGGCGTGCCGTTCTTCGTGAGCTGAGGCTCAGCCGAGGGCCTGGCGGGTGCGCTGCTGGATGCGCTGGCGGGCCTCCAGCACGCCCGGCTCGGACAAGAACGCGGCGTCCATCACGCCCAGCACCGCCCGCACCTCCGCGCGGGCGGGAGGCTCGCCGACCTCCGGTAGCACGTCCCCGTACATCTCGATCGCCCAGCCGGGCAGGGACGCGATCGCGGCGCTGGCCACGTCCTCCCACAGCCCGCCATCGTCGGGCTCGGGCTCGGTCGCGGGGGCGTCGCCGGGCAGCAGGTAGCGCAGCAGGTACCCCATCGCCTCGGCGGCGGCGGGGCTGCACATCAGCTCCGGGCGCACCTCGTCGAAATACGCGGTCAGCTCCGCGGCCGTGGACGGCGCCAGCCCGGCCGGGATGCCGATCAGCTCGGCGGCCGCGATCTGCTCGCGCACGTACCGGTCTTCATCGTCGCCGCTGATCGAGCCGTACCGGCGGGCGCAGGCGAGCTGGGAGTCGACCAGCGCGTTGTGCACCCACAACAGCAGCGCCGGGTCCTGGGCCGCGTACGGCTTGCCGGTCGCCGGGTCGGTGCCGCGGACGAAGTCGTGGATCTTGCGGACGCGGGCCGCGGCGGCCCGGGCCGCCGCCCGGTCACCGAAGCTGATCGTCACCTCATACGCCGACGTCGAGGCCAGCCGCCCGCCGGGATCGGCCCGCCACTGGCTGTGCTGGTCCACCCCGGCCATCGCCAGCGGGTGCAGGGCCTGCAGCAGCAGCGCCCGCAGCCCCACCACGGGCATCGTCATGGCGCCCGCGAGCCGCCAGGTCACGCTGCCCGGGCCGAAGAATCCGTCATCGGCCGGCGATTCCGGCACGCTGCCGGCGAACGCCGCCGCCGCGCGCTCCAGCAAGCTGACCCCGGAATCCTCGCCCGTGCTCACCGACATGCCCCCAGGCTACGTCAGTACCCCATCTCGTCCAGCGGGCGGGCTTTCGCGGGCGGGCGTCAGCCAGCGGAGCTAGAACGGCGGGGCTTGGCCGGTCAGCTTGGTGACCTGCCACTGGCCGGAGGCGCCCAGCTGCAGCGTCGCGGTGTAGGCGACGACGCGGACCGGCGCGGTCGCCTGCCAGGGGCCGCTGCGCGGCTGGCGCGCGACCGCCTTCGCCCAGATCGTCACCCGGGCGCTGACCACGGCGGACGAGCCGGCCACGCGGACCAGGCCGAAGTCCACCTTGGCGACTCCCGATCCCAGGTTGATGACGTTGGGGTTGGCGTCTTGCGCGAGGGCGCGGCCGAGCGCCTGCTCCTCGGTCGCCGCCTGGGGCGGGGCGAAGTACCGGGTGATCGCCGCCTTGCCCGCCGCCCGCAGGTCCGAGCGCATCGACGCGGAGAACCCGGGCACCTGGTGCCGGGTTTGCAGCGCCGCCAGGATGCCCACCTGCCAGGCCGTCGGCGGTGACCCGAAGGCCGCGGCCGCCTGCATCGCCGAGCTGAACGTCGCCTTGACCGTGGGAACGGCCGCCGCCGGGGTCGCCGGGGCCGGGGAGGCCGCCAGGGCCGGGCTGGTGGCCGCGCTGCCGGTCGGGCCCTGGCCGCTCGGCTGGAAGCTGCACGCCGCGCCCCCGGTCAGCGTCACGCCAGCGACGATGACCGCGGCTACAGCGCGAGTCATGAATATGCGCATGTCAGGCACCTCCGCCCGCATCCTGGCGCTGATCCTAGACAGTCATCGAAGCGCGCGTGGCCTATTCGTGATGTTTACAGCTGGCAATGTGCTGGCATCTCGCTGTCATGCCCTAAAAGGACGGATTTGCTCGCGGGGGCGCGACGGGGAAGGGCTCGTGATGAGGACGTTGACCGGGGTTGTGGTGACCCTGTTCGCCGCGCTGTGCCTGGCCGGCTGCAACGCGCAGGCGCCGCCCGCCGGGTCTCCGGGAGCTGGTTCCCCGGGAGCTGGTTCCCCGAGAGCAGGGTCCCCGGCCTCGCCGCCGCCACCGATCTCGTCGGCGCACCAGGCCGCCCACACGACCGGGCCCGGTAACGGCAGGCGGCAGTGGGTCACCTCCTGGGCGGCCAGCCCGCAGGCGGCGCACGCGGGAGCGCTCGGGGCGGGCGCCTTCCGCGACCGGACCGTCCGCGACATCGTGTTCCTGTCCGCGGGCGGGGACGCCCTGCGCCTGGTGCTCACGAACGCCTACGGGACCACGCCGCTGCGTGTCGGCGAGGTGACCGTGGGCCTGGCGGGCGCCGGGGCCGCCGTGATGCCGGGCATCCACCTCGTCCGGTTCGCCGGCCGCGCCGCGGTCCAGATCCCCGCCGGCGAGCAGGCCGTCAGCGACCCGGTGCCCATGCGCGTCCCGGCCCTGCGGGACCTGGCGGTCAGCATCTACCTGCCCGCCCGCGCGGCCAGGCCGACCATCCACCTGGATGCCCAGCAGCACACCTGGATGTCGGTCGCCGGCGACCACGCGGCCGCCACCAGCGCGGCCGCCTTCCCATGGGCCAGCAGGTCCTGGTTCTACCTTGAGGGGGTGATCGTGTTCCCGGCGCGCGCGTCGGGAACGGTGGTGGCCTTCGGCGACTCGATCACCGACGGGCTCCGCTCAACCTTCGACGCCAACGCCCGCTGGCCCAATGACCTCGCCCGGCGGCTGTCCGCCCGGCTGGGGCGGACGCTGTCGGTCGCCGACGAGGGGATCAGCGGGGACCACCTGCTCGCCACATCCCCGCAGTACCCCGGCGCCCTGGACCGGTTCGGCGCCGACGCCCTGGACCAGCCCGGCGTCCGGGACATCATCGTGGAGATCGGGATCAACGACATCAGGACCGGGGCCGCCACCGCGCAGCAGGTCATCGCCGGGTACGAGTAGCTGATCGAGCGCGCGCACGCCCGGGGCCTGAAGATCTTCGGCACCACGCTGCTGCCGTTCCTGGGCACCGGCGGCTACACGGCGGCGCGGGAGGCCGCGCGGGAGACGGTCAACGCGTGGATCCGCACCAGCGGCGCGTTCGACGCCGTCATCGACTTCGACGCGCTCGTGCGCAGCCCCGCTGACCCGCTGTCGATGAGGCGGGCCTATGACTCCGGCGACAACCTGCATCCCAGCGACGCCGGCTACCGGGCGATGGCCGCCGCGATCAGCCTGCCCATGCTGCTGAGCGCGTGACGGCGCCCGGGGCGGCCGCCGCTAGGCGAAGCCGGACAAGACCGTCGTGCGGACCTGGGTGAGGGCCTCCATCGCGTACCGGCCGCCGACCCGGCCGACGCCGCTGAGGCTGCCCCCGCCCCCGCCGAACGGCAGGTGCGTCTCCCAGTAGTTCGACGACTCGTTCACGTTCACCCAGGCGGCCCGGATCGCGTCGGCGTACCGCAGGGCGGCGCCGGCGTCGGCGGTGTAGATGGACGCCATCAGCCCGTACGGCTGGTCGTTGGTCAGCTCGGTCGCGTCCGCCAGCGACGCGACCGAGATGACCGGGGCGACCGGCCCGAAGGTCTCCTCGCGCGCGATCACCGCCTCGCGCGGCACGTCGTCGAGGATCGTGGCCTGCCAGTAGAGGTCAGTGGGCCATCCGGCCTCGGCGGACCCGCCCGCGACGAGCCGCGCGCCGTGATCGAGCGCGTCCGCCACGTGGCGGGCGGTCTTGGCGGCGACGGCGGCGTTGTTCAGCGGGCCCATGGACGTCTGCGGGGCGAACGGGTCGCCTAGCACGACCTGCTTGCCGACGGCCGCGGCGAGGGCGGCGACGAAGGCGTCGTGGACCGCCTCGTGCACGAGGATCCGCTCGGCGGCCGTGCAGCTTTGCCCGGCGCACAGGTAGGCCCCGGCAATGGTCCCGGCCACCGCCCGGTCCAGGTCGGCGTCGTCCATGACGACCAGCGGGCCGTTGTTGCCCATCTCCAGCAGCTGGGCCTTGCCCGCGGCCCGGCGGGCGACGGACAGGCCCGTCTGGGTGGACCCCACGAACGCGACGGCGGCGACCCCGGGATGCCCGGCGATCGCGTCCCCGACGACCGGCCCGGGACCAGGCAGGAAGCCGACCGTCCCCGGAGGCAGGTCAGCCTCGGCGACGCAGTCCACCAGCAGCGCGCTGCAGACCGACGTGCTCGGCGCCGGCGCCCACACGACCGTGTTGCCCGCCGCCAGCGCGGGGGCGATCACCTGCGCGGGCATCGTGTAAGGCCAGTTCCATGGCGTGATGACGGCCACCACGCCGAGCGGGCGGCGCTCGATGAGGACCCGGGCGCCCGGCAGCCGGGCGGGCGGGATCGCGCCGTCCAGGCGCAGTACGTCCTCGGCGGCGCCGTGCCAGTAGCCGATCAGGTCATCGACTTCCGGGTAGGCCTCGGCGTCCAGCGGCTTGCCCTGGTCGAGGGTGAGCGCGCGGGCCAGCTCATCGCGGCGCCGCTGGCAGGCGTCCCCCACCCGGTGCAGGGCCCGCGCCCGGTCGAACGCGGTGGCGGCCGCCCAGCCGCCGAGCGCCCGCCCGGCGACCGCGACCGCCGCGTCCGCGTCGGCCCGGCCGCCCTGCGCCACGTGCCCGATCACCTCCCCGGTGACCGGGCTGCCGGCCGGCTCGTACTGCCCGCCCAGTGGCGGCTGCCAGCGCCCGTCCACGAACAGGTCCACGGTGCGCGGTGGCGGCTGGGTCATTCCTGGGACCTTCCTAGGGGGCTAGCGGTGCCGTGCTCATCGATGCGGTGCTCATCGATGCGGTGCACATGAATACGGTGCACATGAATACGGTGCTCATGAATACCGTGGCCCTGCGGAGTCGTCGTGCACGACCGCTGGCCAGGTGGTGCCGGGGTCGAGGTTGACGCCGAGGCCGTCGGCGCCCTGGCGGCACACCTCGAGGTAGCTGCGCAGGACCGGCAGCTCCCGCCAGGCGGGCCGCGGCCAGACGAACGCGTGGTACCCGCTCATCACCTCCACCAGCTCCGACCCGGCCTCGCGGGCGGCGAACAGCGGCAGCTCGGCCGCCTCGACGGTGAAGTACCCGGCTTCGATCTGGCCACTGAGCGCGGGCGCGATGTTCAGGTAGGCCAGCCCGTCGGGAAACGGCGCGTTGAAGACGCGCCGCCACCCCGGAACCGTGATCCGGGTGAGCGCGGCCGGGCGCCGCAGCGTGGCCTCCAGGCTGGGCCGGTGCATCAGCGACCCGTACGCGACCACCTTCATGCCCGCCATTGTCGCAGCAAAGATCAAGAGCGTCCCCGGCCATAACGAGCCCCGGCCGGCTGTTCCATTCCCAGCCGCCTCGCCGCTTCATCCCAGCCGCCCCGCGGCCGGCGCTAGCCCGCGACTAGCTCCGCGATGGGTGCCTGGTCGTCGGTGCCGCCCGCGTGCCGCACGTTCAGGACGAGCAGGTCCCCGGCGCCGGCGGGCGTGCCCGCCGGCATGGTCCAGTGCAGCGCGTACGCGTACCGCCCGGCGCCCGGGGTGGCGTTCACGCTGGCCACCAGCAACCGCCGCACGGGCGCGGGACCGGCCCCCTGCCCGGCGATGCCCAGCCACAGGTCGCGCACCCGCGCCCCCGGCGGGATCGCGAGGCTGACCGTGATCGCGGTGTCCGCGCCCGGCTTGAGGACGAGGAGCGGCGGGTCCTCGGGGGCCGGGAAGCCGATGTCCCCGCTTTGGATGGCACTGCTTTGGGAGGCACCGCCCGGCCCGGCGGCCGACACCGTAACGCCGATCTCGCCAGACGGGAGGGGCGCCACGGGCGCCGGCATCGCGGGCGCTGGGCTTGGCGGCGCTGGGCTTGGCGGCGCTGTGCCTGGCGCCACCGCGGTCGGCGGACCGGCCGCCACGCTGACCGCGGCGGGGGTACCGCGGGCCGACCCGGCCGCCACGACGGCGATGATCGCCGCCTGCCCCGCGAATGCCGCCGCGATGATCCAGCGGTGCCCGCGCCGCCGGTCCCGGCGCGCCCTATTTCCTGCCATCCCCCATCAGTACCCGGACTGTCCCCTCTCGCAACTGCTTCGCCATAGGCGGTGACGCGGGCTCGCGGACACCGCGGGCCGGCCCCTCGCCCCGGCCGCCGCCGCTGCGGAATCGTGCGGTGAGCAGAGTGACCGTTTTCGGAGTGTGACCGGTTATGTACGCGCTATGATCGGCGCAATCAGCTGGGGAGCTGAGGGTGCACTGGGGGTCGGGGAAGTCTCATGAGAATCCGGGAACTGGTCTTCGGGGCGGCGGTCGGCGCGTCCGCCGCCTGCGTAGCCGCCGCGCGCGGCAGGAGCAGCGGGCAGGCGGGCATCCGCGGGGCGCTGCGGGAGCTGGGCGACGGGCACGCCAGCGACCACGAACGCCTTGCCCGGCAGGTGGAGTCACTGCAGCGCGGCCAGGAGGAGATGCTCGAGTTCGTCCGGTCCGTGCTCGACGATGAGGCCCTGTCGGGGGGCAGTGGCACCGCTCACCGGCGGCGCGTCGTCTCGGTCTCCGTGCGGGCCGGCGAGGCCGAGGACGTTATGCGCGGGCTGGTCGGGTCGTTCTGCGACGGGATCGGCATGGAGGTCATCCTGCAGGCTGAAGGGGGCGCCGGCGGGCGTGGCCCGTACCTGGTGTGGCGGCCACCGGACGGGCGGCCACTGGAGAACGTGCTGGCCGCCTTGCTCACGGCGGTGCCGGGGGACTGCCGCGGTGAGCGCCCGCCGGACCTGCCGGGCCTTGATGAGCTGCGCCGGCTGCTGCTGGCGCTGCACGAGCGAGGCCCGGGCACCATCCGGATCGGGCCGCTGATGCTCTGCCGGACACCGAAGTCCCTGCTCGGCCGGGTTATGTCCCCCCGGGAACTGGCAGGCCTGAGTCCCTGGGACGGCCACGTCCCCGCCAGCGCGCTGGACCTGGCCCCCTGGGCTGACGGCTACCGCTTCTCCGCCGCCTGAGCACCTGGCCGCATTGACAGGTCACGGGCCGCTCAGGCCTCGAATTCGCGCCGCAAGAAGGTGAGGCCGGCCACGGCGGCCAGGGCCTCGCGAATGGCGTCACCATGATCGGTGACGGCGTGGAAAAGCGTCCCGTACTCGGGAAAGTCCTCTTCCAGGTGGTAGGCACCTTCTTCGTCGGCCGCCAGGTTGCTCTCGACCGTAAACTCCGACGTGCCGTCCTCGGCGAAATAGTAGTTCCCGACGGCCTCGCTGAAATGGCCGCGGAACGCTATCCCGAGAGCCGCCGACACCAGCCTGCGGAGCTGCTCCACGCTCAGTTCCCTGGCACCGTAGAGATCGTACATACGTATTGCCCGCTCCCTTTGCGCTCTAGCGTAGCGCTTCGGAGTCACCGTGCCGCCCGTGGGAAATGCGTGGCGCTTGTTGCCTGCGCGGGCGACGCGCCTTGGCGTGGCAGGCGTTACCAGTGCGGCTTACGATGTGCGAATTAACGTTTTCACCTGGCACTTCGTGCGTATGCGGTGCGGCCGCGCGGGATACGTCAGCTGACTGATGTCTTGCGCTGCAACTTGCATAAATATTTGACTTGCATCCCCCGCTGCATGGCAGTTAGCAATCGCAGCGATACGCGCTGTAAGTTCTCCCAGTTAAGGAACCGCGATGAGCGTGACCGCCCCCGACGCCTCCGCCGACACCTGGACCAAGCTTGACACGTGGGCAACCCCGCGCGCGGCGACTCGTAACGACACGTGGACGAGGACGGTCCAGCTCCTTAATAACCCCGCCGCCGCGGCGGCCGCGCGCGACCACGTCAAGCGCGTCATCAAGTCCTGGAACGCCGGGATCGGCGGTCACCCGGCGCTCGGCGCCGCCTGCGCCGCGGGCTCGCTCATCGACGAGGACACGCTGGACACGGCCGTCCTGCTCACCTCCGAGCTGGTCACCAACGCCATCACGCACGGGGAGTCCCCGGTCACCGTGGCGGTCTCGTGGTCGGGCGGGCAGCTGCGCGTCGAGGTCCATGACCGCTCCCGATTCATGCCGGCCCCGTGGCCGGTCATCGACTCCGCCGACGCCGAGACCGGCCGGGGGCTGCTGCTGGTCGACACGCTCGCGGCCGACTGGGGCTTCTACCGCACCCCCGGCGGCAAGGCCGTCTACTTCGCCCTGGAGTGCGAGGCGCGCCCGTAGCGCCAGGGGCTCAGCGGCGCGGGCACCAGGGATGCGGTCACCTGGTGCCCGCGCGCTTTGGCGGTTCTTAACGATCACTTCGGTGCCGGAGATGCCGTATTTGGGTACGTAATAGCCAGGGACTGGTGAGGTGCGGCGGATCTGGGGCGGTTAGGCATGACCGGTAACGACGAGCCGGGCAGCGGGTGCCGGCTGCGCGGCGACCTTCGCGGCGCGCTGCTCGCCTGGTGCGTCATCGGCTTGCTGGTGTTCGCGATCGGGGTGACCGTCATCCAGTGAGCCGCGCGGTGATCCTCGCTCCGCGCCCAGCACAGGGCCATCACCACAGGGCCATCACCACAGGGGCATCACCACAGGGGGCATCTCCATGGGGCGACCGCCGTGCCTACTTGCCGGCGCGCAGCGCCGCCTCGCGGGCGATCTCGGCCCGGCTGGCCACGCCCAGCTTCTTCAGGATGTGACTGACGTGGGTGCCGACCGTGCGGGGGGAGGTGACCAGGCGCTGGGCGATGTCGGGGTTGGACAGGCCCTCGGCGACCAGGGCGGCGATCTTGAGCTCGGCGTCGGTGAGGGAGTCCCAGCCGCTGGTCGCCTTGCGGTGCTTGGAGTGCGGGCCGCGCCGGATCCCGTACTCGCGGAACGCCGCCTGGACCCGGTTCACGTCCGCCTGCGCGCCCAGGCCGGCGTAGGCCTCCACGGCCCGCCCCATCGCCTCGCGCGCGGCGCCCTTGTCGTCGATCGCGACGAACTCCTCGGCGGCGGCCTCCAGCGCCTTGGCCATCAGCAGCGGCCGCGAGGCGTCGCGGTAGAGCCGGGCGGCGGACTGCAGCTTGCGCGGGTCGTGCTCCACGAGCCCGGAGCAGTACAGCGCGTTCGCCTGCCGGTGCGGAATCCCGGAGTTCTCGGCGAGCTCGCTGGCTTGCTTGGCGAGATCCCGCGCGGTCGTCAGGTCATCGACCTTCACGGCCAGGCGGACCGCGTCAGCGATGAGCGCCTCGGCTTGCCCGACCTCCTCGCTGCTCCCGTCCAGCCAGCTCGTGAGGGTCGCGAGGGCTTCGGCGGGAGCATCGCGGTGCTCGAAGTCCAGGCTGCGGGCCAGGGCCAGCGGCGGTATGAGCCGTAGCCCGATTCGCTTGGCGTGCGGGTCGGCGGCCAGGAGGTAACGTCGGGCGGCCGCCGCGTCGCCGTGATGGAAGCCGATCACCGCCGCGATGCCGAATTCACAGCTGGCGTCGGCGGGCTCCTTGAGGTCTTCGGGGACGACTGCCCTCTCCGCGAGCGCCTCGGTCCACCGCCCGGTTTCGAACAATAGCTCGCCCAGCGTGCAGTGAGCCTGAGACGATCGCAGGGTGGTGCCGACCTGGTCGGCTAGACGGCGGGCCTGCTCGGCGGCCGCGATGCCCTCGTCGTAGCGGTCAAGGTTGGCCAGCGTGGCCGCCTTGTTGATCGACAGGAGCAGCCGCAGGTCGGTCAGCGCGGGATCGGCCTGCGTAACGACCAGGGCCCGGTCGTAGAGCGGCAATGCGGCGACCAGTTGCCCGCGCACCGTGGCCACGCCCGCGATCGCCAGGAGAGCCCAGCCCATTGCCCACGGGTCGGCCGCCTCGGTCGCGGCCGTGAGGGCATCGGCGGCCACCCGGTCGGCCTTGTCCACCCCGCCGAGGGTGTAGTGAGTACGCGCGGTGATGACCAGGATCCGGGCACGCTGGCGGGCCGACAGGCCGGTGGCGGTCAGCGCCCGCTCGAGGGCGGCCAGGGACTCATCCTCCTGGCCGGCGAGCATCCGGCACTGCGCGATCGTCAGCTGCAGGTCCACGACGGCGTTCGGGTCAATGTCGGTGCCCTGCTCCAGCGCCCTGCTCGCTACCTGCTCGGCAGCCGACCGGTCCCCGAGGCGGTACAGGGCGTCGGCCAGGCGGCTGGCCAGCCACCCGTAGCGGGCCATCGCGGTGGGAGTGTTCGCCATCGCCTGGGCCAGGAGGTCCGCGGCGACCCTGGGCGCCTGGCCCACGAGGAGGTCCGCGGCGCCGGTCAGCCAGTCCAGCACCCAGTCTTCCAGCGGGAGGACCGCCAGGGAGTCCAGGGCCGCGACGCCCGCGTCGGCGCTGGCCGGGCGGGCCTCGAGCCCGCCCGGGGTGCCCTCCGGCCCGGCGTGATCCGGCGCCTCGGCGTCGAGCGCCCCGGCACTGTGCCGGCCGACCGCGCGGAGAAGCTGCCGGGCGACCCGGTCGGCCGGGGCGCCTGAACGCGCGAGCGCCCGTCCGGCGTCACGGTGCCAGGCCACGCGCATCGCCACCGGCATCTCGTCGTACAGCGCGGCCCGGATCAGCGGGTGCCGGAACGCCAGGTCGCTGCCGGACTCGGTCAGCACGCCGACCGTGCGCGCCTCATCGACCGTAGTGAACAGGTCGGTGATGCTCTTGCCGAGCACCGTCGCCAGGTCAGGGACCGCGAACTCGACCCCCAGCAGCGCGGCCGCCCGCAACATGTCGCGCACGGGGCCGGTCACGAAGCCGAGCCGGTCGGTGATGGCCGCCGACAGCGACCGGGGCAGTGAGCTGGGGGCGACGCCGTCGGCGAGCTGCGCGGTGCCCGAGTGAACGGTAAGGCCACCGCTGCGCTCCAAGGCGGCGACGATCTCGGTGACGTACAGCGGGTTGCCCGCCGCGCTGCGCGTCAGCCGCAGGAGCGGGGCGTCGGGCCGGCCGCCGGCGAGGGCCTCGACCAGGTCGGCCACCGCGCCGTCGGTCAGCGGCGCCAGCTCCACCCGGGTGGCGTCATTCTGCGCACGGCGCAGCTTCTGCAGGTCGTCGCGCTGCAGGACGGGGCGCATGATGCCCACCAAGAGCAGGGCCACCTGCGGGGCGAGCCGGGCCAGCCGGCCCCAGAGCGTCACGCTGGCCGGGTCGGCCCACTGAAGGTCATCGATGACCAGGATCACCGGCTGCTGCGCGCACTCGTCGGTGACCAGCGCCAGTAGTTGCTCGGAGAGGGCGGCCGTCACGTCCGCGCCCCGGTCGGTGGCGCCGCCCTCGCCGCGCAGCAGGGCGGCTAGGGCGTTACGCCGGGCGCTGGCCCCCGGCGTGCGCACGCGCAACGCGGAGATGAAGGGGTCCAGCGGGATTTGCTGGCTCAGCTCATCGCCAGTGCCCCGGAAGACTTGCGGCATCACATGGAGTGCCTGCGGGGCGGTCGCCTCGGCAATGAGCGCGCTCACCAGCGTCGACTTACCGATTCCGGGCTCGCCCTCGATCAGGACGGCCGTGCCAGTTCCCCGCTCGAGGTCGCGCAATAGCCCGGTGAGCAGGGCGAGCTCTTGCTCACGGCCAAGGAGTGACGGGGATGCCGCTCCGGCTGCGATCGAGGGGGGCATGCCACGAACTGTACCGGTATGACATACAGGGAGCAAGCGGAACGGATTAGGACACGAATTCGGGCGGGCGCGAAATGGGGTTGACTAGCCGCCCGCATCGCCTAGGCGTGTCCGCGGGAAGCTTTTTGCAAATTCGCTCGGCCTTGCGCTGCAAGTTGCACGGCAGTGACCGTTGCATCTATATAGAAAAATGTCAATAATCCTTGCGGTGACTATTTCCCCGGTAGTTCTCAGGGTCATTGCTTGGCAAAGTCGATTGACAAACAAGGGGCTGGTCGGGTTGTGACGAAAAGCTTACATTGAGTGCATAAGAAAGCGGCGCTAGGAATTTGCTCGAAGCGACAGCGTTGTCGGTGGGCCGTCGAGTTCCCCCTGTGCAGGCTCTTGACCTCGGCCAACGCCTTTGGAGGACGCAATGCGTGCCAAGCAGTCCCTTATCACCCGAGTAATCGTATCAGCTGTCGCCGCCGGGTCAATCGCGACCGGTATCGCTGTCCCCGTGGCTACTATAGTTGCCCCCTCCACTGCCGTCGCCAGCTCCAACGCCATCATTCACATGGGCTGAACTAGCCAACGCGCCTTAACGGCCCGCACCGGTCTCGAACCGGGGGCGGGCCGTTTGCGTGGCCGGCCCGAGTGGGACCCTTTGGGAGCACCCCGCGGCTCGCGAGTAAGGTGGTGAAAGTTCCCCTCGGCGGGGTGGTCGTCCATTCCGGCGCCAATTACGGAACGTTAACGGTGCAGATACTCTGGATGCCTCCGGTCACCCTCACCCCTTCCGGGGACGGTAGTCGCTTTCATCTCGCGAGCTTGCGAGATGCCGATTCTGCACTTCGCTCACATGAGTCCCGCGAGTACACCCCCAGGACGGCCATGCGCCCGACCGCCGACCCGGGCGGATGGCCGCCCTGGGCGATTGCTCCCTCCCGCCCCTTCACTCACAGTTGCCGCCCTCACTCTCCGTGGCCCCTTTTCCCCCTTGGCGGGAACGCATAGGAGATGTCATGATCGGTGCCGGGACCCACTGGCGAGGCGCAGGCCGATCTGTCCGGTAAATACCTGGATACGGCGGGTCTGATGATTTGTTGCGCGGGGTAGATGTACGGTGTAATAAGGATTGCGATAATTGTCGCCGTGCAACTTGCGCGGTCGCCCCAGGAGGACCCCCGCGATGAATGACCCGGCAAGCCCCACGGTGCGGCGCCGTCGGCTTGCCGCCGAGCTGCGCGCACTGCGCGAGAACGCCAACCGCTCCGGCGACGCGGTCGCCGGGGCGCTGGGCTGGTCGCCGTCGAAGATCTCCCGCTACGAGCGGGCCAAGACCGGCCTGCGCCCCCGGGAGGTCGAGCGGCTGCTCGACTACTACAAGGTGCGCGGCGAGAAGCGCGCCGCGCTGCTCGCCCTGGCCGCCGACGCCTCGCAGAAGGGCTGGTGGGAGGAGTACGCGTCCTCCCTCCCGGAGGACTACCAGGAGTACATCGGGCTGGAGCACGAGGCGTCGACGATCTTGATCTGGCACGTCGACGTGGTGCCCGGCCTGCTGCAGACCGAGGGGTACGCGCGGCACATCATCTCCTCCTACGGGAAGGTCGAGCCGGTCACCCCCTCCAGCGTCGGGCGGCTGATCCGGGTGCGGATGCGGCGCCAGCAGGTCCTGGACCGCGACGGCCTGGAAGTGCGGCTGGTGCTGGATGAGTCGATCCTGCAGCGGCGGATCGGCTCGCCCGCGGTGATGTACGAGCAGCTGCACCGGCTGGCCAAGGAATCGCTGCGCGACAACGTGCACATCCAGATCCTGCCGCTGGACGCGGTGCACACCGTCTTCGGCGAGTCGTTCGTCATCTTCGGCTTCGGCTCCGATGAGGAGGAGTCCCTGCAGGACGTGGTCTCCACCGAGCAGCTCAAGTCCGGCTTCATCCTCGAGGGCGAGCGCGACACCTACCTGCACCGCCTGGCCTTCCGCGCCCTGTCGGACTCGGCGCTGTCGGTGGAGGAGTCCCGCGACCGGATCGTGGAGACCGCCGAGAAGCTGTGGGGCCTGGACTCAGCCAGCGAGGGGTAGCGCCTCCGGCTCGCCGCCCGGCCGCGGACGGGCCAGGCCGCGCGCGGCCACGGCGCCGGGGAGGCCACCCTTCCCGTAGCGACAGTTTTGTCGCAATAGAAGGCTCTGTGCGTTAGATGCCCGTATTGATGTTTGTGATAGAATTGGATATCTGCTGGTCATCTGGTACGGCAATGGACTAATGGGACTAATGGCGCACTAGGGGAGGATAGTCATCTTATAGTCCCAGTTAGCTAGAGGCGGCCTCGTGGGACTAGACGTACTGCTACCCTCGCGGACTACCGGGTGTGGCTAAGGAGCGCCGAAGCCGTCGTCGCTACCTCATTCCTCGCACCCGGCTTCCGTATTCATCCGCCCAAATGTTCAGTGAGGTGGTGGGGTAGCATGCCCGAGAGCCAGGGTGAAGGCGCTCACTGGGTCAAGAGCTCGCTGAGTTTCTCCAATGGTGCCTGCGTTGAGGTGGCCGACCTGCCCAACGGCGTGGTCGGCGTCAGGCACAGCAAGGATCCGAGCGGGCCCGTCCTGCGGTTCACGCCGGCCGAGTGGCGGGCGTTCCTCGGGGGCGCCCGGCTCGGGGAGTTCGACGGCTTCGGAGCCTAGGCCGCGCCGAGTTGACTGAGACAAGCAGACCGCGGTAGCGCCCGCTCGCTACCGCTCTCGAACATAGGCGGCGGAGGGTCCCCGAGGTCGGCCAGGCTAGCCGGGGCTCCTCCGCCTTTTCGCGTCCCCGAGGTCAAGAAAGTTACGCAGGGCGTACGACCGCGTACGTAAGCACGCTAAACGGACACACGGCTAGATACGTCAGCTGACCGATGTCTTGCATTGCAATTTGCAGCAATCTGGGGTACACAGCCGGACCGGACGAACGGCGATCGGGCGGGCCGACTGTAAGGTGACACCCTGCCGGCTGGGCCGGCTGACTCGGTTCCCTCACCGTACCTCGGCGGTGGCCCCGTGTCACTAGGCCCGTGTGCTCCGGCGGTGACGTTCCCAGCCGAACCTTTCCTCGGTTCCGCGGGAGGGCGGCGGGCAGGGTGGCATCACCGGCAGGGACGACGGCCCGTGGCCCCCGGCGGCTCCCGTCGTCCCTCGCCGGACCGATGCCCGCGCTAACGGCTGCGCACGGCATCATGCGGCGACGCATGGCGACGGCCCATGCGCGTCAGGTTAATCCGGCGCCGCGCAAGGGTGCCGGCCCACCACCCAAGGAGTCCCGTGACAAGCCCTACGCTCGACAGTCCGGCCGATCGGCCAGGATCCGGCCCGGTCTGGGTGAAGAGCAGCCTGAGCTACGCCTTCGGTAACTGCGTGGAAGTGGCGAGCCTGCCCGGAGGGCAGATCGGCGTCCGCAACAGCCGCGACCCGCACGGCGGCGTCCTCAGCTTCACCCCCGATGAGTGGGTCGCCTTCCTCGGCGGCGCGCGCCTCGGGGAGTTCGACCGCTTCGCGAGCGCCGGCTAGGTCCCGGCCCGCGCCTCGCGAGGCGTCCCCAGCGCCCAGGTCCCCGGCGCGAGGTCAGTCAGGCAACACACTCGAGCTAGAAGACGGCAGCGGAAACCCGCGCCCCGGCGCCGGGGTCTCCGCTGCCGTCTTGCGTCGCGGGCACGGCCGGGCGTTTCGCGACAAGTCCTGATAACAGCAAGATGCGCTGGCGTGAGCGCCTGCCTGCCAGCTTCGCGGCGGCGGTTGTGGCGCGCCCCAGTTGCGCTGGGCGGGGTTGCCGGGGGATCGTCGGATGCGTGCGGATCACTGATGTCAGCGTCGTCATCCATGAGCGCGCGCCGAGCATGGCCGCGTTCGGGCCGCGCGGCGCCAAGGTGCCCCTCGGGGTGCTGCGCGTCATCACCGACGAGGGGATCGAGGGCAACGCCTTCCTGAGCTCGCCCGGCCCCGGCGCCGAGGCCCTGGCCCGGCAGGTCATCGGCGTCATCAAGCCGTGGCTGGTCGGCGCGGACCCGCTCGACATCGGGGCGCACGCGCGGCGCATGGACGGGCTGCGGCACTACCTGACCCCGCACGCGATCGGCGTGACGGACGTGGCCCTGTGGGACATCGCGGGCAAGGCGGCCGGGCTGCCGGTGCACCGGCTGCTGGGGACGTGCCGCGAGAAGCTGCCGGCCTACCTGTCCACCGCCCACCACCAGACGGCGGGGGATTACGCGGACGAGGCCCGGTACTGGCAGGGGCAGGGCTGGCAGGGGTACAAGCTGCACCCGCCGCGCGGCCCGTGGCTCCCGCCGGGGGCATCCCCGCCGGTCTCGTTCGACATCGCGGCGTGCGAGGCGGTCCGGGCGGCGGTCGGCGACTCGATGACGCTGATGCTGGACTCCTCGTGGGCCTACTCCTACCCCGAGGCGCTGCGGGTCGGCCGGGCGATCGAGGACCTGGGGTTCCACTGGTATGAGGACCCGCTGCCGGACCGGGACATCCACGGGTACACGCGGCTGGCGCGGCACCTGTCGATCCCGCTGCTGGCGACCGAGATCACGCCGGGCGGCCTGGAGGCGCTGCCGCCGTGGATCACCTCGGGGGCCACGGACTTCCTGCGCGGCGACGTCGTCATCAAGGGGGGCATCACCGGCCTGGTGAAGATCGCGCACCTGGCCGAGGCGTTCGGCATGAACTGCGAGATCCACGACTCCTACAACGCGCTCAACAACGTGGCGGCGCTGCACGTGGCGCTCGCCGTGCACAACTGCGAATGGTTCGAGGTCCTGCCGTTCAACCCGACCGGCGCGCCCGGCCTCGAGCACTGGAACTACGGACTGGCCACCCCCATGGAGATTGACGGCTCCGGGTACGTGCGCGTCCCCCCCGGGCCGGGCCTGGGCGCGCGGATCGACTGGGACCTGATCAACTCCAGCGTCGCCGGCGTGATCTCCTGACCGGCTAGTCCGCCGGGGCCGGGTGAGTCCTGGGGGAGCCACGCTGGCCCCGTTGCTGGCCCGACCTTTGTTCGCTTTACGGCGATTGGCCGATGTCTGCGCCTGCAAGTTGCCGGATTATTGTCCTGCAACCGGCATCTGGGGCGCTCTCGCCAGGGGGAGCCTTCGCCTGCCACTGCTCCCGGAACCCCCTTCCCCGGGGAGCAGCGGCACATGGTGACCAGCAGTGCCTTCACCCCTGGCTGGCAAGGAGCCCCGATGGCAGTTCTCCCGTTGACCGCGTCGCCGGCGTGCTGTCGCGTCGGCTGCGGGCTTTCCCCGGGACCGGCGGCGGTGGGACAGGCCCGCGCGCGCGTCCGCGCGTCCGTTCGCGACTGGCGGCTGCCGGTCAGCGAGGGCCTGGCCGTCCTGCTCACCCGGGACCTGGTAAAGAGCGTGACCACGGAGGGGCCCGGCGGGGCCAAAGGGACCGAAGGTCCCGCCGGGCCCGAGGTCACGCCCGCGGCCGGCGGCACTGTGGCCGGCGGCTTCCTGTCGCTGGGGATCAGCGGCGGGCGGGGCAGGCTGCGAGTCCACGTGTTCGACGGGCGCCGCTCGCTGCCCGGGGGGACTCGGCCGGCGGGCTTGTCGTCGGCAATACGTCAGCTGACCGATGTCTCGCCTTGCAAGTTGCAGCAGTATTTGCGATGCAACCGGAACTACCGATTCGGCGATCGGGCGGACCGGATGCTGGTGACCATACTTGCCGGCTGAGAGGCAGCCGCGCGGGCGCAACGGCCGAACCTCGGCGGCCAGAGCCCGGGCGCGCCTCGCCGCCCGGCCGCTCGCCGGGCGGACTCCGCCCGGCGACGGGCAGGCCGGCGATGGTCACCGCGCAGGGACGGCGGCCGACCGTGGCCCCCGGCGGTTCGGCTGCCGTCCCCGCGAGAGCCCCGCGCCACCGCTGATAACAGCAAGAGGCCGTCCTTCCTCAGGACGGGGCGGCCGCCTCTCCAAGCGTCGCCGGGCGCCGTTCTATCACGGCGCCGTGGGCCGGGCCTGGGTGCCGGGCGCGAGCCGCTGGCGGGCACCGGTAGCCTGCGCGGGTGACCGATTCCGATGCGTCCCCGTCGCAGCCGCCGCCGCCGGCGGCGGCGGTTTCCTCATCGCCTGGGCCTTATCCGGCCGGCGTCCCGGTGCCCGTCAGCTCGTGGCGGACGGTGGGCAGCCGTGTCGTGTACGCCAACCCGTGGATCACCGTGCGGGAGGATGCGGTCATCCGCCCCGACGGGAAGCCGGGAATCTATGGCGTCGTCGAGATGCGCCCGTCGGTGGGCGTGGTCGCCTTGACCGACTCCGGCCAGATCGCGCTGGTGGGCCAGTGGCGTTACCCGCTCGGCAAGCCATCGCTGGAGATCCCGACCGGCGGCTGCGAGGACGGCGAGGCGCCCTTGGCGGCCGCCCGCCGCGAGCTCGCGGAGGAGGCGGGGCTGGCAGCGGGCAACTGGGAGGCGCTGGGCACGGTGGACCAGAGTAACGGGGTCACGACCGACGTGGCGCACGTGTTCCTGGCCCGCGACCTGGCCCCGCTTCCCCGCGCCCCGCGAGGCGCCGGGAAGCGGGGCCCGGGGGAAGAGGCCAGCACGCGAGGGTGGCTGC
>JAICYD010000127.1 GCA_025934375.1 Streptosporangiaceae bacterium | reverse complement strand
CATGATGTCGTAGCCGGTGTCCTGGCCAGCCCGGATGATCGGGTTGATCTTGGCGAAGAACGACGGGTCGTCCTGGATGACCTCGGAGTAGGTCACCGTGATCCCCGTCGCCGCGGTGACCTGCGTGAGCGTGTCGTGGCTGGGGTCGCGGTACAGCGCCCAGTTCGCGCAGTTGATGTGCGTGGTCGGCTGTTGCGCCTTCCAGAACTGCTGCGCCGCCGACAGGGCCTGCTTGGTGCCCTGCGGCTTGGACGACGCGGCGCCCTGCACGCCGCAGGCGGCCAGGCCGAGGGCGGCGGCCCCCAGCCCGCCCAGGCGCAGGGCGTTGCGACGGCTGTAGTCGCGGCCGTGCGTCGGGCTGCTGTTGCGGGGGTCGGGGTTGCGGGGGTCGGGGTTGCGGGGTGCAGTCATACGGCGCTCCCAATTGCGTAGGAATGAGCGGGATCCCAGCTGAGCCAGACGGCGTCCCCGCGTCCTGCCGCGTCGCTGGCGTTGTGGGCGTTCTGGACGAAGACCACCACCTCAGCGCCGATGGACGTGGTCACGTTGTAGCTGGTGGAGGTGCCCAGGTAGACGACCTCCGAGACGGTGCCGCGCAGCGCGCAGGCAGTGGCCGGCGGCGGCGTGGCCGACAGGGTGATCTTCTCCGGCCGGACGGTGACCTCGACGGCGCCGCCGGGATGATGCTCCGCGCCGGCGCCCGGGGCGGGCACGAGGATCCGCTGCCCGTCCCCCGGCTCGATGACGGCGATCCCGCCCGCCTCCGACCTGCTGACGGTGCCCGACAGCAGGTTGGAGGTGCCGATGAAGCCGGCGACGAACTTGGTGGCCGGCTTCTCGTAGATGTCGCGCGGGCCGGCCAGCTGCTCGATCACGCCGGCGTTCATGACCGCGATGCGGTCGCTCATCGTCAGCGCCTCGCCCTGGTCATGGGTCACGTACACGAACGTGATGCCGACCTCGCGCTGGATGCGCTTGAGCTCGATCTGCATCGCCTGGCGGAGCTTGAGGTCCAGCGCGCCCAGGGGCTCATCGAGCAGCAGCGCGCGGGGCCGGTTGACCAGGGCGCGGGCCAGGGCGACGCGTTGCTGCTGGCCGCCGGACATCTCCCCGGGGCGGCGTTTCTCGTACCCGCCCAGGCCGACGATGCCGAGGATCTCGGTGACGCGGCTGGTGACCTCCGCCTTCGGCGTGTTCTTGCGCCGCAGCCCGAACGCCACGTTGTCGAAGACGTTCATGTGCGGGAACAGGGCGTAGGACTGGAACACCATGTTGACGTCCCGGCGGTGCGGGGGCGTCAGCGTGACGTCCGCGCCATGCAAGTGGACGGTGCCGCGGGTCGGCTCCTCGAAGCCGGCGACCATCCGCATGGTCGTCGTCTTGCCGCAGCCGGACGGGCCGAGCAGGGAGAAGAACTCTCCCTCCTCGATGGTGACGTCAATCCCCTTGACTGCCGCAACGGTCTCGCCGTGGCTGCGGAATTCCTTGACCACTCCGCGCAGTTCGATCGCGGGCACGGTGCCAGCCGAGGCGCCGGCCGCGACGGCGGCCGGCGCTGGAGCGGTGCCCAGGCCAGGCGCGGCACTTCCCGACGGCACGGTGTTTCCTGATGGCACGCTCGCCGAGGACTCTGGGGCAACTCTCTGCTCGCTCATCAACCCCAGACTTTCGCATATCGGCACACACCACGCAAGCGTTTCCGTCGCTATTTACCCAAATCGCAACGGAATCCGCGCCATGTTACGGGGCTCGAGTCCCGGAGCTGGGAGAAGCCTGAACCCCAGGGCGGGCGCCTGCTAGCTGTGCGCCAGCTGGCCGCGGGCCAGGACGGCGGTGACCCGCAGGGCCTTGTCCAGGATGACGATGTCGGCGGCCAGGCCGGGGCGCAGCGCGCCGGTGACCTCGCCGAGGCCCAGCCGCCGGGCCGGGGTGGTGGCCGCCGCCTGGGCCACCTCGGCCGCGCCCAGCCCGACGCTGGAGATCGCGCGGCGGACGACGGCGTCCATCGTGGCGGTCGATCCGGCGATCGCCCCCGGCTCCTCCGGCTGGCCGGGCGCCCCGTCCAGCCGGGCCACGCCGCCGCTGACGGTGACCGCCAGCTCGCCGAGCTGGTAGCTCCCGTCGGCCATGCCCGCGGCGGTCATCGCGTCGGTGACCAGCACCAGGTTGCCGGGCCCGGCCGCGCGGGCCACCAGCCGGATCGTCGCGTCGTGCAGGTGCGCGCCGTCGGCGATGACCTCGCAGCTCACCTGCCGGTCCAGCAGCGCCCCGGCTGGCCCCGGCTCCCGGTGGCCCAGCGGCCGCATGCCGTTGAACAGGTGCGTCGCGTGGGTGATCCCGGCGTCGACCGCCGCGCTGGTGACCTCGGCGGAGGCGTCGGTGTGCCCGGCCGCGGCGATCACGCCCGCCGAGGTGGCCGCGCGGATCAGCCCGGTCGCGCCGGGCAGCTCGGGGGCGATGGTGATCATGCGCAGCCAGCCGCGGGCCGCGGCCAGCAGCCGCTCGAACACGTCGATGTCGGGCGGCAGGAGGTAACGGGAGTCCTGCGCGCCGCACCGCGCCGCCGACAGGAACGGCCCCTCCAGGTGGATGCCGTCGATCACGTGGTCGTCGGCGAGGTCGGCCAGCAGCGACGCCCGCCGCTCGAGCACGCCGACGGGCGCGGTGACCAAGGACGCGATGATGCGGGTGGTCCCGTGCCGCCGGTGGAAGGCGGCGGCCCGGCTTGCGCCTTGCTCGTCCCCCTCGGTGAAGGACGCCCCGCCGCCGCCGTGCACGTGCATGTCGATGAAGCCGGGCAGCGCCCAGTGACCCCGGATGCCCGGCCGCCCTGCCCCCGGCGCTGGCCCGGGAGGCTCCGCCGTGCCGATGGCCTCGATGACGCCGCCGGCGACCTTGATCCAGCCGGGCGACAGCACGCCGCCCGGCATCGCCACGTGCTCGGCGGCGACTATCACCCGCGGGCCGCCGGCATCACGCGAGGATCACCGAGCGCGACAGGGCGCGCGGGTGGTCGGGGTTGATGCCCTTGCGGGCGGCCAGCGCGACCGCCAGGCGCTGCGCCCCGGTCAAGGCGACCAGCGGGTCCCCGCCGTCGGCGATGACCAGGGCGCCGGTGCGGGCGGAGTCGTCGGCCAGGGACGGCGGGATGGCGCCGATCCCCCACACGACCGTCGAGGCGTCGCTGACGCTGATCGGGCCGTGCCGGAACTCCAGCGCCGGGTAGGACTCCGCCCAGGAGCGGGAGGCCTCGCGCAGCTTCAGCGCGGCCTCGTCGGCCACGAACGCCGCCCAGCCCGCGCCCAGGAACGTGAACTCGTCCCGGTCGGCCAGCCCGGCGGGCAGGGGCCGGGCCAGCGCGGCAGCCGCGGCGGCCGGGAGCGCGGTGAGGTCCTCGCCCAGGTGCGCGCGGGCCACCACGATGGCGGCAGTGATGAACTGGCTGGATACCACCGAGCGTTCGCTCGCGAAGTCCAGCGGCACCGCGTGACTGGTCTCGCGGGCCAGCGGCGCGTCCCGGTCGGCCGTGATCGAGGTGGTGGCGACCCCGGCCGGCGCCCCGCGCAGCGCGGCGAGCACCTCCGAGGTCGTCCCGGTGCGGGAGATGAAGACCATCCGGTCATAGGGCCGCGTGGTGACCAGCTCGGAGGCCGGGTAGGCGTCAGTCAGCCCGTGCCCGGCGTCCTCGCGCAGCCGCGCGTAGGCGCGGGCGACGTTGAGCGAGGAACCGCAGCCGATCACCGCCACCCGCTCCCCCGGCCCGGGCAGCGCGCCCGCGTACGCCCCGGCGGCGACGTGGTCGATCGCGGTCTGCCAGGACCGGGGCTGGCTGAAGATCTCGTCTTCTAGAAAGGTCACGCGGACTCCCCGCTCATTCCGACACCTGGGTCACCGAATCGCCTAGCGAGCCCAGCACCCCCGCGCGGGCCTGCTCCAGGGCCGCGAGCATCGCCCCCCGCAGCACCGGCTCGTCGCCGGACCGGGTGGGCACGACCGTGGGCCGGGCCAGGCAGATGCGGGGCACCCCGGCCGCGACGCGGGCCGCGAGCGCGGCCCCGCCGGCCCGGCCGACCGTGCCGCCCAGCACGACCAGGCCCGGGTCGAGGACGGTGCAGATCGCGGCGACGCCGATCGAGACCCGGTGCGCGACCTCGTCCAGGAACGCCTCGCCGCGCGGGCCGGCCGCCACCGCGCGGGCGACCGCCTCATCGGGCGCGCCGCCGCCGAACCCGTGCTCGGCCGCCAGCGCCTGGACCGCCCAGCCGCCCGCCAGCGCCTGCAGCCCCGCCTTGCCCGGGTGCTCGTCCCCGGACGGGAGCATGGTGCCGTGCACGGGCAGCCAGCCAATCTCGCCCGCTGCTCCCCCGCTGCCCCGCAGGACGGTGCCGCCGATGACGGTGGCCAGGCCCAGGCCGCCGCCGAGCCACACGAACGCGAAGTCATCTTGCCCGGCGGCGGCGCCGTCGGCGCGCTCGGCCATCGCGGCCAGGTTCACGTCGTTCTCGATGACCACGGGGGTATGCAGCACATCGCGCAGCCCGTCGAGCACGCCCTCGTGCCAGGTCGGCAGGTTCACCGCGAGGCGGGGGGCACCGGTGTTGGGGTCCAGGACGCCGGGGCTGCCGATGACCACCGCCGACAGGCGAGACAGGCCGATGCCGCCGCTCGCGCAGGCCTGGCTGATCGCGCCGACCACCATGCCGACCGGGTCGTCGGCGCCGTTGGGGTCCACGGTGACCTCGGCCACCCGGCGCCCGGTGACGTCCGCGACAGCGGCGCTGACCTGGTCCAACTCCACGTACAATCCAGCGACGTAGGCGCTCGTGGGGACGACGGCGTACAGCGCGGCGTTCGGGCCGCGCCCCCCCGCCTGCTGTCCCGCGATCATCACCAGGCCGCGTTCCTCAAGCCTGGCCAACACCTGGGAGCCCGTCACCTTGGACACGCCAGTGCGCTCGGACAGCTGCGCCCTGGTCAGCGGTCCTTCCGCCAGTAGCAACTCCAGCGCCGCGCGGTCGTTCAGTTCACGAAGCAGGCTGGGCGTGCCTGGCTTCGGGCGTGCCTGCACGAGCTGCTGCGCTACCGGAGCTGATCCCTCCATCGGGCTCCCCCCTATCTGTTAAGAAGCTTTGTTAAAATCTCGCAACAGGTCTATCTTATAGGAAAGTTTCCAGTTAGTTTCTGTTACAAGGGTCACTGACAAGTTTGACCGCAAGGATCCCCCCACCGAGAAGGAGTGCCGGCAGTGGGACTCAGGAAGAGATCGGCCGTTCTGGCCGCGAGCGCCGCGGCCGCGGCACTGGCAATCACTGGCTGCAGCTCCAGCGGGAGCAGTAGCAGCTCCGCGACGGGCGGTAGCTCGTCGTCCGCCTCCACGTCGGCGGCCCCATCGACGCTGACCGTCTGGCGTATGGGCGCGTCCGTCCCCGAGCAGGTCACCTGGATGAACGGCGTCGTCGACCAGTTCCACACCCAGTTCCCGCAGTTCGCCAAGACCCAGGTCAAGGTCGTGTGGGTCCCGTGGGGCAACCGCACCCAGGACTGGAACAACGCGCTGTCGAGCGGGAAGAACATCCCCGACATCACCGAGCTCGGCAATACCGACACGCCGACCGAGGCCGCCAGCGGCATCCTCGCGTCGCTGACCAGCAACCTCAAGTCCTGGTCGGGCGCCTCCGACCTGGTCAAGGGCATGGTGGACAACGACACGCTGAACGGCGAGACCTACGCGGTGCCGTGGTTCGGCGGCGTGCGCGCCGTGTGGTACCGCACTGACCAGTTCAAGGCCGCGGGCATCACCAGCACGCCGACCACCTGGGCCGAGCTGGCCGCGGACGCGCAGAAGCTGCAGGCCAAGTTCCCGGGCACCTACGGGTTCCCGGCGGTCACCAACGACACCAACGCGTTCGCCAGCTTCATCTGGGGCGCGGGCGGCCAGATCGCCACCCAGGGCTCGGACGGCAAGTGGACAGCTAGCCTGACCGACCCCAAGACCGAGGCCGCGATCAAGTACTACGTCTCGCTCCACACCACCTTCAAGGTCTCCCCGTCCAAGTACATCGGCCAGACCGAGCTGGGCAACACCGGGGCGACCTCCGGCGGCGCGAACGAGGACTTCGGCCTGGGCAAGCTCGACATGTACATCGACGGCCCGTGGGGCAAGGCGACCATGCCGAAGAACTCGGTGGACATGGCGAACGTGTCCTCCTTCCCCATCCCCAGCCAGAACGGCCCGGACGCCGCCCCGGTGTTCGCCGGCGGCTCGGACCTGGCGGTCTTCAAGACCAGCCCGAACCAGGAAGCGGCCTGGGACCTCATCCAGGTCATGGATAACCCCACCAACTCCACCTCCTTCGCCAAGCTGGCCGGCTTCTTCCCGCCCTACAGCTCGGCCATCTCCAACGGCGTCTACCCGGGTGACCAGTTCATGGCTGGCTTCGCCAAGGCGGCCCTCAACGGCCAGACCGCGCCGCTGAACGCCAAGAACTGGGCGACCGCCGACAACGGCCAGTACCTCATCATCCCGACCATGCTCAAGAAGCTGATGAACGGCGCCTCGTTCGACTCGACCGTGGCCGCCGCCAACACCCAGCTGGCAAACGTCCTCAACACGGGCAACCAGGGCTAATGCCCCTGGCTCGCCTCATACTCTCCTCATGGTGAAGACCGAATCCCGCCGGCCGGGGAACTCCTCCCCGGCCGGCGCCGTGACTGGACGCACCCGAGGGCGGCGCCCGCCCAGCTCCGGCCCCCGGCCAACGGGGCTCACCGCCCGGCAGCGCGCCGCGATCTGGGTGCGCCGCCACCACCTGGCCCCCTACCTGCTACTGATCCCCGCCACGGCGGTCATCGCCTGGCTGATCCTGTGGCCCGCCGCGCAGATCGGCCTGTTCTCGTTCCAGAACTACGGCCTGATGCAGATCATCGGCGCCCAGCCGACCCAGTGGATCGGCCTGGGGAACTACAGCCAGATCCTGCACGACCCCGAATTCTGGCTGAGCCTGCGCATCACGGTGCTGTTCTCCCTGGTCGTGGTCCCGCTCACGCTGACCGTGGGCACGCTGGTCGGCCTGCTGCTAGCGCGGCTGGGCCGCAAGATGGCCACGTTCGTGTCCACGTCGGCGCTGCTAGCCTGGGGCACCCCGGCGGTGTCGGCGAGCGTCATCTTCGCGTGGCTCACCGACCCCGACGGCGGCATCGTGGACTGGTCACTGTCCAAGCTGCCCTCCTGGCTGGGCGGCGGCCCGCACTGGGCCGAGTTCAGCTGGCAGAACTCCGCGCTGCCCGCCTACACGGTGCTGACGGTGCTGCTGGTCTGGATGGGCTTCCCGTTCATCGCGGTCACCGTCCTGGCCGGGCTGCGCACCATCCCGGCCGAGTTGCACGAGGCGGCCAGGATCGACGGCGCGGGCCCGTGGCGGTCTTTCTGGACGGTTACCTTCCCGTTGCTGCGGCCGGTCTTCATGGTGCTGCTGATGCTGTCGATCATCTGGGACTTCGGCGTGTTCACCCAGGCGTTCGTCATCACCGCCGCCCCTGGCAACCGGGACGAGTTCAACCTCGGGCTCTATGAATATTTCAAGGCGTTCACCCAGCCGCCCGCCTACGGCATGGCGTCCGCGATCGCGTTCATCTTGACGCTCATCCTGCTCATCATCACGGTCGGCTACGTCCGGGCGTCGGTCAAGCAAGGAGAAGTCCGTTGACGACCGCACAGGCTCGTCTGCCCGTCCGGCCCGCGCGGCGCCCGGGCACCGCGGGCAAGCGGGCCCGCCGGGCCCTGCTGAACCTGGCGGGCCTGGTCGTGGCGCTGGTGACGCTGTTCCCGGTGCTGTGGATGATCTCCACGGCCTTCAAGCCGCCCACGGAGCTGTTCTCGCTGACCCCGCACCCGATCCCGCTGCACCCGACGCTGGACAACTTCCGCCACGTCATCGACGGCACCGGCGTCACCGACAGCAGCAACAACCCCATCCCGTACTGGACCTTCCTGCGCAACAGCCTGTTCGTCACCATCGTCGCGGTGGCGGTCTCCTCACTGCTCGCGCTGCTGGCGGCGATCGCCTTGGCCCGGTTCAAGTTCCGGTTCCGGACCACGTACCTGATCATGTTGCTGATCGTGCAGATGCTGCCCCAGCAGGCGCTGGTCATCGCCTTGTACATCGACTTCCGCTCGCTGAACCTGCTCGACAGCCTGACCGGCCTCATCGCCGTCTACACGGCGTTCGCGCTGCCGGTCACGATCTGGATGCTGCGCAGCTTCGCCGCCTCGGTGCCCAGGGAGCTTGAGGAGGCCGCCGCGATCGACGGCGCCGGGCCGTGGACGGTGTTCTGGCGGGTGCTGTTCCCGCTGGTCACGCCGGGCCTGGTGGCGACCAGCGTGTTCGCCTTCATCTTCGCCTACAACGAGTTCGTGTTCGCGCTGACGTTCCTCGGCGTCGACACCCCGCGGTTCACCCTTCCGTTGTTCGTGCAGTTCTTCCAGGGGCACAGCACCAGCGGCACTGACTGGGGCGCCATCATGGCCGCCTCGACCCTGTTCACCATCCCCGTGCTGGCGTTCTTCCTCATCATCCAGCGACGCCTGGCCAGCGGGCTCGTCGCCGGCGCCGTGAAAGGCTGAAAGGCTGACATGACGACTGTGGAGTCCGCCCCGCCGGAAGATCGTCGCGTTGACCCAGCGCTCGGGGCGCTGGCCGACGCGACCTTGATTCCGCCGTTCCCCGGCACGACCGCCCCCGGGTGGATCTTGCGGGCGCTGGAGAGAGGACTGGCGGGCGTCACCCTTTTCGGCCCCAACGTAACCGGGGACCTCGCCGGCCTCACCGCCTCCTTGCGCTCGGCTTCGGCCGCCGAGCCGGTCATCGCGATCGATGAGGAAGCCGGCGACGTGACCCGGGTGTTCTCCGCCGGCTGCCCCTACCCGGGCAACGCCGCGCTCGGCGCGGTGGACGACGTGTCGCTCACCCGGGACGTGTACGCGGCGGTTGGCGCCGAGCTGGTCCGGCTGGGCATCAACACCGACCTGGCGCCGTGCGCGGACGTCCTCGCCGCCGGCGGCAGCCACGTGGTCGGGACCCGCTCGTTCGGCCCGGCCCCCGCCCTCGTGGCCCGGCACGTCGCCGCGGCGGTGACCGGCCTGCAGGCGGCCGGCGTGGCCGCCTGCGCCAAGCACTTCCCCGGGCACGGCAGCACCGCGGCCGACTCGCACCTGTCGCTGGCGACGATCTCCGGCACGCTGGCGGAGATCCGCGCCCGGGACCTGCCCCCGTTCGAGGCGGCCATCGCCGCCGCCACCATGGCGCTGATGCCGGGCCACCTGCGGGTGCCCGAGGTGACGGGGGCGCTGCCCGCCTCGCTGTCGCCGGCCGCCATCACCGGCCTGCTGCGCGGCGAGCTCGGCTTCGGCGGCGTGGTGATCTGCGACGCGCTGGAGATGAAGGCGGCCAGTGCCGCCCACGGCATCCCCGAGGCGGCCGTGCTCGCCATGATCGCCGGGGTGGACCTGCTGTGCCTGGGCCGCGACACCGACGAGACGATGTACCACGCGATCCGCGCCGCGCTGGCCGACGCGGTCGAGTCCGGCCGGCTCTCGGGGGCCCGGCTGGAGGAGGCCGCCACCCGCGTCGCGGGGCTGCGCGCCCAGCTGGCCGAGTTCCGCAAGGCGGTGCTCGCCACGGACACGGCCGGAGCGGCGGCCGCCGGCGGCGACGGCATCGGGCTGATCGCCGCGCGGCGCGCGCTGCGGCAGTCCGGGCCGTTCCCGGCGCTGCTGGCCAGCCCGCTGATCGTGGAGGTCGAGCCGGAGGAGAACATCGCCGCGGGCCGGTTCACCTGGGGCTTTTCCCCGTGGGCGTCGGTCTTGCGGGTTGATGCCGCCGCCGGTGACGGAGCCGTCAAGGGCAGCATCCTCGCCGATGCCGCCGGGCGGCCGCTGGTCCTCGCCGTCCGGGACGCGCTGAGCGTGCAGCCGCTGGTCAGCGATCTGCTCGCCGCGCGCCCGGACGCGATCATCGTGGAGATGGGCGTGCCCAAGTGGACGCCGCCCGCGGGGACGGCCTACCTGGCCACCTACGGGGCGTCCCGGGTCTGCGCCCAGGCCGCCGCGGAGGTGCTAGGGCTGATCTAGCCGGTGATCCGGGCTCAGACGGAGACGAGGTCGCACACGAAGATCAGGGTCTCCCCCGGCTGGATGACGTCGCCCGCGCCGCGGTTACCGTAGGCCAGGTGCGGCGGGATGATGAGCTGGCGGCGGCCGCCCACCCTCATGCCCTGGACGCCCCGGTCCCAGCCGGCGATGACCTGGCCGATGCCCAGCTTGAAGGGCAGCGGCTCGCCCCGGTTCCAGCTCGCGTCAAACTCCTCGCCGGTTGAGAAGGCGACGCCGACGTAGTGGACCTGGACGTTGTCGCCGGCCTTGGCCTCGGGGCCGGTGCCCTCCCAGATGTCGGTGATCTCCAGGTCGGCCGGCGGGTTGCCGCCTGGGAAGTCGACCTCCGGCTTGCTGATGCTCATCTGCGGGCCTTTCCTCAATGCCACGTACTGGTCACGTTCCTGAACACACACCCTATGCGGCAATCGGCGCGCGGGCGGGGCAGCCTGAAGGTTCAGTCCGTCTGGAGGTAGCGCAGCACCGCGAGCACGCGCCGGTTGTCCTCCGCGTCCAGCGGCAAGTCCAGCTTCATGAAAATCGAGTTGATGTGCTTATCGACAGCCTTGGCCGTCACGACCAGCTTGCCGGCGATCGCGGCGTTGGACCGGCCCTCCGCCATAAGCGCCATCACCTCGCGCTCCCGCCGCGTCAGCCGGGCCATCGCCTGGTTGCGGTCGTGGTGGGTGAGCATGCCGGTCACCACGTCCGGGTCGAGGACGGTGCCGCCGCCGGCCACCTTGCGAACCGTTTCCACGAACATGCCGACTTCGGAGACGCGGTCCTTGAGCAGGTAACCGACGCCTTCGGCGCCCGACAGCAGGAGCTCCCGGGCGTAGAGCTGCTCGACGTACTGGCTGAGCACCAAGACGGGCATGCCGGGCCGCCGGGCGCGCGCCTCGATGGCCGCCACCAGGCCCTCGTTGGTGAACGTGGGTGGCATCCGGACGTCCACGATCGCGATGTCCGGCTGCTGTTCCTCCAGTGCGGCGGCAAGCGCCACCGGATCACCCACAGCCGCCGCCACGTCAATGTCATGCGCCCGCAAGATCCTGGTCAGCCCGTCCCGGAGCAGGGCTAGGTCCTCGGCGATGACAGCTCGCACGGTACCTCCATCCGGACCACGGTGGGACCGCCCGCCGGGCTCGTCAGCGTTATCGTGCCGTCGAAGACCTCCAGCCGGCGGGCCACGCCCCGCAGCCCGCTGCCCGCGGTCAGGCTGGCACCGCCGGCACCGTTGTCGCGCACCTGCACCGACAGCACACCGTCACGGTAGCCCAGATCGACCAGGGCGTGCAGCGCGCCGGAGTGCTTGACGACGTTGGCCAGGCATTCGCAGACGGCGAAATAGGCCGCGGACTCCACGGGCACGGGCACCCGGCCGGGGATCTCGCTGCTGACGGTGACCGGGACCGCCAAGTCGAGGGCCAGCGCGCGGATGGCCCCCTCCAGGCCACGGTCAGCCAGGACCGGCGGCTGGATCCCCCGCATTACCGTGCGCAGGTCGTCCAGGGCAGTCAGCGTCGAGGTCCGTGCCTCGGCGAGCAGGTCGGTGAGCGATTGCGGGTCTTTCGACAGCAGTTCTTCGGCCAGCCCGAGGTTCATCGCCACCGAGACCAGCCGGGCCTGCGCGCCGTCATGCAGGTCGCGTTCGATGCGCTGCAGTTCCGCGGCCTGGACGTCGAGCGCGCCGCGCCGGGTGCGGGTGAGCACCGCCACGCGCTCGGCGAGCGCCTGCTCGCGGGCGGTTGGCAGCGCGTGCCGGATCCAGGCGTGGCCGACGAGGACGACGCTCAGGCCGAGGATCGGCCACACGGGCCAGAAGGGGTGGCGGGCCGCTCCCGCCAGGACCCAGATGGCCAGCAGGATTGCTGCCAGCACGCAGGTAATCGCACCGTGTGCCGCGAGCAGCCGGTGCCCCTTCGGCGCCCGCCGCCCGCGGCGGATAGCGACCTGGAGCGCCAGCGGAATCGCCAGGCCAAGCCATACCCAGGCGGGCCAGAAGTACCGGGCGCCGGCCAGTGCCCAGATGATGAGCATCAGCAGGCCGATCCCGACCGAGACGCTGGCCTCAAGTCGCAAGATCATCCGCCAGCGCACGTCCCGCAGCGCCGCCCGGTCCACGTCTTCCCTCGCCATCCCTTGACCATAGGTCACCGGGCCGCCGGACTCAGTGGGGTTAACTCCCGCTCATCCAGTCGGCCCGCAGCCCGCCGGCCGCGACATGCTCACGGCCGCCGACTACCTGGCTACGCTCCCGGATGCGGCACCGTAGGATCAGCGACCGCGCCGGCCGCGAAAGCCGGCCGACAGCGCTGCCGCGCCGCGACCGGTCGCCGGAGCGGCCACGATGGCTGCCGGGGGGACAGTGGGCAGCGTGACGGGGGCAGCCGGCTCGCCGGCGATCGAGCGCAGCAGCGGTGACCCGGAAGCGACGGCGGCGGTCAGCGGAATGACACCCGCCTTCCGCATCAGGGCGCGAACGCCCGCTGCCTGGGCCTGGGCCTGGAGGGTGATCACCGTCCCGGCCGCGCCGGCCCGGGCCGTCCGTCCTGACCTGTGCAGGTATGCCTTGTGCTCAGCCGGGGGATCAGCGTGAATGACGAGGTCGATGCCCTCCACGTGGATGCCGCGGGCGGCGACGTCCGTCGCCACGATGACCCGGATCGCGCCGGCCGCGAAGGAGGCGAGATTCCGTTCGCGCACGCCCTGTGACAGGTCGCCGTGCAGCTCGGCCGCCGGGACGCCGCTTGAGATCAGCTGGCGGGCGAGCCGACGGGCGGCATGCCTGGTCCGGGTGAAGACGAGCGACCGGCCGCTGCCGCCCGCGAGGGCGGTGACCACCCCGACCCGGTCGGCCGGCGCGACGGTCAGCAGGTGGTGCACCATCGTGACGGGCGCCTCGGCCGGGCCGACGTCGTAGTGCGCCGGGCGATTCATGAAGCGCCGCGCCAGGACGTCGACGGCGGCGTCGAGCGTCGCTGAGAACAGCATCCGCTGGCCGTCGGGCGGGGTCATGTCAAGGAGCCGCCGCACGACTGGCAGGAAACCGAGGTCGGCCATGTGGTCGGCCTCGTCGAGCACGCTTATCTCCACGTCGCCCAGGTGGCAGTGGCCCTGCTCGATGAGGTCGGCCAGCCTGCCGGGGCACGCGACGACGATATCAGCGCGGTCACGCAGCCTGGCCACCTGTGGTTTCTGGGGTACCCCGCCGTAGATCGTCGCCACGCTCAGCCCCACCGATTCGGCCAGCGGGGCGAGCACCGCATGGACCTGGCTGGCGAGCTCCCTGGTCGGCACCAGCACCAAGCCTCGCGGACGGCAGGCGCTTGTGTAACCGTCGGCCAGGCGCGCGGCCAGCGGGATGGCGAAGCCGAGCGTCTTGCCCGATCCGGTCTGCCCCCGGCCGAGGATGTCCCGGCCGGCCAGGGCATCGGGCAGCGTGGCCGCCTGGATGGGGAACGGCGCGGTGATGCCCGCCGCCGCGAGCGCGGCCACGAGTGGCACCGGAACGCCCGCCCCGGCGAAGGAGACAGCCTGCGGGGCAAGGGAAGAATCGGCGTGCGAGGCGGCGGCGAGCTTGGCGGGGCGGCGTCTTCCGCGCGGGGCCGGCGGGCGTTCGGTGGACAGAGCAGACAAAGAAGGGAACCTCCGTAGTAGGGTGCCGCGTTTTCGCGGCCGGCATGTCCGTGGAAGCCAGTTCCAGGGCTTGGCTAGCCCATGGCCGGGCATCGCCCGGCCGGGAACAGGCGGCGAAGGCCGCTGGCGGTCGCGGCGACGACGGGCGAGTAGGTGAGCGGCTCTCGGCCGAGAACCGATAGCAGGGACCGGGCGGCCTGGACCAGGGCCGCGTGGCTGTTACCCGCGTAGGCTTGCGCCAGTGCGCGCAGTGCCAGGGAGAACCGGCGGTGCGGGTCCGCATCCCGCCAGGCGTCAGCGCTGGCGAGGAGGGCGGCGACTGCCGCGTGCAGTTCGCCACTGTCGGCGCTGGGCTCGGCCTGCGCCTGGACGGGCACCGCCGGCGCGGCCATTACCGCAGCGGCGGGCTTCCGGCCAGCCACCGCGGCCTGCACCGTCGGGTACGCCGCGAGCCGGCGACTGAGCCCGGAGACGGTCAGGACGCCGGCCACCTGTGGCCGCGGCGCCGCCAGGCGCAGCCCACCGCCGAGCAGGTCCGCGCGGCGTTGCGTGCTCGCCAGGACCGCGAGGCCGCTGGCGTCCGCG
The DNA here is from genome assembly GCA_025934375.1 of Streptosporangiaceae bacterium. Classification (GTDB taxonomy): domain Bacteria; phylum Actinomycetota; class Actinomycetes; order Streptosporangiales; family Streptosporangiaceae; genus Trebonia. The sequence continues at coordinate 5,827 of JAICYD010000127.1, read as the reverse complement.
TACCGAACCGCGGACATGTCGATGACGAGCCGGCAGGCACCCGGACGGAGCAGGCTCAGCAGCCGTTCGCGCACAGCGGGCGCCGACGCGAGGTCAAGGTCGCCCTCGATAGCGACGATGACGGCGCCGTCGGGGGTGGGCAGCACGGCAGGGGCCACAGGGCCGATGTCCTCGGCCACGGGATGGGTCACAGAGCCTTCCGATCAGGTGGATGGCTTCCCCTCATCCCCGGGACGAATCATGTCCTGGGCCTGACCGGTCGGTCGGCTGTGAAGGTGCCATCGTGCGCGTCGTGACCGGCGGCGTCCCGTTGACGCTGCCGAGTGAGTGACGTTCAGCACCATGAGTGTATACCGGCGGAAGAAAACTAGCAAAGATTTTCCAGAATACTTCCACTTACTATCGCGGCGCTGACCGCTTAGAACGCTTCAGCCGGGTTCCGGTCCAGTGCCGCCGAGCCCGGCATCCTGGCCCCCCAGGAGGGCGAGCAGGTCGCCGATGGCGATATTCCTGGCGGCCGACTCCGGCACCGGACGCTGTGTTTCCACGAGGTAGCGGTTCCGGCGGCCGCCCTTCTCCTTGACGATGTACCCGGCGACGGCGAGGTCGCTGACGATACCGAATGCACTGCGCTCGGTGATGCCGACGGACGCGGCGATATCACGAAGACGCACGCCCGGGTCGCGGGCGATGCACAGCAGCACCAGAGCGTGGTTGGTCAGGAAGCCCCAGGTCGGCATGCGCGGAAACTACCACGTTTCCTTCCAGGGCACCGCCGCTGGTTTCTGAGCGCGGGCGCGGTCCCGGCCGCCACGCCTTGGCGGGCAGCCAGCGGCGCCGTCCCGTAGCGGGATGCAAGCTACGGTCAGAGCTTAACCATCCTGGCGAACGGCGCCATGATCCGCACCTTCCGCGGAGTGAAGTCGACGACCACGGCGGTATCACCCTCGAGCAGGATGACCCGCCCGAGCCCGTACTTGTCATGGGTCACCAGATCTTGCAGTGCGTACCGCTCGACGGGAGGAGCCTCAGGCGGGGGCTTGAAGGGACTTGAGGGCAGATAGCGCCGATTTCCGGCGCTGGCGCTGTTCACCATGATCCGTGTGCCTTTCCGCGGTCCCATGCCAGCGCGCTTTTCGCGCGGGTGCCTGCTTCTAGCCGTCATCGCCCTACGGGCACCGTGGCGGCGGGGGAAGTCACGTTCCCAGCGACCAGGTTCAGTGTCAACATCGTAGGTCTACACTGACTTCTCTACGTAGCATAAGGCAGACCTGAGGAAGTAGCCACCGCGATGCCCCCGCCCGACTGCCAGGGACGGCGAGGTCACCCGTGAGGTAGTGCTGCAAAGCGGCCCGCCAGCTACGAGAATTCGCAACTGGCGGGCCGTCTCCGCCCCCGGCTCAGCCCATCTGGGCCGCCGCCGGGTCAACGCCCTCCAGGTCCGACTTCTTGACCCGGATCATCGCCAGCGCGATGATCACCGCGAGGACCGAGATCCCCGCCGCCACCAGGTACCCGCGCCCGAACCCGTAGGCCAGCGCGTGGTTGCCCAGCGCCGTCTGCGCGCCCGCCGACAGGTGCGCCCCGTGCGTGGCGGCGATGGCCGACTTCGTGCTCGATGCCACCGCCGACCAGGCCACCGTGCCGAGGATCGCCAGGCCGATCGACCCGCCGACCTGCTGCCCGGTGTTAAGCAGCGACGACGCCACCCCGGTGTCCTTGTTCGGCACCTTCGCGAGCGCCACCAGGGACAGCGGCACGAATGTCAGCCCCATCCCGAGGCCGGTCACCATCAGCGGCCCGAGTACCCCGCCGGCGAACGTGCTGGTCTCCGAGATCCGCGACAGCCAGAACATGCCCGCGGCTGCGAACAGCGGCCCCACGGTCATCAGCGGCCGTGCGCCGATCCTCGCGACCAACTGCGAGGACAGCCCCGCCCCGACCATGATCGCGGCAACCATCGGCAGGTACGCGATCCCCGAGCGAACCGGCGAGTACCCCCATACCTGCTGCACGAAGAGCGTCATGAAGAAGAACATGCCGAAGACCGCCGTGCCGATGCACAGGCTGATCAGGTACGCGGCGGTCCGGTCGCGGGACGCGAGCACCCGGGGCGGCACCAGCGCGTGCCGCGACCGTGCCTCGATGAACGCGAACGCCCCCAGCAGTACCACGGCCGCCGTCAGCGACACGATGACCTTGGTGTTCCCCCAGTGCGAGATCGCCTGGCCATGGGCGAACGTGGTCGCCGCCTCGGAGAGCCCGTACACCAGGGCTCCCAGGCCCAGGGACCCTGTGACCGCGCCGGGCAGGTCGAAGTTGCCGCGCACTCGCTCGGACTCGCGCAGGACCCGGGGCGCGAGCAGCACGAGGACCAGGCCGATCGGGACGTTCACGAAGAACACCCAGCGCCAGTCGGCGTAGCTGGTCAGCAGCCCGCCGGCGATCAGCCCGATGGCCGCGCCGGCGATGGACACGGCCGAGTACACGCCCATCGCCCGGTTCCGCTCCTTGCCCTCGGGGAAGGTGACGGCGATGAGCGACAGCGAGGCGGGTGCGGCGAGCGCCCCGCCGATGCCCTGGACGACCCGGGCGGTGAGCAGCCACGCCTGGTCGGTGGCGAATCCGCCGGCCAGCGAGGCGAGCGCGAACAGCGCGATGCCCGCGATGAACACCCGCCGCCGTCCGAGCAGGTCACCGGATCGCCCGCCAAGCAGTAGCAGCCCGCCGAAGGCGAGCGTGTAGGCATTGACGACCCATTCCAGGTTCGTCCCTGAGAAGTGCAGCGCATCCTGGATATGCGGCAGCGCGACATTGACGATGGTCGCGTCGAGCACGATCATGAGCTGCGCGGCCGCGATCACCACGAGCGCGAGGCCAAGCCGTCGCGGCCTCGCCGCATCCGCTGGCTCGCCTCGCCTTGCCGGTGACGTGTCGACGACGATCGCAGCTTGCGCCGTGCTCTCCGCCTTCCCGCGAGATGCTGACACAGGTGTTTCTCCTCTGATGTCGACTTCTTGAAATTCAAGAAAATAAAACCGAAACAACTCTCAAGCGGCTACTTGATCCGCCCGCTCCCCGTCATGCCCCGGGCTTTGGCCGGCAGGCGTCGCAGATGGGAGCGCCCCCGGGTGAGTGCCGCTACATGTCAGCCCGCCGCACTTCACCGTGCGGGCCTGGCACCGGCTGGTCGTGATGGTGAGTCGCGGACGGATCGCCCGCGACAGCGTCATCGGTGGTGCCCGGACCAGGCGTGTCCAGCATCTTCCGCAGCAGGACGAGCAGGCAGCGCCGCTCGTCGTCGTCGAGCGCGTAACACCAGGGCATCTTGGCCGCGAGCTGGGCCATCATCCGCTCCTTCGCGGAAATGCCCTCCGACGTCAGCACCAGGTTCTTCACCCGCCGGTCACGCTGACTCGGCTCGCGTCTGGCAAACCCGTGCCGCTCCAACGTGTCCGCAATGGCCGTCACGAATGACGCGTCGCACCCCATGTGGTGCGCGAGCTCCTTCATCGTGAGCACGCCGTCCATCTTGAACAGCGCGAGCAGGTCATGGGGTGCGATCCCGTACCCGACTGCGATCGACTGCCCGATCGCCCCGGCTCGCTTGACCAGCGTGGTGAGCGAGTCAAGGATGCCCCTGTTCAGCGCCAGTGCCGATTCTTCAGCCCGCGCCGCGTCCGGCCCCTGGATCTCGATGCCCATGACCAGCTAAACAGTTGAGCCACTCAAATTATTTCCGCTCATACCTCGCTAACCTGGGCGAAGCTCACAGCCGTAACGTGACGCCCCTGACCGCGGCTGGCCGCGATGGCGGTGACCGCCGCCATCGGCGCGGTGCGTTACCCCGCCCTGCCAACCCGTGACTGTAACGCGAGCCACGGCGAGGTCACGCCGGGAAATGCTTCCGGGCCAGGTTCCCCGGTCCAGGCGCCGACGCGATCCGTCCTGACGAGCACGTCATTCAGCCAGAGCGTCTGATCGGGCCCCCAACCCGCCAGGACAGTCGCCGCGCCGGCGGCCGGGATCGCGAACCCCGTGGCGGTGATGTACCCGGCGATACTGAGGTGAATGCCATCCCAGTCGCGGGCTGCCTGCAGCCAGTCAGGCAGTACCCACGGTCCCTTCCTGCCGGTCAGCTGGTGCCAGTCATGCCTTCGTGACGCGGTAACGTCTCGCGGGTACCGTGCCGTGAGTTGCCCCCACTCGTCCGGGCTCGTGATGTTCCAGACCCGGGCCTGCCCGCTGATCTCGACATCCCACACCTCGAAGCGGTCCTCGCCGGCGCTGTCCGCCGCGCAGCCCAGCTCGACCGCGGGCAGCGCTCCAACCGGTCCGGTGGTAGTGAAGACTCCGTTTTCAAGCGGGGGCGACCACCAGGCCCCGCTATACAGGCGGCCGCCCTCGGGGGGCCATGGCAATTCCCGTGCCGTCCGCTTTTCCTCTTCATCATCGGCGCTGGCTTGCGCGCGCAGGGCCTCGGCCAGTGCCGTCGCTCGCGGCCCCTGCCCGCCGGCGCTGCCAACCCAGCGCTGATGGCTCCGGTCTGGCGGTTCCCACCACCACTGCGCCGCCGGCGCCGCGGCCAAGGCGCGCGCTACCGGCAGCAGGGATGCCGCGGCAGCGGCCAGGCGCGGCGTCGCGGCGGCATCAGCCGCACTGGGGGACATCGCCGCGGCGAACGCCGACAGCAGCACCAGCCGATCACGGCAGTTGGCGAGCAGGCCCAGGCGCGCCGCTATGGCCGCTACCTGATCAGCCACGACATCCGCCGCCTGACGAGGGGGGGCGGACTCGCCGGCCTGCTCCAGGAAATCCCACCGGTCGAGGCCAGCCAACTCCGCGAGGAGCGTCAGGCCCAGGGGTGTCTTCGCAAGCTCCTCGGCATCCGGCATGGGCCACCTTTTCCTGCTCATTTGCCTGGTCATTCGTCCGCTGCGGAGCCGGCACAGGGCCGGCCCGCAGCGGACAGTGGCGGTTCTGTCAGGCTATCGTCAGGTCCCGCAGGCCAGCGTGGCCTTCCCCGACTGCAGCGAGGCGGAGTACGTTACGCCCCGGAACACGACACTGCCAAATGCCGTCCCGTAGTAAGTGGTCTTCGTGCTGTTCTTGCATTCCTTCCACGTCTTCTGATTCTTGATCTGGTTTCCCTTGGGTGCCGTCGCAGTCGTTGGCCCGGCCACCTTGTGCGGGAAGATCGCGCCCGTCTTCCACAGGGTTACCCGGAGGAGCAGGTGCATGCTGACTCGCCGGCACGATATTTGCGCGTTGATCTTCACGGCGCGGATCTTGTGGTGATGGAGCAGGAAGCTGGAGATATGCGCGAGGCCGCCGGGCTTCCCCTGCTGGTTCATGAAGAACAGCTTGCACTCCGGGTCGACAGCCTTGGCCGATGACGCGCCCGCGAGCGCGACCGACGCGGGGGACGCCGCCGACGCGGCCGCGCGCACCGCCGGGAGTGTTGTCGCGTGAGCCGACGCCCCCGGCGCGAAGAGTACCGCCGCGACGGCAATACCCAGCGTGGTTACGACCAGTCTCTTGGGCATACGCATTTGAGACTCCTTTCTCGCCTTGCTGACACTTGCTAGAGAATGCGCCGGGCGCGGCACCGCGAAAGAATCAAGAGGACCGCCCCGATCACATGTCCATAGCTTGCGCTGAGCCGCTAGCTCATCGTTAGCACCGCGTTAGCATGGCCGCTCCGCCGCCCCGGAGGCATTCTGGGCGGCCCCGTGGTACTTCGCGCCGCGCCCGGTCCAGGCCGACCATCGCCTGCGGGCATGCTCGCTGGCGCCAGCCCACGAGCCCATCCCCATGATGAGACCTT
>JAICYD010000187.1 GCA_025934375.1 Streptosporangiaceae bacterium | reverse complement strand
CGGCGACGACTGCGCCGGTCACGAGCGCGATGACGGTGCAAGTGGCGATGAACGCGCGGAAGACGATTCGCATGAGTCTCCTTGTGCGGTCCCGGTCTGTCCGCCGGGATCGTCGTCATTACATCGCATTCGCTCAGGATGGAACAGATCCCCCAGTTGAAATTCACATGAAGGAACTCAGGCTTCGGTAACCGGCGCATTCGGATGGCCGTGGCCAGGCGCGTCAGGCGGCACGCTCCGCGGGTCCCGGGCACCGCGCGGTGAGTAGCCAGATTCCGATCGGCAGCTGGTAGCCCGCCCCTGGCGTGCGGAAGCGGTCCAGCAGGATCGCGGCACCGCGGCGGGCGGCGGCCTGCTGGCCGGCGGGCGCCGCCCGGTAGGCCGCGCCGGCCGGGCCGGCCTCGATGAGCCACTCGGTTACCCCGTCGGGGTCGTCGGGTGCCCGTAGGCTGGCATCCACCGGGTGCACCGCAACGTCGCTGAAGCCGGCGGCGGTCAGGACCCGCTGGGGCACGGCCGGGTCGGCGAAGGCGAAGGGGCCCGGCTCGTCGCCGACCGGCAGCGGCGGCAGTGGCCCGACGTGCGGGGCGGCGCCCAGCAGGGCCGCCGGGAGCCACGGGTTGGCGGCGGCGTCGCGGAAGACGGTCGCGGCTAGCCGGCCGCCGGGGCGCAGCGCGCGGCGGATGCTCGCGCAGCCGGCCACCGGGTCCGCCAGCAGCATCAGGGTCATGCGCGAGTACGCGGCGTCGAACGGCGCACCCGGCAGGTGGCCTGCGGTTTCGATGTCGCACACCTCGAAGCGCGCGTTGGCGAAGGCGGCGAAGTGGCTGCGGGCGGTGTCCACCATGGGCGGCGCGAAGTCGACGCCGACGGCCTGCCCGGCCGGTGCCACGATGGCGGCCAGTTCCGCCGTGGTGCCCCCGGTGCCGCACCCGACGTCGAGGACGTTCTCGCCCGGTGCCGGGCGCAGGCTGTCGAAGGCGGCGGCGCCCAGCGGGTGGCCAAGCTCATTCTGGCGGTCGGCGTGGCGGATCCAGCCGGGCGCGGTCTGGGTCCAGAACTCTAGGCTGCGGGCGCGCAGCGCGGTGGTGTCGGCCATCAGAACGGCATCTCCGTGCCGTCCACGGTCGCTGCCCGGAATCCGGCGGCCAGGTGGATGGGGAAGCCCTCCTGCTGGGCCGCCAGCCCGGCCGCCCGGATGAGCCGTTCGGATTGGAAACGGCGGAACTCGGCCTCGCTTTCCCAGACGTTGATGACCCGCCACCCGCCTTCGGCCGGCCCGGCCACGTGGGCCAGCAGGCCAGGCGGCCGGTCCGGTCCCAGGTGCTTTTCCACCATGCGGTAGGTCTTCTCGTCCACCCCGGGCATGTCCTGCATGACGCCGTACGGCATGCTCACCACTCCATTCAGTAGAGTTCGACTCTATCTAATAGAGCACTACACTGAGTCCATGGTTGTCAAGCGGCCATACCAGTCAGCCCGCCGGGAGCAGCAGGCTCGCCAGACGCGACAGGCGATCATCGCCGCCGCCGGGAAGCTGTTCGTCAGCCCCGGGTACGCGGCCACGCCGCTGACCGCGATCGCGGCCGAGGCGGGGGTAGCCGTGCAGACGGTCTACGCCGCGTTCGGCAGCAAGCGGCAACTGCTGTCCGCGCTCGTGGACGTCACCATCGCCGGCGACGATGAGCCGGTCGCCTTGCCCGACCGCGAGTTCGTCGCCGCGATCCGCGCCGCGCCCACCGCGCGGGCCAAGCTCGCCTGCTACGCCCGCCACCTCGCCGGCGTCCAGGCCCGGCAGGCCGATGTGGTCATCGCGCTGAGCGGCGCCGCCACGGCCGACCCCGACGCGGCCGAGATCTGGCGCAAGAACCTCGATGACCGGCGCCGCGGCATGCTGGGATTCGCCGCCGACCTGGCCGCCACCGGCGAGATCCGCCCCGGCCTCGACCAAGACCACGTCGCCGACGTGCTCTGGCTGGCGATGGATGTCCGCAACTACGACTGGCTGGTGCGCCAGCGCCGCTGGTCACCCGGGCAGTACCAGAGGTGGTACGCCGACACCGTGGCCGGCGCGCTCCTGCGCGACCCGCCGCCGCCAGGCGACGACCCTGGCCCTCGTGCTCGCCCCAGGTCATCGTAGGCGGATGTACCGGCGCGGGATCAGGCCCGCGAGCAGGATCGGTACCGCCCCCGGGCGGCAGGTAAGCTCGGCCGGCTTGCCCGCGCGGACCCGGATCACCACCTCCCGGCTGGTGTAGGACTCACCGGCGGCGAGGCGAACCCGGTGCTCGCCCACCGCGACGACCAGGTCCACCGTCTGGTCCTGGGCGATCTTGCCCGCGAGGTTGCCGTCGACGTACACCCGGTAGACGCGGAGAAAGTCCCGGTAGTGTCCTCGCCGTCGGCGCAGCCTGATGATGCCATCCAGGCCAGGCTCAGTCACGCATCCTCCGCCGCCATCGTGCCGCATGCTCCCCAGCCTGCCAGCAGGCCTGGTTACGTGCGCGTGGGGTGCCATTCTCCGAGCCCGCGAATGCCGGGGCAGCGGGTTTTCTCACTTCGCCCCGGGTAGGGCGTACGCACTGAAATGGCGGCGTACCGGTCGGCTTGTATTTTGATGACGGCCGGTGGTGTTATAGCATCGGGCGGTGTACCGCGAGGGGGATCCGCTGGTAGCTGATAATTGTTGCCCTGGTGAGTCGATAAGTGACGGATAATCCGCGAGATGATGCTGGTGCCTCTTTGCCGGGAGGGGCTCGTGACGTTGTGCAGGCTCGCGACATCGGCGGGGATGTCACCTTTATCTATGGCGGTGGTGCCCGGCCAATAGCTCCGCGGCAGCTGCCCAGGGGAATCCGGCTTTTCGTGAATCGCGCTTCCGACCTGGCGAGGCTCGATGAGCTGCTGGAATCCCCCGGCGCAGGCGAGGAGCCGGTTGTCGCCTACGTGATCAGCGGCACGGCCGGAGTGGGGAAGACGTCGCTGGCACTGCACTGGGCGAACCGGGTCGGGGACCATTTCCCTGACGGTCAACTCTACATTGACTTGCGGGGCTATGATCCGGGTCCGCCAGTGACGCCGGGCGAGGCCCTTGAGCAGTTTCTCCTCGCACTGGGCGTGCTCGCGGTCGCGATCCCGCATGACCTGGGGGCGAAGGCCAGCTTGTACCGGTCGGTGCTGGCCGATAAGAAGATGCTGATAATCCTCGACAATGCGGCAAGCGTCCCGCAGGTGCGCCCGCTGGTTCCCGGGGCTGGCCGCAGCCTCGCCGTCGTCACCAGCCGCAGCCAGCTAACAGGACTGCGGGTCAGGCACGGCGCCCAGCGGGGCACGCTGGAGACCCTGTCCGAGGAGGACTCACTCCAGCTGCTCACCGAGGTTACCCGCCGCTACCGGCACGACGATGAGCCCGCCGCGCTGGCTGAGCTGGCCAGGCTGTGCGCCTACCTTCCGCTCGCCCTGAGCATCGCGGCCGAGCGCGCGGCCGGCCGGCCCGGGATGCCCCTGAGCGACCTGCTCGCTGACCTGCGCGATGAGTCAGAGCTCTGGAACGCGCTGTCCACCGACGACGACGCCGAGGCGAACTCCGTCCGTTCGGTCTTCGCCTGGTCATACCGCGCGCTCGCGCCGTCCGCGGCCCGGCTGTTCTGCCTCCTTGGCTTGCATCCCGGCGGCGAGCTCAGCGAGGCGGCGGCGGCCGTCTTGGCCCGCGGTGACCTTCGCCAGGTACGCAATTCGCTGGCCGCGCTGACCGGGGCCAGCCTTCTCGCCGAGCAAGGCTACCGGCGCTACAAGTTCCATGACCTCCTGCGCGTGTACGCCATCGACCGGGCGCAGCAGGAGATATCCCAGGGCGAGCAGCTGGCGGCCGTCACCCGCGTCTGTGAGTGGTACCTGCGGTCGGCGTTCAACTGCGGGCTGAAGATAGCCCATGACATGACGCACCTGTTCGAGTTGCCTCCAGCGGGGGCAGCCGAGACAGCGGGCGCGGCCTTCGAGGATCACCCGGCGGCCATGGCCTGGTACCTGAGCGAACGGGCGAACCTGGTCGGCGCCACCCGGGCGGCGTTCCAGACCGGCAACTTCCGGCTGGCCTGGCAGTTCGGCGCGCTGCTGGAGCGGATCTACACGACGTTCAACCACTTCCAGGACTGGCGGGCGACCTCGGAACTGGCCCTCGCGGCGGCCGGCCAGCTCGGGCTGCCCGAGGGCGAGGCGGCGATGCACGAGAGCCTCGGACGACTCGCTCGTATGCTCATGCAGCTCGACGAGGCGGCCGCGCACTACGACGCGGCCATCGCCGTCTACCGCGAGCGCGATGACCGGCCGAGCCTCGTGAAGGCGCTAAACGGGGTCGCCTGGGCGCGCTTGTTCGCGCACCGGCTAGACGATGCGATGAGCGCGCTGAACGAGGCACTGCCCATTGCCCGTGAGCTCGGGGAAGGCTTCCTGATCGCGGTCATCTTGTTCGGCCTTGGCTACGCGCACCTGCAGTTGCTGCTCTTCGATGAGGCCGAGGGCTATCTGGATGAGTCCCGGCAGATCTTCCGGGCGCTCGGGGATCGCCTGAACGAGACCATGGTCACCAGCTTCCACAGCTACCTCGCGCTGGCACGCGGTGACATCACCCGTGCGCTGGCCGCCGCCCAGGAAGCCGTGGACGTCAGCGCCGACCTGGACAGCAGCCTGTTCGAGGCCACCGCCCTGATCTACCTGGGGAAGGCGCAGCTGGCGGCCGGGTCGCCCGGTGAGGCACTGGAGTCCTACCTGGCTTCCGCGCGCAGGAGCAGGCGAGAAGGCGACGTCAGCCGCGAGGGCTGGGCGATTGACGGAGCTGGCCGGGCCTACCAGATGCTGGGTCGGCTCGATGACGCCGCCGATTTCCACCGTCGCGCCATCGCGATCTGCCGCCGGCTAGGCGACCGGTGGAAGCTCGCGAGGAGCCTGGAGCGGCTCGCGGACGCGCTGCCCGATGACCTGGATGAGGCCGGGCGGGCGCGCCGGGAGGCCATCGAGATCCTGGCTGACTTCCCCGACCCCAAATCCCGGGCCGCCCGCGAGCGGCTGCTGGCCCGCGTTGGCCCGGCTCGCTAGCGCGCCGGCGACGGTGACGACCGCCTACCACGTCAGCCCGCCGAGCAGTTCCCGGGTCTCCTCGTCGGCCCCCGCGGCAAGGTCCCTCGACAACGGCCGCTGCGGCCGCACTCCCGGCTGGAAGCCGTCACTCCTGACCCAGGACGGCACGTAGCCCAGTAGCAGGAGCCTGCGCGGGCCGGCGTCGTCGCGCGATGGAATGGTCTGGTGCCACATGTTCGCGTGGATGAGGACGGCATCACCGGGCTCGAAGAGCAACTCGACCTGGCCCTCCTTGGGAGCGGTGTCGCCAAACGGGATCCGGATGTCAGGCCGCGTGTGCGATCCGGGAAGCAGGCAGAGCGCGCCCTCGCGCTCAGTGACGCGGTCCAGGTAGATGAGGAACTGCACCTGGTGCGGGTAGCAGAACAGGGGCGGCAGCGGGTCCGGGATGACCGGGACGTGCCCATGCCATGGGACCGCCACGCCCGCCTGGCCGGCGTAGTTCATCCGCGCTTCGAGGTCCACCCACACCTGGGGTCCGAGCAGCGTCCGGGCCATGGACAGGGCCGGCTCGAAGCGCAGCAGGCGGTGGAAGACCGGATCCTTGTCCAGCAGGGCCCGGATGTAGATTGTCTTGCCGGGAACCTGCTCTGAACCGGGCTGGCCAGCCTCAGCCGTGGCGATGGACAGCACCGCTTCCGCCATCGTGGCGGCCACTCGCGGATCTAGAAGTCCCCGGCACGGGAGGTAGCCCTCATCGACGAATCGCTGGATCTCCGCCTTGGTAGCGGTGGTCTCCACTGCGCGGGTTGGGTACCCTTTGACCTGGTCGTTTAGGACGAAGGTCGTCTCGAGGCTTGCCATCGTGAGCCAACCTAGGAACGGGGATGCCGCTGTTGCGGATCTTGGCGTGAAGTTCCGCGAGCGAGAAGGAGCGGGCGTAGAGTTCCTCCCAGGCAGCCCTGGCCTGCTCGAGGCGATCGGGATGGTCGTTTTCGTTGACGAACTTGAGCTGGCCCTCTGCTGAGTACCCGAGGTCCACTACCGTCTCGTCATCGAATATCCAGGTATCCCGGAAGTCGACATCCGGCACGTCTTCCCGGAAGATGAATCGGATGTCCTCGCCCGCGGCGGCGGCGACGTCGTAGTACCAGTAGACCTCGTACTGCAGGTACGGCCCGAGTGCCCGGTCGTGGATGACGTGGATGCGCCCCATGTACTTGCCGTCGGCCACGGCTTTCCGGACGTTAGCCGACCATTCGGCGTGCCGTTTCGCTGGCAGGGGCGCCCCGCTCAGGTAGACGGCGAAATTCTCCCTCTCCTCGGGCACGTCGTAGGCAGGCAGGGTCTCAATGCGGGTCGCGGATGCCCGGAAATGGGTGAAGTACCGGTCGAACCTCGCCATGTTAATGATCATCGCTGCCTAGCGCACCCGGGTGAGAGCGTTCTCAATGACGTACCGCGGGACCTCTACGAGCAGCTCACCCGGCGGGAGCGCGATCTCGGCCTCCGCGGGATCCACCGCGAATCCCTGGATCACGAAGGTATCGTTCTCGGTCAGGTAGACAGTCGGACATGGGCCCGTAGCACACCCGGAACCCCCGACGAATGTGAGTTTCATCAGTTCCCCTTGTGAGCATTCCCGCTCTTATCCGCGTTATATCAGTGATCCGCCGGATCGGTCAACGGATTCTGTGCAGATGAGATCCCATTCCGGAGTCCCCGGCGCGCCAGCCGTAAGAGATTGGGGGGATCCAGAGTTGAAACCGGGACTCAGTTGCCGAATGTGATATTGCCCTGTATGTCCCTGGCCTGGACCACGTTGCCGGTAACCGGGCCGGTTATGGTGTTGCTGGCACTGCCACCCGAAGCCTGGATCGCCGCCCACTCCGCGCGCAGCCTGCCCCGGAAATCATGATCGTAATCCTCGGCCGCCGAGAGCTCTTCCGCCAGGGCAAGGACCTGAGGCGAATCCGGCGCGGCCCCCTGTGCGGCCTCCAGTGCCGCCAGCGCCTGCTTCCTGTCCCGGAACTTCCCCCGGACCAGCTCATATAGCGACTCGACGGCCTTACCCGCCAGTGCTGCGGCGATCTCGATCAAGATGTATTCCGGCATCCGTCACTCCTCGGGTGAGTGGTTACCAAGATGGAGATTACACCGTACCTATCCCTAGACGCTCATTCCGCTATGCGGCATCAATGTCGTGGCATAGGAACCCACGACGGCGTCGGCTGCCGTGTAGATTTCATCGATCAGGGACGTGGTGGCGGTCGAGTCCGCCCTCCGGGTTCGCTGGTGCCCTTAACCCGGCGCGGAGGTTACGTCTGCGCCGTCTCGGCCGGCTCGTCCAGGTGCACCAGCCCGACCTCGGTGACCCGCTGCGGATGCCGCGCGTACAGGTACCCCAGGTAAATCACCCCGAGCACCATGAACCCGGCCACCCCGGGGCCCATGTACGACGCCGGCGCGGTGAGCGGCACCACGAACGAGAACACCTTGATGCCGGCCGAGGTCAGCCAGGCGGGCACGAACGCGGCGATGCCCAGCACCGGCACGATCAGGTGCAGGAAGGGGTTCCAGGCGCGGCCGCCTCGGTTGGCGGCGCTGGCGAAGAAGCCGATGCAGGCGACGTTCATCAGGATGTAGATCGCCACCAAGACGATGACGATGCCGGTGCCGGTCATCGCGAAGGCGTTCACAGGGCCGTAGCCCAGGCCCAGGCCCAGGGTGACCGCGCAGGTCGCCGCGAAAGACGCCGCGATCGCGAGCACGGGGGAGCGGTGCGTGGGGTGCACCCTGGCCAGCGCGGCCGGGAACGCGTGGATGCGGCCCATCGCGAAGGAGATCCGGGAGGAGATGTTCACCCCGGCGTTGGCGTTGGCAATGGTGGAGTTGACGATAGCGAGGAAGACGAAGAACCAGAACAACCCGTACAGGTTCTTGGCCATGCCCTCCCAGGAGCTGGCCCCCGAGCTGGTGAACGTGGCGAACTTGTCCGGCCCGAACGCGACGGCGGCGGCGTAGGTGGTGAGCACGTAGAACAGGCCGATGCCGAGCGTCGCGAACAGCACGGCCTTCTGCACGGTCCGCTTGGGGTCCCGGCTCTCCTCGGCCAGCGGGGTCGCTCCTTCGAACCCGCCGAACGCGAGCACCGTGTAGACCGAGCCGGCGATCACCCCGGTGAGCCCCTTGTATCCGCTCGGGGTGTGCCCGGTGCCGAACACCGACAGCGTGTTGTGCCCGCCCGCGTGCACCATGAAGAAGACCGCGAGCACCACGAAGACCGCGATCTCGGACACCCCGAGGATGGTGCCCAGCCGCGCCGAGGTCCGGATGCCGTAGTAGCCGGCCGCCAGCACGATCACCGCCCCCGCGATCGACCACGGCCACCACAGGTTCGCCGGGTAGCCGGCGAAGTCGCCGTTGATGGTGCTCGCGACGGTGAAGCCGAGCTGCAGCAGCACCAGCGGCGGGATCAGCACCGCGACCAGCACGTACCCCCACGCGGTGAGGAAGCCCGCCGCCGGGTGAATGCCGCGCGCGGCGTAGGTGGCCAGCGATCCGGCGGCGGGCAAGTGCCGGGCCAGCAAGCCAACCGAGGACGCGGTGAGCAGGCAGGCGATGAGCGCGAAGAGCACCGACAGCGGGAGCGATCCGCCCGCGTACCCGGCTCCGGCCGGAATCGAGGCCGCGACCGCCGCGGCCGGCGCCATGTCGGTGATCGACTGGAAGAGGACCTCACGCAGGCCGATCGCGTCACGCCGCAGCCCGGTCGTCGCCGATCCGGTCGTCGTCTCAGCTGCCACCTTCGTACTCGCCTTCACCCTGGGAACCGGAAGAATCGGCTCTAACGAACGGATCGGTCCGTGCCGTTGCGCCCCTATTTGCCAGTAGATATCCGCGCTCACCAGCGCGCAAGATGTCTGGCCGCAGTGACTGATCGCCAGTTCAGGGATAGCCGGCGCAGAGGCAGCGGCGTTACGCTTCGCTTCATCACGCGGGGGCGGGCTGACTGAAGATGAGCTCAGCGAGCGGGCGGGCCAGGTCTACGCGTCCCGCACGTACGCGGAACTGGCCGAGGTGACCAGCCTGGCTCAGCGGCGCTGAGCGGCGATGATCCAGGCGCGGGAGCCGAGCCAGACGCCGTCGTCAGTGGCATGCGCGGCGAGCGCCCCGCGCAGGCGCTCGACGGCGCGCGCCGCATGGGAGGGGCTTAGCCGCTCGAGCGCCTGGCTCGTGCACTGGAAGCCGCGGACCCAGTCAAGGGCGGCGGTCACGTCCGGGCCGTAGTAGACCGGCTCGCGGACTTCGGTGAAGGTGACGCCGGCGAACCCGGCGGCCTCCAGGATCCGTGTCACGGCCGGCGGATCGGCGAGCGAGAACGGATCTGGTTCCCCGGCAGCGGCCGCGGCGGCCTGGCCTATGCCGAGGGACGGGCGGATGACGGCATCCCACTCGTTGCGCTCACGGGCTTGCCAGGCCATCATGACCAGCCGCCCGGCCGGGCGCAGCGCCCGCCCGGTGTTGGCGAACGCGGCGGCGGGATCGTCGAAGAACATCGTGCCGAACCGGCTGATGGCCAGGTCGAAGCGCTCGGGTGGGAAGGGATAGGCCTGCGCGTCGGCGCGCTCGAAGGCGACGTTGCGCAGGCCTTCCGCCTGGGCGACCTCGCGGGCCCCCGCGATCGCGGCGGCGGAGACGTCGACCCCGAGGGCGCTGCCCGCCGGGGCCGCGCGCGCGGCCTGCCGGGTCGTCTGCCCGGCCCCGCAGCCGATGTCGAGGACGTGGTCGCGGAGCTGGATGCCGCAGGCGCGGCGCAGCGCCTCGTTGTGCAGCCGCAGTTCGGCGTCGTAGCTGACGGGCTGCGCGGGTTGCTGGTGGTCGGCGTCCACGCTGTCATGCTATGGGCGCACTACGGCTTGCGGGCCACGCCGCCGTAGCAGTTGACCTCGTCCGCCGTGAGGCGGGAGCCGCCGTCTTCCGGACGCCAGTCCGACACCGGCACCACCCCGGGCGGCACTAGATCCAGGCCCCGGAAGGCGAGTTCAGCGAACTCGTCGGCGTCGCGCAGCCGCAGCGGAACCCCGCACGTGCGGTACATGCGCACGGCCAAGGTCCCCCCGGTCCGGTTGTACTCGCCGGTGACGTGCGAGGCGGCCAGGCAGCTGCCCGGGGCCAGCGCGTCCAGGAGCGTGGTGAGGGCGGCGCCGGGCTGGTGCTCGTCGTCAATGAAGTGCAAGACGGCCACGATGATCAGGGCGACCGGCTGGCTGAGGTCCAGTACCTCGCGGACCGCGTCCGATTCCAAGATGGCCGCGGGGTCGCGCAGGTCGGCCTGGATGTAGTCGGTGCGGCCCTGGGGAGCGGAGGTGAGCAGCGCCCGCGCGTGGGCCAGGACCAGCGGGTCGTTGTCGACGTAGACGACGCGGGCGGTGGGGTCGATCGCCTGCGCGACCTCGTGCACGTTGCTGGCGGTGGGCAGCCCGGTCCCGATGTCGAGGAACTGCCGGATGCCGGCCTCCGCGACCAGGTACCGGACCGCGCGGCTGAGGAAGGCGCGGTTCTCGCGCGCTGTGAGCTGGGCTTTCGGCGCGGTGGCCAGGATCCGGTTCGCCATCTGCCGGTCGGCGGCGAAGTTGGTCCGCCCGCCCAGGAAGTAGTCGTAGACCCGGGCCGGGTGCGGCCTCGAGGTATCGATCCCTGAAGACAGTTCCGTCACAGTACGCCCCTCCACGCATGCAATGGCAATGGCTCACCATATGCCCGTGGAGGGCGGGGCGGGTGATATATCGACGGCAAACCCGTGCAATCCCACGCTGGGGCTGTGCGATGGCTGGTGGTCTGGGTCGACGGCGAGGTAGCCGCAGTCGAACATGGTGTGCACGTTGCTGCGGAGCAGAGGGACCGTGGTCCAGGCGATTCTCCCTGCTGCAGCCGCTCACGGCAGCGGATCGATGGCGCGGTGTTGATGGTATGACAGGATCCACCACAGCCAGAGAGGAGACAAAATGGGCGGCGTGATCACAGTTCCCGAACAGGTAAGGACTTCTTTCACTGGAGACCTGGTCGGTGCTGGAGACCCGGGATACGACCAGTTCCGTCGGGTGCACAACGGACTGATCGACAAGCGTCCTGAGCTCATTGCTCGGTGCCTCACTGTCCCCGACATCGTGGACGCCGTGAAAATCGGCCGCGAGCAGGCCAGCGAAATATCAGTCCGTGGCGGCGGCCACGGCGTGGCCGGCCTGGCGGTTACCGACGGTGGCCTGATGATCGACCTTGCGCTGATGAAGGGCATCAAAGTGGACCCAAGGAAGCGAACCGTCTGGGCACAGGGTGGCGTCACCTGGAACGAGTTCAACCGGGCCGCGGCCTGTCACGGGCTGGCCACTACCGGCGGAGTCGTCTCCACGACCGGTATCGCAGGGCTGACCCTTGGCGGCGGCGAGGGTTGGCTGATGGGCAAGTATGGCCTGACCATTGACAATCTGCTAGCGGTAGAGGTAGTCACGGCGGCCGGGGAGGTCATCACCGCAAGCACCGAGGAAAACCCGGAGCTATTCTGGGCTCTGCGCGGCGGCGGCGGCAACTTCGGGATCGCCACGTCCTTTGAGTACCAGGCCCACCCGGTGCCAACCGTCTACGGAGGCCCTGGCTTTTCACAGAGGTTTGGTGGCTGACCGGCGAGCCTGAACGGAAAAGTGCCCCTGAACTGGGATGATGAGGATTGTCGAGGTCCTTGTCAGTCTCAGCTCGAGGAGCACTTTCTACGTGAACGCTACAGGATGG
>JAICYD010000044.1 GCA_025934375.1 Streptosporangiaceae bacterium | reverse complement strand
CTTCACCCAGGCCGGGGAAAACGCCACCCTCACCAACGCCAGCTACAACGCCGCCATCGCCGCCGGCTCCAGCGTCTCCGTCGGATTCCAGGGCACCTGGACCAGCAACGACAACCCACCCACGACATTCACCGTCAACGGCACCCCCTGCACCTGACAGTGGTGAACCCGCGCTGGCCACCGCCCGTGGCCAGCGCGGGGCGCACGGTTACTGATGAAGCCCAGGCCAGTCAGGTAACTCGAAGACATTTTTAACGTCGAAGACTTCTCATCGCATGCGATGAGAAGTCTTCGCGATGAGAAAACTCTACGTGCTACGGGACACTAGCAGGCCTGATGCAAAATCAGGGCTTGAGGATTACCTTTTCGCAGTTGTCCTTCTTGTGCTTGAAGATGTCGTAGCCCTGCGGTGCCCGCCGTAGCGGCAAGGTGTGCGTGATCACCCGGGTGGGGTCGAGCTGCCCCTCCTCGATGCGCTTCAGCAATGGCTTCATATAGCGCTGCACGTGACACTGGCCGGCGCGCAGCGTTATCGACCGGTTCATCCACGACCCGGAGGGGAACTTGTCGAAGACCCCGCCGAACACGCCGACGACCGAAACCGTGCCGCCGCTCCGGCAGCTCGTGATCGCCTGACGTAGCGCGTGCGGACGCTCGCTCTCGGTGCGTGCCGTCTGCTTGACGCGATCGTAGGCATCGATGGGCGCGGTTCCGTGGTCACTCTCCATGCCGACCGCCTCGACGCACTTATCGGGGCCTCGTCCGCCGGTGAGCTCGAGCAGGGCAGACCGCACGTCGACCTGCGTGAAGTCGAGCGTCTCGTGCCCTGCGCGGCTGGCCATCGCCAGCCGGTACGGCTGCTTGTCGATAGCGATGACCTTGGCCGCTCCGAGCAGCCGCGCGCTGTCCATCGCGAACTGCCCGACCGGCCCGGCGCCCCAGACGGCTACGACGTCATCCGGCTGGATGTCGCACATCTCGGCGCCCATGTACCCGGTCGGCAAGATGTCCGACAGGAACAGCACCTGCTCGTCCGATAGGTCGGACTCGATCTTCAGCGCGCCTACGTCGGCGAACGGCACCCGGACGTATTCGGCCTGGCCGCCGGCGAAGCCGCCAGTGAGGTGCGAGTAGCCGAAGATCCCAGCGATCGGGTGGCCGAAGAACTTCTCGGCCATCCCGGCGTTGGGGTTGCTGTTCTCGCAGAGCGAGTACATCTCGGCCCGGCAGGCGGCGCATGCCCCGCAGGCGATCGGGAATGGGATCACCACCCGGTCGCCGACCCGCAGCTTATCGCCGTCCACGTCGTCGCCGACCTCGACGACCTCGCCCATGAACTCATGGCCCATCACGTCGCCCTTCTGCATCGTCGGGACGTACCCGTCGAGCAGGTGCAGGTCGGAGCCGCAGATCGCGGTCGAGGTGACCCGCACGATGGCGTCCCGGCGGTTCAGTATCGTCGGGTCCGGCACGTTCTCCACGCGAACCGTGTTCGGCTTCACCCAGCAATTGGCCTTCATGAGCGCACCTTCCTGAGCTCCCTGGCGGATAGCGGACGCGCGGGGTGTTGCGGGAACTCCCGGCGCGCGCGCTTTCCCCACGGCGCTCCCTCGGATCGGACGATCTCGCCCGTCTCCAGCACCTGCTTGAACCGGCGCAGGTCATCGTCGAGCTGCTGGTGCGGGTCCTCGCCGAGGTACCGCGCGAGCGCCTCGCCTAGCTTCCCGGCCGGCATGGAGTAGCGAATCCGCACGTGGACCTCGGTGTCCTGCTCGTTGGGCGCGGGCGTGAACCGTACGTCTCCCTCGTTGCGGATCTCGCTGCCATGGACCGACTGCCAGCCGAGGCGATGACCGGGGATGTCGTAGGTGATCTGAGCGTCCCACTCGACGGTCTGGCCGAATGGCGCGGTGGCTCGCCAGTGGCTGGTCCGGGGGCCTGTCACCGTGACGTCGTCTAGATGGGCCATGAAGTCGGGCAGCCTCTCGAACTGCCGCCACCGGGCGTAGACCTCGTCGCGCGGCTGGCTGACTGTCACCGAGGAGGTGAGGCTAACCATGCCATCCCGGGGCTGGCGCTTCGCCCCCCGCGACCTGGTAACGGCGGCGTACACGTCAACGCCCGTAACGGCTATCACCGCCGCCGTGGCGAAAAGGGTGCGACCCAGCCTCACTCTGTCGTCCTGCTTCAGGGCGGTCTTGAAGGCGCGGGGTGGCACGATGCGGCTGCGCACCGCCTGGCCCAGCAACGCCAGGTCCATCAGGTCACCAGCTACTCGCGTCCACAGCCACGTCGGGCCCCGCTGGCCGAGCAGCCCCGCCGCGGACGCCAGTTCCCGTGCTCCCACGGCCGTCATGGTCGCCCGCTGTCGCGTGCCATCCCGGATCCCCAGCGCCCGCGCGGCCGGGGCCGCCGATAGCAGCAGCGGCACGCCGAGTCCCGCGCTGGCCCAGCCGAGCGTCCTAGTGAGCTTGTCGTGCGTCATCGGATGCATCCTCCGGTTTCCGGCTTGACTCGTAGGTGCGCCGATGCCCATCAGTGCCGTACCTAAACAGTGGCTGCGCGCTTTCCAGGTCCTCGGTGCTAAATGGGACGCCGGTGCGCGGGTACGGAGTTCACCGGCATCGAGAGCGAACAGGAGCTGTGGCGGTGCTGGCTGACGTGCCGCTGGGTCCGCCGCTTCGAGAGCGGCGGCTGCTCGGAGACTCAGTTCGCGGCCGGGGTGGTCGCTGACTGGCGGCTCGGGCTCAATCCGGCCGCGTTCCTCCGGGCCTTCCGGAACTGGCCAGTCGGGCCGCTACCCGGGGCCGCGGAGCTGGTTGCCCAGACCCGGATGAGCATCTCGCCGAGGCCGGCGTGCTCTGCGGGGCGGGCCGGGATTAGCCGCGGATCGTGGTCCAGTGCCCGCTCATGGCTTCCAGGCGATGCGGTGGACCGGATCGCGGGAGTGGGGCGCGGAACAAGGCGCGGCCACTGCCGTGGTGGTGGGACGCTACTTGGCCGACTTGACCTCGATCTTCTTGACCTCGTCCTTCTTCGCGGCCTTGAGGCCGACGGAGATGGTGAGGATGCCGTGGTCGTAGCTTGCCGTGATGTCGTCGGGGTTGGCGTCGCCCGGCAGCGGCAGGCCGCGGGAGAACGAGCCGTAGCGGAACTCGGTCCGGTGCTTGCTCTCGGTCTTGTCGTGCCGTTCGGCGCGGATGGTCAGGTAGCCGGAGCCGACCGTGACCTCTACGTCCTTCGCCGGGTCGATCCCGGCCAACTCGGCCCGGACCAGGTACTGGCCATCCTCTACGAAGTCCTCGATCCGGATCGGCTGGGCCAGATAGGGGCGAAGCGTCACGAAGGGCTCCTCGAACCACTCGACCAGGTCGGGGAGCATCGTCCGGGGGTCCCTGCGCAGCAAGGTGCTCATCTCGTCTTGCCTTTCTGAAACGACTGCTATGCCTTCAACTCAATCGCACAGCGACCACGCCCGGCCCGACAGGGGAAGATGGCCCATGGTGGCGGGACCTAGTGCCCCAGACCGTCCTCAGCGGGCCTAGGTGCGGGCGCGGTCCGTGAGGTTGGGACCTTTGACCCCTTGCGGGGCGGTGATTGACGCAATTGACTGTTGAGCGACGGGAGGGACCCGGGTAAGACGCGGAGATGCGAGCCCGCGCAGCCGTCGGCGGCTCGCGCACCGCGCAATCGGAATCCGCGAGAGGCGGAGTCGAGCCCCTCCCGTCCCTATGTCCCAGCTTGCCTGGCTCATAGCCATAGCAGGGAAAGAGATGACCATGCAGGTCACCAGCGTTGCCTGGTCGTCGCGGATCGGGGTGCAGCACCGGATCGCCGACCGGTTCCGCCAGGGCAGGCTGTACCTGGTCGGCGATGCCGCCCACGCCTTTCACCGGCCACCGGCCATGGCATGAACGCCGCTATCCAGGATGCGGCCAACCGGGGCTGGAAGCTCGCGTTCGCGGCCGCCCGGCCCGGGAACGGGCCGCTGCTGGACTCCTACGACCTGGAACGCCGGCCAGTGGCTCGTCAGGTGCTGGCGATGACGCAGCTGGCGTTCTGGGCCGAAGACCGTGTCGGCCATTGGCTGGAACAGAATCATCCCCGGCTGCCGCATGGGCGGCGCCGAATTGGGCAGCTGGGCACCATGGATAGTGGCCGTGGCGATGGCGCCTGTCGTGAAGAGCCGGGCGGCGGGCATCGGCGCCTGCGCGGCAGGCCGTGGGCACTGGTGTGGGTGGTCATCGCCGCGCTCTACGTGGGCGGCGTGGCGGTCATCGGGCACCGGTGGGTGCTGTTTTGGGCATGTGCTGGCGTAGTCGTGCTGTCCATCCCGGCTGGCAAGATCATCGCGATCATGGGCGAGGCGGTGGCTGCCGGCCGGGGCGCGTGCGACAGTCCGCAGTATCGCGGCGACTGAAAGTCACCAGGCCGGCCACGCGGGCCCCTTGCCCGGCGTTCAGCCACCGCTCACCGCGCTGGTGCCTGGACCGCAGAGCTGGGTGCCGCTGACGCTGCCGGTGAAGGCGGCCCGTTCGCAGGCTTGAGCGGACGCTCGATTCTAGAGGCCGTAAGACCGGGCGAAGGGGTCCCAGTCCGGGTCGGCGTGGATCTCCAGCTCGATCCGGCGTGCGGCGTCGTCGGCGGCCTGCTGGCCGTTCAGGGAGGCGATGAGGGCGGCGGTCATGTCCATGCCCGCCGCCACGCCGGAGGAGGTCCAGCGGTCGCGGTCCTGGACCCAGCGTGCCTTCGCGACCCAGGTCACGTCCTGCCCGTGGCTGGATGCCCACGCGAACGCGAGCTTGTTCGAGGTGGCGCGATACCCGTCGAGCAGCCCGGCCGCCGCCAGGAGCGCCGATCCCGTGCAGACCGAGGTGACCAGCTCGGCGGGTTCGGCCCAGGCCGTCAGCGCGGACAGGAACCCAGTTTCGCGCACCAGGGCGCGGGTGCCCATGCCGCCGGGGACCATCACGATGTCGGGCGCCTGCGCGTCCTCGTAGGCGGCCTGCGCGATGACCTCGGTGCCCTGGCTGCTGCGCACCGGGCCGGCGACGGGACCCACCAGGTCCACCTGGAAGTCCTCGGGCAGCATGGCGAGCAGTTCAACCGGGCCGAACACGTCGAGCAGTTCGAACCCCTCGAACAGGACCACCGAGACACGACGCGGCGAAGCTGTCATGCGCCGAGTCTCCCACCTCCGGTCATTCCAGCACACCTGCCTGATCACCGCCCCTTTGCTCGCGGGTGCCATCGCGGGGCGCCACGGGCCAGTGGCGCTCGTTATGGGCATGTGATGAGAATCTCGTTATCTGGCATCCGGGGGCAGTGACGGGGACTCCGTACAGCGGATATCGAGAGTTATAGATATTGAGCGCTCGTAAACTGCGCGTTGCATTTGTGCTGTGCAGGTGCACTGTGCAGAAGGCTGGTAATCTGTGTTGCGCCTGATGTCCTATGTTGTTGCTGTGCCTGAGGAGGCAGAAATCGATGCCGGCCCGCGACGGAGTCCCCGCTGAGCAATCGCGGATGGTTTGGCGGAAGAGCATCCAGAGCAACCCCAGCGGGAACTGCGTCGAGCTGGCGGCGCTGCCCAGCGGCGAGGTGGCCGTGCGTAACTCCCGGCACCCGTCCGGCCACGTTCTGGTGTATACCCGCGCGGAAATCGCCGCGTTCCTGGCTGGGGTAAAAGACGGCCAGTTCGATGACCTGACGTAGGCCCTGGCCGGGAATGGCGGTCACCAGTGAACAAAGCGATGGTCCTGCCGTCCGGTATAAGATGAGCGCTGGCTTGTTGCCAATGCAGGGATTGGCGGGCGGCATGGGATGCTTAAGGTGCTTGCCAGGGCGGTTACACCGCGCACCGACTCATCGATATCGGAGCACTCATGACCTCTGGCCTGCCGGGTGACGAGCAGCCAGATTCCGAGCCGGAGGAAACCCAGGCTGAGTCCTCTGTCGTCCGCATGCTGCTCGGCGCCCAGCTTCGGCGCATGCGCGAGGGCAGCGGCATCTCACCGGAGAAGGCCGGATACGAGATCCGGTCATCGCGTTCCAAGATCAGCCGGATGGAGACCGGGCGGGTCGGGTTCAAGCTCCGCGACGTGGAGGACCTGCTTACCCTGTACGGGGTGGTCAGCCCCGAGGAGCGGGCGAAGATCATGGCCTTGGCCAGGAGGTCAAGGGCAGCGGAGTGGTGGACGCAGTACAGCGATATCCTGCCGGACTGGTTTGAGACGTACCTGGCCCTCGAATCCGCCGCCGTCGTGATCCGTAGCTTCGAGATCCAGTTCGTGCCGGGGCTGTTCCAGACCGAAGACTATGCGCGGGCCGTCACCAGGCTCGGCCACCAGACCGCCCCCGAGCAGGAGGTTGAGCGCCGGGTTCGCCTGCGCCGCAAGCGTCAGGATGTGCTGGCCAGTGCACATCCGCCTCGGGTGTGGGCCATGCTCGACGAGGCGGTCCTGCGCCGACCGCTCGGCGGGGCCGCGGTGATGCGCGCCCAGCTCCGCCACCTCGCGGAGGTGGCGCACCTGCCGCACGTGACCCTGCAGGTCGTCCCTTTCGCCCGCGGGGGCCACGCCGGCGCCGGCGGGTCGTTCTCCATCCTGCGCTTCGCCGAGGCGGACCTGCCGGACGTGGTCTTCATCGAGCAGCTCACCAGCGCCGTGTACCTGGACCAGCGCCCGGACGTCGAGCACTACCTGGAGATCGTCGACCAGCTCAGCGGCGAGGCATTGCCCCCGGACGCCACGACGCGCTTCCTCGAGCAGGTGGCGCGGGAGCTATGAAAGGAATGGCAGGAAGCATGACCAGCGACGAGGCGCCTGCGAGCGGCCACAGCCCAGGCAAGAGCGGGCGGCTGCCGTTCGACGTCACCCGGGCGCACCAGGCTCGGATGTACGACTACCTGCTCGGCGGCAAGGACAACTACGCGGCGGACAGGGCGGCCGTCGAGGCGACGCTCAAGGTCTACCCGGACATGGCATTCACCGCGCGGGCGAACCGGGCGTTCCTCGGCCGAGCCGTCCGCTACGTCACCGCCGAGGCGGGGATACGGCAGTTCCTCGACATCGGCACCGGCATCCCCACGGCGGGCAACACCCACCAGGTCGCCCAGGCGATCGCGCCCGATGCGCGGGTCGTCTACGTGGATTACGACCCGGTCGTGCTCGCCCACGCCCGCACGCTACTGACCGGCGACGGGGAAGGCGCTACCGCGTACATCGACGCCGACCTCCGCGACACCGACAAGATCCTCGACCAGGCCGGCCAGCTGCTGGACTTCACCCAGCCGACGGCCATCACGCTGCTCGCCATCCTGCACGCCATACCGGACGCCGACGACCCGCACGCCATCGTAAGACGACTGCTTGACGCCGTGCCCTCCGGCAGCTACCTCGCCCTCACCCACATGGCATCGGACCTCATGCCTGCGGAGACGAAGGAAGGCCTCGACGGGATCACCGAACGCATGATCCAGCAGGATTTCACCTTCCGCCCCCGTGACCAGGTGGAGCGCTTCTTCGACGGCGCCGACCTGGTGGAGCCCGGGCTGGTACCCGTCGAGGAATGGCGGCCGGATGCCGGTGCAGACGCTGCGGGCAAGTCGTCTATGTGGTGCGCGATGGCCCGCAAGCGCTGAGGCCCAGATAGCGCTGGCGCTCCGGCGAAGGGCCTGCCTAGACGACCGCGATTGGATTGACGGGAGAGCCGGTTCCGTGCGGAAGCCGCAGCGGGGCGATGACGCAGAAAAAGGACCAGCGCCCGGTCGCCTCGCACAGCGGCGCGAGCTCCTCGAACTGCAGGTAGTCCAGCAGGTGCAGGCCCAGCGCGTTTATCGCGAGCACGTGGACCGGCAGCTCGACCCCCTCAGCCAGGCTGGGCGCGGCGTCGCTGTTGCTGTCGCTGCCCAGCACCGCGACCTCCCGCTCGGCGATGAGCCCCAGCGCCGCAGGGTGCAGCCCCGCACGCGCCTTGGCGGCGTCCCACGGGCCGAGCTCCCGGCGACGGCGACGGTGCCCGGTCCGGACGAAGAGCAGGTCACCCGGGCCGACGCTCACCCGCTGGACCTCGGCCGCCCTGGTCAGCTCCGCGGCGGTCACGAGATCACCGGGCTCCAGCCAGGGGACCCCGCGTAGCCGCGGTATGTCGAGCAGGACCCCGCGGCCAGCGATGCCGTCGCGCGCGACCTCGATGGACAGCTCCTGCGCGCCGCGCGGGGTCACCGCGTCCGCCGGCACCCCGTTGTAGAGCGTCTTGTGGTACATGGCGTGGCAGAGGGCGTCAATGTGGCTGTCGACGTTGCTGTGGACGTTAATGCCCAGCCGGTCCTGGGCGAACGTCAGTCCGCCGGGATCGGCCCGGGCCCCGGATGGCCCGGCCATCTCGTGCATGGCGGGCGCGGGGTCATCCGGCGTCCGGGCCGTCTCGATCGGCGCGGCGAGGGAGACCGTCTGGCCCAGCCTGATCTCGCTGGCCGCGGCCAGCACCCGCTCCGGCGTTAGGTGGTTCAGCGCGCCCCGCCGGTCCGCTGGCCCCCAGGCCGGCACCTGGCGTAGCCGCAGGTAAAGGGCTTCGAACTCAGCCGCGTCGAGCGCGGCTACTCCGCCTCTGGCACTCATGGAAACCACTCTTTCCGCTCGGCCAGGATTCATCCCGACCACGGCGACCCGCCGCAGGCGCCGGACCACAGCGCATTACTCAGGGCACCGCCGAAGTGACCTGGGGGAGTCCAACAGCACGAGGCCCGTGGCGCAGCCGGATCCCGGCTTGCCCCTCCAGCAACGCGCGGTGACGCTCCAGCACAACCTCCGCTTTTGAAGATCGTTAGCGCCGGACCTTTCTTCGGGAGGTGCGCCGGGATACTGCGGTCATCGCCGCGTCGGCCTTGCGCAGTGCCCGGGCGGTGCGGGCCGACTCGTCATGACGGTCGGCCGCCATGGCCAGCCGGTGCACGGCCAGGCGGGTGAGCGGCAATCCGACGGTCAGCAGCAGCCAGGTCCGAAACTTCTTGGTGATGAACAGCCACATGGTTCGCCGCGCTACCCGGCGTAAGGTGCTCTAACCGCTAAGCGGTGTTACCCGGCGCACGTTACCTCGGCATCCGTCGCCTGCGCGTCATCTCCGGCGGCCCCTACCGGGCACGATGGCACGGCAAACCGGTCATACTCTGGTCAGATGTGGCCGTGATAGGGTCAACTTTGTGGAACAAGCGCTGGCTGAATATGACCCTCATACCCGCCGTTCCGACCTCCTGGCGCGTATCCGCGCAGACGGCCAGCTCGTGGTCCGGGGAATGCCTGCCTTGCTCGGCGTTTCAGCGGAGACCATCCGCCGGGACCTTCGCCTGCTGGAGTCGCGAGGGCTGATCCGGCGGGCCTATGGCATCGCCTACCCGGTGGAGTCGAGTGCTTTCGAGAGCGCGCTGGAGATGCGCAGCAACATCAATCCCGAGGAGAAGGTGCGCGTGGCCAACGCCGTGATCCAGCGGATTGGCGATGAGCAGACGATCTTCATCGACGAGGGCTACCAGACCCAGCTGGTGGCGCAGCGGATCCCCGGTGACCGGCCGCTTACCGTCGTGACGAACTCCCTGCCGGTGGCAACGACCCTGGCCGCGCGCGCGAACGTCCAGGTCATCATCCTCGGAGGCCGCGTTCGGGGCAGCACGCTGGGCGTCGTGGACCAGTGGCCGACCCAGATGCTGAGCGGCCTGGTGATTGACCTCGCCATTATCGGTGCCAACGGCGTCACCCTGGAGCACGGCATGACAACGCCTGATCCGGCTGTGGCTGCCGTGAAGGCCGCGGCCGTGCGGGCGTCGCGGCGCCGCATATTCATCGGGGCGCACCATAAGTTCGGCCGGACCACGTTCGTCAAGTTCGCCGCCGTCCAGGACTTCGAGCTGCTGATCACCGGCCATGAGCTGAGTAATTCGATCGCAGGCCGATATGCCTCGGCCGGGGTTTCGCTGGTGCGCGTCTGATCGCTTACAGATTGTAGCCAGAATCGGTCATAGACCGGGCATATCAGTGGGGGGAATCCACTAAGTGTTGCCGACCAGTGCGTGATCTACTGATGCCGCTTTCTTTGATCACCAGCTGTCACACACCCGCTGAGGATCACCAGCTGTCACAGCCGCCGAGGGGGCGATGCGCATGGTCGGTGTCGTGGAGACGGACCGCCCGCAACCTGGAGTTATCGACGTCTCCGGCCCATGTGGCCGGGTCCGCGGGCGCGTCGAGGATGCTATCGCGGTGTTCCGCGGGATCCGGTACGCGGCGGCATGAGGGCGCAGGCCGTTCGCATGTACCGGCCGTGGCCGAGCGCACGGGGAACGACACCGCCGTTATTGCCCGCCTGATCGCGACCGAGCACGGCTGGACGGAGCCAGCGCGGCGGCTGGCCGCCGCGCACGCGTCCTCCGGCGGCCGCACCTACCTGTACGAATTCGCCTGGGGCGGGCCCGCGCGGGGTGAGGGCGTGGGCGCCGCGCACCTGGCCGACCTGCCCTACTTCTTCGGCAACCTGCACCAGCCGGGGGTGACCGAGTTCCTCGGTGACGACGGGACGGGGCCGGCCGCGGCCGAGGTCGCGCGACAGGTCAGCAGCGCGGTGGCCCAGTTCGTCACCAGCGGCGACCTGACCGGCAGCGCGCTTGGGCGCTGGCCCGCGTTCACCCCCGATGACCGGGTGACCATGGTCATGGACCGTCAGTCGGCCGCCATCACCGGCCACATCGCCGAGCGCCTCGATTTCTGGGAGGCGCACAGGGCGGACACGGCGGCGCCGCTGGATTCGATCGGCGAGACCGTCAACCCGGTTCAGGGCTGATCGATGGATCTCGTCGCTCAGCCGGAATACCGCCGCGAGGACCTCCGAATCGGGGTTGTCCACATCGGCGTCGGTAACTTCCATCGCGCGCACCAGGCCATGTACCTCGATCGGCTGCTGAACGGGGGCGAGGCGGCCGACTGGGCCATATGCGGCGTGGGCCTGCTGCCGTTCGACGGCCGGGTCCGGGACGCGCTGCGCGGCCAGGGCATGCGGTACACGCTCGTCGAGCGCAGCCCAGACGGAGCGGCGGCTGCCCGGTCCATCGCCTCGATCGTCGACTTCCTCTACGCGCCCGATGACCCGGAGGCGGTCTTCGAACGGCTCGCCGACCCCGGTACCCGGATCGTGACGCTGACGATCACCGAGGGCGGATACAACCTGGCCGACGGGGGCGAGTTCGACGCCGACGACCCAGCGGTCCGGCGGGACCTAGAGCCCGGCGCGGTGCCGGCGACCGTGTTCGGCGTCGTCGTCGAGGGCCTCCGCCTTCGCCGCGACCGCGGGATCCCGCCCTTCACGATCGTGTCCTGCGACAACCTGCCCGGCAACGGCCTCGTGGCCCGGCAGAGCTTCACCTCCTACGCCGGCCTGGTCGACCCGGGCCTGGCTGAGTGGATCAGCCGCGAGGTCGCCTTCCCGAGCAGCATGGTGGACCGGATCACCCCGGTCACCACCGACGAGACCCGCGCCACGTGGCCGAGACGTACCACGTCTGCGACGCCTGGCCGGTCATCTGCGAGGACTTCACCGCATGGGTGCTCGAAGACCGGTTCACCCTGGGCCGGCCCCCGTACGAGCACGCTGGCGTCGCCCTGGTACCCGACGTCGCGCCCTATGAGCTCATGAAGCTCCGGCTGCTCAACGCGGGCCACCAGGCGATCGCCTATTTCGGCTACCTAATGGGTTACCGGTTCGCCCACGAGGCGATCGCCGACCCGGCCATCGCGACGCTCGTCCGCCGGTACATGGCGGACGAGGCGGAGCCGACCCTCCCGCCCGTGCCCGGCATCGACTTGGCCGACTACCAGCGCAGCGTACTAGCCAGGTTCTCCACCGGTACGTGCCAGACACCCTGCTGCGGCTGGGCACCGACGGCTCGGACCGGATCGCGCAGTTCCTCCTGCCGGTGGTCCGCGACCGGCAAGATCGCGGGCTCACCTCACCATGGTCGGCTGCCATCGCCGCCAGCTGGGCCGCCTTCGCGCGCGGCCGGGACGCCGACGGCGCCGTGGGGACCCGTCATCGACGGGGGCCTGGTCGCCAGCCAGTTCCTGGACGCCGTGCGCAGCGGCCGGGGCGCGACCGTCTCGGTGCTGACCGGCACGACCAGGAACGAATTCGCCTGGATGGGCTTTCGGGACCAGCCCGATTCAACCGAGGCCCGGCGCCAGGGCCAGCGGCGATTCGCCGACGAGTTCCTCCGGCGCCCCACGCAACTGTCGCGGAGGCACGCGTGGCGACGGGCGCGGCACTGACCTACCGTTACGAATTCCAGTGGCAATCAACGGCCGCGCCCTACATCCTCGCGGGTCACTCCCTCGACATCCCGTTCTTCTTCAACAACCTCAGCGCTCCGTATGTCCGCGAATACACCGGGCCGAACCCGCCGCAAGAGATCGCCGACTTCGAGCACAACGCCTTCGCGTCGTTCGCCGCGAGCGCAGACCCCGGGTGGCCGCCCTACTCCGCGGACTCATCAGTCATGAACATCGACCGGGAACCACGAGTGAGCTGCGGTATCGAGTTCGACGCGTAGCCGAAAGCCTGGACCGTTCCAGCGCCGCGTCAGCCCCGTTTCAGCGCCGGATGTTGCGATGCGGAGCGCAGGCGTGACTGCGGTGCGCTGGCATGACGGGGTGGGCTGGAGCGGGCGTGTTCGACCGCAGCCCGTTCGCAGCCAACGGCCGATGACGCCGCCTCCGATCACCGCAAGAATCAGGAGTAACTGGTGGATTTCATTCGTGTGCCCGCGCGGCTGGTGGCCGGGGCCGGGCTGGTGGCCTGCGTGCTGGCGGCCGGTCCGCTGTCGGCGGTTACCACCCCTGGCGGGGCCGCGCTGCGCGCTCATCCGGCGGCGAATGCGGGCAATATCGCCCAGCGCGCCGTCGGCGTGTGGCACACGTCGAAGAAGACGACGGTCAGCCTGCGGGACCTGGCCGCCGCCGGGGGCACGGCCGCCGTCGGCCGCCCGTCCACGGCTGCGGCCACGACGATCCAGCCGCGGTCCGCGCTCGCGTCGTCGGCGTCGTCGGCCGCAGGGGTCAGCGTCGCGGCGGCGTTCACGCCGGCGCTGAACCTGAACTTCCCCGGCCTGGCCTCCGACGGTAACCGGCCCCCGGACCCGAACGCCGCGGCCAGCCCCACCCAGATCGTCGAGGCCGTCAACAATCGCCTGCAGGTCTACACCCGGGGCGGGGCGCCGGCCGGATGCCCCGCCGACCTGAACGCCTTCTTCGGCCAGCAGCCGGGGGAGTCGCTGTTCGACCCGCGGGTGATCTACGACAACGTCAGCGGCAGGTTCACGGTGATCATCGCCGTAAAATCACCACCGCCCACTGGCCCCCACCTGCCCGATGTCACGCTGCTGCGCATGGCGCACAGCGCGGTCGGCGACGCGTGCGGCCTGTGGACCGAGTACTCGGTCCTCGGGGAGACCTCGGTCACGCGCATCGCGGAAGGCTCCTTCATTGACCAGCCGTCCATCGGGCAAGACCGCGACGCCTTCCTGTTCGCCGGGGAGAACTTCATCGGCAGCAACTTCATCTCAGACGTGGTCTTCTCCTACCCAAAGCCCTGCGCTTACAGCGAGACCTGCACGACCGACTTCCAGGTCTTCCACCCGGTGTACTACGCCACTCCGGTCTCCAGCGGCGGGACCCCGATGATCACCACCGCACACAGCTACTTCGTCGCGACCGCCCCCGGCGTCGGCTACGAGCTGTACCGGATGGACAACAGCGGAAACACCAGCGCCACCACCTTCACCCTCCAGGCCACCATCGCCAGCGCGCAGTCCGTCGTGCCGCCGACGCGCGACGCCGCCCAGCCGGGCACGTCGAAGCCTATCGACCTCGATGCCCGCACCCCGGGCAACTCGACCCGGATAACGTCGGCTCCCACCTACGACGGCACTCGCATCTGGTTCACTCACCAGGCAGACCTCTCCAACCACCCCGCGGTCCGGTACGGGGCCATCGACCCCGCCAGCAACACCGTCGCCACTAACGTCGCCTTCCATAGCGCGTCCAGCGATGACTTCAACCCTTCGATCGCGGTCGGCATCAACGGCGGGTCCCGGACGATCTTCCTCAACTGGGCCTACACCGACGTGGCCGGCGGGATCCCCGTCTCCCCGGCCGTCGCCGCGGTCACCATCGCCGCCACCGACTCACCGCCCGCCCTCGACGGCAAGGACATCAAGCTGGTCGACGGCGGCATCACCAACGACAACCGGTTCGGCGACTACTCCTCGACGGTGATCGACCCGGCCAGCCCCGCCCAGGTCTGCGCGGTCACCGCCCAGGAGTACTTCGACGGCGCCACCAACGGAAAGTGGGCCACCCGCATCGGCCGCTTCGGCGCCCCCGGATGCTGACAATCTCCACACCGTCAGAAGGAGCAGGCATGTTCACTAAGAGGCTGCGGCGCCTGGGGTTGGCGGCGCTCACGGTGGTGCTGGCGGCGACCAGCTTGACCCTCATGTCGGCGGGCGGGCCGGCGCGGGCGTCCGCGGCGCCGGTCTTGTGGGGGCCCGCGCAGCAGGTGCCGGGGATGGCCGCGCTCACCGGCGGCGACACCTCGGAGATCTTGTCCATGTCGTGCGCGTCGGCGGGCAATTGCGCCGCCGGCGGCCTGTACGACGACACGTCCCATCACCTGCAGGCGTTCGTGGTCAACGAGAGCAACGGGGCGTGGGGCAGCGCGCTGCCGGTTCCGGGCCTGGCCGCGCTGAACGTCGGCAACGCCGCGATGGTGCAGTCCGTCTCGTGCGCGACGGCGGGCAACTGCACCGCGGGCGGCACCTACGAGGACGCTGGCTCCAGCAGCCAGGCGTTCGTAGTGACGGAGGCGAACGGCACCTGGGGCACCGCCCAGGAAGTGCCCGGCACCGCGGCCCTGAACGCCGGCGGGGTAGCCGAGGTACAGTCGATGTCCTGCCCGGACGCGCAGAGCTGCGGGGCCACCGGCTACTACACCGACGCCAATGGGATCCAGCAGGCGTTCGCGGTGAACCGGGCCGGCGGCGCCTGGGGGACAGCGCAGGAGATCCCCGGCACCGCCGCGCTCAACGCCGGCGGGGAGAGCGACGCGGTGTCGGTATCGTGCGCAGTGGCGGGCAGCTGCGCGGCGGTCGGGCATTACACCGACGCCGCCGGGAACACCCAGCCCTACCTGGTCACCTCGGCCGGCGGCACGTGGGCGGCCGCCCAGCCGGTACCGGGGATGGTGGACCTGAACAAGGGCGGGTACGCGCCGTTCAGCTCGGTCGCGTGCGCGACGGCGGGCAACTGCGTCGCGGGCGGGTCCTACTCCGACGCGGCGTTCCGCCAGCAGGCGTTCACCGTCAGCCTGGCGGGCGGGGTCCTGGGCACCGCGCAGGAGGTGCCCGGCACCGCGGCCCTGAACGTTAGCGGCAGCGCCGGCGTCACGTCGGTGGCCTGCCCGGCGGCCGGGGGCTGCGCCGAGGCCGGGTGGTACTTCGACGGCACCGGCCACAACCAGCCGTTCACGGTCACCCAGTCCGGCGGCGCCTGGGGCACCGCCAAGCCGGTGCCCGGCATGCTCGCCCTGCAGGCCGGCGCGAACTCCAACCTGACCACGATCTCCTGCTCCACCCCCGGCAACTGCGGCGCCGGCGGTACTTATGCCGACGCCGCCGGGCACGCCCAGGCATTCCTCGTCACCGAAGCCAACGGCACGTGGGGCGCCGCCCAGGCCATCCCGGCCCTCAGCCAGCTCAACGCGAACGGCCTGGCCGGCGTCCAGGCCATCTCCTGCCCCGCCGACGGCACTTGCGCCGCCGGCGGCATGTACGACAGCGCTGCCAGCCGGCTCACCGCCTTCACCGCCGACGCGCCCACCGTGGGCCTCGGCGGCATCACCGGCCCGGGCGGCAAGTGCGTCGATGACGGCGGCGGCGGTAACGGCGCCCAGGTCGTGCTTAAGACGTGCAACGGGTCGGCCGGGCAGGCGTGGACGCCGCAGAGCTACGGGGCGGTCATGGCGCAGGGCAAGTGCCTGACGGCGGGCACCACCAGCGGCGGCCCGGCGGGCGCGGCCGGGACCCGGGTGCAGTTGTGGATCTGCAAGAGCCTGGACCGGACGCAGCTGTGGCAGGTGCAGGGCTCGCAGTTGTTCAACGCGTACACGGGACTGTGCCTGGACGCCGGCAGTAGTACCGCCGACGGTACCCCGCTGCAAGTGTGGACGTGCAATGGCACCACCGCGCAGAACTGGACGCTGCCGACCGGGTCGAGCCTCCCGACCTCGAACCCGGACCAGGGCTATGACGTCGCTTACCAGGGGACGGACGGGCACCTGGGGTACGTCAAGCCGGACGGCACCGTGAAGCCGACGTCCTCAGTGGTGGCGGCGGGGACCAGCCCGGCCATCGCGGGGCGGCCCGGCAACGCCTGGGTGTCGGCGTTCACGGGGTCGAATGGCTCCCTGTGGATCGGCGACGCCGGGGGCAACGGCGTGGCCGTGGGGCCGTCCGTGCCGGCGGGGGCCAGCCCGTCGGTCGCGGCTGAGCTGACCGGCCCGCGGACGGGCCCGTGGATGGCTGACGTGCCGGGCCCGTCCGGCCAGGATTACACCTACTCCACCGGCACTAACGCCACCGGTGTCCTGACGGGCACCCCGGGGCGGGTGCTGGCCGGGACGAGCCCGTCGATCACCTCGACGGGGTCGGACGGGGTGTTCGAGGAGGCGTTCGCCGACGCGTCGTCCGGCAAGCTGTGGGTGCAGCAGTTCGAGATCGGCGTCGGGTCCAGCAGCGGGCGCCTGGTGGGCGGCGGGGTGTCGCTGGCGCCGGCGACGAGCCCGGCGATCGCGGCGGGCCTGGGCCCCGGCATCGGCAGTGCCTGGGAGATCGCGTTCCACGGCAGCGACGGCCACCTGCAGACAGTGGACGCGTTCGGGAACCACGTGACCTACCCGTACCTGCTCACGCCGGGCAGCGGCGTGGCGATCACCGCGCTGCCCACCACCGGGCAGTATGTGGTCGTGTTCCAGGCGGCCACCGACGGCCTGGTGTACAAGAAGGCCACCGGCAACGGGTGGCTGGTCCCCGATGGCCCTGTCTCCCTGGTCGGCGGCGGGATCGGCATGGCCCCTAACACCCACCCGGCGATCGCCTTGGGCAACGCCGGCTACGGGATCGCCGTGCACGGCACCGGCGACACGGTGCTGCTGGCCGGCTCGGACAACACCACCCGCGACACCGGGCAGGCGATCGCCGCGGGCACCAGCCCGGCGATCGCCGGGTCGACCGGCGGCACGCCGGCCGCCCCGGAGCTCAGCCCGCCGATAGCCACCGCGAGTTCCGTGACCATCAGCTGGAATGACCAGTCCACCAACGAGTACCAGTTCGTGCTGCAAAAGCGGGTCACCGGGGACGGCGACAACGGGTGGGCGGACATCTACACGACGCAATCCGATAACCCGGCCGGCATCATCGGGGCCGATGAATACAGCTACACCGACGTCGACGCCGGGCCGGACGCTGAGTGCTACCGGGTCCTCGCCACGCCCGTGGTCACGGTGGGCGGCGCCCTTCCCGGCATCAGCGGCGAGCGGTGCACCGTCCGGCCGGACCCGGCCAAGTTCCCGCAGTCGGTCCCGCTGTCGGCCGAGCAGTGGAACAACTTCTCGGCCAGCCCCCTGCTCCCGGCCGTCAACGGGGCCCCGGCCGATGACCTGGCCAACATCGCCCGCACCAGTAACCAGGAGCTGGTTAACCGGGACCAGACCTGGGGGGTGAACCTGGACTGGGACAGCGGGGGCAGCTGCTGGATCTTCCGCGGCCGGGGCAGCGGCGACCAGCTGCTGACCGGCCAGGCCCTGGCGATCGAGACATGCGACAGCCACGGCAACGGGACCGGCCAGTACCTGGCCTACGGCGGCCAGACCTTCGGCGTGGACGTGACCCTGCTGGACTACCCGTCCTATGAGTGGCACGTCATCGGCGACAGCAGCTTCGCCGACAACGCCGCCACCGGCCCCGCCCGGCCCGGCTTCGGCCTGGCCGGGGGCGGGTACCACGCGCTGTACGACGACCAGAACCACAAGTACCTGGTCACCGGCAGCCAGACGTTCGGGGTCGACCTGGACTGGTTCGACCCGTCCGCGCCGCCCCCCGGCGGCGGGATCACCCAGCCGCCGCCTGCGGAGTCCGGCGTCGGGGTGCTGCGGGTATTCAACTGCGACCCGGCCGGGCATCCGGTGACGGTGTGGGCCCGGGACACCACCATCACTCCCGCCGGGAGCTACCAGAAGATCGGCGGCCTGGCGTTCCAGACCGACCCGGCCACCGGGTGCGTGGCCAAGGACGCCCAGCCGCTGTACTTCACGCCGGCGCCCCAGCGCCAGTACCAGGTGACGGTCACCGACCCGCTGCAGGCCGGCTGCACTTCCGACGACCCCGCCAACCCCGCCTGCGTCGAGGAGTCCAAGGCGATCACCGGCAACCCGGCCGGCGCGATCGAGACCACCACCGTCGGGGTGGGCACCGACCGCAGCCCGTTCGCAGCCAACGGGCTCAAGTGAGGCAGCATCTGATGACCACGAGATTCCGGGAGCACCTGGTGAAGCTCATCGCTGTGCCAACGCGGCTGGCGGCGTGCGTCTGCCTGCTGGCCTGCGTCCTGGCCGCCACTGCGGCTTCCGCGTCCACAGCGCCTCCGTCGCCGGTCAGCGCGAACTTCCCCGGCCTGGCGTCACGAGACATCGATTCACCCCCGGACCCGAGCGTCGCGATGAGCCCGACCCAGATCGTCGAGGTTGTCAGGGGGCGGATGCAGGTCTACAACCGGAACGGCGGCGCGGCCTGCGCCATCATCGACCTGAATGACTTCTTCGACAACCAGCCGGGCGAGGATGTGCTTACCGCGCCGCGGGTGATCTACGACAACGCCAGCGGCAAGTTCACGGTCATGGTGGCCGCCCAGCAACCGCCGCCGCCGCCTAGTCTCCCACACGAGCCTTTCGTTGACTTCGTCAAGCTGGCGCACAATTCAACCAGCGACGCGTGCAGCGACGAGTGGTTCAAGTACACGCTGCGAGCGCCGGTCTCGGACACGCCCCCGCTCATCGCGGACGGGTCCTTCATCGACGAGCCGGCCATCGGGCAGGACCCTGCCCTCCTCCTGTTCGGCGCGACACTCTTCGACAGGAACGGAGCCTTCAGTTCCTTCGTGGCCTTTTCCTACCCCAAGTCCTGCGCCTACAGCCGGGGCTGCTCGGCTAGCTTCCAGGTCTTCCCCACCAGGCACTACGCGGCGCCGGCCTCCAGCGCCGGGAACCCCATGATCACCACAGAGAACGGCTACTACGTCGCCAGCGTCCCCGGCACCGGCTACGAGCTCTACCGCATGGCCGACAACGGCACGAGCTTTGCCTTCCAGGCCACCATCGCCAGCGGGCAGTCAGTCGTGCCGCCGCCCCGCGACGCCATCCAGCCCGGAACATCGAACCGTATCAGCCTGCACGCCGCCAGCCCCGACCTCTCGACCCGGATAACCTCATCTCCCGTTTTCGACGGCAGCCGCATCTGGTTCACTCACGAGACAGGCTCCGGGATCCATCCCTCGGTCCGGTACGGGGCCATCAACCCCGCCAATAACACCGTCGCCACCGAGATCGTCTACCACAACGCGACCAGCGACGACTTCAACCCCTCCCTCGCGGTCGGCGTGAACGGCGCGTCCCGGACCATCTACCTCAACTGGGCCTTCACCGACCCGGGCGGCGGGATGCCCGTCAGCCCCGCCATCGCGGCGGTGACCATCGGCGCCACCGGCCCGCCGCCCCCCGTCATCGGCAAGGACACCACCCTGATCGCGGGCGGCATCACCAACGACGCCCAGTACGGCGAGTATTCCTCGGTGTCGGTCGACCCGCGCAGCCCCAGCCAGGTATGCGCCGTCACCGCCCAGGAGTACTTCGACTTCGCCAACAACGGCAAGTGGGCCACCCGGATCGCCCTTTTCGGCATCCCCGGATGCTGACGAAACGAGCATCATGGGATGATGCGCACCCCCTTCCGCTGGTGGACCGGCCTCAGCCCGCGGCGCCGGATCCTGCTCGGCGGAGCCGGGCTATTGCTGGCCGCGGCCGGGGTCCTCGCGGGCTTGCTGGCCTCGCGGGGCCAGCCGGAACCGGTGGCCGGCGCGCCGGGTGCGGTGCTGCTGGTTCCCGGGTACGGCGGGTCGACTTCATCGCTGGATCAGCTGGCCGCGCGGATCCGGGGCACCGGCCGGACCGCGATCGTGGTGCCGCTGGCGGGTGACGGCACCGGCGATCTGAGGGTGCAGGCCCGGGTGCTTGACGGGTTCGTGAACCAGGCGATCGGCGCGGGGTCCGGGCCGGTCACGGTGATCGGCTACTCGGCGGGCGGGGTCGTGGCGTGGCTGTGGGATGCCGAGTACGGTGGCCGGGGCCGGGTCGGCAAGATCATCACGCTGGGCTCGCCGCTGCATGGCGCGCGCATCGCGGCCGTGGGCGCGGCCTACGACCCGGGGGAGTGCCCGGTCGCCTGCCAGCAGCTCGCGCCCGGCAGCGCCCTGCTCACTCAGCTGCAGGAATCGGCGCAGGCGAGGCCGCCGTGGCTGTCGCTGTGGAGCACCGGCGATCAGACGGTGCAGCCGCCGGACTCGGCCCGGCTGGCGGGCGCGGTGAACGTCTCGCTGCAGTCGGTTTGCCGGGGGGCGGACATCCAGCACAGCCAGCTGCCGACCGCGCCGCTGGTCGTCGGGCTGGTGCTGCGCGCGCTGGCCGGCCGCGGCGTCAGCGCCCCCGCGCCCGGCAGCTGCGCGTCCCTGCAGTCCCTCGGCGGCGCCTAGCAACGAACCTGCCCAGCGGCGATCACGCCTTAGGTCGTGATGTCCCTGGTGGCGAAGTTGGCCCAGGCCGCGCCGAGGAAGACGAGCACGTACACCGCCTGGATGCCGAAGCCGCGCTCGATGTTGCGCCAGAAGATCGGCTGCCGGAAGAAGTCGATCCACGCCAGCCAGTACCGGGTCGGCAGGTAGGGCTGCACCGTGCTGGCGGCATTCAGGGTGACCAGGATCTCGCTGCCGACCAGCGTGGCCAGCGCTCCCAGCGCGGCGCCGAGGGCGGAGTCGGTGAGGGTGGACAAGAAGATCGCGATCGCGGCGACGCCGAGCATCGAGACCGTGATGAACGACATGGCCCCCAGGACGCGTTCGGCCAGATGGAGGGTGGTCAGCGGCGTTCCCGACAGCGACGTGATGGCCGCGCCGGGCTGGAGCCCGGCCGTGGGCGCGCCGCCCCCGCCGGGCGTGATCGAACCAGAGAGCCCGCCGGGCGGGGCGCCCACGGCGGCCGCGCGGGACGGCCCGAGGATCAGCACGCCGGTGGCGTAGGAGGTGACCGTGACCGCGATGACGGCGATCAGCGTGAACGTGATCACCGCGACGAGCTTGGCCACCAGCAGCCGGGTCCGGCCGACGGGCCGGGCCAGCAGGTAGCGCAGCGTGCCCGCCGACGCCTCGCCCGCGATGGAGTCGCCCGCCACCACCGCGACCGCGACCGGCAAGAACACCGGTAGCACGAGGGCCAGCGCCGCTGCCGGGTACAGCTGACCATCGTCAAGCACCGCCGACAGGAAGGCGCTGCCCTGCCCCGGGGGCGGGGCCAGGTGCGTGACCGCGATGAAGATGGCGACCACCAGCGGCAACGCGCACATGAGCGCGACCGAGAACCAGGTCCGCGCCCGCCGGCTCAGCTTGAGCAACTCGACCGCGATCATGGCGTGCTCGCGTCCGGGGTCGCCGGCGCGCCGAACTGGTCAGAGCCCGAGCCCGTCACATTAAGCACGATCTCCTCCAGGCTGCGCCGCTGCACCAGCAGCGACCTGACCGGCACGCCGGCCGCCACCAGGCGGGCGTTCAGGGCCGCCGCGTCGGGGAACCGCACCACCAGGTCCGCCCCGTCCCGGTGCTCGACGAGGCCATCCAGAGCGGCCACCGCCCGTTCGGGATCATCGGTGGAGACCAGCACCCGGCCAGTGGGCGCTTGCAGGGACGCGAGCTGCTCTTGCAGCACCAGGGCGCCGGAGTCGAGTACCCCGACCCGGGTGCACAGAGCGGAAACCTCCGGGAGCAGGTGGCTGGACAAGAAAACGGTCACCCCCGAGGCGTTCAGGCTGATCAGCAGGTCGCGGATGTCCCGGATGCCACGCGGGTCCAGGCCGTTGGTCGGCTCGTCGAGGATGAGCAGCCGCGGGCGGCGGACGAGCGCGGCCGCCAGGCCGAGCCGCTGGCGCATGCCGAGTGAGTAGGCGCGGACCGGGCGGCGGTCGATGCCGGCCAGGCCCACCTGCTCAAGGGCGTCATCGACCCGGCGCCGCCGGGTCCGCCGCGACCCGTGCGGGGTACTCGGCCCGGCCGCGTCCAGCAGCCGCAGGTTGGCACGCCCGGACAGGTGCGGGTACGCCGCGGGCTCCTCGATCAGCGCCCCGATCTGCGGCAGGACGCGCCCCACGTGCCGCGGCACCGCCTCCCCGAGCACGGAAATCGACCCGCTGGTGGCATACACCAGGCCCAGGAGCATGCGGACGAGGGTGGACTTGCCGCTGCCGTTCGGGCCGAGCAGGCCGTAGCGGTCACCCTCGCGGACGTCGAGGCTGACCTCACGGACGGCTTCGACCTTGCCGTAGCGCTTGGTCAGGTCCTGGGTCGTGATCAATGGCCGAGGTCCTGATCGGGCTGGGCGGCGAGCACCGCGGCCGCCTGCTCCAGCGCGGCCCGGCTGACCAGCCCGATCAGCAGGAACGTGTCGGGCGAACGGCGCGGGTGCACGAGGACCAGGTTGACCAGCGGCGCGCTGGCGACCGCCCCGGTGCCGTCGGGGTAGGCCAGCGGGGCCGCGCCCGCGTCGAGCGCGGTGCGAAGCAGATGGCAGCCGGTCTCGCGGGTGAAGGTGAGCACCGCGAACGCGCTCAGCCCGCTGCCGTACACGCCGATCCGCGGGGCCGGTGACGGCTGCCGGGCGAAACCCGCGAGGCTGCCCGGAAGCAGTTCGTCGTCAAGGTTTTTCAGCACGCCGGCGAAGTCGTTCGGCGTGGTGGTCGTGAACCCCGTGCCGGGACCGCGCTGTGGTGTCAGCACGCCAGGGTCGGGGGTCCAGGGCCCCGCCTGGAGGAACCGCGTTTCCAGCGCCGGCTGGGTCGCGCCGCGGTCGAAGACCTCAACCAGCAGCGGCAGTCCCGATGTCGGGGAGGCCCAGATGTCGGCCCGGGCGATCGTGGACTGCGGGGCGGCGGGCGTGATCTCCAGCCCCGCCGCGCTTTGCCCGGCGACCCGCCGGGGCGGCAAGAGGCGCGTCTTCGCGTCGGGTCCGGCCTCGCTGATGATCCGCACGGCCAGGGCCGCGGGCATGAGGTCAGCGGCCCGGGGCAGCCGGATGGCCTGCGGGCCGAAGATCGCGGTGAGCAGCTGCTGGCCGGAGTCCCAGGCGAAGGTGTTAGCGCCGGCCTGATAGGTGTCGTCCTCGCCGGCATCCGACAGCGTGTCCACCCGCCACCGGTCCGGCGCGGCCTGCCAGACCCGCATCCGGGTCACCCCGTCCAGCAGCGGCGTCACGCTGGAGAAGGCGGGCAGCGGGGGAAGCCCGAAGGCGGCCTCGCTTTCGGCGTACCCGGAGAACGCCAGCCGTTGCGAGCCAAGGACGCGGCCCTCAAGCTGGGCCGCCGTGAGCCCGGGGACGCTGGCCGGGAGCGCGCTGGCCAGCACCGGCAAGCAGCACAACGCCGCGACGCCGGCAACTACGACAAACCAGCGCCATCCGACATGGACGCCGTGCCCAGGTAGCACCCCATAACGATACGATGACTGCCCGCGCGCGGGGAGGCTCTGGCCGCCCGGCCCGCTCACTGTCCCCACGTCGTAATCAATTCGCGAGCTCGCGCCCCGGCCTGGCCGCCGGGGCGTCCGGCGTCCCGGCTGGCCACGGGGCCGCCGTCACCGGGTGAGCTCGTAGAGGCGGTTGAACGGGTTGTCCATCTCGACATGCCGTACCTGCGTGAAGCCGGCCTTGCCGGCCAGCTGACGCAGGGCCGGCTCGGGGAGGCCGAGGGTGCCCAGCCCTTCGCCGCCTTCGGCGAGTGATGTGGTCATGCAGTACAGGACCGAGAAGCCGTAGAGCAGGGCGGCGATGGGTCCGGTGTTGTCGGCGGCATGGTCGGAGCAGTTGATCTCCAGGCACAGGTACCGGCCGCCGGGCCGCAGGGCGTCACGGATCGCGCGGAGCAGGCCCAGGGGGTCGACGGCGTCATGAACGACATCGAACGTCGTGATTACGTCGAAGGACTCGGGGAGCCCGGCCGTCGCGTCGAGCGCGTGGTAGCTGACCCGGCCGGCCACGCCCGCCTCGGCGGCGGCGCGGCGCGCCTGCTCGATTGATGGCTGGTGGGCGTCGTACCCGGTCGCCGTGATGGCAGGGTACGCGCGGGCCAGGGCGATCAGGGCCTGCCCGGTGCCGCAGCCCACGTCGGCGACCCGGCCGCCGGCCCGCAGCTTGGCCTCGGTGCCGGGGACCAGCGGCAGCCATTGCTGGACGAGCATGTTCTGGTGCCATTGCGCGGTGAACCGGCTGGTCCCGGCCCAGACATCAGAGTGCAGGTCCGCCATCCGGACGCCGCCGCCGTGGCGGAACGCCCGGGCGACGTCGTCGTACCGCTGGATCGCGCCGATCAGCTCCTGGTGGACGCCGCCGAAGAAGGCGGGCCCCGGCTCGGTGGCCAGGGTCGGCGCGTGCTCAGCGGGCAGGCGTACCTGCCCTCGGCGTCGTCGTACGTCAGGTATCCGGCGGCGAACATGCCGGCCAGCCATTCCCGCACGTACCGCTCGGAGAGGCTGGTCCTGGCGGCCAGCTCACCGCTGGTCCCCGGGCCGTGCTCAGCCAGGCTCTTGAACAGCCCTGCCCGGTCGCCCAGGGCGGCCAGCACGACCGTCGCGGCGGCGGCGGTGTCAGCCAGTACCCGTCCGGTGAACTGCGCGGCGCGGTTCTCGTCCATCGATTCCTCCTGGTGGTCTCGCGATGACGCCACCTCGTGGTGGCGTGTCCGGTTACCTCAAGAGGCGTGCGGCCATGGTGAACGAACCGTTCAGCCTGCGTGAACGAGACCGCAGCGTGCGCGAAAGGTTAAGGTTGCCGCAGGTGGCGTGCCTGGTTCGGGAGGTGGGCGAGGATGCCACAGCCAGCTCAGCCGCAGGCCGTGGACGGGTTCGTGGGGCGATCCCACGAATTGGCGGCGCTGCGCGCCGCCTTCCGTGAGGCCGCCGCCGGCGATGCGCGGCTGGCCCTGGTGGGCGGGGAGCCGGGGATCGGCAAGACCGAGCTCGTCCGCGCGTTCGCCCGGGAAGCGAGCGGCGGGCGCGCTGGTGCTGTGGGGTGGCGCGTGGGAAGACGGCGGCGCTCCGCCGTACTGGCCCTGGGTGCAGGTCCTGCGGGCCTACGGCCGGCGCGCGGGGGCGGCCGCGCTGGCCGAGGCAGTGGGCCCGCAGGCTGCCGTGCTTGGCCAGCTGCTCCCCGAGCTCGGGGCGGCGGGCGAGCAAGCCGGATCGGGGCCCTGGGCACGGTTCGCGCTGTTTGAGGCGGTCTGCGCGGTGCTGGACCGGGCGTCCCAAGGCGGGCCGCTGGTGGTGATCATCGAGGACCTGCACGCCGCGGGGCGCCCGTCGGCCTTGCTGCTGCGGTTCGCGGCGGCCGCGCGCCTTTCCCGCGTCGTCCTCCTGGCCACCTACCGAGAGGCCGAGGCCCGGCTCGACCCGGAGGTCAGCGACGTGATCGCCACCCTCGAATCCGCCGGTACGTTCCTGCCCCTCGGCGGCATGTCCCGGGATGAGATCCAGCTCATGCTGCCCGGCGCGGACGCGGATGTGCTCGCCCTGGTCGAGCGCCGCGGCGAGGGCAATCCCTTGTTCATAACGCAGGTGGCGCGCCTGCTGGGCCACGGCGCGGCGACAGTCGAGGATGTGCCGGTCCCAGCGGGCATCCGGCAGGCGGTCCGGCGCCAGGTCGCCCGGCTCGGCCTGGCCGCAGTCCGCGCCGCCGGGGAGGGCGCCGCGGGGGAGGGCGCCGTCGGAGCGGGAGAAGTCCTGGCTACCGCGGCGGCGCTCGGCCCGGGTATTGACCCGGTCCTGGTCGCGGCGGTGCTCGGCGTCCCGGCCAGCCTGGTGGCCCGGATGTGTGACGATGCCACGGTGATCGGCCTGCTGAGACCGGGCCAGGACGTCGGCGAGCTGTACCGGTTCCGGCACGCGCTCATCCGGGAGACCCTCTACGGTGAACTGGCGCCCCA
This sequence comes from Streptosporangiaceae bacterium, assembly GCA_025934375.1. Taxonomy (GTDB): domain Bacteria; phylum Actinomycetota; class Actinomycetes; order Streptosporangiales; family Streptosporangiaceae; genus Trebonia. The sequence goes on along the minus strand of JAICYD010000044.1, from coordinate 23,074 downwards.
GTCCCGGGTGCAGGCTCACCTCACGATCGCCGGGGCGCTCGAGAGCAGGGCGGAGCCGAGTCATGCCGAGCTCGCCTACCACTTCCTGCGGGCCGCGCCGGCTAGCGGCGAGGCCGCCGCCAGGGCCGTGGAGTACTCGCGGCTGGCCGGCCAGGACGCGCTGGCGGCCTTGGCCTATGAAGAAGCCGCCGGGCATTTCCGGCACGCTCTGGACGCCTTCGGCCGGGCGGCGCAGGTCACGCCGGCCAGCCGGTGCGAGCTTCTGCTGAGCCTGGCCGGGGCACTCACCAAGACCGGCCCCGACCCCGCCGCGGCCCCGGTCCTAGACGAGGCCCTGCGGCTGGCCCGGCGTGTGAACGAGCCACGGATGCTAGCCACCGCGGCGCTGTTGAGCGCTCAGCACATCGACTTCAACGCCCCCACAGGCGCTGCCACCGCGCTGCTCAGGGAAGCCGCCGAGGCACTCGGCCCCGCTGATGACGCGCTGCGCGCCCGCACGCTGGCCCGCCTGGCGATCACGCTGGCCCCCGACCCGGGCGCCGCCCGGGCCGCAGCCGAGCAGGCGGTACGCGGCGCGCGGGAGGCGACATCCCGGGATCCAGGCGGCCAGGAGGCCGCCACGGCCCTCGCCGCGGCCCTCGTCGCCCAGCATCACGTCCTGTGGGGCACCCAGGACCCGCAGGACGCCCTGGCCGACGCTACCGAAATCGTCAGGGCGGCCCAGCGGGCCCACGAGCCGGAGACCGAACTGGATGGCCGCGTCCTGCGCCTGACCCACTTGCTCGAGCTCGCGGACGGACCGTCCGCGCAGCGCGTCCTGCCCGAGCTGGACCGGCTGGCTGATTCCCTCAGGCAGCCCGCGGCCCGGCTGGTCGCTCAGTCCCGCCACTCGACCATGGCCGCGCTGGCCGGTGACTTCGAGTCCGCGATCGAGTTCGCCCGGCAGGCATTCCAGGCGGGGGAGGCCGTCGCGCTGCCCGATGCCGGGGCCGTCTACTGGGGGCAGATGTTCGCAATCTGGCTGCACGCCGACCTGCCCGCCCGCGACGAGCAGCTGATGGAACAGCTCCTGCGGGACCTGGTGGCCCGATCTCACCTGTCGGTGGCGCACGCCGCGGCGCTGGTCCAGATCGATGCCGTCAACGGCGCCACCGAGCAGGCCAGCGGCCGCCTCGACGAGCTCATCAGCCACGGAATGGGAACCCTGCGGCCCGACATGATCTACGTGTGGGCACTGACCCAGCTCGCTGGCGGCTGCACGCTGCTGCGGGCAGCGCGGCACGCGCCTCGCGTTTACCAGGCACTGGCCCCTTACGCCGGGCGTGCCGCCGTCGCCGCCGGGGCGGTCACGTGCTCCGGCTCCGCCGACTACTACCTAGCCGGACTGGCTGCCCTGAACGGGGACACCACGGCGGCGCTCCAGCACTACCGCACGGCCATCAGCTGCCACCGGCGGCTCGGAGCCCAGCCCATGCTCGCGCGCGCCCTGCACGAGTACGCCCTACTTCTGCGCCAGCGCGGCCGATCCGAGGACCTGCCCGCCGCATCCGCGGCGCTGGCCGAGGCCCGGGCCATCGCGGCCGGCTGCGGCATGACCAAGCTGCTCCCCGTCCTCGATCAGCCGGGCGCGCCCCCGCTCACCACGCTCACCGTGAACCGGGACGACGATGACTGGGTCATCGGCTACGCGGGCACCCGCACCCGGATCCCGGACAGCCTGGGCTTGCGGTACGTCGACCTGCTCGTCCGCAACCCGGGCCGAGAACTGGCCGCCCTGGAACTCGTCCGACTCGCGGGCGCCACCGGCGCTACTGGCACTGAGGGCACCGCCGGCGCCCGGATACGGTCCGATGACTTGCTGGCCATGTCCGGCGCGGATTCCGGCGAGGTCCTCGATCAGCAAGCCCGGGACGCCTACCGGCAACGGCTGACCGACCTCGGCGAGGAGCTGGCCGAAGCCGAGGAGTGGAATGACACCGAACGGGCCAGCCGTCTGCGCGCTGAGAAAGACTCCCTGCTTCGCGAGCTCGCCGCCGCGACGGGCCTTGGCGGCCGGGCCCGCCGTCTCGGCTCCGAATCCGAACGCGCCCGGGTCAACGTCACCCGGGCCATCCGGTCCGCGATCTCCCGCATCCGCCACCGCGCGCCCGACGTCGCCGCCCACCTCGACGAGAGCGTCCGGACCGGGACGCGCTGTGTTTACTCCCCGCCGAGCCGGCCAGCCTGAGGTTCAGCTGTCCCCTTGTGCTCGACGCCGCTGGCGTCCACCCGGCCCGCCGGGACGAACATCTCCAGGAAATGGGAATCCAGTTCCCCGGGGGTGGTCGCCCGGAACCCGCAAAGGCACGCCAGTCCGGGGCTCCCTTCCAGGTGCACCTGCCGGTCGGCGCCCCTGTTGTCGTCGGGCGTGAACACCCGCAGCAGGTGATCCGCGATCGTCTCGTCAACCTCGTTAGCCTCGGTGAAGCCACACGAGCACCGTGCATTGATCATAGGTCGCCTTTCAGGTCCTGGATTAGCCAGGGCGATGCGGGATTTGCCCCGGAACAGCGAGCGCGTAAATGCCGCGTCCCCCCGAATAGAGCGGGGCGATGCGGCCATTACCCCGGAATGAGCCAATGACAGCGGCGCGGCCGGGAGATCAGGAGACGATGGCGGATCTCCGCCGTCCCGGCCGCGCCGGCTTATCCGGGCGGCTGATCGCGCCAGGGGTGATCGATCAGCGCCCGGGTGACCTTGCCGCCGGGCGGCGCGGGCGGCAGGTAGCAGTCCCACTGCCGCCCGCTGAGCCAGTCGACGATCCCCTGCCCCCGGCCCGACTCATCCTCCGCGCCCGCCTGGCCCATCTCGGGCGCCTCGGCGACGGCATCCCACACCAGCAGGAGGATCTCCCCGGCCCCGTCCGCGCCCGGCCCGCCCAGCATCCACAGCCGAACGGGCGGCAGGCCCGCGTCCCAGCTCACCTTTTCCGTCGCGTTCACGGAGTTGGTGATCATCTCCGACACCAGCAGGGTCACCGCGTCGGTGAACTGCCCCAGCCCCCATTCGGCCAGCACGTTGCGGGCGTGGCCGCGCGCGGAGCCGGCCGCGTTCCGGTACGCGCCCAGCTCCAGGAAAGACCGCAGCGGGAATCCCGCCAGCCAGTTCCCATGGGTCAACAAGGGATGCGGAGGGATGACAGGTGGTACCAGCGTTCGGGAATTCATGCCATTCACAGTGCGGCTCCGTCGCGGCCAGATGATGGGCAAGCCGGAATCACGGAATCGCCCCGCACCCCTGGGATGCGGCTCCGTTCACGAAATCCGGCGTGTTATCTCAGGAAATCCACCGTGCCACGCAAACAGCGGCCTACGCTATTCGTAACGGGCGCGCGTCCGTAGCTGTCCGACCGCCCGCATTCCAGTCCGGACCGCCGCGATGCACTGGAGGCACGAATGTCAGAGCCAGACGAGAACCTCGCCGCCGTGCGCCTGGGCGATGAGCTGCGGCAACTGCGGATCGCCGCCGGCTACCCGAGCATCGGCGCCCTCGCCGCCCGCATCGACGGCTACGGCGACTCCATGCTCGCCACGGTGGAAACGGGCAGGCGGGTACCCGGCCGGCAGCTGTTCCCGCCCTGGCTGGACGCCTGCGCCGTCCACGTCCAGGACAAGACCCCGGTCCTCACCGAGGGCCACCGGCGCGCCCTCACCGCCCTCTGGGAACTCGCGTCGAAACGAGAGGGGCCCATCCCGGAATTCGCCCAGAAGTACTTCGCGCAGGAGGCGAAGGCGGACTTCGTCCGGCTGTGGGCGCTGCTGTTCCTGCCCGGCCTGCCGCAGACCCGCGCCTACGCGCACGCCATGTTCCTGGCAGGTGGCCTGGACGAGGACGAGGCCATCGAGAAGACCGGGGTCCGGATGGGGCGGCAGGCCATCCTCGACGGCCCCGACCCGGCGCACGCCACCGTGGTGATCCACGAGCTCGCCCTGCACTTCCGGGTCGGCCCGCCCGAGGTCATGATCGCGCAACTGCAGCGGCTGCTGGAGCTGTCCCGGCGGCCCAACCTGGTCATCCAGGTGGTCAGGGATGACGGCTACTTCCCGGGGCTGCGGGGGCCCTACGAGCTCGCCAGCGGGGAGGGAGGCGATACCGGATACCCTGCTGATGCTGGCCGTTGAGGACCAGATGGTGCAAGACAGTCCGCTCACCCGCAGGGCTATCGCGCTGTTCGAGGCGATAAGGAGCTACGCCCTGAACGCCGAGGACTCGCGGGCGCTCATCGTGGAGGCGATCGAGAAGTGGAAGAGCCGACAGCAGTGAACCCCGGCTGGCGCACGTCCAGCTACAGCGACAACGGCGGCGCCTCCTGCGTCGAGGTGGGCGCCTGGCGTAAGTCGCGCTACAGCGGCAACGGCGGCGCGACCTGCGTGGAAGTGGGCGGCGCCGTGACCGGAGTCCTGGTCCGCGACACCACCGACCGCGCGGGGGCGGTGCTCACCATCCCCGCCGGCGCCTGGCGCGCGCTCCTGGCCGGGATCCGCGGCTAGCTCCGGCCCGTTCGGCGGGCCCGGCCGGCCGCCACCTGGAAGTGGCTCGGGCGGATCGCAGGCGTGGCCGGCCGGGCCGGCGGCCGTCGCCGGCGGCTCCGGTGGCGGGCTGGGCGGCGCGGGCTCGCGTTCTGGCGGGTCGCCGGGGCGCCGCAGGGCGCGGATGCGCAGGGCGAGGGCGGCGGCCGACAGCAGGAACAGCGCGCCGGTGACGGCCAGCCAGTGCCACAGGAACGGGCCAGGCGACAAGGTGGTGGACGCCTGGTAGCGGGTGCGCAGCCGCAGGATCAGCGGGAACCAGACCAGGAGCAGCAGGCCGGACAGCGCGGCGGGCACCCGCAGGTAGTTGATCCACGCCAGCGTGGGCAACCTCCCCGGGCGATGGCGGATGACCGCCGCCGCCGACCGGTCAGCGAGGGTATACAGCGGCACGAGGACCAGGTCGTGGCCGATGACGGCGCCCAGGAACCAGGCCGCGATGCCCAGCGGCCGGGACGGGACCAGCCGGGCGGCGGCGTAGCCGGCCAGCGCGAAGCAGCCGAGGAAGGCCAGCAGGTGCAGGGGACCGGCGCCGTACCAGCGCAGCAGGCGGCGCATGTCAGCTCCCGAACGTCATGGCAGCGACCCACTTGGTGTTGTGCACCCCGGGGCTGGCGGGCACGATGACCCGGGCCGGGTACCCGTGGTCGGGGGACAGGTCGGCGCCGTTGACGCGCAGCGCGAGCAGCGAGCCGGGGTCGGCGGCCTGCCCGGCGGACAAGACGACGCGGCCGAAGGCGCCGCCGCGCTGGAGGGACTCCACCAGGACGCTGGCCGGCTGGCCGGCGCCGGCCAGCTTGGCCAGGTCGCGCAGCCGGACCCCGGTCCACTCCTGATCCCCGGTGGACCAGCCCTCGACGCAGTTGATCGCCAGGCGCGCGGTGTGCTGCGGCATCGCCAGCAGCTGCGCCCGGGTCAGGGTGACCGGGCTGGCGGCGGGCCCGGCGCGGTTGAGGGTCAGCCGCCAGCTCGCCCCGGTCTGCGCGGCCCGCACCCCGCTCTGCGCCATGGTCACGTTGACCTGGAAGTCCCCGGGGCCTGCGCCATCGGCCTGCCCGTGTGGGGCGAGCAGGGCGGTGCGGCGCAGCGGGCCGCCGACCGACTGGCCGACCGACAGCGCCAGCAGGACCAGCGACCCGGCGCCCGCGAAGGCCAGCGCGCCGCGCCGGGAGATGGTGGGCGCCGCCGGCGCCGGGCTGACCAGGAGGCTGGCCTCCGGCGGCTCCGGGCGGGTGCGGGCGGTGCTGACGCGCAGCTCGCGCAGCAGCCCGCGGTCGCGCAGCGCCCTGATCACGGCGGGGAACTTCACGGCGGCGTGCGCCGCGAGGGCGGCGATGAAGACCCAGGCGCCGTAGAAGTGCAGGGTGTAGAAGGAGCCGGGGAACACGTACCACTGCTGGATGTTCATGATCCCGGTCGCGAACTCGAACACGCCCCCGCCGACGAGCAGGAACAGCGACAGCCGCTCCAGCGCGTGCGCGGGACTGCGCAGCGGCGGCCACTCGAACAGCCTGGGCAGCACCGACCACAGCTTGGCCGCCAGGATCGGGACGAGGACGAGGCCCAGGGTGACGTGCAGGCCCTGGTTCACCCGGTAGAGCCACTCCGGTCGGGTCGGCCACGAGAACAGGAAGAAGCCGAGCCATCCCTTGCCAGGGGTGGTGTCGTTGACGGGGCTGAGGCCGGGGTCGTAGGCGGCGTAGGACAGCAGGCCGGTCACGAACAGCACCGGCACGCCGCCCAGCAGAACCAGGCCGAGGACCGAGGTCAGCCACGGCCCGCGGATCGGGCTGCGCCAGAACGACCGGCGAAACGGCCCCGGCGGCGGTGCGGGCAGCGGCCGCCGGGCCCGCGGCTCTTGGGTGTCCGTCATCGCGGGCCTCCTGATCGGCTCGGAGCGTCCGCCAGCGCCGGTGACCCGGCCGCCGCCAGCGGCCCGGCGAGCGCCCGCGCGGCCACGGCGCAGGACCCGCGGCCGACGGGCAGCCACACCGAGACGGGCTGGATCGCCAGGCCGTGGCGGAACGGGGCGGGCGGTATCCCCAGCAGCGGCATCTGCGGGCAGCGGTGGTAGTAGCGGGGCAGGTCGGGGGGAAAGCCGCGCAGGTCACCGTCGATGACGGTGATGATCATGGTGAACCGCCGGGTGGCCACCGCGCGGGCGACACTGCGGGTGAAGGTGGCCTTGGCCGACGGGTCCGACGCGCGCAGGACGTCAACCGCCGCGAACTGATCCTCGATCTCCGGGAGCCCGGCCATGACCGCCAGGGCGGGGTCGGCGGGAATCGCGACCGTTCCGCCGAGCGCCCGCAGGCCGGCCGCCAGGCGCAGGCCAGCGGCGCGGTCCGCGCCCGAAGGGATGGCGCGCCCGGGGCGCGAGCCCGCGGCCAGCACGGCTAGCTGGGCGACGACCAGCACCACAGCCGCCAGAGCGGCTGGCCGCCCCACCCTGCGCGGGTACCAGCCCCACCCGACCGCCCAGCCCGACCAGCCCGCGGTCCGCGCCCGGGCCACTCGGCTGGCCCTGGCGGGCGGCATCCCCCGGGGCTGATCGCCCATCGCCAGCCCGGCTAGCAGCGCCACGACCAGGTAGGCGGGCAGCAGGTCATTGACGCCGCCCCCAGCGTGCACCAGCGCCGCGTAGCCCTCCACCACCAGCGCCGCGCAGCCGGCCAGGAGCACCCCCGGCCCGCGGCGGACGCGCAGCATCACCGCGACGATGGCAAGGCCAAGGGTGGGCAGCAGGTAACCCGCCCAGAACTGGCCGACGGCGGACGCGTTGAGAGCGTGCTCGCTCATCTGCTCGAACACGTAGTAGAGGTACCAGCCGTGGCTGGCCAGCCCCAGCGCCAGCGTGCTCGCCCCGACGGTGGCCGCGTAGGCCAGCGCGGCGGGGACGGCGAGGCGCCGGCGCGGCCCGGCCGCGACCGCGGCGAGAACGGCGGCGCCCTCGGCCAGCGCGGTCTGCTTGGTCAAGAACGCGGCGCCGAGCAGCAGGCCCGTCATGATCGCTGCCCGCCGGGTGCGCATCCACCGCGCCGTGTACAGGCCAGCGACGCTCAGCGCCAGGAACAGCGAGTCCACCCGGGCCACGTCGAACCAGGTGCCGGCGGCGAAGTACGTCGCGGCCAGCAGTCCCGCCGCGGCCAGGCCCGCGGGGGCGCTGGCGGTCTCCCGGCCGACCAGCCTGGCCACGACGGCGAAGCAGGCCAGCGAGGACCCCAGCGATACCACCCGAAGCACCAGGTAGGACTGGCCCAGCACGCTGGCCGCCGCTGCCGAGACCGCGAAGTACAGCGGAGGATAGCCATCCGGCACGTAGCTGACGGTGGGCGCGACGTACAGCGGCTGGCCGGCCAGGATCCGGTGGACCTCCACCAGGGAGTTACTCTCCAGCACCTCAAGAGGGAAGGCGTAGCCGAGCCGGAGCAGCGCGATGGCGACGTAGCCGCCGATCGCCCCCAGCCCGAGCAGCGCGGCAACCGCCCGCAGCGCCCGCAGGACGCGCCCGCGGCCTGCTCCCGCTGGCCGGCGCCCGGCAGCCGGCACGGCGGCAACGTCCGGGTGTCGGCGCACGCCGGGTGCGGCGGCCGTCGCGACGTCGTCGCCGGGGATGGTCCAGGGGATCACGGTGTGTATTACACGCACCGGGAACGGCCGCCGGCAAACGAGCAATCATGAGGCTTTTATCCCCATATGTCGATTTTCTGGCGGCCTCGCGGCGGCGCCTCCGCGGGCCCGGGCGGCGCTCCCGGCTGCCCTCAGCCCCCGCCTTATATGGCGCTGACCAGCGATTTCTCCCCGCGTCCGGATCCTGGCAGCTCGCGTGGCCGGGCGGCGGCGGACGCGCGCGCGAGCTTGACCAGCGAATATTACAAACCAGGGATAACCAGCGCCGCTGGCTCGGCCGCGGCGCTGTCACCAGGGGCAACGCCGGGCGCTTGCGCGGGCAGCCGGATCTCGAAGCGGCAGCCGCCGCCGGCGTTGACCACGCTCACCTGGCCGTGGTGGGCCTCGGCGATGCCGCGGACGATGGCCAGCCCGAGGCCCGCGCCGCCGTCGGCGCCCGGGGTCCGCGCCTTGGTGCCGCGCCAGGCCAGGTCGAAGACGGACGCCAGGTCGGCCTCGGGGATGCCGCCGCAGCCATCGGCCACGCTGAGCAGGATCCCGTCCGGCTCGGCGGCGGCGGTAACCAGCACGCGGCCACCTTCCGGGGTGTGCCGGATGGCGTTGGTCACCAGGTTCGCCAGTGCCCGGGACAACTCGCGGGCATCGGCCTGAAGGAGCAGGGAGCCGGCGGCCTGGGTGCTCCGCCCGGCCAGGCGGACGCCGCGGGCCCGGGCGAGGGGCTCCATGCTGGCCACCATGTCGCTGACCAGGTCGCCGGCCTCGACCAGGTCGAGGGTCAGGCTCAGGGTCCCCGACTGGATGCGGGACAGCTCGAACAGGTCCTCGACCATGGCGCACAGCCGGGTCGCCTCGGCATGGATCTGCCGGTGGTAACGATCCGGATCGGCGGCGATGCCGTCCTGGAGCGCCTCGGCCATCGCCTGCAGCCCGGCCAGCGGCGTGCGCAGGTCATGCGACACCCAGGCGACGAGCTCGCGGCGGGACTGCTCGATGCGGCGCTCGCGCTCGCGGGAGTCCTGCAGGGTCTTCGCGGTGGCCGCGAGCTCGCGCGACAGCGCCGCCAGCTCGGCGGCCATCGGGCCGTCGGGGGCGCTGAACCCGCTGCCCTCTTGCCCCAGCGACCGGGCAGCCTTTCGCAGCGCCAGGCTGTCCGCCTCGACCTGCCGCCCGAGCAGCCAGGAGAACCCGAACGCGACCAGGCCCGCCACCACGCACACCATGACGACCACGCCGAGGTCGTGCTGGGAGATGAACATCGCGTTCGCGGTGCCCAGCGTGCCGGCCACGACGGCCAGGACGGTGATGGCGCCCGCCGCCATGAGCGACACCCGCAGCGGCGAGCGCCGCAGCAGCCAGATGGCCCCGATCCCGAGCGTGCCCACCCCGCCCGTGCAGCCGGCGGCGATCAGCACCACCTGTACCTGCGGGCTCATCGCGGCTCCGCCTCCCACCGGTAGCCGACGCCCCATACCGTCTGCAGGTGCGCCGGGGCAGCCGGGTCGTCTTCCGCCTTCTCGCGGATCCGCCGCACGCACACGGTGACGGTCGACAGGTCGCCGTAGGACCACCCCCACACCTGCTCCAGCAGCTGCGCGCGGGTGAACGCCCGCCCGGGATGAGACAAGAAGAAGGCGAGCAGGTCGAACTCGCGGATCGTGAGGGCCAGCGCGTGGCCGTCGCGCCGGATCCGCCGGCCTGCCACGTCGACCTCGAATCGCCCCGCGCGGAACGGCTCGGGCAGCGGCGCCTGCGCCGCCGCCGCCCGGCGCAGCACGGCCTGCACCCGCAGCGCGAGCTCCCGGGGGCTGAACGGCTTGGTCACGTAGTCGTCCGCGCCGGCCTCCAGCCCCACCACCCGGTCGGCTTCCTGGCCAAGCGCGGTCAGCATGATCACCGGCAGCGCCTGGCTACCGTGCGCCGCGCGCAGCCGCCGGCACACCTCCAGGCCGTCCAGGCCGGGCAGCATCAAGTCCAGCACGACCAGGTCCGGCGGCCACTCCCGCGCCATCGACAGCGCGGACGGCCCATCGGCCGCGTGGCGGGTTTCCAGGCCGGCGTCGCGCAAGTATTCGCCGACGACCTCGCCGATGGTCAGGTCATCGTCGACGACGAGAATCCGGGCGTTCATGGGTGTGAGGGTACAACTAGGCGTAACGCCGAGCCGAGCTCGATGTCGAGCCATACCCGGTCCCGCAACGGGATGAGCGGCTGTAGCCACTGGATTCTTACCGCACCCGGCAATTTCGTGAGCGCGCAGAGGTAAGACCGGACTCGCTGCTGACGCTAACCGGGTGCGTATTTGGCCGCTGCCACATAGGAGGTCAGCAATGGAGCTTGCTCACGACGCCGGCGCCCGCGAGATCCTCGCCCCCGCGCGGGTGCCGTTGTTCTGCGATACCGCCCTGGCCGGGCGCATCGAGCGAGCGGAGGCGGATCTCATCACCCGCTGCTGCCAGGCCGCCCGCCTCCGCAGCGGCGCGGAGGGCTTCGCGATCCCCATCGCCGGCGCAGTGGCGAGCTTCGCCGGGGAGGGCTCGCCGTACAACAAGGTCGCGGGACTCGGGTTCGCCGGCGTGCCCGGCTCGGCCGCCCTCGATGACATCGAGCAGGCCTTCCTCGTCAGCGGTTCCCCCACGCAGGTCGAGCTCGGCCACCTGGCTGACCCCGCCATCGGCGCCCTGCTGACCGGGCGGGGGTACCAGCTCGAGTCCTTCGAGAACGTGCTCGGCCGGGACCTGTCCGGCGGTTTCCAGCCCGTGATGCCACCCGGGATTGAGGCCCGGCGAAGCGATGCGGATGAACTCCAGGCGTGGCTTGACGTCGTGGTCGAGGGCAGCCTGCACCCTGACACCCAAGGGGTGCCCTGGCATGAGGAGTTCCCCCGCGAGGTGCTCATCGCGGCCGAGCTCGACGGGATGGCGGCCGGCGACGCGCGCTATGCCGGGCTGCGCGGCGGGGTCCTCGCGGGCGGCGCCACCATGCGCATCTGCGAGGGCGTCGCGCAGCTGACCGGCGCGGCGACCGCGCCCGCGCACCGACGCCGGGGGGTGCAGACCGCGCTGCTGTCGGCCCGGCTCGCCGACGCCGCGGCCGCGGGCTGCGATGTGGCCGTCGTCGTCACCCAGCCCGGGTCGAAATCCCAGCAGAACGCGCAGCGCCAGGGCTTCGACCTGCTCTACACCCGCGCCGTCCTCGTCAAGCACCCCTGAACCGGAGGAACTGAAGCCGCCGGGGGTCAGCGGGGCATGTGGCGCCGCCCAGACGACTATCCCGGCCCGGCCGGCGGCCCGGGCCGGGATGCCAGTGCCTGCGCTAGCGTTGCGACCATGACTGCGGACTCGCTAGCGCACCGCACGGGAGACGGAGCACGGGCACCGGATGAGGAATCGGCGGAGTGGGTTCGCGCGCTGAGCGAGAACGAGGCCGAGCGGGACCGCGCCGTGGCCCGGCTGCGCGAGGCGCTGCTGCGCGTAGGGCTCCATGAAGAACTCCGCTCGCCTCGCCGCGGCCATTGGCGTCGCCGCCGTCACCACCACCCTCCCGGCCGGCACCAGCCTGGCCGCCACCCAGCAGCAGGCCGACCGCCCGCACAGCGGGCCGGCGGGGGTGGTGTTCGCCGCGAACGACGCGGTCAGCGGGAACGCGATCGCCGTCTACGACCGCTCCGGCGACGGAACCCTCCAGGCCGCCGGCACCTACCCGACCGGCGGCCTGGGCGGCGCGCTGACCGGATCGGTCGTCGACCACCTGGCCTCACAAGGCTCGCTCGCCTACGATCGCGGCCGCGGCCTGCTGTACGCGGTCAACGCGGGCAGCAACACCGTCACCGTGTTCTCGGTGGCCGGGGACCGGCTCATCCGCCGCCAGGTCATATCCTCCGGCGGGACCTTCCCGGTGAGCATCGCCGTGCACGGCAACCTGCTGTACGTGCTGAACGCCCGCGACGGCGGCTCCGTGCAGGGCTTCGCGCGCATCGGCGCCGCCCTCGTGCGGATCCCGGCCTGGCACCGCGGCCTCGGCCTGAACCCAGCGCAGACCCCGGAGTTCACCAGCACCCCCGGCCAGGTGGCCTTCACCCCGGACGGGTCGAAGCTGGTCGTCACCACCAAGGGCAACGGCAGCGACATCGACGTATTCGCCGTCAGCCCGCTCGGCGCCCCGTCGGCCAAGCCGGTCGTCAACGCCGACCCCGGCAACGTCCCGTTCGCCGTCACCTTTGACGCCGGCGGCCACCTCGTGGTCGCCGAGGCGGGGTCCAACGCCGTGGCCACCTTCACCATCAACCACGAGGGCACCGTCACGCTGGCGGACCGGGCGGTGACCGGCCAGGCCGCCACCTGCTGGATCGTCGCCGACGGTACCGCGTTCTACGCCTCCAACGCCGGCAGCGGCACGCTGTCCGGCTACGGCGACGACGGCAGCGGCACCCTGCAGGCGGCCGGCACCACCGCCGCCGGGCCGGGGACCGTCGACGCGACGGTCTCCGGTGACGGGCGGTACCTGTACGTCCAGGCCGGCGGCACCGGCGCGGTCGATGAGTTCCGCGTCAGCCCCGGCGGCTCCCTGACCGCGATCGGCTCGGTCACCGTACCGGGCGCCGTTGGCGGCGAGGGAATCGCCGCCTCCTAGAGGCACCCGGTCGCCCAGCGAGAAGGGGACAGGCCGCCGAGGCAGCCAGCGGCTGACTCCGCAGTGGCCACGGCCCGTTCGGGATGGGGATCTTCCGATCGGTTCCGAACGGGCCGTGGCGCTGCCAAGGGGTCAGGTGGCCTGCCCGGGCCGTGGATCAGGCCTGGCCGGCCTTCTCCAGGGCGGAGCAGCAGGTGCTGATCAGCAGGCGGGTGACTACGTAGGGGTCGACGTTCGCGTTCGGGCGGCGGTCCTCGATGTAGCCCTTCTTGTCCACCTCGACCTGCCACGGGATGCGCACCGAGGCGCCGCGGTCCGAGACGCCGTAGCTGTAGACGTTCCATGGGGCGGTCTCGTGCAGGCCGGTCAGGCGCTCCTCGATGCCGTGGCCGTACTGGCGCACGTGCTCGAGGACCTTGTCCTGGTCGGCGCCGAGTGACTCGCACGCGGTGATGATCGCGTCGTAACCCTCGCGCATGGCCCTGGTGGAGAAGTTGGTGTGCGCGCCCGCACCGTTCCAGTCACCCTTGACTGGCTTGGCCTCCAAGGTGGCGGAGACGCCGAACTCCTCGGCGGAGCGGTAGAGCAGGTAGCGGGCGACCCACAGGTGGTCGGAGGCGGTCAGGCTGTCGACCGGGCCGATCTGGAACTCCCACTGGCCGGGCATGACCTCGGCGTTGACACCGCAGATCGCCAGGCCGGCGGCCAGGCAGCGGTCCAGGTGGAGCTCGACGATGTCGCGGCCGAAGGCCTCGTCGGCGCCCACTCCGCAGTAGTAGCCGCCCTGCGGGGCCGGGAAGCCGGCCTCCGGGAAGCCCAGCGGACGATAGCCCTTGAAGAAGGTGTACTCCTGCTCGATGCCGAAGATCGCCTCCTGAGCGGCGAACTGCTCGGCGACCGGGCGCAGCAGGGCGCGGGTGTTGCTCGCATGCGGGGTGCCGTCGGTGTTCTCGACCTCGCAGAGCACCAGGATGCTCTCGCCGCCGCGGATCGGGTCCGGGCAGGTGAACACCGGCGCGAGCACGCGGTCCGAGGCGTGGCCTTCGGCCTGGTTGGTGCTGGAACCGTCGAAGCCCCAGGTGCCCGGCTGCGCACCGTCGGCAAGGATCTTTGTCTTGGAGCGAAGCTTGGCGGTCGGCTCGGTGCCGTCGATCCAGATGTACTCAGCCTTGAAGGTCACGGGCGCAGTCCTCGCAATGGGTGGGAAGCTCGCAGTGGCGCGCGGCGGTGCTCCACTGCACTGGGGAGGTACGCGCTTGCTCGAAAAGAGCTTCGCAGTAGGTGATTTCCCGGCTGTTGCCCGTATGTGAACGGCGGGTTAACCAGCCTGGACGTGGCCCAGATCACAGGCGCCTGGGAAACTGAAGGGACCGGCCCATCCCCCTGAGGGAGCGGGCCGGTCCTGGGCCGAGCTACTGGTGGTCCCCACGGGCCTTAGCGTGCCCGTGGCGACGTTCAGGTATTAAGGAAGGCAGGACTCGAAACCCGCCGGCGCCTGCGCTGGCGGATTCGGGCTGAAGAACAGGGTCGCGCACGTGCTGAGGAAGGTCGGGACCTCCTCAGGAATGTAGTGACCCGAGCCGGGCGCGATGATCGTGTGCACGTTCGAGTCCACATTGCCGAAAGACTGCGCGGTGAAGCCGCCGAAGCTATCCTCCCCGCCCATCGCCCCGATCTCCACGGTCAGCTTCGACGTGTTGGTCGTGGTGTCGAAGGTCGAGTTCTGGGGGCCCGCGCGGTAGTAGTCGTAGCCAGCCTCACGGTTCGCCGGGCAGCCATAGTCGCCATCCCACACGTTCCGATCCTGCGCGGTAATTGCGTTTGGCACGACGTCGAACGAATACAGGTAGTCCAGGTAAGCGTCCGAGGACTTCCTGTTGTTGATGATGCCCTCAGTCACCGTCGAAGGCTGCACGTTGAACAGGAAGTGGAAGCTGTTGCCCTTGAGGTCCTCCAGCCCGTATCCGTTTAGCGCCGACTCCATCACCATCTCCCGGCTGACCTGCGCCGGGAAGAGCCGGGCCCACGCGTAAGCGACATTCGACCCGAGGTCATGCCCGAGGACCGAGATGCTCTGGGACCCGTAACCCAGCGCCCCAATCGCCTGGTGAAGGATCGTCGCGACGGCGGCGTCGTCGTATCCGGTGGTGGACGGCGCTGAATTACCAAGCCCCGGCAGGTCGAACGCGATCACCGTAAAGGACTGGGACAGGCTCGGCATTACCGTGTGGAACTCCCACCACGATATCGGCCAGCCGTGGATGAGCACCAGAACCGGTCCTGAGCCGCCGATGACGTAGTGAACGGCGGTGTCGCCGGCTACGGCCACCTTGCCCTGCCTGAAGCCCGCAAGCTTGGGGCTCGCGGGGACCGTGCACACGTTATCCCAGGCGGGAGCCGCCGTCTGCGCGGCCTGCACGTGCGCCGCCTGTGCGGGCAGTGCCCCGGTCGCCGTGATCGTGCCGGTGGCCGCCAGGGCGACGACGATGGTGCTGACGGCGTAACGCCGCCAGCCGCGCGCGGGAATGGCCTTCCGCAGCAGCCCCGCTCCGGCTGCCGCCACGCTTCTCACTCTCAGAGACATCTATTTCCCTCATATAGATTGCCTGGATGCGGCAGGTATCAGCCGCCTCCCCAGTAAGCCTGCCGCGCAGCCTGTGCACACCTTTCAGGTTGCCAAGCAGATCGTAGAGGCATTGTAGCGTGGGGATTTGGCTAGTGCTGTTCAAAGGTGTGTATGCCAAAAACAAAAGTGCTGCAGAGGTCAGACTGAACGGGGTCACAGGAAGTGTGCCGGTCGCCAAGTGGTCGGATCTTTAGGGCAAGGGCTGCGTTTTCGGCTGCCCATGTCTAGTCATGATTCCCCATTATCCGTCATGATTCACCGTCCGATCGGACACGCAACCGGCACGCCACCCCGGCTTGGTCCGCTCACGTCGTCGGAGTCCGGTGGCAATTTATCGGAGCCGGGCCTATACGGATAGTAATTTTGGTGTCTTCATCTCGCTGGGCAAGCAAGAAGAGATTAGCTGTTTGGCCCGTGTCAATATCCATGACCGCCTGGCGCTTCATTGAGATTTGCGTCAGCGGCCGCCAGCGGCCAGGTGAGCCGCCGCGCGCGCGGTGACGGCCATGATCGTCAGGGCCGGGTTCGCGCTGCCCTGGGTGGGCAGCACGCTTCCGTCGGTGATGTAGAGGTTGGGGATCGCGAAGCTGCGGCAGTTGCCGTCGACCACGCCGTTCTGCTCGTCGGCGGCCATGCGGGCACCCCCGACCAGGTGGGCATAGCGGTCGATGGTGATGACCTCATCGGCGCCCGCGGCGTGCAGGATCTGCTCCATGACGCCCTGGGCGGCGCGCGTGAGCTGCTTGTCGTTGTCACACTGGGAGTAGGAGAAGTTCGCGACGGGCAGGCCGTACCGGTCCTTCTCCTCGGCCAGGGTGACCCGGTTGCCGGGCTGCGCGAGGAACTCGCACAGCGCCCCCAGGCAGGACCAGTGCACGTAGTCGCTCATGTACCGGCGCAGGTCCGCGCCCCAGTGGCCCTGCGCGGCCACGTGCTCGGCCCAGGTGATGGGCAGCGGTGAGACAGTCTGGATCGAGAAGCCGCGCTTGTACGGCTTACGGGGGTCGGTCTCGTAGAACTGCTCGCTGCTGACCTCCGGCGGGGGGGATTTGTACATCCGCACCTCAGCCTCGAACCGCCCGGCGGTCTGCGGTGCCCCCTGCACCATCAGGTACCGGCCGACCTGGTCGAAGTCGTTGCACATGCCGTCGGGGAACCGCCGCGAGGCGGAGTTCAGCAGCAGCCGCGGAGTCTCGATCGAGTACCCGGCGATCGCGACTGCCGCCGCGCGCTGGAACCGGGCCACCCCGCCGCAGATGTAGTGCACCCCGGTGGCCCGGCCGGTGCGCTCGTCGAAGCCGATCCCGGTGACCATGGCGTTGGCCCGGATCTCGGCGCCGTGGGCCAGGGCGTCGGGGATGTGGGTGATCAGCGGGGACGCCTTGGCGTTGACCTTGCACCCCTGCAGGCAGAACCCGCGGTAGATGCAATGCGGACGGTTGCCGAACCGGCCGTTGGAGATGGCGACCGGTCCTACCTTGGCCGTGATGCCGGACGCGTAGGCGCCGCGCAGGAAGATCTCGCCATTGCCGCCCACCGGATGCGGCCGCTGCGGGTAGGAGTGCGGGTCGCCCCAGGGCCAGTCCTCGCCCGCGACGGGCAGCTCCTGCTCTATGTCCTCGTAGTAGGGCCGCAAGTCCCGGTAGCTGATCGGCCAGTCCGCCCCGACGCCGTCGTTTGTCCAGGTCGCGAAGTCACTGGGGTGGAACCGGGGCGTGTACCCCGCGAAGTGAACCATGGAGCCGCCCACTCCGCGGCCGGAGTTGTTCGAGCCCATCGGCACCGGGTCGGTGCCGCTGATTACCCGCGGCTCCGTCCAGTACAGGTGGTGTGACCCAGCCTCGTCACTGACCCAGTCGGCATCGGGGTCCCAGAATGGCCCCGCGTCCAGGCCGACCACCTGCCAGCCCCGCCGGGCCAGCCGCTGAAGCAGGGTAGAGCCTCCGGCCCCGCAGCCCACCACCACTAGGTCAACCAGGTCGCTGTCGGCGAACCGGCGCATGTCGTCGCGCAGCCGGTGATTAGTCCGGCTACCGTCGTTCGGCAGCAGCCAGGCCGACTCATTGCGCTCGCGCACCGCCGCCATCAACGGTCCTTTCCGCCGAGCGGGTCAGCCGACGGGCGGGTGTCGGCCACCTCGTAGGGCTCACGGGCGTCGGTGCCGGGGTTCTTATAGCCGCGGGGATAGGCCGGGCCGGGAAACCCGATCTCGTTCCACGCCGACGGATGGGCGTAGAACGCGGTGCACGCGTACCGCGTCCACAGGCTCCAGACGTGCGCGGCGTTCAGGCCATGCCAGTCCTTGACGCCTAGGTCCTGCACCGACTGGATGACGGCCCGCTGATCCTCCACTGAGGCCCGCGCGAGCTCGCAGGAGCACGCGGCCCGGCTGTCTTCATCGAGGAACCGCAGCGACTCCCGCCAGGCCTGCCCGTCCTCGGGCATGTCCGCGTACCGCCAGCCGTCCGTCTCCTGCTCGGCCAGCCGGGCGTCGATCCGCGGGATGACTGCGATCTTCGGCTCGCCGTCCTGGCCCAGGAGCCGGTCACACAATGCCGTCGCGGTAGCCTCCTCGGCTGGGGAGAAGAACCGGATGTCGGGCGGTCTTCCGACCCGGGAAAGGACAAGGCCAGCCGTCACCGGATCCCAGTGGCTGACCTGGTCCAGCACGTTGAAGCCAGGGAACCGGTCACCGGTGGCATCACTGATGCGCGGAGCGATTCCTGCCCCGGCGGGCCCGCTCACCCGAGCCTTGCGGGCGGTCACTTTTCCCGGCGCAAGACAGCGGCGAGCAGCCCCATGCCGCCGACTACGGTCACCAGTAGCGGGGCCAGCAATGGCGGCCCCATCTCAAGGTTGTAGCGGGCATTGGACCATCCCCCCGGCTTCTGCGCGATCCCGCGAGCATGCAGGTAGGTGCCCTGCAGGCCGTTGGCGACGATCGCCGCGGAGGCGACCGGCAGCGCCGTCTTGGCCATTCGCTTGCTGAAGAACCCAGCCACCCCCGCGGCCGCTCCCACTGGCCCGAGGGCCACCGGGATCCACATCATCTTGTTGCCGAAGCTGGCGCTGTCATGCTCGAAGAAAATCTCGGCCGCGGTGACCAGGGCGCCTGCCGCAGTGAGGGCCGACAGGCTGCGCTCGAAGTGGCCGGTCTCGATGTTCGCGATCATGCGGTCAATGCCATGGGCCTGGGTACGGGCGGGACGTGAAAGCGCCAGCTTCATCATCGTTCCCTTCGGCTGTGGGCGGCGCTGCTGCGCCATCAGGCAAGACAGGTTGCTTTACCGACTATCCGAACAGGCCAGGGGTAAACGTCCTCAGGACGCCTCCGCCTTCTTCCAGTGCGGCGATGCGCGCGGTGGCGGCGGCGGTGAGCTGCTCCAGCGCTTGCCGGTGGTCGGCGCGGATCTGGTCTGTCTCCCGCTGGGTGCTGGCGCAGCCCGAATTCGAACCCGGACCCGAATCCGCCCCCGGGTGACACCCAGGGCCACGCCGCCCCCGTTGCTGCCGTGGTCGCCTACAGCCCGGCCTTGTCGATCGCGCTCTGTAGCGAGCTGATGTACCCCTGCGAGGTGTAGGTCGCTCCCGAGACGGCGTTGATGTTCGCGCTGTCGGCGGCGACGGTCTCCTGGATGAGCTGTGGCAGGGCGTAGGAGCTGATCTGCTGGTCATGGGGGCTGCCGTTCGGGTACACGGGCACGCTGGCGGCGGTGATCTTGTGGTCAGTGACCCTGATGGTGACCTGGACCGGGCCGTAGATGGTCTGCACGACGTTCCCGGCCACTGTCGCCGGCGCGGCGCGGCCAGTGCGGCCGGGACTGGCCGTCTTCGGACGGCCCTTGCTGGTGGCCGGGCTGGGGGAGTACGACGGGATGGCCGTGGTGGCGGGGGCGATGGCAGGGACAGGGGGCAGCCCTGCGGAAGAGGTGCTGCGGGCCTTGAAGGACAGCAGCAGGACCAGGCAGGCCGCCGTGCTGACGATCGCGAGGATGACGCGGCGCATCTGGGTGGTGACCTCTCAGAGCTCGAAGGACTCGTGGTGGATGCGCCCGCGCGGAACGCCGGCGAGGCGCAGCGCGCGGATGACGGCCCGCGCCATTCCGGGCGGCCCGCATACGTAGGCGTCGTGCGCGGCGAGGCTGGGCGCGCATCGGGGTGATGCCCGCGCCGCCCGCGATGAGCAGCACCTTGCGTGACCTCTGCGCCGCGGGGGTCATCGCGCCATACGGCCCCTCGGACACGACGCGGGTGCCCTTCCGCAGGCCGAACAGGGCCCGGCTATGGTCCCCGGCTGCCTTGACGGTGATGCGCAGCACGTCATCGCGGGGCGGCGCGGACAGCGAGTACGGCGAGGACGCCCACCATAGTCCGCGAGCGAGGAACCGCCAGCGGAAGAACTGGCCCGGCTCGGCGCGCAGCTCGTCTAGGTGCTGCCCGGTGATGAGGACGCTGATGACCCCGGGGGCCTCCCAGCGGATCGCGGCCACGCGCAGCCGGTGCCGGAATGCCTGCCGGGCCGGGGTGACGAAGCGGAACCACGCGATGGCGGCCGCGACCGCGGCGTACATGCCGGTCCACGCGATGCGGGCGAGCGTGCTGGCGATGAACTGGGCGCCATCGGAGAGCTGGTGGCTGAACCCCAGCGCGACCGCGAGGTAGGTGCACAAGTGCAGGTAGTACCACGTCTCATAGCGCAGCCTGCGGCGCGCGGCCCTAGCCGACACGATGCCGACGCCGACCAGCAGCAGGCCCCCGATCGTCGCCGCCAGGACGTCGGGGTAGCTGCCGAGCAGGGTGGCCGCCTGCCCTGTCACGCTATCGTGGGTGGTGACCGCGTAGCCCCAGGTGATCAGCAGCGCGTGCGCGACGACCAGGCCGACGGTGTACCGGCCGCCCATGGCGTGCCAGCGGGCGAGCCGGTCGGCGCCGATGCCGCGTTCCAGCGGGGGGATGCGGGCCATCAGCGCGATCAGCACGACGACGGCGTACCCGGCGAGCAGGCCCAGGATCCGGCCAGCGCTGGTAAGCCAGTCGCCAGTCCCGTGGATGCGTGGAGTCCCGTGCCACCACAGCCAGACGCTGACGATAGCGCCGGCGCCGATGACCGTGAGGATCGCCTCCGGGTGGGCGCGCGCGGGTGAGCGGCTGGTGCTGGTCACGGCCAGCGAGGCTATGCAGGGATCGTGAAGGAACCGTGACGCCGTCCGCTGGCCCGGGCCTGCGGGCCTGCGGGCGGTCGCCAGGGCTCGCCGCGACTAAGCGTGCCGCCAGGACACCGCCAGCCGCGCACCGCCCAGGGGCGAGTCGCCTACCTCCCAGCGACCGCCAGTGGAGCGGACCACCGAGTCTCCGATCGCGAGGCCCAGGCCGGCCCCCGATCCTTGCTCCGTGGCCCGGGAGAACCGGTCGAACAGCCGGGGCCGCTGGTCCGCGGGGATCCCCGGTCCGCTGTCCTCTACGGTCAGCGTGGCCCGGCTCCCGCTCAGGCCGACCGCGATCCGGACCTGGCCCTCCGGCCCGGCGTGCCGGCACGCGTTATCCAGCAACACCCCGGCCAGCCGGTCAATCCACTCGGGCGGGGCGTTGATCAAGGCGGGGTCGGCGGTGACGGCCGTGGTGACGGCCGGGCCGACCGACCGGAACCGGTCGGCGCAGGCCCGGGCGAGCGTGGCCAGGTCGACCGGGCCCTCCTCCCGGTGCGGAGGATGGGAGTCGAACCGCGCCAGCCACAGCATGTCCTCCACCAGCCGGCGCAGCCGGTCACCCTCGGCCCGGACCCTCGCCAGCGCGTCACGGTAGTCGACCGCCTCACGCGGGCTGGCCAGGGCCAGGTCGGTCTCGGCTTGGATCACGCTCAGCGGCGTGCGCAGCTCATGCGAGGCATCCGCGGTGAACTCCAGCTGGCGGCGCCGGGATTGCTCCACCGGGGCCTGGGCCCGCAGCCCGATCAGCAGGGCGCCGCCGAACATGGCCAGCAGCAGGACCGGGGCGGCCGCGAGCTCGCCGGTCAGCAACAGGCGCTCTGTCCGCCGGTCGCCGGCCAGGCTCAGGCCGGCCACCAGCCAGCCTGAGCCGTTTCTGGCCAGCTTCAGGCGGAACGCACCCGGCCGGCCCAAGGTCGCGGTGACGGTCTGCCTGTCCCGGGCGTCGGAGACCAGGCTGGCCGGGAGCTGCGGGGCCCCCGGGGTGCTCGCGATTACGCGGTGGCCCGCGTCTACCAGCCAGCTAAGGACCGGCAAGGCATCATCGGGGTCTGACGCGACGCCGGGACGGCTCACCTGGGTGATGCCAGCCGGGTGCTGCCGCAGCTCGTCCAGCCGGGCACTGAGCCGGGCATCGGCCTGGGCGGCCAGGTGGCCGGAGATAACCAGGTTCAGCACGGTGACGCAGGCCGCGTACACGACCGCGATGGCCGCCGTGGTCACGGCGGCCACCTTGGCCGCGTGACCTTTCCTCACGTCGCCACGATCCGGAAGCCGATCCCCCGGACGGTCTCGATCCGGACGCCCGCGCCGGCCAGCTTGGATCGCAGCCGGGCCAGGTGGACGTCGATCGTGTTGGAGCCGAACGCGTCGGATTCGACGTCCCAGACGTGCATGGCGATCATGCGCCGGTCGGCCACGCCAGGCGAGCGCCGCAGCAAGATCTCCAGGATGCCGAACTCGGTCCCGGTCAGGGCAGGCTGAAGGCCGCCGACCCGCACCTCGCGAGCTGCCGGATCGAGTGTCAGCTCACCGAGGGACAGCACCGGCGGGCGGGCGTCGGCCGGGCGCCGCTGCAGGGCCCGCAGCCGGGCCAGCAGCTCGCCGAAGTTGAACGGCTTGACCAGGTAGTCATCGGCCCCGGCATCCAGGCCGGTAATCCGGTCCGCGGGTGCGTCCCGGGCGGTCAGCATGAGCACCGGCACGGCCGACCCCTCCCGGCGCATGCGGGCCACCAGGTCCAGGCCGGACAGCTTGGGCATCCGCCAGTCCACCACCGCCACCGCGTACTCGTACAGCGTCAGGTACGAGACCGCGGCCTGGCCATCGGAAACCAGGTCCACGACGTAGCCCTGCTCACGAAGGCCGCGCACCAAGACCGCGCCCAGCCCCTCGTCGTCTTCGGCGACCAAGATCCGCACAGCTCCCGAACCTACCCCCGCGGCCGGCCCCGGGGCGCCGTCACCGGGAGGCACGGCCCCGGGCAGGGCATGAGAATACCCGCAATTCGACCCCCTAGGCAGATTCAGCGCTTCGCCGGGCAGGTCTATCAGGCAACCGTGAAGAAACCGTGACGAGCGCTCCCTGGCCGGACCACGCCCGGCGCGACTGCCGGGCGCGGTCCCGGGGAGAGCGGTCAGCCAGGGATCGTTACGTCATGACCCGCGGTTGACTGTCGAGCGCCAGATGATGCGGTGCACAGGGATGCTGCACCTGAAGGGCGGGAAGCGCAAAATGCCCCGCTGTCCGAGGGCGAGGTGTGGGAGCTGCACCCGTTACGTGATGGTCGGGTGATCTCCGGTGCTGGCCCGGATGGTCAGCACCTGGTCGATGCCGAGCAGGCGGATGGCCTGGGCGACGGCGGGCTGCGGGCGCAGTAGCTCGATGGTCGCGCCCGCGCTCTCAAACGCGCGGCT
>JAICYD010000168.1 GCA_025934375.1 Streptosporangiaceae bacterium | reverse complement strand
GGGCGACCGGACGAGCTGGCTGACCACCACTCGCTCGGTGCCGTTGATGATGAAGGTGCCCTTACGGGACATGAGCGGGAAGTCGCCCATGAACACCGTCTGGCTCTTGATCTCGCCAGTGGTGTTGTTGATGAACTCCGCCGTCACGAACATCGGCGCGGAGTAGGTCATGTCCTTGTCCTTGCACTCCTCGGAGGAGTACTTGGGCGGCTCGAAGCGATGGTCACGGAACGACAGGGACATCGTGCCGGAGAAGTCTTCGATCGGGCTGATCTCCTCGAAGATCTCTTCGAGGCCAGACTGCTCGGCTATGTCCTTACGTCCCGCCTCCTTGGCGGCCGAGATACGTGCCTTCCACTTCTCGTTGCCGAGCAGCCAGTCAAATGACTCAGTCTGCAGGGCCAGCAGATCCGGAACCTTCAAGGGCTCGTTGATCCGCGCGAAGGACACGCGGCGGGGACCAAGATTCGTGGCGGAGGCGCTGCGCGATGCTGCCAACAGGGGTCCTTCCGAACTTGTCGCGGTTGCGATCCGCGCACGCACGCCATCGCCCTGCGGCAGGAAAACCCCGTGTCAGATGCGACGAAGGTCGCAGACGAAGATACCGTGGACGTTAGAGTGCAGCGCAAATGGTCAGTGTAGCCAAAGACTGCACTGCTTGTCAACGGTACGCCAATATGAGGTTCACCTTGTCCGCAGCATCCCCTGTTGAGAGAGAAACGTCAAGCCGAAACAGCCCGGTTCGGGGCAGTTTTCCCGCGTGATCGATGCCACATGTGTGCGGATGTGTAGAGGGTAACGCTGCCGGGTATCCCCATTATTCCGCGCTCGCGCACCGGGCACCCCGCGAGGGGGCCTTGGCGGCCGTCTGCGCAGTCCAGGGGCGTATCGGAGGCGGAGTCTGGGCGCCGGGGGGGTCGCTCACGAGCTCCCCCGGGCATGCCGATGGGCGCCGGCCGGGTGACCGGCACGGCGCCCATCGGGCATGGTGCTACTTGACGGTGACGGTGGCGCCGGCGCCCTCGAGGGCAGCCTTGGCCTTCTCCGCGGCATCCTTGTTGACCTTCTCCAGCACCGGCTTCGGGGCTCCGTCAACCAGGTCCTTGGCCTCCTTCAGGCCCAGGCTGGTCAGCGAGCGCACTTCCTTGATGACCTGGATCTTCTTGTCGCCAGCGGCCTGCAGGATGACGTCGAACTCGTCCTGCTCCTCGACCTCATCGGCGGGGGCGGCGCCGCCGCCCTGCGTGGTCTGGACAACGGCCGCGGCCGGGGCGGCCGCCTTGACGTCGAAGGTCTCCTCGAAGGCCTTCACGAACTCCGAAAGCTCAAGGAGGGTCATCTCCTTGAACGCGTCGAGCAGGTCAGCGCTGCTGAGCTTCGCCATGATAAATCTCCCTGTTATTCCGTTAGTCCTGGGTGTCTTCCGCGGTCTCGGCCGCGCTGTCAGCTTCCGGGGTGCTCTCGGCACCGGCGGCGCCCGCCTCGACCTTCGCGCGAAGCGCGTCGGCGAGCAGCGCCATCTGCGTCGGAAGCGCGTTGAACGTCGCCGCCGCGTTGGCCATCGACGCCTTCATGGCGCCGGCCAGCTTGGCCAGCAGCACCTCACGCGGCTCAAGGTCGGCGAGCTTGCTGACCTCTTGCGGTGTGATCGGCTTGCCGTCGAGCACGCCGCCCTTGATAACGAGCAGCGGGTTCGCCTTGGCGAAATCCAGCAGGCCCTTGGCGGCCTGGGCGACGTCCCCGTTGACGAACGCGATCGCGGACGGCCCGGCCAGCAGCGACTCGAACGTGTCGCCAAGCCCGGCTTCGCGCGCCGCGATCTTGGTCAGCGTGTTCTTCGTGACGGAGAACGTCGCGTTACCCTGGAGCGAGCCGCGCAGCTCCGACAGCTGCGCCACCGTCAGCCCGCGGTACTCGGTCAGCACCGCGCCGCTGGACGTGCGGAACTTGTCGGTGAGCTCGGCGACCGCAGTCACCTTTTCAGCCCTAGCCATGAGCCTCCTCTCCCTCATGTCGTCCCTGGTTTGGGTTTCTCGCCGCAGCGCCTGCCCGGGTGACACCCCGAGCCCCAGAGACGGCAAACGCCCCGGTGCGCAGGCACACGGGGCTTTTCTCGACGGTTCCGCGGTGTTCGCGCGGACCGGGAGGGACTGGCTCACATGCTCACCTGCGCGGGATGTCCGTCTCCGGAACCTTCGGCCAGCGGCGCCCGACTTGACGGGCACGCTGGCATCCAGCGGTCTTCGGCGTGCCAACTCTATGTGAGTTGCGAACGCAAGCCAAATCGCCCCCGGAACCGCGATTGCGCAATCGCGTCGCGGCGAGCGGACCGCGACTACGCAATCGCGTATCGCTGGGAGCATGCAACTGCGTAATCGCGTCCACGCCACTCGTCCGCGATGACGCAATCGCGTATCCACCGACAGCGCGATGCGTTGGGTGGCTGGCGGGTGGTGAGGGGTGAGGGAGAGGCGGCTGCGCGGCACGCGGCGGGACGAGCTAGCGGCAGGAAACGCGCGCGCCCCGCGGGCGATTGCCCGCGGGGCGCGATGTATGACGCCTAGGCGACGCAGGTCAGGCGGAGGCGGTCTCTGGCTCCTCCAGGAAGGCGCGGGTCTTGTTGGGGTCAACGGGGACGCCCGGCGCCATCGTGGTGGTGAAGGTCACCTTCTTCAGGTAACGGCCCTTGGCGGCGGCCGGCTTGAGCCGGATGACCTCATCCAGCGCGGCCGCGTAGTTCTCCAGCAGCTGGTTCCTGGAGAACGACGCCTTGCCGATGATGAAGTGGAGGTTCCCGTGCCGGTCAGTGCGGAACTCGATCTTGCCGCCCTTGATCTCGCTCACGGCGCGGCCGACGTCCTGGGTCACGGTGCCGGTCTTCGGGT
Organism: Streptosporangiaceae bacterium; assembly: GCA_025934375.1. Taxonomy (GTDB): domain Bacteria; phylum Actinomycetota; class Actinomycetes; order Streptosporangiales; family Streptosporangiaceae; genus Trebonia. Next base: position 11,458 of record JAICYD010000168.1, on the reverse strand, counting down.
TGGGCATCAGGCCACGGGGGCCGAGCACGCGGCCAAGGCGGCCGACCTTGCCCATCAGGTCCGGGGTGGCGACCACCGCGTCGAAGTCGAGGAACCCGCCCTGGATCCGCTCGATCAGGTCGTCAGAACCGACGTAGTCGGCGCCTGCGGCCTCAGCCTCAGCGGCGCGGTCACCGACCGCGAAGACGAGGACGCGGGCGGTCTTGCCGGTGCCATTGGGCAGATTGACCGTGCCGCGGACCATCTGGTCCTGCTTGCGAGGGTCAACGCCGAGCCGGAGGTTGACCTCGAAGGTCGGGTCGAACTTGGTGACCTTGGTCGCCTGCGCGAGCTCAACGGCCTCGGCCGGGCTGTAGAGGCTCTCGTGGTTGATCTTGGCTTCCGCGTCGCGGTAGGCCTTGCTGCGCTTCATTCATGCTCCCTGCGAAAGATGGGAAGTCGTGGTCGTCGGGGCCCGCGCGAGGCCCTGCCACTCTGCTAGCCCAGGGGGGGACCCCCTGGAGTCCCGAAACGGGCGCCCCGGGCGCGATCGGCTTCCTTCGCCTGCGCTCCCTGGTTCCTCGGTCGCCGCGGCTCAGTCCAGGCGATCGCTAGGCGCCCTTCTCAATCAAGTCAGCTGGTGATTACTAGCCCTCTACCTTGATGCCCATCGACCGGGCGGTGCCGGCGATGATCTTCTCGGCGGCCTCGATCGTGGTCGCGTTGAGGTCTGGCATCTTCGACTCGGCGATAGAGCGCAGCTGGGCGGCGGTGATCGTGCCGACCTTGGTCTTGTGCGGCTCGTTCGATCCCTTGTCGACGCCCGCGGCCTTCTTGATCATCTCCGGCGCCGGGGGCGTCTTGGTGATGAACGTGAAGGTCCGGTCCTCGAAGATCGAGATCTCAACCGGGATGATGTTGCCTCGCTGGGCCTCGGTGGCGGCGTTGTACTGCCGGACGAAGTCCATGATGTTGACGCCGTGCGGGCCGAGCGCGGTACCCACCGGCGGCGCCGGGGTCGCCTGGCCAGCCGGCAGCTGGACCTTGACGATGGTCTTGAGCTTCTTTCTTGGCGGCATTGCTGAACTGTTCCTCTCAGATCTTCGAGACCTGGTCGAATGAAAGCTCGACAGGGGTCTCCCGGCCGAAGATCGACACGAGGACCTTGAGCTTCTGGGTGACCGGGTTGACCTCGTTCACGGTGGCGGGAAGCGTCGCGAACGGGCCGTCCATAACGGTAACCGACTCGCCGACTTCGTATTCCGGGGTCCGTGCCTTGGCCGCCTCGGCCGGCTTGGCGCCCTCGGCGGGCGCCGGGGCCAAGAGCCCGGCCACTTCGGACAGCGGCAGCGGGGACGGCTTGTTGGACAGGCCGACGAACCCGGTGACGCCTGGAGTGTTCCGGACCACGGCCCAGGACTCGTCAGTCAGGTCCATCCGGACCAGGATGTAACCCGGCAGGACCTTCTCGTTGACGGTCGTCTTCTTGCCGCTCTTGATCTCAGTCACCTGGTGAGTGGGGACCTCGATCTGGAAGATGTAATCCTCCATGTTGAGCGAGGTGATACGGCTCTCCAGGTTGGTCTTCACCCGGTTCTCGTATCCGGCGTAGGAGTGGATGACGTACCAGTCGCCCGGCAACATCCGCAGCTCGCGCTTGAACTCCTCGACGACGTCTAGCTCCTCCTCGGGAGCGGCGCCGGCGTCGTCAGCGGCGTCGTCAAGCGAAGTGGCGCCATCGTCAAGCTCGCCGGCATCGCCGGCCTCGCTGGCCGGATCAGTGCTGGCCGGATCAGTGCTAGCCGGATCGGTGCTGGCCGGATCCATGGCGTCGTCATCGTCGAAGCCAGGAGTCTCGTCACTCACGTCGGCTGCCTCCCCATCCACTGCGCTGGTAGCCCGGTACTCATCCACGTGCAGTCGGGACTCGGACACGGTTACTCACTCTCTTCTAATGCTCAGTGATCATGGTGCCACGCGCAGCACGCGTGGTGCGCACGCGACGCGCGAAGCTAGCCCGGCGCGCGATGCCTAACCCGCGACGCGCGCTTCGGAACTACCGCTGGCAGCTCAGCTGAAGATCACGAACATCAGCTTCGTGAAACCGTAATCCAGGGCCGTCACTAGGGCGGTCATGATGATCACGAACACGAGCGCGACGGCGGTGTAAGTCCCAAGTTCCCTGCGGGTGGGCCAGATCACCTTCCGGAGTTCCGCCGCCACCTGCCGGGCGAAGACGGCGGGCGTTGTCCGCTCCCGCTTGTCGGCACGCCCGGACCCACTCCGTCGCTCGGCGCTCTGGCCTGTCTGGGTTGCCAATGTCCTCACCTGTGCAGCACTGTACGGACCACTTCGCACGGGCCGGCTAGACCGCGCTGGTCCAGCCAGTCACCGCTGGCAGGGCAGGAGGGACTCGAACCCCCAACCGCCGGTTTTGGAGACCGGGACTCTACCAATTGAGCTACTGCCCTACGGATTGCAATCACCAGAGTGTACCTAGGACGCGACCCTTCCGCGTAACCATACCGTGAGACGCGGATCAGCGCGACCCGGCGGCCGCCGGGGCCCGGTGTGGGACAGGGCTGGGTACGCGGGCGGGGATACGCCGCCACCAGCGGCTCGACGGATATCAATGCGACGGCCAGCCAAGGGGATGACACCATAGGGGGCATGCCAACCACGAGAATTTCGGCCCGCGTGTCCGCCATCTCTGAATCCGCGACCCTGGCCGTAGACGCGAAAGCCAAGGCGCTGAAGGCGGCTGGCCGGCCGGTGATCGGGTTCGGCGCCGGCGAGCCCGACTTCCCAACGCCCGGCTATATCGTCGAGGCCGCGCAGCGCGCCGCGGCCGAGCCGAGGTTCCACAAGTACACCCCGGCGGGGGGCCTGCCTGAGCTGAAGCAGGCGATCGCCGGCAAGACGCTCCGGGATTCTGGATACAAGGTCACCGCCGACCAGGTGCTCGTCACCAACGGCGGCAAGCAAGCCGTTTATCAGACGTTCGCGACGCTGCTCGACGAGGGCGATGAGGCGCTCTTGCCGGCTCCGTACTGGACCACCTACCCGGAGGCGATCGCGCTGGCGGGCGGCCAGACCGTCCCGGTCCTCACCGACGAGACCAGCGGCTACCTCGCGACCGTCGACCAGCTCGAGGCGGCCCGCACGGCCAAGACCAAGCTGCTGGTCTTCGTGTCGCCGTCCAACCCGACCGGCGCGGTGTACCCGCCGGAGCAGGTCAAGGCGATCGGCGAGTGGGCCAATGAGCACGGCATCTGGGTGGTGACCGACGAGATCTACGAGCACCTGGTCTACGGAGACGCCAAGTTCTCCTCGATCCCAGTGCAGACGCCCGACATCGCCGACCGGTGCGTCGTGCTCAACGGCGTCGCGAAGACCTACGCGATGACCGGCTGGCGGGTGGGCTGGATGATCGGCCCGAAAGACGTGATCAAGGCGGCGACCAACCTGCAGAGCCACGCCACGTCCAATGTGGCGAATGTCTCACAGGTCGCCGCGCTGGCGGCCGTTTCCGGCGACCTGTCAGCGGTCGAGGAGATGAGGAAGGCATTCGACCGGCGCCGGCAGACGATCGTCCGGATGCTCAACGAGATCCCCGGTGTCACCTGCCCGGTGCCCGAGGGGGCGTTCTACGCCTACCCGAGCGTCAAGGGCGTCCTGGGCAAGGAGATCCGCGGCCAGCGCCCGCGGACTTCCGCCGAGCTCGCCGCCGTGATCCTCGAGCATGCCGAGGTCGCGGTCGTTCCCGGGGAGGCGTTCGGCACGCCGGGGTACTTCCGCCTGTCCTACGCGATGAGCGACGCCGACATGGAGGAGGGCGTCGCGCGCATCGGCAAGCTCCTCGCCGACGCTAAGTAACTGCCAAACGGAGTTACCCTCCGGTAAAGTGGGCAGATGTCAGCCCTGGAAGCCCTTGAGCGCCCGCCAGGCCAGGCCGCGCAGTCCGCAGCGACGGGAAGCGGCAGGGGCCTGGCGGCGCTTCCCAAAGCGCACTTGCACTTGCACCTGACCGGCGCGATGCGGCACGCCACGATGGTGGAGCTAGCGAAGCGGCACAAGGTGAACCTGCCGCCGGCGCTGACGCAGGAGTGGCCACCGCAGCTGTCGACCGCCGACGAGCGCGGCTGGTTTCGCTTCCAGCGGCTATACGACACCGCCCGCTCGGTCCTGAAGACCCGCGATGACCTGTACCGCCTCGTGCGCGAGATAGCCGAGGATGAGCGGGCCGAAGGTTCGGGCTGGCTGGAGCTCCAGGCTGACCCCTCGGGTTACGCGACCATCTACGGCGGGATCACCGCGTTCACCGAACTGCTGCTGGACGCGGCCGGGAAGGCGGAAAACGCCACCGGCGTGGGGATCGGCATCATCATCGCCGCCAACCGGACCCGGCACCCGCTGGATGCCCGCACGCTGGCGCGGCTGGCCGCCCAGTACATCGGCCGGGGCGTCATCGGCTTCGGGCTGTCCAACGACGAGCGGCGCGGCCCGGCGAATGAGTTCGAGCAGGCATTCCGCATCGCCAAGCGAGCGGGCCTGCTGCTGGCGCCGCACGCGGGCGAGCTCGCCGGCCCGGCGAGCGTGGTGGCGAGCCTTGACGCGCTGCACGCCAACCGGATCGGCCACGGCGTGCGCTCGGTCGAGGATCCCGCCCTCGTCGAGCGGCTGGCCGCCGGGGGCGTCACCTTGGAGGTCTGCCCGGCCTCCAACGTCGCGCTGGGCGTGGTCCCGGCGGCGACCGCGGTCCCGGTTCGTGCCTTGTTCGAGGCCGGCGTGGCCATCGCGCTCGGCGCGGATGACCCGCTGTTGTTCGGTCCCCGCCTGGTCAGCCAGTATGAGATCGCCCGCGATGTCCACGGCTTCACGCCGGGCGAGCTCGCGGCGCTGGCCCGCATGTCCGTGCGCGGATCCGCCGCCCCCGACCCGGTGCGAGCCCGGCTCCTGGACGGCATCGACGCCTGGCAGGCCGCGAACTTACCCCGGACCGCCCCCTGTTGGCCACGATGGCGACGCCGTACGTGGACGGGGCCCCGCTACCGGCTTGCCGGAAGCCGGGCTGCCCGGTCAAGCCGAGGGTGGCATTGGCTAGAGGGTGACGCCGACCAGGATGGGCTCGGGCTCCAGGGTTACGCCGAAGGCACGGCGGACGCCTTCGATGATTTCGCGGGCCAGCGCGAGCAGGTCGGCGGCGGTGGCGTGGCCCGCGTTGACGAGGGCGAGCGTGTGCTTGGTGGAGACGTGGGCCGGGCCGGGCGTGCCGTAGCCCTTGGTGAAGCCGGACCGCTCGATGAGCCAGGCGGCGGGCACCTTGACGAGGCCATTGCCCTGCTCGAACCGTGGCACCGGGCCTATCCCCCGGGCCTGGGCGACTGCCTCCACGTGGGCCAGCCGGTCAGCGCCGAGGACCGGGTTGGTGAAGAACGAGCCGGCGCTGCGGCTGTCGGGGTCATCGGGGCTGATGACCATTCCCTTGCGGCCGCGGATCGTCAGGACCGCCGCCCGCGCGTCGGCGCAGGGCACCTGGTCACCGATCTCGGCGCCGAGCTCCCGGGCCAGCTCCGCGTACCGGACGGGCCGCGACAGCTTCCCGTCATGGAGGCCGAACGTCACGGCGAGGACCACGTACCGGGAGCCGTGGCCGCCGGGGTGAAGCGCCTGCTTGAACATGCTGGTGCGGTAGGCGAACTGGCACTGGGAGGCGGAGAGGTCGCTGACGGTTCCGGCCTGGCGGTCCAGGACGCGGACGCTGGTGATGACCTCGGCGACTTCCTGGCCGTAGGCGCCGACGTTCTGGATGGGGGTCGCGCCAGCGCGGCCAGGGATGCCGGACAGGCACTCCAGGCCCGCGAGCCCGTCGGCGACGGTGGCGGCGACGACGTCGTCCCAGCCTTCCCCGGCGGCGACGGCCACCTCAACGAGGCCCGGGCCACTGTGGTGGGTGGCACTGTGGTGGGTGGCACTGTGGTGGGTGGCACTGTGGTGGGTGGCACTGTGGTGGGTGGCACTGTGAGTGGCACTGCCGCCCGCGACCCGGTCGTAGGTAACGCCCCGGGTGGCGACGTGGATGACGGTGCCGGGGAAGCCCGCGTCGCCGATGACCAGGTTGCTGCCGCCCCCGAGGACCAGGACAGGATCGCCGGCCGCGTCGGCGGCGCGGACGGCGCTGATCAGCTCAGCGTCGGTGGCGGCGGTGACGAACGACTTCGCCGGGCCGCCGAGGCCGAGGGTGGTGTACTGCGACAGCAGCATCATGGCCCTAGGGGAGGCGGACCACCGCGTGCGAGCGGCTGAGGACCTTCTCGGCGCCGGAGCGGGCGGTCAGGTCGACCTTGACCCTGCCGTCACCGAGCTTTCCGGCGACGACGCCGCTGATCTCGACGGTCGCGCCCTCATCGTCGTCCGGGACCGGGACCATCTTGGAGAACCGGACGCCGAGCTCGACGACCGCGCCCGGGTCACCGTTGGCCCACTCCGTAACGAAGTTGCCCGCCTGCGCCATGGTCAGCATGCCGTGCGAGATGACGTTCGGCAGGCCGACCTCGCGGGCGACGCGCTCGTTCCAGTGGATGATGTTGAAGTCTCCTGAGGCCCCGGCGTACTTCACCAAGTTGAGCCGCTTGAGCTGGTAGCTGCGCGGCGGGATCTGGGTGCCGACTTCAACCTCGTCGTACCGGACGGGGGGCACGGGGGGAGACTCCGTTCGTCCCTCCGGGAGATCACTGGTCATGGCGCTACTTCCCGCGCTCGACGATGACGGACCTGGCGGTGCACACGTGCTCGCCGTCCACGGTGGAGATGTCGGTGGTCGTGGTCATCATGGACGTGGCGCCAAGGGCCCGGATCGAGTCGACCGTCGACGTCGCGACCACGACGTCGCCTGCGTGCAGGGGCCGGCCATGAGTGAACTGCTGCTCGCCGTGCACGACCATCGAGTAGTCCAGCCCGAGTCCCGGGTCGTCCTGGATGACCTTTGTGCTGGCCATGCTAATAATGATCGCGAGCGTGGGCGGCGCGATCACGTCCGGGTACCCGGCCTTGATGGCGGCTTCCCGGTCCCGGCACAGCGGGCTGACGTCGCCGATCGCGTCGGCGAACTCGGCGATCTTGACCCGGCTCACCTCGTAGGGCGCGCCGGGACCGTAGACCCGCCCGATGTAGTCAGGGTTGAGCGCCACGTTCGCAGCGCCGCCGAAGCTAGCGGGTCTCGCGGTGAGCGGTGTGCTGCCGGCAGTTCGGGCAGTACTTCTTCAGCTCCATGCGGTCCGGGTCGTTGCGCCGGTTCTTCTTGGTGATGTAGTTGCGGTGCTTGCACTCCTGGCAAGCCAGCGTGATCTTGGGCCGGACGTCGGTGGCAGCCACGATGGAGTGCCTTTCTACACGGTGAACGCGGTCAGGGGAAATAAGGCTTGGTAGCGGAGACCGGACTTGAACCGGTGACACAGCGATTATGAGCCGCTTGCTCTGCCGACTGAGCTACTCCGCCATGAAGGAACTACGTAAGAGTACCCGATCGGCGCCGCGCTCGTGTCCGGCGCCCTTCACGCCGTGCCTCAGGGCGGTGCCACAGGGCGGTGCCTCAGGGGCGGTGCCTCGGGCTGCGCCTCAGGGCGCGGTGGCGGTGGCGAGGACGCGGTGGATCAGCTCGAAGTGGTCCAGGGAGCGGGCGGCCTCGTCGCGGAAGGACTGCAGCGCGGGGTCATCGCCGGGGTCGATGGCGATGGCCGCTTCCCACAGGGCGCGCTCGCGGTCGCGCCAGTCGGGCTGGTCGGCGACCGCGATGCCGGTGAAGCCCGCGCCCGCCAGGCCGGCGGCCAAGTCGACATGGCGCAGCCGGGGTGACAGGCGCTCGTCGCCGGGGGTGACCGGTTCCCAGCAGGTGAGCACGACCCGCCCGCCGGGCGCCAGGACCCGGCGGATCTCGCGGTAGGCGTCGGCCGGGTGGTCGGGGAACTGGATGGAGTCGGTGCACAGCACCGCGTCGGCGGACGCGTCGGGCAGGCCGGAGGCGGTCAGCTCGCCGACATGGAAGGTGGCGCCGGGGACGCCGAGCCGGGCCGCCTGCTCGCGCGCCTTATCGAGCGCGCGGGCGGAGAAGTCGACGCCGATGAGCGCGGCGCCGGTTTCCCTGGCGATCGTCAGCCCGTAGCCGGCGCGCCCGCAGGCGAGGTCGAGCAGGGTGTCGCCGGAGCGCAGCCGCAGGGCGGCGAGCAGCCCCGGGATGGCGTCGCCGGGGATCACGCCGGCGCTGAGGCCGGCGGGCAATCCCATGATCTGGTTGGTGATCTCAGCGACGGTCGGCGCGGCGGCCTTGTCGGCGTACCACTCATCGAAGTACTCAGCGGACAGCGGCTCGGGAGGCATCCGCCCATTATGGCGGGGCGGGTGAGCTTGCGGGCCTTAGTCCATTGCGTTGGCGGTGATCGGGCTGGTGACGGTGATGGCGCCGCTGAGCGGCAGGTTGCGGGAGGAGTTGCCGATCAGGACCTGGTAGGTGCCGGCCCCCGCGATCCAGTTGCCGGACGTGGTGTTCCAGGAGGCCAGGTCGTGCGCGGTGACGGTGAATGCCACGGTGGCGGCCGCCCCGGGGTTGAGCGTGACCCGCTGGAAGCCCTTGAGCTGGTGCGGCGGCTCGCCGGCGGCGGCCGGGTCACCGACGTACAGCTGGGCGACGTCGGTGCCGGCCCGGCTGCCGGTGTTGGTGACGGTCGCGGTTACCGTGGCCTGGTTGCCGGACAGCGCCCCGACGTGCAGGTTGCTGTAGGAGAAGGTGGTGTAGGACAGGCCGAACCCGAACGGGAACAGCGGGGTGACGTTGCTGGCGTCATACCAGCGGTACCCGATGTTGAGGCCCTCGCTGTATTGGACCTGGCCGCTGGTGCCCGGCCACTGCGCGGGGGTGCTTGCGGGCACCGCCGACAGCGAGGTCGGGAACGTGACCGGCAGGTGGCCGGAGGGGTTGACGTCGCCGAACAGCAGCGCCGCGATGGCGGTGCCCCAGTCCTGGCCGTCGTAGAAGCCCTCGAGCACCCCGGCGACCTGGTTCAGCCAGGGCATGAGGATCGCGGAGTTGTCGTTGAGGACCACGATCGTGCGGGGGTTGGCGGCGGCGACCGCGGAGATCAGGGCGTCCTGGTTGTTGGGCAGGTTGAGCGAGGTGTTGTCGGCCTCCTCGTGCCCGTAGTTGTCGCTGGCGAAGACGATGGCGACGCTGGAGGACTGGGCGAGGGCCACGGCGGAGGCCTGGTCGCTGCCATCGTTGTAGGTGACGGTGTCGCTGGTGCCCGCCAGCCGTTGCTGGATGCCGTAGAGCGGGGTGTAGGTGCCGGGGCTGGTCACCGTGCCGCTGCCGCCGCCGATGGTCTGCACGCCGGCGCCGGCGTCGACCCCGATGACGGCGACGGACTGGCCGTCGTTGGGGTTGAGCGGCAGGGTGCCATTGTTCTTGAGCAAGACGGTGCCCTCCTCGGCGCCGCGCAGGGCGACCTGCGCGTGTGCGTAGGAGGTGACGACGGCGGTGGTGGAGCCGCTGGGGGCCTTGTCGAACATGCCGAACCGGAACATCTGGGTCAGCATCCGGGACGCCATGGCGTCGAAGGTGGCCTGGGTGACCTGCCCGTTGGCGACCGCCTGGATCAGGTTGGCGCCGAAGAAGCCGCCGAACGGCATCTCGATCGTCTCGCCCGCGTTCGCGGAGTCGACGGTGGTGTGGATCGCGCCCCAGTCGGAGGTCACGAACCCGGTGAACCCGGCCTGCTGGTACAGCGGGACGTTGAGGATGCTCGGGTTCTGGCAGGAGTACAGGTTGTTGACGTTGCTGTAGGCGCACATGACGCCGGCCGCGCCGCCCCTCTCGATCGCCGTCTGGAAGGCGGGCAGGTAGATCTCCTGCAGCACGCGGGGGCTGACGATGATCGTGCCGGCCGGCTGCTCGATGTTGTAGGCGGCGGCGTGCTTGATCACCGCCATCACGCCCTGGCTCTGGAGGCCCTGGACGTCGGCGCTGGCGATCTCGCCGGACAGGTACGGGTCCTCGCCGAAGGTCTCGTAGGACCGGCCCCAGCGCGGGTCGCGGACCATGTTGATCGTCGGGCCGAGCGCGACGCTGACGCCCTTGCCCGCGAATTCCTGGCCGATCGCCGACCCGTAGGCCTGCATGTAACTGGTGTCGAAGGTGGCGGCGGAGGCCTCGCCGTCGGGCATCTGGGTTACCCCGCCAAGGCCGTCGCCGACTCCGGACGGGCCGTCTTCGAGGTTGACGTTGGGGATGCACAGCGACGGCTGGCCCTGGATCATGCCTATGTAGTCGGGGCTGGCGGTGCCGTAGAGCAGGTTGTCCTTTTGCTGCTGGGTCATCGCGCCCATGAGCTGGGCGACCCGGGTGGAGACGGCGACGTTCGGCTCGTTGATCCACGGGCAGCTGCCGGGCGCGGGCTGGCTCGGCGGCACCGGGACTTGAGCGACTACACCGCCGACGGTGTAGACCGAGAACGACCACAGCGAGTACCCGTAGGCGATGGCCCGGGTGGTGCCGTACATCCGGATGTAGCGGCCGGTGCCGGTGACGTTCAGGGTCTGGGTGCCGCCGGTGCCGGTGGTGGTCGAGTAGATCGGCGTCCAGTTCGCGTTGTCGCTGGAGACCTGGATCTGGAAGGCGGTCGCGTAGGCGTTCTCCCATTGCAGGACGACCTGGCAGATCGGCAAGCTGGCGCTGAGGTCGACCTCCAGCCACTGCGGGTCGGCGTAGGCGCTGGCCCAGCGGGTCACCGTGCTGCCGTCGGTGGCGTAGCGGGCGGTGTAGCCCGGGTTGTTGTCCTGGATGGAGGACGCGGTGGTCGGGTGGTCAACCGCGGCGTCGTTGGCCCCGCAGTTGCCGCCGCCCCCGCCCCCGCCGCCAGTGCCGCTGCCGCCGGTGTAGATGGCGATCTCCCACAGGCTGTAGCCGTACCCGGTCGCGCGGGCGGTGCCGTACATGCGCACGTAACGGCCGGTGCCGCTCACGGTGAGGTTCTGGATGCCGCCGGCGCCGGTCGTGGTCGAGTAGACCGGGGTCCACGTGGTGCCGTCGGTGGAGACCTGGACCTGGAAGGCGGTCGCGTAGGCGGTCTCCCAGTTCAGGGAGATCGCGCAGACCGGCAGGGCGGAGCCGAGGTCAACCTGGAGCCACTGCGGGTCGGAGAACGCACTGGACCAGCGGGTCCCGGTGTTACCGTCGACGGCCGCGGCGGCCGGGGTGCCCGCGCTCTCGGTGGAGGAGGCGGTGGCGGGCCGGTTCAGCGCGGCGTTCGTGGTGCCGCAGGAGCTGCCGCCGCCGGACCCCGCCGTGCCGTAGACCTGGAACTCCCACAGGCTGTAGCCGTACTGCGTGCCGCGGGCGGTTCCGTACATGCGCACGTAGCGGCCGGTCCCGGTGACGTTCAGCGTCTGCGTCCCGCCGGTGCCGGCGGTGGTCGCGTAGATCGACGTC
>JAICYD010000092.1 GCA_025934375.1 Streptosporangiaceae bacterium | reverse complement strand
GATGATCAGGGTCCGCTCGAACTGGCCCATGTTCTCGGTGTTGATCCGGAAGTAGGCCTGCAGCGGGATCTCGACGTGGACGCCCTTGGGCACGTAGATGAACGAGCCTCCGGACCACACGGCGGTGTTCAGCGAGGCGAACTTGTTGTCGCCGGCCGGGATGACGGAGCCGTAGTACTCGCGGAACAGGTCCGGGCGCTCCTTCAGCGCGGTGTCGGTGTCGAGGAAGATGACGCCCTTCTCCTCAAGGTCCTCGCGGATCTTGTGGTAGACGACCTCTGACTCGTACTGCGCCGCGACGCCGGCGATGAGGCGCTGCTTTTCCGCCTCCGGGATGCCGAGCTTGTCGTAGGTGTTCTTGATGTCGGCGGGCAGGTCTTCCCAGGACTCCGCCTGCTTCTCCGTCGACCGGACGAAGTACTTGATGTTGTCGAAGTCGATGCCGCTGAGGTCAGAGCCCCATGTTGGCATCGGCTTGCGGCCGAAGTACTTCAGGCCCTTGAGCCGCAGGTCCAGCATCCACTCGGGCTCGTGCTTGCGGGCCGAGATGTCACGGACTACCTCTTCGGACAGCCCGCGCCGGGCGGAAGCGCCGGCCACGTCAGAGTCGGCCCAGCCGAACTTGTACGTGCCCAGCCCCTCGAGCTGGTCATTCGCGGTGGTCGTCATATGGAGAGCCCTCCGGACTCTGTAGTGTTATCTTCCTTCCGGCTAGCGCCGCTGGCGGTACCGCCAGTACTGCCAGCCCTGCCGGACGTAGCGGTAACGTGCGTCGTGCAAACCCCGTCGCCGTGCGCGATCGTCGCCAGGCGCTGCACCGGCGTACCGAGCAGCCGCCCGAAGGCCTCCGTCTCGGCCTCGCACAGCTGCGGGAACTCGGCCGCGACGTGCGCGACCGGGCAGTGGTGCTGGCAGATCTGCTCGCCAGCCGCCATCCCGGTGGCCGTGCCGACGACCGGCGCGGGCCGGACCGAGGCGGCGTAGCCATCGGCGTTCAGCGCCTCCGACAGCGCCTGCACCCGCTGCGGCAGCTCGCCCTGGCCCACGACGGGTGCATACCGCCGCTCCAGCTCGGCGACCTGCTGCCGGGCGAAGTCGCCGACGGCCTGCTGCCCCATCCGCTCAGCCACGAACCGCAGCGCGCTGCTCGCCAGCCCGTCGTAGGCGTGCTCGAAGGCGCTGCGCCCCGCGTCGGTGATGACGAAGAGCTTGGCCGGCCGGCCGCGGCCACGGTTCCCGTAGGTCCGTGCGGTCCGCGTCTCGACCATGCCCTCGGTTATGAGGTTGTCCAGGTGCCGGCGGATGGCCGCGGGGGTCAGCCCGAGCCTGCCGCCGAGCGTGGCCGCGGTCGAGGCGCCAAGCTCCAAGATGAGCCGGGCGACCTGGCCGCGGGTACTCGCGGGGACGCCATGACCGCTGGCGTCGGCAGGCGCGGTACCAGCGGGTACCGTGCCTGCAGGCGTAGGGGCGCTTGCCCCGTGCTCTGTCCCCACGGTTTTCACAACGCCAGCATGCCCTAAATCGTTACCGCGTAGCAAGTTTTTCCCAACGCCCGCGTGACGTAAATCACTGTGCTTGCCTGGGGGGCACAAACCAGCCCCCCAGACCCCCCGGGCCCTTGCACGGGGCTGGGGTCCGCGGCCCCGTATCCAGGTTCGCCGGCCCTCATGGCCATTGTTATCGCGAAGACTTTGCGGGATTCGAAGACTTTTTATAGCTATACGATGAAAACTCTTCCCAGGTCGAAAACCCTTCGGGTAAATGTCGGCGGGTGGCTGCCCCCGACTCGCGCGCCCAGGGCGGCTGTCGTTCTTCGAAGGTGGCGCCCCTATTCGAAGAAGGCACCGCATCCCCAACTACCCGGCGTAGGGGCGGCTCCGCCGCCGCCGCCCCATGTGGCTAGTCGACCCGCCACGAGCATCACCCTGATACCTAAGCCGCGTGGATGGCCACGGAGCACTGACGTGCGATTTTACATTTTCGGCATCGTCCGCGCAAAAATAGGCACTAATTATCGGCAACTCCTATCTTTACGAGAGAAACCACACAAGTTACTGTCGCGTAGTCAGCATTCGCATCCATCGCGTTAGCCGTCACAGCGGGTTACCCCCGCCGCCCGGCACCCCCGCCAAGCGCCCGGGACCGCCGCTCCCGAGCAGGGCGCGTAGCTTTCCCACCCCGCAAGGAGCCCCCCGCATGCTTAGACGAATGTGCGTTTCCCTCACCGCGCTGGCTATCGCCGCCGCCCCGGCACTGACCCTGCTGGCGACGTCAGGCACCGCTTCGGCCGCGCCGGCGGCGCACGTGGCGGTCGCCCACGGCGCGATCCGCAACGGCGGCGTCGACGTCCACGCCGCGACGCCGGGCAGCAAGCCACTGCGAACGCACGGCGGCGTCTTCAACGCCTCCACCACGAGCACGAACTGGTCCGGATACGCCGCCCATGGCGGCACCTACACGACGGTCTCCGCCACGTGGGTACAGCCGACCGGCTCATGCACGTCCGCCACCCGGTACTCCAGCTTCTGGGTCGGCCTGGACGGGTACACCAGCAACTCGGTCGAGCAGACCGGCACGGACACCGACTGCTCGGGCGGCAGGCCGGTGTACTACGGCTGGTACGAGATGTACCCGAACCCGTCCTTCAGCTTCGGCTCGACCATCCACGCCGGAGACACCATCTCCGCGTCGGTCTCCTTCTCCGGCACCAGCTCCTACACGCTCAAGCTGTCCGACGTGACCAGGGGCTGGACCTCGACCACGACCAAGAGCCTCTCCGGGGCGCCGCGATCCTCGGCCGAGGTCATCATCGAGGCGCCGTGCTGCACCGGCGGCGGGGGCATCTTGCCACTGGCCAACTTCGGCACCGTTCACCTCAGCAATTCGCTGGTCAACGGCTCGTCCATCGGCAGTTTCAGCCCCGACCAGATCACCATGATCAACAACAGCGGCGCGGACAAGGACACCGTCTCCGCGCTGTCCGGCGGGACCAGTTTCTCCGCCACCTGGGTCAGGGCCAGCTAACGAGTTCCCGTAAATAAGCCGCGGCGGCCGGCACCCTTGCGGCGGGGTGCCGGCCGCCGTTGGGATCCCACGGGAATACCTGAACCTTCAAGGCGAATGACGCGTCTACAGTGGTGAAGAACGCTACGCTTTGTGCGCCACGCTGCACTCGACCTTGAGGCCCCGGCTGACGCATGATGGCGATCTCCGGGGGGAGGAAACGTAGTCATGGCTTCGCCACGACCCGATGTCGCCGACTTGCTCGACGTTCCCATCGCCCCGGGCGGCACAGTGATCGCGATCAGCGACCTGCACCTGCCGCCCGAGCGCACCACCGTCTCCGGGCGGTGCGCCCAGATGCTGTCCACCCGGCTGACCGCGCAGGCGGAGGAGGGGAACCTCACCGTGGTGCTCGCCGGGGACATCGTGGAGATGCTCGCCTACCCCGGCGCCGCCGCCCGCGACATCCTCGACGCGCACGCCGACTTGTGCCAGGCCCTGGCCGGGGTCATCGAGCGTGGCGGCCAGGTCATCTACACCGTCGGCAACCACGACGGCGACCTGGCCTGGGACCTCAAGGCGGCGACCGCGGTCCATGACGCCACTGGCGCGCAGCTTTGCCTGGCGGCCGACCTCGTCTTCCCGACGGGCGACCGGGTCCGGGTGGAGCACGGCCACCAGATCGACCCGTACAACTGCTTCCACGACCCCCGCAACCCGCTGGACACCCCGCTCGGCCACCACATCGTCCGCGAGGTCATGCCCAAGATCGAATGGCTGGGCCGGGACTGGCTCGGCGGCGCCCACGAGATGGCCGACCCGGCGGACTTCCCGTCGTTCCTTGCCTCCCGGCTGGTCTACCGCAAGCTGACCCAGCACCTGTGGTGGGTCGTCCTGCTGCCGATCGTCTTGCTCGTCGGCCTGCGGCTTCCGTTCGTCGCCGACCTGCGCGACCGCTATCCCGGCGGCGCCCGCTGGCTGCACGACGCCGAGATCCTCGGCTACGGCGCGGTGGTCGACCTGGCCATCATCGCGGTGATCATCGCGTTTGTGGCCCGCCGGACCTGGACCTCCATCAGCGCCCTGGCCCTGGCCGAGCGCGGCTACGGGCAGAACAAGGCCGCCCGCGAGCGGGCCGACGAGCTCATCGCGCAGGGGTACGCCGGCTACCTGTCGGGCCACACTCACCACCCGGAACTGCGCGCGCACGGCCGTGGCTTCTACGCCAACGCCGGATCATGCACGTCGGTAGTCGAGGCGATCGACACGGCCCGCGGCATGCCGCCGGTATACCTGCGCACCCAGCAGATCTCCTGGCTGGAGATCCGGTCCGCGGGGAGCGCGCTGAGCACCACCTTGAAATCGGCGCGGATCGAGTTGCCCGGCGCGACCAGGATCGAGCGGTTCATGGCCGCCGCCCGCAACCCGCACTCGTCGGCGCCCTGCGCGGTCGGCTCCTGGCCGGAGGGCCCCGGCTGGCCCGCCGACCGCACCCACCTGCGCGACCGCAAGCGCCTGCACAGGCACGACCGCAAGCGCAAGCCGGACGAGGGCCTCAGGCAAGCCGCGTAACCGCGCAGGCCTGCTCCCGGGTAAGAAGGCCTACTCCCCGGGAAGCAAGACGATCTTGCCGACGTTCTGGCGGCTCAGGATCCGGCGGTGCGCCCGCGCGGCCTCGGCGAAGGGGTAGGTGCCGTCCACGCGCGGGCTGAGCGCGCCCTTCTCCCACAGGGCCAGCACCTCGCGCAGTTCCCCGGCGAGCAGGTCCATCCGGTCCCACAGCCGGCCGATGTGCACGCCGCTGACGGTGCGGTTGCTGTTCATCAGCTGCAGCGGCGTCAGCCGCGGGATGCCCGCGATCTGGCGCACGACGTGCACGGGACGGCGGCGCTGGCCGCTGGCCAGGTTCGCGAACCCGAACGCCACTAGCCGGCCGCCCGGGCGCAGCAGCTT
This sequence comes from Streptosporangiaceae bacterium, assembly GCA_025934375.1. Taxonomy (GTDB): domain Bacteria; phylum Actinomycetota; class Actinomycetes; order Streptosporangiales; family Streptosporangiaceae; genus Trebonia. The sequence continues at coordinate 23,205 of JAICYD010000092.1, read as the reverse complement.
GTAGCCCTTGCGCCAGTCAGCGCCGCCCAGCGGGTCGAGCACCACGTCAACTCGCTCGCCGCCGGTCAGCCGGCGAACCTCGGCCGCGTAGTCGGTCGCGCGGTAGTCGATGGGATGCGCGCAGCCCTCGGCCCGCAGCACGTCATGCTTGGCGGCCGACGCGGTGCCGAAGACCTCAACGTCGCCGATGGCGCGGCACAACTGCAGCGCCGCGATGCCGACCCCGCCCGCCGCCATGTGGACGAGCACCCGCTCGCCGGGCCGGACCGCGGCAATCCGGTGCAGCATGTGATAAGCGGTCAGGTAGTTGACCGGCAGCGCGGCGGCCTCGGTGAAGTCCTTGCCGTCCGGGATCGCGAACACCTGCCCCTCGGGCACGCACACCGTGTCCGCGTGGCCGCCAAAGCGCATCATGGCCAGCACCCGCGACCCGGCGCGGTCCTCGGCGACGCCCTCCCCCACGGCGTCGATCACGCCTGCCGCCTCGTACCCCAGCACGCACGGCAGCGGCGGCCGGTCCGGGTAAAGCCCTTGCGCGGCCATCACCTCGGCGAAGCACAGGCCCGCCGCCCGCACGCGGACCCGCACCTCCCCCGGCCCCGGCTCAGGATCGGCCGTCTCCCGCACCCGCAGCCCGTCCGGGCCCGCCGCGCTGGTAACCCATACCGCCCGCATGTCCGCCTGCTTTCGCCCGATGCTCCACTGCCCGCGATACCGCCCGCGACCGCCTCGCCAGATCGCGGAGGACAGCGGCGGTTCCCGCCATATCATTCCGCTGCCTGCGCCTTCACCACAACTACTACAGGTTGTCGGGGCCGCATCACGGGACAGCCCGGGCGAACGTAGACTGCGTGCGTGAGTAATGAGCCCGCCGTCACGATCGCCGGCCTGGTCAAGCGCTACGGCGAGCGATGCGCCGTCGACGGGCTGACTCTCACCGCCGGGCGCGGCGAGGTGACCGCGATCCTCGGGCCGAACGGCGCGGGCAAGACCACCACGATCGAGGTCTGCGAGGGCTACCGGCGCCCCGACGGGGGCACCGTCCGCGTCCTTGGCCTGGACCCGGCGGCCGACGGCCGCGCGCTGCGGCCCCGGGTCGGCGTCATGCTCCAGTCCGGGGGCATCCCGCCCGCGGTCCCCGCGGGGGAGTACCTGCGCCTGCTCTCCCGCTTCCATTCTCGCCCGAACGATCCCGGCTGGCTGCTGGATATAGTCGGCCTCTCCGCCGTGGCCAAGACGCCGTTCAAACGGCTGTCCGGCGGTCAGCAGCAGCGGCTGTCGCTCGCCGCCGCCGTGGTCGGGCGGCCGGAGCTGGTCTTCCTCGATGAGCCGACGGCCGGGATGGACCCGCAAGCCCGGCACGCGACCTGGGACCTGGTGTCGGCGCTGCGCGCTGACGGCGTGGCGGTCATCCTCACCACGCACTTCATGGAAGAGGCCGAGCGATTGTCCGACCACGTGGTGATCATCGACCGGGGCCAGGCCGTCGCCTCCGGCAGCCCCGCCGAGCTGACCGGGTCAACGGGGCAGCTTCGCTTCCGCGCGCAGCCGGGCCTGGACACCGAAAGCCTCCTGGCGGCGCTGCCGGCCGGCAGCGCCGCGAAGGAATCACCCGCCGGGCACTATCTCATCGAGGTGCAGGCCGCCGTGGACCCCGGCCTGCTCGCCGCCGTCACCGCCTGGTGCGCCGAGCGCAGCGTCTTGCCCAGCTCGCTGAAAATCGAATCGCGGACGCTAGAGGATGTCTTCTTGGAGCTGACCGGACGGGAGCTAAGGGCATGACCGAGCTTTCCCCGGCGTTCAGCGCGGGGACGTTCACGCCAGCCCCGGGCGCCGCGCCACTGCGCCGGATGGTGGCCGCCCAGGCGGCGCTGGAGACGCGGACGCTGCTGCGCAACGGTGAGCAGCTCACCTTGACGCTGGTGATCCCGCTGCTGCTGCTGGCCGGGTTCAGCCTGGAAAACCTGGTCAACCTGGGCGTCGGCCTGAGCCGGATCGACTTCCTCACCCCCGGCGTCATCGCGCTGGCCGTCATGTCAACCGCGTTCACCAGCCAGGCGATCGCCACCGGGTTCGAGCGCCGCTACGGGGTGCTCAAGCGGCTCGGCGCGACGCCCTTGTCGCGGCCCGGGCTGATCGCGGCCAAGACGGCGACCGTCATCGTGGTGGAGTTGCTGCAGGCGGCCATCATCATCGGCGTCGCCTTCGCCCTGGGCTGGACTCCTGACGCCTCCGCCCTGGCCGTGGTCACGGTGCCGCTGCTGGTGCTGCTGGGCACGGCCGCGTTCAGCGGGCTGGCCTTGCTGATGGCGGGCACGCTGCGCGCGGAGGCGACGCTGGCCGCCGCCAACCTCGTCTACGTGGTCCTGCTCGGCATCGGCGGCGTGGTGTTCCCGCTGGCCAAGTTCCCCGCGGGCGCCCGGCCGTTCCTGGAGCTGCTGCCGACCGGGGCGCTGTCCACCGGGCTGCGCAACGTGCTCGCCTACCACGGCGGGCTGCCAGTGAAGAACACGGTCACCCTCGCCGCGTGGGCGATCATCACGATCACGCTGGCCGCCCGGTCCTTCCGGTGGGAGTAACCGAAGAAGCATGGGGGAACGGGGGCTCCCAGAGCGCACGCGGACAGCGAGTCCTGCCCAGCCCGGCAAGCGGGAAGCCCGGGGGATACTCCGTCCCGCGGTCCTTGCGGGTTCCCCCGGGGACAGGGGAGAAAGGGGGGTCTCCCCCCTTTTCGGGGGGGTCAACAGGGGGGTTCTCCCCCCGGGGCAGTGCAGCTGGGCTGGTGCTAACCGGGGCGGTCTCGGTGCAGGCGGGGGCCGGGATCGCCACCCGCCTGTTCGCCCAGCTGCCGCCGGCCGCGGTGACGACGCTGCGGCTGTGGGCGGCCACGATCATCATGGTGGCGATCGCCGGGCGCGGCACCATGCGGGTCATCGCCGGCGTGGCCGGGCGACGGGACTGGAACGCGATAGTCGCCACCGCCTCGTTCGGAGTGGTACTGGGCTTGATGAATTTCGCCATCTATCAGGCCTTCGCCCGGATTCCCCTGGGCATTGCGGTGACTACTGAGTTCCTGGGCCCGCTGGCCGTGGCGGTGATCGGGGCGCGGCGTTTCGCAAGCCTGGGGTGGGCGGGGCTGGCGGCGATCGGGGTAGTAATGCTCGCGCGCGGCTCCGGTGGCCACCTGAACCTCGCCGGGGTGGCCTGGGGGCTGGTCGCCGCCGCCGGGTGGGCGGCGTACATCCTGCTCAGCAAGGCGACCGGGCAGCGGATGGAAGGCGCCTCGGGGCTGGTCCTGGCCATGGGCGTGGCGGCCCTGGTGGTCACCGCGCCGGGCCTGGCGGCCGGGGGGCGGTCGATGTTCACGCCGGTCGCGCTCGGCGAGGGCGCGGCGATCGGGCTGCTGTCGTCGGTGGTGCCGTACTGGCTGGAGCTGGAGGCGCTGCGCCGGGTGCCGACCGGGGTGTTCGGGGTGTGGATGAGCCTGCAGCCCGCGGTAGCGGCGCTGATCGGGCTGGTGATGCTCAGCCAGCGGCTCAGCGTGGCCGAATGGGCGGCGATCGGCTGCGTGGTGGTCGCGTCCGCGGGAGCGGCCAGGGGTACGGCGGGAGCGGCCAGGGGTACGGCGGGAGCGGCCAGGGGTACGGCGGGAGCGGCCAGGGGAGGACAATCATGAGGGCGTGGGTTACCGGGATCTGGGGGTCGTTCTGGCGGCCGTCGCCGCGGTCGGTGCGCGGGTGGGCGCTGGCGGCGGTGATCGCCAACGCGGTGATCATCACGACGGGCGCGGCCGTGCGGCTGTCGGCGTCCGGGCTGGGATGCGACGACTGGCCCAAGTGCACCACCACCAGCCTGATCGCGGCGCACGTGAGCGGGCAGGCCACGCTGAACACGTGGATCGAGTTCGGCAACCGGCTACTGAACTACCCGCTGGTGATCATCGCGGGGCTGACGTTCATCGCCTGCTGGCGGTATCGCCCGGGGGGGCGACCCCGCGGAGCATCATCCGTACCCCCCGAGGGGGATCGCCCGGGGGGCTCGCGGCGACGGGACCTGGTGCGGCTGTCGGCCTGGCTGCCCCTCGGCGTGGTGGCGCAGGCGGTGGTGGGCGGCATCGTCGTGCTGACCAAGCTGAACCCGGCCATGGTGGCCGTCCATTTCCTGCTGTCCTCGTCGATCCTGGCGGCGGCGGTCGTGTTGCACACGCGGGTCGCCGAGGGCGACGGCCCCGTGCGGGCGCTGGTCCGCCCGGAGTTCCGGGTGCTGGCGTTGCTGCTGGCCGGCGCCGTCGCGGCGATGCTCGCGGCGGGCACCGTGGTGACCGGGACCGGGCCGCTGGCGGGGACGACGGTTGACGCTGGCGGGCGCCACTCGGCGGTGCCCCGGTTCCACCTGCCGCTGGACGGGGTGACCCAGTTCCACGCCGACATCGCCTGGTTCATCACCGCGACGGTAGTGGCGCTGGTCATCGGGCTGCGGTTCTCCGCCGCCCCGGCGCGGGCGCGGCGGTACGGCTGGCTCATGCTCGGCGGCGTGCTCGCGCAGGCGGCCATCGGGTACGCGCAGTACTTCAGCCACGAGCCAGCCGGGCTAGTGTGGGTCCACGTCGCGGGGTCGGTGCTGCTGTGGACCTGCGCGCTGAAGCTGTACCTGTCCGCCCGCGAGCGACTGCCCGCCGCCCCCGGGCTGACGTCCGAGGCGGCGGCGACGCCCGAAAACGCCGTGACTTCCGAAGAGGCCGTGACTTCCGAAGAGGCCGTGACCGGCTAGGCGGGCGGCGCGCCGCTCGGGCGGGTGACCCGGGCCGCCGCGTGGTCACAGTTCTCGCAGAGGGTGACGACGCCCCGCGGGCCATCGGCGGGGCTCCCGCTCGCCGGGCCTGGCACCGTGTCCGAGCGCAGCTTGGGCTGGCCGCACCGCGGGCAGTTCCCCGGCATCGTGGTTCCCCACGAGGCCATCGGGCTGGACGCCAGCGCGTTCAGCAGGAAGAGCCCGGTGATCGCGAACGCGACGATGCCCAGGAGGAACAGGACTGGTCCCCCGAGCCACCCGAGCAGCCGCAGCGGCCCGGGCAAGATCATGTTGATCACGCGCGGGCCGAAGATCAGTGCTGCGCCCACCGCGCCGAAGGCGATGGCCACGCCGAGCGAGGCCCCCATGGACCTCCCCGACCGCTGCTCCCCGCGCTCGGCGCGCGCCGTCTGGATCAGGACGTCCTCATCTGATGGCTGGGTCGTCATGCCGGTCCCTCCGCCCTGCGCGATGCTCCTTAGCTGAGCATGTCACCGAACACCGTCGCATAGCGACAACCTCCCAAAGAATTTGCCGGATGTTCCCGGCGGGCCGCGGCGACCGGTCCGTTGACCGGGCACCGCGGCACGCGCCCCCGGAACAGGAAGGACCGGCACGCGCGTTATCGTCGACCGCGATGTCTGACAGCCATGTGGTGATCGCGGGAGCTGGCCTGGGCGGCCTGCGCGCCGCCGAGCAGTTGCGCGCCGCTGGCCACGCTGGCCCGGTGACGGTGATCGGGGCGGAGCCGCACCTGCCGTACAGCCGGCCCCCGCTGTCGAAGGAGCTGCTGGCCTCGCCCGGCGAGCTTAGCCTGGAGAAGGCGCATGAGAACGTGGCCTTCCGCCGCCGCAAGTCGGTCGCCGACGTCGCATTCCGGCTGGGCCAGCCGGTGGCGGCGGCCGACCTCGCGGCCGGGACGCTCACCTTGGCCGACGGCACCAGCGTGGCGTTCGACGGGCTGGTGGTGGCGACCGGGCTTCGGCCCCGGCGGCTGCGCCTGCCCGGGCCGGATGGTCAGCCGGCGTCGATTCCGGGCGCCCGCGTGCTGCGCTCCCTCGATGACTGCCTCGGCCTGCGGGCCTCCTTGCTGCCCGGCACCCGCGTGGCGATCATCGGCGGCGGCTTCATCGGCTGCGAGGTCGCGAGCACCGCGCTGAGCCTCGGCTGCGCGGTCACCGTGATCGAGGCCGACCGCGCACCGATGCTCCGGGTCCTGGGCGAGGAACTGGCGAGCGCCATCCAGCGGTCGCACGCGAACGCGGGCATCCGGTTCGTCACCGGCCAGGCAGTGGCCGGCGTGACCGGGACCGGGCTGCTGGTCGGCGACGGCACCGAGGTGCCGGCTGAGGTGATCGTCGAGGCCACTGGCTCGCTGGTCAACGTCGAGTGGCTGGCCGGCAACGGCCTGGACCTGTCCGACGGCGTGCTGTGCGACAACGCCCTGGCCGCCGCCGGGGCGCGGCGGGTGGTCGCCGTCGGGGACGTGGCCCGCTTCCCCAACCCGCTGTTCGACGCGGTGCCGCGCCGGGTCGAGCACTGGTCGATGCCGACCGACACCGCGCGCCGGGCCGCCGCCACGCTGCGCGCGGCACTGTCCGGGTCCCCGGTCGACGCCGCCCCGTTCACCCCGCTCCCGGCGTTCTGGAGCGACCAGCTGGACCTGCGGCTGCAAAGCTACGGCTCCCCGGTCCTGGCCGATGAGGCCCGCGTCACCGAAGGAGACCTCGATGACCTGGCCGGCGGCCTGATCGCCAGGTACCACCGGGACGGCCGGCACGTCGGCACCGTCGCGGTCAACATCCCGGTGGCCAGGCACCGGGAGCTGCGCGAGGAGATCGCGACCACGGCCGCCAGCCCCCCGCGGGCATCCCGCGAGCCGCGTTGACAGCGCTTCAACCGCGCGTCAGGCCGTTTCAGCGCGGTCCGCGCGTCCTGGCTCGCTCATGGGCCCGGGTTTCGCGGTGTGATCGCACCGCGAAGCCGAACACGCGCGACTTCCTTCCCGCGGCCCCCTTCCCCGGAAGGCAACTAGCTTGCTAGCATCCTAGTGTGAGCGGTGATGATGACGTCAAGCAGTTCAACGTCTACCTGCCGGCCGGGCTGATCAAGCAGGTCAAGCACCGCGCCATCGAGCAGGAGAGGTCGTTGTCGGCGCTGGTGGCGGATGCCCTGCGCGCTTACCTCGACGGCCCGGGCTCGCCCAGCGCCAACGCGAAGGAGACGTGAGACCCATGGGGACCGACGGAATCGAGGCGGTGTTCCTGGAAACCCGCAACTGGGGGAAGGCGGCGAGGTTCTTCCAGGACCTCGGCTTCACGCTGGAGTTCGACACCGGCCACAGCTCCGGTCAGCTTCGCAACGGCGACGGCCCCTACGTGTTCATCGCCGAAGTCCCGCCGGACCGCCCGCCACAGGCCCAGATCGTGCTGAAGGTGACCGACGAGCGGGCGTTTCGCCCCGCCGCCGGCGTCGAGGTGGTCAAGGAATGGGCCGACACCCACTACGGCACCCGCGAGATGACCGTCCGCGACCCCGACGGCCGGACCTGGGTCCTGCAGGCGGCGCCCGGCGGCGACGCACGCCATGGCTGACGCGCGGCCGGATAACACCGCCGTCCGGGTGGCCTTGTGGCGGGCCCTGCACCTGGAGGTCGACGGGGACCCGCCGGTGCTGGAAGACCGGGTCGGGCTGGCGATCGCCAGCCCCGAGGACGGCTGGCGCGAGCGCCCGGACATGAGCCCGCGCTTCACCGCCGGGTTCCGGGCCTCGATCGTGGCGCGGGCGCGGTTCATCGAGGACCTGGTCACCGAGGCGGTGGCGCGCGGCGTCGCCCAGTACGTGATACTGGGCGCCGGCCTGGACACGTTCGCCCAGCGCCGGGCCGATCTCGGCGGCCGCCTCCAGGTGTTCGAGATCGACCAGCCTGGTCCGCAGGAATGGAAGCGGCAGCGGCTGGCCGAGCTCGGCTACCAGGTCCCGGACTGGCTGCACCTGGTCCCGTTCGACTTCGAGGACGGAGACTGGCACCGCCAGCTCGTCGCGGCCGGGTTCGATCCCCTGCGGCCCGCCGTGGTGACCTCCGCCGGCGTCAGCATGTACCTGACCAGGGATGCGAACGTCGCCACCTTGCGCCAGCTGGCGCGGTTCGCCCCCGGCACGACGCTGGTCATGTCGTTCCTGCTGCCCGCCGCGCTGCTGGCCGAGGAGGACCGCGAAGGGCTGGCGGCCAGCCAGCGGGGCGCGGCGGCCGCCGGCACGCCGTTCCGCAGCTTCTTCGCGCCGCCGGAGGTGATGGCACTGGCCCGCGAGGCCGGCTTCGCCGAAGTCAGCCACGTCGGCGCGGCCGACCAGCACGCCCGCTACTTCGCCGGGCGGGCGGACGGGCTGCGCTGCTCGACCGGCGAGGACCTGCTCATCGCCACCACGTGATCCCCCGCGGGCTCGTTCTACGGGTTAGCGTTCCCGGACGCGGCGCCACCGAACGCTTGCGCGGCGGCCTGGCTCATCTCGGCCAGCGAGACGTCGCGGACGTGCTGGGACAGGCCCCAGCGGTGGCCGAAGGGATCGGTGAGCTGGCCTTCGCGCTCGCCCCAGAACGTGTCCGCCAGCGGGCGCAGGACCTGCGCTCCGCCGCCCAGCGCTCGCTCCCAGACGGCGTCCACGTCCTCTACCTGCAGGTAGAGGACGGCCGAGATACAGCCGGTGGAGGCCGGAGACATCGCCTCGTGCTCGGGGAACTCATCGGCCAGCATCACCACCGAGGGGCCGAAGTGCATCTCGACGTGCAGCAGCCGCCCGTCGGGAAGGGTGATGCGGCTCTTTTCCTCCGCGCCGAACGTATCGGCGTACCAGCGCGAGGCGGTGTCCGCGCCGGGCACAATGATATGTGTCGTGAGCATGGTCAGACACGCTACGGACGGCCGGGCGGCCGGCGATAGTACGTTCTTGCGCCCGCCCGCCCGGCATGGCCGGCGTGGCCGGCGAACTGCCAGCCCCCGGCGTTGAGGTGAACCGGGTCCGGATCTGGCGAACGTCGCCAGATAGCCGGCTCGTCTGGATGCACGGGATGACCACTGGCTACCGGATTGACCCGGCCGGCGCGTACGTCATCGGGATCGCGGCCGGGCGAGCCTACCACCTGCGGCGCGGACGGGAATCGCGGATTGTCCGCCCGGGGCAGCTGGTCGTGCTCGATCCGTCCGCGGCGCATTCCGGCAGCCCCGCGGAAGGCGGGGCGTGGGCGGGCCGGCTGCTGGTCATCGAACCGCCCGATGCCGACGATGGCTACGGCATGCCGCCGCGCGGCGCGCCCTTCCCCGATCCCCTCGTCGGGGCCGGCCACGTCCCCGGCCCCGACGAGAACAACCACGGCACCACGCTGGCCCGGTGCTTCCGGGCACTGCACCAGGAGATGGAACAGCCGGGATCGGCGCTCGAGCGGGAGGGCGCGGTCTGGTCATTCCTGGCCAGGCTGGCGGCGCCAGGGGACCCCGCCGACCGCAGCCCGGCGGTCCCTGACCCGGCCGTCCGTGCGGCGGTGGCCCTGCTGCGCGACGACATCGCGCGGAACGTGACCCTGGATGAGCTCGCGGCCGCCGCTGGCCTGAGCAAGTACGAGCTGGTCCGCCGCTTCACGGCCGGGGTAGGCATGCCACCGCACTCCTACCAGGTCGCGATGCGGGTCAGCCTGGCTCGCCGCCTGCTGGAACGCGCGCTACCGCCGGCCATCGTGGCCGCCGAGGCCGGGTTCGCCGACCAAAGTCACCTGACCCGCCACTTCACCCGCCGCGTCGGCCTGACTCCGGCGCGGTACGCCCGGGCGGCGCGCTCGCGACGGCCGCGCGGCCCGCGGCGGGCGTCAGCGGTCCTGGACGCGCGGGAGGTCCCGCTCGGCCAGGACCTTGTCCAGCCTGGCCTGGTCGACGCGGCTGACGATGGCGCCTACTCGCGCCCGGCAAACGGGGGCAGGGGCGCCGGACGCGGGGGGCCGCCGGAGAAGCCGGAGCCGCCGGAAGCGGCCCAGGGCGGCCGGGGCTGGCCCTCCCACCGGCCCAGGAACGCGCTGCGGGCCGCGTGCATCAAGACGAGCAGGTCGCGCTGGCGGTCCAGGAACCGGGGCGCGGCGACCACGCCCCGCCGGGCCTTGTCGTGCAGCAGGGCCAGCTCGGTCGCGGCGAGCTGGTAGTCCCCCATCGCCGCGGCGGCGCCCAGCCCGCCGCGGGCCCTGGCCCAGTTGCGGGCGCGGCGGCGGGCGCGCAGCGAGGACAGCATCGCCACGTCATCGGCCGTCACCAGCCCGGTCGCGGCGTAGGAGGGCAGGTAGCGCCGGATGAGGCGGACCAGCCCGCGCCGGTCGCGGACCAGGACCGCCATGACGGCGACGGCCACGCAGAACATGACGGCGTACCCGACGGCCAGGCCGGGCGCGCCCAGCGAGGACAGGCCGTTCCAGGTGCCGTGCAGGCACATGGCCACCACCCAGCCGGCCACGACCGGGCCGAAGCCGGCGTCACGGCGGGTCGCCGTGTACGCCACGCCGAGGCCGGTCATCGAGGTGAACAGCGGGTGCAGGAACGGGGCCAGCACGCCGCGCAGCACGAACGTGAAGCCGAGCAGCGCCACGCCGCCGTGCATGGGCGTGACCAGCGCGTTGATGTAATAGCCGACGTTCTCGATCATCGCGAAGCCCAGGCCCACCATCGCCGCGTAGATCACGCCGTCGGTCGGGCCGTCGAACTCCTGGCGCCGCCGCCACAGCAGGCCGACCAGCACCGCGCCCTTCAGGGTCTCCTCGACGACCGGCGCCCCCAACGTCGCCGACACGAACTCGCCGGCCGAATCCCCCAGGTCGGGCTGGGTGACGTACACCAGGCCCGCGGTGTTGATCAGCAGCGCGAACAGCGCCGCGATGCCCGCGCCCCAGCCGAACGCGAAGGCGAGGTTGGCCCGCGGCTCGGGCTCCAGCCGGTCCACCCACAGCACCAGCGCGATCAGCAGCGGGACCGGCAGCAAGGCCAGCGGCAGGGCGACCATGAAGGGGACCGCGCCCTCTCCGGCGGCGAACCCCTGTCCCATCTCGATGCCGAGGGCGAGGATCGCGCAGGCGGCGGTGATCGCGAGGCCGGCGATGAAGCTCACTCGCGACCGCCTCGGGCCGCGCCCGTCAATCACGGCCCGCGGGTCGAACACCGGGGGGAACTCGGCGGCCATGAAGCGAAGCATACTGGCAGCCGCGCCGCCGGCCCCGGCCGGGCGAAGTGGTCTAGACCGGTCGATAATGAACCTCGGGGAAAGGTCTGCCCCGCGCGGGGGACGCGGAAGGCGCCCAGGGATAGGCTTTCCCCCAAGAGGGCGCCGCGAGGGACGGGGGTTTCGCCCTGCCGCCGTCGAGAGCAGGCCGCCGCAAGGGAACCTCAGGTAAGAAGGGAACCGTGACTACGGTGAGCAGTAACGCCCTTGACTGGTCCGCGGCCGACAAGCGCGCCGTCGACCTCGTCCGCGTCCTGGCGATGGACGCGGTGCAGAAGGTCGGCAACGGGCACCCTGGCACTGCCATGAGCCTTGCCCCGGCGGCTTACCTGCTGTACCAGAACATCCTGCGCCATGACCCGGCGGACCCGAAGTGGCCGGGCCGGGACCGGTTCGTCTTGTCGTGCGGGCACTCCAGCTTGACCCAGTACATCCAGCTCTACCTGTCCGGGTACGCCCTGACGCTGGATGACCTGAAGGCGCTGCGCACGTGGGGCAGCATCACGCCGGGGCACCCGGAGCACGGGCTGACGCCGGGCATCGAGGTGACGACCGGCCCGCTGGGCCAGGGCCTGGCCAACGCGGTCGGCATGGCGATGGCCTCCCGCCGCGAGCGCGGCCTGTTCGACCCGGACGCCGCCCCCGGCACCAGCCCGTTCGACCACTTCATCTACGCCTTCGCCTCCGATGGCGACATCGAGGAGGGCATCACCCACGAGGCATCCGCGATCGCCGGCGTCCAGAAGCTCGGCAACCTGGTCGTGCTCTACGACGACAACCACATCTCGATCGAGGACGACACCAACATCGCCAAGTCCGAGGACGTCGGCGCCCGCTACGCGGCCTACGGCTGGCACGTGCAGCACGTCTCCTGGATAACGGCCGACGGCGCCTACGAGGAGAACGTCCAGGCGCTGCATGAGGCGTTCGAGGCCGCCAAGGCCGTCACCGACAAGCCCTCGTTCATCGTGTTGCGCACGATCATCGGCTGGCCCGCCCCGAACAAGCAGAACACCGGCGCGGCCCACGGGTCGGCACTCGGCGACGCCGAGGTCGCGGCGACCAAGGAGATCCTCGGCTTCGACCCGGCGGTGACCTTCCCGGTCGAGGAGGAGGCGCTGGGCCACGCCCGCGAGGTCGCCGGGCGCGGCAAGCAGGCGCACGCCGAATGGGAGGCGGCGTTCGACGCGTGGGCGGCGGCCAACCCGGATGGCAAGGCGCTGTTCGACCGGTTGGCCAAGCGCGAGCTCCCGGCCGGCTGGGAGGCGGCGCTGCCGGCCTTCCCCGCCGATCCCAAGGGCACCGGCACCCGTCGTGCCTCCGGCAAGATCCTCACCGCGCTCGCCCCGGTGCTGCCGGAACTGTGGGGCGGCTCGGCCGACCTCGCGGAGTCGAACAACACCACCATGGAGGGCGAGCCGTCGTTCCTGCCCGACGAGCACCAGACCAAGATGTGGCCCGGCAACCCCTACGGGCGGACGCTGCACTTCGGCATCCGCGAGCACGGCATGGGCGCGATCTTGAACGGCATCGCCCTGCACGGCGGCACCCGGCCTTACGGCGGGACGTTCCTTCAGTTCAGCGACTACATGCGCGGCGCCGTGCGGCTCGCGGCGCTGATGGAGCAGCCGGTCACCTTCGTCTGGACGCACGACTCGATCGGGCTGGGCGAGGACGGGCCGACGCACCAGCCGATCGAGCACCTGTGGTCGCTGCGCAACATCCCCGGCCTCGACGTCGTCCGGCCCGCCGACGCGAATGAAACGGCGATCGCGTGGAAGACAATCCTGGAGCACACCGACCGGCCGGCCGGGCTGTGCCTGTCGCGGCAGAATGTCCCGACCTTCGACCGGACGGTATTCGCGCCGGCCGAGGGAACCGCGCGCGGCGCGTACGTGCTCGCCGACGGGAGCGACGTCATCCTCATTGGCACCGGCAGCGAGGTGCAGATCGCCGTCGCCGCCCGGGAACTGCTGGCGAAGGAGGGCATCTCCGCCCGGGTTGTGTCGATGCCGTCGGTGGAATGGTTTAGGCAGCAAGACGATTCCTACCAAGAGGAAGTGCTCCCCGCGGCGATGCGGGCGCGCGCGTCGGTCGAGGCAGGCATCACCGAGCCATGGAAGGCGCTCGTCGGCGACGCCGGGCGCAGCGTCGGGGTCAACCACTACGGAGCCTCCGCCGCTGAGGCGGTCCTGTACAAGGAGTTCGGGATCACCGCGGAGGCGGTCGCCGAAGCCGCCAAGGCCTCCCTGGCCCAGACCAAGGCATGACCAAGGCATGACCAAGGCACAGGGGACCCAACGGAACCGGGGATCCCGCTCAATTTCACAAGCACCAGATAGGAAGACGGAGAAGCGCTCATGAGCGACGTACTCGCCGAGCTCACCGCCGCCGGCGTGTCGATATGGCTGGACGACATCAGCCGTGACCGGCTGCGCACCGGGAACCTCAAGGACCTGGTCGACAACTTCCAGGTACGCGGGGTGACGTCCAACCCGACGATCTTCGCGCACGCCCTGAGCAAGGGCAGCGCCTACGACGAGCAGACCGCCGAGCTGAAGGCCCGCGGCGTCACCGTCGAAGAGGCCTCCCGGATGATCACCACCCGCGACATCCGGTGGGCCGCCGACGTGCTGCGCCCGGTCTACGACGCCAGCGACGGCGTCGACGGGCGGGTGTCCATCGAGGTGGACCCGCGGCTGGCCCGCGACACCGCCGCGACCGTCGCCGAGGCCAAGCAGCTGTGGTGGATGGTGGACCGGCCGAACATGTTCATCAAGATCCCGGCGACCGCCGCGGGCGTCCCGGCGATCACCGCCACGCTGGCCGAGGGCATCAGCGTGAACGTCACGCTGATCTTCTCCCTGCAGCGGTACGGCGAGGTCATCGACGCCTTCATGGCCGGCCTGGAGCAGGCGGCCGCCAACGGCCACGACATCTCCGCGATGGCCTCGGTCGCCTCGTTCTTCGTCAGCCGGGTGGACACTGAGGTGGACAAGCGGCTGGAGAAGCTGGGCACGCCGGAGGCGCTGGGGCTGAAGTCCAAGGCCGCGATCGCCAACGCCCGGCTGGCCTACGAGCTGTACGAGCAGAAGCTGGACACCGACCGGTGGCGCGCGCTGGCGGCCCAGGGCGCGCGGGTGCAGCGGCCGCTGTGGGCGTCCACGTCGACGAAGGACCCGTCGCTGCCGGACACCCTGTACGTGGTCGAGCTCACCGTCAAGGACACCGTCAACACGATGCCGGAGGCGACGCTGCGGGCGACCGCCGACCATGGCGTGCTGAAGGGCGACGCGGTCCACGGCACCTACGACGACGCCCGGGCGCTGTTCGCGCGACTGGAGGAGCTCGGCATCAGCTACGACGACGTCGTGCGGGTCCTCGAGGACGAGGGCGTGGCGAAGTTCGAGGTCTCGTGGAAAGAGCTGCTCGAGACGATCCGCGCCGAGATGGCAAAGCAGGCTTAGCGGTACCGCAGGCTGAGGGACTACAGGAGGTTCCACCATGGACGAGCCGAACGCCGGCGCCCGGGGACCGGCGCCGGCGAATCCGGCGGTCATCGCGGGCGACGCGGAGGCTGCCAATCCGCTGCGCGACCCGCGCGACCGCCGGATCCCGCGGGTGGCGGGCCCCTGCGTCCTGGTGATGTTCGGGGTCACCGGCGACCTCGCCAGGAAGAAGCTGCTGCCGGCGATCTACGACCTGGCCAACCGCGGCCTGCTCCCGCCGGGTTTCTCGCTAGTCGGCTTCGCCCGGCGGGACTGGGCGGACGAGGACTTCGCCCAGGTCACCTACGAGGCGGTGAAGCAGCACGCGCGGACCCCGTTCCGTGACACCGTCTGGCAGCAGGTCAGCGAGGGCGTCCGGTTCGTCCAGGGCAACTTCGACGATGACGCGGCGTTCGACAAGCTGGCCGAGACCGTCAAGAGCCTGGACGCCGCGCGCGGGACGGGCGGCAACTACGCGTTCTACCTGTCAATCCCGCCGCGATCCTTCCCGCTGGTGGTGCAGCAGCTGAAGCGGTCGGGGCTGTCGGACCCCGGTCCGGCCGACCCGGAGACTAGCAGGCGGCCATGGCGGCGGGTGGTAATCGAGAAGCCGTTCGGCCGGGACCTGCAGACGGCCCGCGAGCTGAACTCCATCGTGGACGCGGTCTTCCCCGCCCACTCGGTGTTCCGCATCGACCACTACCTGGGCAAGGAGACGGTCCAGAACATCCTGGCCCTGCGGTTCGCCAACTCGCTGTATGAGCCGATATGGAACCGCGGCTACGTGGACCACGCGCAGATCACGATGTCGGAGGACATCGGGATCGGCGGCCGGGCCGGCTACTACGACGGCATCGGCGCCGCCCGCGACGTGATCCAGAACCACCTGCTGCAACTCCTGGCGCTGACCGCGATGGAGGAGCCGGTCTCGTTCGACGCCGACTCGCTGCGCCAGGAGAAGGAGAAGGTGCTGTCGGCCGTGCGGCTGCCCGCCGACCTGTCCCTCGGCACCGCCCGCGGGCAGTATTCGGCCGGGTGGCAGGGTGGCCGCCAGGTCGCCGGCTACCTGGAGGAGGACGGCATCCCGCCGGACTCGCGCACCGAGACCTACGCCGCGGTCCGGCTGGCCGTCGATACCCGGCGGTGGGCGGGCGTCCCGTTCTACCTGCGCACCGGCAAGCGGCTGACCCGGCGGATGACGGAGATCGCACTGATCTTCCAGCGCGCCCCGCACTTGCCGTTCGCCGCCACCGACACCAAGGAGCTGGGCAAGAACATGCTCGTCATCCGGGTGCAGCCGGACGAGGGCGTGACCGTCCGGTTCGGCTCCAAGGTGCCCGGCTCGGCGATGGAGGTCCGCGACGTCAACATGGACTTCGCCTACGGCGAGTCGTTCACCGAGTCATCGCCGGAGGCCTACGAACGGCTGATCCTCGACGTCTTGATCGGCGACCCGCCGCTGTTCCCCCGGCAGGAGGAAGTCGAGCTGTCCTGGCGGATCCTGGACCCGATCGAGAACTTCTGGGCCGAGAACACCAAGCCGGACCAGTACGTGTCGGGCGGGCCCGGCCCGGCGTCGGCGGACGCGATGATGGCGCGTGACGGCCGCGCCTGGCGACGGCTGTAGGACGGGGATTGTCATGACGATTGACCTGACCGACACCACCACCGGTGCCATCAGCTCCGCGCTGACCGCGGCGCGGGCGCGCCTGGGCGGCATGACGATGGGCATGGTGCTCACGCTCGTCATCGTGACCGATGAGGCGGAGCAGTACGACGCGATCCGGGCGGCGAACCAGGCCGCCCGCGAGCACCCCTGCCGCGTCCTGGCGGTGATCGCCCGCAAGCCCAAGGCCGACTCCCGGCTGGACGCCGAGATCCGCGTCGGCGAGTCGGCCCCTGGGGAGACGATCGTGCTGCGGATGTACGGGCCGCTCGGGCAGCACGCCGACTCGGTTGTGGCCCCGCTGCTCGTGCCCGACGTCCCGGTCGTCACCTGGTGGCCGGATGGCGCGCCGCAGGACCCGTCGGTCAGCCCGCTGGGCGCGCTGGCGCAGCGCCGGGTCACCGACTCGGCGGCCGCCGACGACGCCCGGGCAGTGCTCGCGCAGCTGGCCACGGCCTACGCGCCGGGCGACACCGACTTCGGCTGGACCCGGGCGACGCCGTGGCGGTCGGTGATCGCGGCGACCCTGGACCAGCAGCTCCCGGCCATCTCCGGCGCCGACGTCGCGGCGGAGGCCGGGAACCCGACCGCCGACCTGATCGCCGCCTGGCTCGGCGACCGGCTGGAGGTCCCGGTCACCCGCACCGACTCCGCCGGCCCCGGCATCACCGATGTCACCTTCGCCACGGTGGCCGGGAACGTGGCGCTGAGCCGGACCGACGGCCGGACCGCCACGCTGTCGTGGCCGGGCCGGCCGGACCGCAGCGTGGCGCTGCATCGCCGCGACATCGCCGAGCTGCTGGCCGAGGAACTGCGCCGGCTCGACCCGGACGAGGTGTACGCCGAGACGCTGCACGCCCTGGGCTCCTACTCCTTCGCCTCCACCGCGGGGCCCGCCGCACCCTGGAGCGCCGATGCCTAGCCCCGAGATCCTCGTGCACGCCGACGGGACCCTGCTCGCCCAGGCGGCCGCCGCCCGCCTGGTCACCCGGCTGGTTGACGCCGTGGCGGCCGCCGGCCGCGCGAACCTCGTGCTGACCGGCGGCGGCATCGGGACGGCGGTCCTCGCCGAGCTGGCCGCCGCCCCCGCCCGCGACGCCGTTGACTGGCGGCGGGTCGACTTCTGGTGGGGCGACGAGCGGTTCGCGCCCGCCGGGCACCCGGACCGCAACGAGACCAGCGCGCGGGCCGCGCTGCTCGACGCGATCGAGGTCGACCCGGCACGAGTGCACCCGATGCCAGGCCCCGACGGCCCTGACGGCGATGACCCGGAGGCGGCCGCCGCCCGGTACGCCGCCGAGCTTGGCGCGGCGACGCGGCACGAGGACCACGGGCCGGTCCCGGCGTTCGACATCCTGATGCTGGGCATCGGGCCCGAGGGCCACGTGGCGTCGCTGTTCCCCGGCCTGCCGGCGCTGTATGACAGTCGCCCGGTCGTCGCGGTCCGCGGCTCGCCCAAGCCGCCGCCCATCCGGATCTCGCTCACGCTGCCGTCCATCCAGGCCGCCCGGGAGGTCTGGATCCTGGCCTCCGGCGGCGAGAAGTCCGGCGCGATCTCCCTGGCCCTGTCCGGCGCGGGCCCGGTGCAATTGCCGGCCGCCGGCGCGCGCGGCCGGCAGCGCACGCTGTACCTGCTGGATGCCACCGCCGCCGCCAAGATCCCCAGCGACGTCGGCCGCCCCGGCGCCCACTAACCCCCAGCGGCGCGCCCCCACCCGCCCCCGGGTTGCCAGCGCTCCGCGCCTCTTGCTGTTATCGCTAGCGTCCTGACCACCCGGTGACCGTCAGCGCGCCCGCGTGAGCGGGCGAACGGGCAGTCAGGCCGGATCGTTCGGGACAAGGGAGGCCTGAGGGGCTGACTTCCGGTTCTTGAGCCAGGTGCGGAGGCTGCCCCGGCCCGCGAAGGCCAGTCCGGCCGCCAGGCAGGCGGCGGGGACGGCGGCCAGGACGTAGCGGTAACTGAAGCCGGCCGTCACCGGCGGCAAGGTGATCAGCGCGGCCCCCGCCAGCCAGGGCAGCAGGCCCAGGCCGCCCCAGCCCCACCGCTCGCGGGCCGGATCGCGGGCGCGCTTGCGGCGCGCGGCGAGCACGATCCCGGCCAGCCCGGTCAGCAAGATCCCGCCGAGCAGCGATCCGGGCAGGTAGGCGAACCGCTCGTAGTGCCACAAGAAGCGCGCCCACGGCTGGGCGATGGCCGGGCGGCCGAAGGTCGCACCGCCGTAGTCGATGGCCGCCGCCCGGTTGAACTTGTTGCCGGTGACCCAGGTCGGAACCGGCAGCACCGTGGGCTCGAAGCGGAACTTATCCCCCGACCCGGCCAGGTCAGACCGGAACCGGGTCCACCCGAAGGTCCGCCAGGTGTCATCGGCGACGATCGCGGCATAGTCCAGCGGCTGAGACAGGACCGCGCGCTTGGCGAACTGACTGGTCAGCGACTCGATCTGCGGGGTGAACCGGTAGATGTTGTTGGTACCGGTCAGCTTCCCGAGCGGGGTGTCGTTCGCCCACAGGTACTCCTGCGCGGGCTCGCGCTGACCGGGCGGGCGCGAGTCGCACAGCACCCGCAGGCTCGGCGCGGGATTCATCTTCTGGCAGTCGGCGAAGCTGCTGACCCGGGCGTAGAGGAAGGTGCCCGATGACTGGGTGAGCTGGTATCCGCCGTAGTGGGCGTGGAACCAGACCAAGTACCCGGCGATCGGCAGCAGTCCGGCGGCGATCGCGGCGGCCACCCGCCGCCAGCCGACCCGGCGCAGGAGCAGGCCGGCCGCCAAGACGATGATCATCGGCTCGCCGACCGACCGGACCGTCGCCGAGTAGCCGGTGAGCAGGCCGGCGACGATCAAGGCCCACAACGGCGGGCGGTCCCACCAGCACGCCAGGATCAGCGTGGCCATGGTGAGCAACGTGAACAGCGTGTCCGCGGCGATCATGTGCTCGAGTTGCAGTTCCCACACGTCGAACAGCACCGGCACCGCCGGGATGCTCGCGCCCCACCAGGGCAGGCCGCGGCGGCGCAGCAGCGCGTAGATGCCGATCCCCATCGCCAGGCCCATCGCCGCCTGCACCGCGGTGACCAGGGCGAGGCTGTGCGCTGGCAGCAGCGCGGCGAGGAAGAACGGGTACCCGTTCGCCCGGACGATGTCCGGAGCCCGGAAGACGGAGTCGGTGATGTAGTTGTAGGAGTCGTTGAAGAACATCGCCGGCGGATAGCCCAGCGCGACGACCACGCGCAGGGCGGCGGCGACCGCCACGATGATGGCGAACCAGCGGTGGGCTATCACCAGTCCCCGCAGGCGACCCAGGCCGCGCGCTGGCCAGCGCCACGCGCGCGCCCGCATCGGGGGCCGGGGGGCACTGCTGCCGCCGGCCTTGGCGTCGGCCTCCCCGGGGGTCGTAACGGGCAGGGGTCCTCCTGCTGCGATCGCGCGAACTGACAACCACTCGACGCTACAGCATTGACAGCAGGGTGCGCTTACCAGTCCTTAACCGTGTTGCCTGGGAATACCCTGAGACGCCCGGATAATCCCCGTTTCCGGCGCTCCTGGTCAGAGGGGCCGCGCGGCGGTCGGCGGCCGATGGAGGCGAGGGTCACCAGCAATGCCACCGCGATGAGGAACGCCACCGCCCCGCCCGCGGACCGGGTCGCCAGGGCGAACAGGATCCACATTCCCACGACGGGGACGACCGGGGCGAACGGGCGCGGGCGCGGTTGCCGGGAGCGCGGGTCCGGCGGCGCCTGAGGCGGATAGGGGGCCGGCGGCTGGTGGCCGAGGGGCATCCCGGCGGGCGGGACCCCTGGCACCTGCCCCGGCGGGTATGCCCAGGGCGGCACTCCCGGCAGCGTCCCCCACGGCTGCGGCCCCCACGGCTGCGGCCCTCCCGGTGGGATCGCGCCTGGTGGCTGCGTGCCGTCCGGCGCTGCCCCGGGAGGCAGCACCCCGTGAGTCAGTACCCCCGCCGCTTGCGGCCCGGCAGGCTGGGCGTCCGGCGGCAGATCAGCGCCGAGGACCGGCTGGACCGGAAGGTCCGTGGTCAGCTCGCGCAGGTCACCCCAGGTCCGCCCGTCATAGGCGGTCGCGGTCCGCTCCTGGAACTCCTCCAGGGTGAGCCGCCCTTCGGTATAGGCGTCACGAAGCGTGGTCACCACGGCATCCCGGTCATGGTCCGACGCGCGGATGTGGTCACTGGGCATCGACGGGCCCTCCTGTCCCACTGGAGTAGTCCCTCTTTCATGGTAACCGGGCCCTTGTCACTATGATCCTGCGCATGCCCGCGCTCCCCCCGTCCGGCAACCACTTCATCGTCTGCGGTGACGGCCCCCTCGCCTATCGCATCGTCGAAGAGCTCACTTCACGCTACCGCGAGCAGGTCACGGTCATCGTGCCGTCACGGCGGAAGAACTCCGGCCCCCGGATCAGCGCCCTGCCCGGGGTGCGGATGCTAGAGCGCGCGGAGCTGACCAGCGAGGCGTTCACCGCCGCCGGGGTGGGGTCGGCGCGCGCGCTGGCACTGCTGTGGCAAGACGACATCATCAACTTCCACGCCGCCTTGCGTGCCCACGAGTTGCGGCCCGGCATCCGCCTCGTCGTCGCCGTCTTCAACACCCGGCTCGGCGAGCACTTCCGCCGGTTCTTCGCCGACTGCACGGTCCTGTCGGGCACCGCGATGGCCGCCCCGTCCTTCGTCTCCGCCGCGCTCGGCCAGCCGGCGCCCAGCCATGTCCGGGTCTCCGGCCGCACGCTGTACGTCGCCCGGCGGGAGGACGTACCGCGCGAGCAGATCGTCTGCGGGCTGGCCGCCGTGCCCGGCGACCCGGCCGGGGCGACCCGGCTGCTGCCCCCGGAAATGGCTCACGTGGAGCCGGACGCCGACCCGGGCGCCACCCGCCCAGACCGCTCCGGCATGGGCGAGCGCCTCGTCCTGGCCGTGGCCAACGGCGTCCCGCGCGACCCGCTCGCCCGCCGCCGCCATCCGCTGCGCGCGGTCGCCACCATGGCGCGCTGGCTGGCCTGGAACAAGTTCGGCGCCGTCTTCGCGGTCCTGCTGTCGGTCCTGATCGCCGGGTTCGCGCTGCTGGTGGCCGACGGCACCTCGGTCGCCAACGGGGCCTACCTGACCCTCATGGACCTGACCGGGTCGGCGCTGACCGACGCCGGGCTCAGCGGCGCGAAGAAGGTGTCCCAGGTCATCCTCACCATCGACGGGATGGCGTTCATCCCGGTGGTGACCGCGATCATCGTCGGCGCGCGGCTGACCGGGTCGGTCCGGGGCAGCCCGCGGCCCCGTGGCGGGCACGTCATCGTGGCGGGCCTCGGAAACGTCGGCACCCGGGTGATCGGCGAACTGCATGACCTGGGGTTCGACGTGGTCTGCGTGGACCCCGACCCAGCCGCCAAGGGCATGGGCCTGGCCCGGCGCCTCGGCCTGCCCGTGGTAATCGGGGAAGCCTTCCAGGAGGAGACGCTGCGCGCGGCGGGGGTGGCGACGAGCTCGGCGCTGGTCTCGGTGACCAGCAGCGACATCGTGAACCTGGAGACGGCACTGCAGGCCCGCGCGCTGCGCGAGGACCTGCGGATCGTGCTGCGGCTGTTCGACGACGACCTCGCCCAGCGGGTGCAGCAGACGGTCGGGAACATCGTCTCGCGCAGCGTGTCCTACATGGCGGCCCCGGCGTTCGCGGTCGCCATGCTAGAGCACGCGGTCCTGCGCACCATCGCCGTCGGGCGGCACGTGCTGCTGATCTGCGACGTGCGCGTCGAGCCGGATGCCGACCTGGTGGGCAAGCGGCTGGTGGACCTGGAGGCCGACGGCCTCGCGCGTACCCTCGCGCTGCAGGCCAAAGGAGCCACCCGGTACGACTGGAAGCCCAGCCGCGGATACCAGCTGGCGCCGGGTGACCGGGTCATCGTCGTGGCCACCCGGGCCGGCTTGAGCAGGTTCCTGGCCGGCAACCGGCCCGCCGCGCTGGAAGGAGCGGACGCCGCCCCCTGACGCCCTGCCCGGCCAGCGCAATCATGGCGCCGCGGCGGGCAGCGGGGGCGCCGGCCCCGCACTGGCGCCCCCGCGGCCGCCATCACCACCTTTGCAAGTTCTTAAAAGTTACGTACCAGTAGTAGCAAATAATCAGAATCTGGCACTGCTGATGATATGGCGTTACGCTTAGGGCATAAAGCGCCCGGGATTTGACCGGCAGAGAGTTCCAGGCCTGCGCCCGGGCACGGGAAGCTCGGAGGCAATATGAGCGTCAGCGAAGACCGCACAGCACAGCCCGCCGTTCAGCCCGCGGCAGCCGTGTCACCCATCGCCGACCCGGCCCCGCTCGGCCTGGCGGCGTTCGCCCTGACCACGTTCCTGCTCTCGGCGGCCAACGCGAAGTGGATGAACGCGGCGACCGGTGACGCGTGGCTCGGGTACGCGCTCGGCTACGGCGGCCTCATCCAGCTCCTGGCCGGCATGTGGGAGTTCCGCAACCGGAACGTGTTCGGCGCCACCGCGTTCTCGACCTACGGCGGCTTCTGGATCGGCCTGTTCCTGTGGGCGCGGTTCGTGGCGCCCACCGCCGCCAGCCCGACCGCCGCGCAGCACGACATCGCCTGGATCCTGCTCGCGTTCGCAATCTTCAACACGTACATGATGCTGCTGTCCGCCCAGGTGAACATGGCGGTCTTCGCGGTGTTCCTCACCCTTGAGCTCACCGAGATCATCCTGTTCATCGGCAACTTCGCCGGCAGTACGGGCACGGTGCAGCTCGGCGGGTACGTCGGCGTCCTCACGGCGCTCGTCGCCTGGTACACGTCGTTCGCGGGCGTCGCCAACGGCATCGGCGGCCGACTCCAGGTCCCCGTCGGCCGGCCGCTGCTCGCCGCCGCCTGATCAACCGCTGACGGCGGGTAGCCGCCCAGCGCGGGGCCCGGGCGGGCGGGGTAGGGGTGTACCCGCCGCCCGGTGGCATAACAGCCGGCGATACCCGGGACGGGGTGGGTGGGGGGCGGCGGGATAGGGGGGAGG
>JAICYD010000007.1 GCA_025934375.1 Streptosporangiaceae bacterium | reverse complement strand
TAAGATTTAGTAATGCTCGATATCCGAAGGCTCCGGATGCTGCACGAGTTCGCGGCCCGGGGCTCGATCGCGCGAACGGCGGACGCGCTGGGATATACGCCGTCTGCGGTCTCGCAGCAGCTGGCGGCGCTGGAGCGGGAGGCGGGTACCGCGCTGCTGGACCGCACGGCGCGCAGCGCCGGGCTCACTGACGCCGGCCGCAGGCTGGCGCAGCACGCGGAGCGGATCCTCGCCATGGTCGAGGAGGCGGAGGCGGACCTGTCGGCGCACGCCGCCGAGCCGTCCGGGCGGGTGGTGGTCACCGCGTTCCCGTCCGCGGCGGTCGCGTTCGCGCCGGCGCTGGCCCGGTCGCTGCGGGCGCACCCGCGGCTGGCGCTGCTGCTGCGGCAGTCTTCGCCCCCCGACGGGCTGCAACTGGTGCGCTCCGGTGAGGTTGAGGTCGCGATCGTCGATGACTGGACCGGGCGGATGGCGGCCGACCTGGGCGGCGGCGAGCCGGGGGACCCGGTGGCCTCAGAGTCCGGCCATAGCGTGCTGTCCTTCTATCAGCTGCTGCGCGACCCGCTCGTGCTGGTGGTTGAGCGGGGTCACCCGGCGGCTGACCCGGAAACCCCCGTGGACCTGCGGGCCCTGCGCAATGAGCCATGGCTCGCGGCGCCGGCCGGCGAGCCGTCCCGCCAGGCGGTCGACCGGCTGCTGGCCGCGGTCGGCGTGGCGCCGCCGGTGCCCTCGGAGTTCGAGGGCCTGGGCACCGTCGCCAACCTGGTGGCCCGGGGGCTGGGCATCGCGATCATGCCGCGGCTCGCGGTCGGCGCGTACGAGCGCCGGCTGGTGGTCCGCGAGCTGCCCGCCGGCCTGGACCTGGCACGCGACATCTACGCGGTCGCCCGCACGGCGAGCGTGACGCGCCCGTCGGTGGCGGTGATCATCTCCGCGCTGCGCGGTGCCGCCCGCTCGATCTCCGCGCGCTCGACGGTGGCCGACTCGGTGACGGAGTCGTTAGCCTCGCGGCGGTCAGGCGGCCAGCCAGGCGCGAAAGGCCCGCTCGCAGGCCGCGATCACGGGCAGCTCGACGTACTCGCCGGGGGTGTGGGCGATCTCGGAGATGCCCGGCCCGTAGTTGACGGCGGGGATGCCCACCTCGGCGAAGCGGGCCACGTCGGTCCAGCCGAGCTTCGGGCGCGGCGTCCCGCCGGTGGCCGCCACGAACGCGGCGGCCACCGGGGCGTCCAGGCCCGGCCGCGCTCCCGGGGCGACGTCGAGGATCTCGACCTCGAATCCCGCGAAGACCGACGTCACGCGGGCGGCCGCGTCCTCGGGCAGCAGGTCGGGGGCGAACCGGTAGTTGACCTGGACCTCGCAGGCGTCAGGGACCACGTTCCCGGCCACGCCGCCGGAGATGAACACCGCGTTCAGCCCCTCGTGGTAGCGCAGCCCGTCGACCACCGGCTCGCGGGGCACGTACGCGCGGAGCACGTCCACGATGCCCCCCGCGGCGTGGATCGCGTTGCTGCCCATCCAGGACCGGGCGGTGTGCGCGCGCGCCCCGGTGGCCCGCACCGCCGCGCGCAACGTTCCCTGGCAGCCGCCCTCCACCACGCCGCCGCTCGGCTCCAGGAGCACCGCGAAGTCCCCCGCTAGCAGCGATGGCGAGTTCCGCGCCAGCCGCAGCAGGCCGTTGCGCTCGGCGGCGACCTCCTCGCAGTCGTAGAACACGTAGGTGACGTCGCGGGCGGGCGCGGGCAGCCCGGCGGCCAGCCGCAGTTGCACGGCCACCCCGGACTTCATGTCGGACGTGCCGCAGCCGTAAAGGCGGCCCTGCCCGGCGTCCGTCGTGGAGGGGAAGTTGCCCGCGTGCGGCACGGTGTCGATGTGGCCGGCCAGGATCGCCCGCTCGGCCCGGCCCAGGTCCGTGCGGGCCACCACGGTGTTGCCGTCGCGGTGGACGCTCAGGTGGCCGAGCCCGGACAGGGCGCGCTCGATCGCGTCCGCCAGCGGCCCCTCCTCGCCGCTGACCGAGGCGATGTCGACCAGGGCCGCGGTCAGCGCGCCGCCGTCGGCGCTCAGGTCCAAATCATGATCCACGCCCGCCAACCTAGCGGGTTGGCCCGGTATCACAGGCGCGGTTCACGCTTCGCGGTCACTTGGCCAGCGTGCCCAGCGTCAAGGTGGTCGACTGGGCGCTGCCGTGCTGGTCGATGAACTTGATGGTCAGCCTGTCGCCCGGGTGCTTTCTGGCCAGCGCGGTGGTCAGGTTGTCGGAGGAGGCGATGGTCGTCCCGTTGACGGCGGTGATCACGTCGCCGCCGGCCAGCCCGGCGTCGTCCGCCGGGGTGCGCGGGTAGACGTAGCAGATGACCGCGCCCGGCGAGGTCGTGCCGACGCCACCGCCGGAGCCGCCGAAGCCGGATGAGGACTGCTGGCAGCCCTGGGCGCTGTTGGCCGCGTTGATGCCCATGAAGCCGGCCGCCCCGATGTGAACGGTGGCGCTGGCGTGCCCGCTGGAGATCTGCCGGGCGATCGACAGCGCGGTGTTGATGGGGATCGCGAACCCCGTCGTGGCCTGCTGCTGGCTGAACCCGCCCGAGGAGTTCGCGGCGGTGTCCATCCCGATGACCGCCCCCGCGGAGTTGACCAGCGGCCCGCCGGAGTCGCCCTCCTGGATGGGGGCGTCGGTCTGCAGCATGCCATGCAGCGTCTCACTGGACCGGGCGCCGCTGTCGCTGGCCTGGATGGTGCGGTTCTTCGCGTTGATGACCCCCTGGGCTGTGGCCGGCAGGCCGCCGCGGCCCTGGGCGTTGCCGATGGCCAGCACCGGGTCGTTGAGCTTGACCTTGTCGGAGTCGCCGATGGTGATGGTCTTCAGCCCGGAGGCGCCCTGCAGGCGCAGCAGCGCGACGTCGTTGGTGGCGTCATAGCCGACCAGGTCCGCCTTGTACGTCTTGCCGCTGGTCACCAGCGTCACCGTCATGCTCGTGGCCTGGTTGATCACGTGGTTGTTGGTGAGGATCAAGCCATCGGCGGAGATGACCATGCCGGTGCCCTCGGCCGACTCGTTGCTGTACTGAAGGGTCGAGTTGACGTCGACGACGGCCGGGTCGACCTTGGCCGCGATCGCCGCCTCGTTCAGCGGGCCGCTGCCCGGTGCGCCCTGGCCGCTCCCGCTCCCGCTCCCGTTTCCGCTCCCCGTGCCGGGCAAGCCGCTGCCGTTGCCGCCCACGGGGTTCCCGCCGAAGCCGTTGCCGGCCCCTCCGCTGCCTTGCTGCGGCGTGCTCCCGGACCCGAGCGCCGACGAGGATGACGACGAGTGGCTCAGTTCGATGGCGGCGCCGGCCCCCACGCCGGCCGCCAGCACCGCGACGGCGGTGTAGACCAGGAACTTGCGCAGGCCGCCCGCGCCACGCTGCGGTGGCGGCGGCGTCCCGTACCCGTAGCCCCACGGCGGCTGCCCGCCCCCGCCGCTCCAGGCGCCGTAACCGCCGCCCGCGGGGGGCTGGCCGTAGCCGCCCGGCCCGTAGCCCGGCTGCCCGTAGCCCGGCTGCCCGTAGCCCGGCGGCTGGTCGTACCCGCCCGGCCCGTAGCCGGGCTGGGTGTAGCCCGCCGGCGCGTACCCGGGCGGCGGGTACTCGTGCGGGCCGTAGTCATCGTGCTGGCCCCAGCCGGGCTCGCCGTGGCCGCCTGAGTTGAACGCGATCGTGTCGTGCACTGGCGTGCTGCCCGTGCTGTCCCAGCCGGCGGATTCCCAGCCGGGAATGATGTCCCGGCCGGTCGCGTCACCGCTGGACTGACCCGTGCTGGCGGCCCTGGGCTCCGGGGGGACCGGCTGCCCGGCGCTGGACGCGGGAGCCCAGGGGCTCACGTACTCCGGTGGCTGCCAGCCGTCCTGCTGTTCGCTACCGCGGTCGTCGTCTCGCATCTATCTCGCCTTCACCATCGACAGCCTACGCCTTGTGCCCGGGCGTGCCGCAGCTAAACTCAGGCGCGTCACCCTCTAGTAAGCGTTCGCAACCTGAACGTCAGCTGAGTCCTAGCTCCTGATTAAGCTACGCGGCCCTCTTAGCCGCGCATGTCCCATGAGGGAGTAACGGCCGTCGCCCGCCGGAAATGCCTTCCGGCTCCCCGGCTGGCCCGGTTTGCGGTGTAGCCACTATCACTTAGCGGGCCCTTCGATCAGCGCCACTGTGGCCGACTGAGTCGCCCCGTTGGCGTTGACGTACTTCAGCGACATGGCGGCGCCCGGGCGCAGGCCCGCGGTGATCGCGATGAGCCTGGCGGCGCCGGAGACGCCCTTGCCGTCCGCGCTGGTGATCACGTCGCCCGCGGCCAGCCCCGCGTGGTTGGCCGGAGTGCCGGAGTACACGCCGCAGATGAGCGCGCCGGAGCTGATCGCCGGGGCGCCGCCCAGTCCGCCGCCGCCCAGTCCGCCGCCGCCCAGCCCGCCGCCGCCCAGTCCGCCGCCGGTCCCGCCGGGCGAGAACCCACCGGAGCCGGAGGCGGGACAGCCGGTGCTCGCGTCCGCCACCGAGATGCCCATGAACGGGGGCAGGCCGATCTGCACGGTCGTGCTGGATTGCCCGGCGGCGATCTGCCGGGCGATCCGCAGCGCGTCGTTGATCGGGATCGCGTACCCGGCGGTGGCGGTGCCCCCGTTCACGGACTGCGTCGTCGTCGCCGCGGTGTTCATCCCGATGACCTGACCCGCCGCGCTGGCCAGCGGCCCGCCGGAATCGCCCTCCTGGATCTGCGCGCTGGTCTGGATGGTCCCGTGCAGCGTCTCGGCGGTGCCCGTCGAGGAGTCCTGCGGGCGGATCGTCTGGTTGAGCGCGGTCACCCGCCCGGCGGCGACGGTGGGCTGACCGCCTTGTCCTTGCGCGTTGCCCAGGCCAAGCACCGCCTGGCCCACCCGGACCGCGTCGGAGTTGCCGACGGTGACCGGCGTCAGCCCGGACGCGCCGATGAGCTGCAAGAGCGCCACGTCATTGGCGGCGTCGTAGCCCAAGATCCTCGCCTTGTACGTCTTACCGGAGTTCACCAGCGTCGCGGTGGGCGCGGTCGTGCCGCGGATCACGTGGTTGTTGGTGAGCACCAGGCCGCTGGCCGACAAGACGATGCCGGTCCCGGCCGACAGCGCGGAGGCGTAGGCCGCCGGGGCGCTGACGTTCACCATGCCCGGCTGGACCTCATCCGCGACCGCCTGGGCGTCCAGCTTCCCGTTGGCGGCCGGCGGAGCGCTCGCGGGCGGCACCGGAAGGGCGCTCGCGCCCGCCCCGGCCTGGCCGCCCTGACCGCCAGCGCCCGCCGAGCCGGGCACAGCGCCGCCCGGCGACACCGTGCCCGGTGACACCGTGCCCGGCGATCCTGTGCGCGGCGCCCCTTGAGCCGGCGATGCGGTGCCCGGGCTGGCGTGCGGGGCGCCGGCGTTCCCGCGCAAGGCGATCACCCCGCCCGCGCCCGCGGCGGCGGCGAGCACCACGACCAGCGTGAACGTCAGGAACCGGGAGCGCCCGCGCGGGCGCGGCGGTTCAGGTACCTGTCCGTACCACTGCTCTGTCATTCGCTCAGTCATCGTCCCAATTACGCGACACCAGCCTGAGTCTTACCTGAACGCCACCTGCTAACCCACTAGCAGCCTATCGAGCCGCGACCTTAGCGCGAAGAGCTTTCGATACAGGGAGACTTTTCACGGTCATAGCGCAAGATTATTCGCGGATCACAAACTCAAAAGGCATCCGTGAGTTGGGGAGTGGTGCGTATCCCCCACGTAACACAGCCGGGGCGGTATCGAGCCGGACCTGCCTGGATCGCGGGTGCCCGCTGGCGGTGATCCAGGTCACCGTGACCAGGGTCCCCGGCTGGCCGGCTCTCATCAGCGCGGTGAGCGCGCCCGGGGAGGTTATCCGGTGGCCGTTGGCGTTGGTGATGACGTCGCCGGCGGCCAGGCCGGCCGTGGCCGCGCCGGTCCCGCACAGCACCCCGGCGACAAGCGCCCCCGGGCGCGACGAGGGGGCTGGGACGGACGCCGCCGCGGCGGCGATGGTCGGCGCGCACGCGGAAGGAGCGGATGACTTGCCGGTGGGAGCGCGCGGGGGCGTTGCGGATGGGTGAGCACCGCTTGAGTGAGCACTGCTTGAGTGAGCACTGCCTGGGTGAGCACTGCCTGGGTGAGCACTGCCTGGGTGACCACCGCCTTGCCGTGCGAGAACCACCCCCAGGAACCCGTGCGTGCCAATCGTCACGCCCGGGGCCGGCTGTCCGGCCGCGATGAGCCGGGCCGCGATCAGCGCGTCGTCGATCGGGATGGCGTAGCCGGAGCGGTCGGCGGCGCCGGACCCGGCCGCGGTGTTCATGCCGATGACCTGGCCGGCCCGGTCGGCGAGGGGGCCGCCGGAGTCTCCGGGAGCGATGCGGGCGCTAGTTTGCAGCATGTTGTGCAGCGTCTCGGTGAACCTGGAGCCGGCGTCGTTGGCCTGGATGGTCTGCCCGAGGCCGCTGATGACGCCCGTGGTGACGGCCGGCGCCCCGCCCGCGCCCGCCTGGTTGCCGATGGCCAGCACCGGTGCTCCCACCGTGATGGCCTCGGAGTCGCCGACCGGCGCCACGACCAGGCCGGGAATGACGGGGCCGTTCGGGCCCGCCGCGCCTTGCAGTTGCAGCAGGGCCACGTCCGCGGGCACGTCGGTGCCAACGATCCTGGCCGGGTACTGGCGGCCGGTCGAGGTGAGCGTCACCGTCACCTCGGTGGCGTCCCTGATGACGTGGTTGTTGGTGAGGATCAGCGCGGTGGCCGCGTTGATCACGAAGCCGGTCCCGTCGGCGGTCTCGGCGTCGTAGCGCAGTGACGAGCTCACGTCGACGACGGTGGGCGCGAGCCTGGCGTAGATGGCCCGGCCGCTGAGCGCCCGCCCGGTGGATTTCGCGACGGTGCCGGGCCGGGGCGGGGCGGGGTCCCCGGTCATCGCCAGGACCCCGCAGGAGCTGACGGCGGCGAACATGACGGCCGTCAGCGCCAGGGCAATGGCGCGTCGCGGCTCAGATGTCACATCCTCCAATTTTCCCGGAGAGTAGCCGTCCCACTCCTTTATGTAACCAACCGTAACTTGCCCGACGTGTCGTCTTTCGCTGTCATGAGCTGGACACCCTTGTCCAGCCTGGCGGTCGTCAGGGGGCCGAAGACCCGGTCGACGACGCGGTGCGCCGAGTCGAGGAAGAACGTCTGGGGGAAGGCGGCGACGTCGTAGGCGTCGGCGGTGGCGAGCCGGGGGTCGGCGCCGATCGGGTAAGTGACGCCCTTGGCCCGCAGGAAGGCGATCGCCTTGGCGGTCGAGTCGTTGGAGTCGACGCCGACGATGACCACCTGCCCGCCGTGGGCCTTGTAGAAGCTGGCCAGCATGGGCGTCTCCTGCTGGCAGGGGACACACCAGGAGGCCCAGAAGTTCACGATGAGCGGCCTGCCCTGGTATTGGCTCAACGAGACCGGCTGACTGCCCTTCGCGGACCCGGCTGGGCCGCCCTGGCCCGGCGCGGCCAGGGCCGCCAGCG
This sequence comes from Streptosporangiaceae bacterium, assembly GCA_025934375.1. Lineage (GTDB taxonomy): Bacteria > Actinomycetota > Actinomycetes > Streptosporangiales > Streptosporangiaceae > Trebonia. Next base: position 90,787 of record JAICYD010000007.1, on the reverse strand, counting down.
TGAAGGCGGGGGCGACGGCCGGCCGGGAGGCTGACGGGGTCCCCGCCGTTCCCGGCGGCGCGCCGTTCAGCGATCCGCTGGTTACCCCGACGATGGCCGCCACCACGAGCAGGGCGGCCATCGCGGCGCCCAGCTTGTGCTGGGCTACCAGCCGCACGGCCCGGCGCACCCGATCCGTCACCGCCTCGGACTCCTCACTGCCCGCGGGCCTGGCTAGTTACCGGCCCGCACCGTTCGACGACCCTCGCTGCTCGGCGGCTCCAGGGTCCCGGGCGCTGCCGGCCGAGGCCGGCAGCGTGACCTCGAACTCGCTGCCCGCGCCGAGCGTGCTGCGCACGCTCACGTCACCGCCGTGTGCCCGCGCGACCGCCCGGACGAGGGCAAGGCCCAGGCCCGTGCCCCGCGACTGGCCACCGTGGCCCGTGCGGAACCGCTCGAAGATCAGGTGCTGCTGGTCTTCCGGTATGCCGCTGCCGCCATCGCTGACGATCAGCCGCGCCGGAGTGCCCGGCTCGCTCCTGACGACAGACAACTGTATGACATCACCCTCAGCGGTATGCCGGACGGCGTTGTCAAGCAGGGCGTCGATCGCCAGGCTGAGCCGTTCCTGGTCGGCCGGCAACGTCACCGGGTCCAGCCGGCCGAGCTGCCAGCGGCGGCTGGCCGTGGGGCGCCACCGGCAGATGACGTCGGCCGCGAGCTGGTCGAGGGAGACGGGCTCGGGCTGCAGGAACTCCGGATCGGAGGCCGCCGCGATGACGAGCAGGTTCTGCGCGATCCGGCGCAACCGGAACAGCTCGCCGATCACCACGCGGATGTCCTGGCGCTCCTGGCGCAGGCCATGAGCGGTCCGCCTGCCGGGGGCTGTCCGCCTGGCCAGGGCCGCTCGGCCGGCCAGGGCCGCTCGGCCGGCCAGGGCCGCTCGGCCGGACGGGGCGGCTCGGTCGGCCAGGCTGTCGGACAGCAGTTCCGCGTGACCCAGGGCGATCGTGATCGGGGTCCGGAGCTGGTGCGCCGCGTCCTGCACGAACTGCCGCTGATCGCTCAGCATGCGCGCGTTCGCCTCGCTGATGACGTGGTACTCGTTCTCCGCGGCCTGCTTGCGGTGCACGTGCCACACCATGGCCCAGAACACCGCCGCCATCAGCGGGACCTCGGTCAGCTCCTGGGCCGGCTCGGTGCCCCGGTAGACGTCAAGGCCGATGCCGGCGCTCGTCGTCACCATGACGATGGCCAGCACCCACATGGTCGGCCGGGAGGCCCAGCTGCGGAACCCGTACAGCACCGTGAGGCTGATCCAGATGAAGTGGAACGGGATCGTCTCCCAGTTCTCGAACCAGAAGATCGCGATCAGGTTGAGTACCGAGAAGATCGTCCACGCCAGGTCGAGGCCCGACAGCCGGGGTGCGTTCCTGGCCGCGGGCTGGGCGGGCAGGCCGGCCGCGATCCGCTGCGCGAGGCGGAGTCGCGGCGGGCTGGCCTGAGGCCGCGGGGCCTCAGGTGGCCCTGAAGCGTCCTCATCGGACAGCGAGCTGGTAGCCTTCACCGCGCACCGTCTTGATCAGGTCAAAGCCCAGCTTGGAGCGCACCCGGCGCACGCAGACGTCGACGACGTTCGAGCCGGGGTCAAAGTCGTAGCCCCAGACCGACGCCAGCAGCCTGACCTTGGGCACGGACTGGCCGGGATGCTCGGCGAGCTCGCGCAGCAGCATGAACTCCAGCCTGGTCAGCGGAACCGGCCCGTGGCCGATGTCGGCGGCTAGCCGGCCGGTATCGAGCGTGACCCCGCCCGCCCTGATCAGCTCTCCGGGTGTCGTGGGCACCTCCATCGTCGCTGGGGTGGTGTCTGCTGGCGCGGGGTGGGCGGCTGCCCCGGCCAGCACCTCCAGGCTCACGTCGCCGCGCAGCCGGACCCGGACCCGGGCCAGCAACTCCGCGAGCGAGAACGGCTTAGTCAGGTAGTCCTGCGCGCCCCGCTCCAGGCAGTCGACCTTCGCCGCCACGTCCGCCACGCAGGACAAGACGATGACGGCCTGGCCCGGGTGCGCCCGCAGCAGCCTGCCGAGGACCTGCCGGCCGTCCAGATCGGGCATGACCAGGTCCAAGATGACAAGGTCGTAATGTCCGTCGAGCGCGGACTGCAGCCCTTCGGCGCCGCTGGCGGCGAACTCAGTGGCATACCCGGCGGCGGACAGGGCACGGCCGATGAACGAGCGAATCTTTGGCTCGTCATCGACGATCAGGATGCGACCCGGATGGGGCACTGTCACCTGCCAGCTGGACGCGTGCTCTCCGTATGTTCTCTGTCACCAGTGCGGGGGTCAACATCGGAATCAGGCAGTGGCGTCTCGTTTTCCGGGCCATCTCCACAATCGATTGCGGCAAAGTCTGCGAGGGCCGGTCGCCCGCCCTCGCTCGGTGCAACCGATTGCGCAGGTCAGCCGGGGAAAGCGTGCCAGGACGGGTGTCGGCCATGCAATCCCAGGCGCGCCAAGGGCAAGATGACATTTTCGTCATCATTCCGTACCCGCGTTCCCGGCCAAGCCCCGATGATCTGGACAATAGTAAATTTTTTGCTTAGCCCGGTCGCCGGTCTTACCTGACCACCGCTGATCGCTGATTCACGTTCGCCGACGGCAAACTACCGAGATGTAAGTTTCAACTCGGCGCCCGAGTGGCCCTAGCGACGGACACCCCCGGAAGGCGCTAGTCCCGGGCCAGGGCGCCGCCGGGCATACGGACGGAGGCCGCACCAGCGGGGGGATTGGGGGGCTGGTGCGTGCCTCCCAAGAAAACGCTGAGAAGCGTTCGCGATGACGGCGGGCGTCGGGGAGACTGGGGGAGTGCGGGTGCTTGTCGTGGAGGATGAGCGGCGGCTGGCCGCCGCCGTGAAGCGGGGCCTGGAGGCCGAGGGCTTCGTCGTGGACCTGGCTCACGACGGGGTGACGGGGCTGCACCTGGCCCGCGAGGGCGCCTACGACAGCGTCGTGCTCGACATCATGCTGCCGGGGCTGTCGGGATACCGGGTGTGCCAGGAATTGCGGGCGGCGGAGAACTGGGTGCCGGTGCTCGTCTTGTCGGCCAAGGACGGTGAATACGACCAGGCGGACGCGCTTGACCTCGGGGCGGATGACTACCTGACCAAGCCCTTCTCCTACGTGGTGCTCGCCGCCCGGCTGCGGGCGCTGCTGCGCCGGGGCGTGGTTCCCCGGCCGCCGGTCTTGCGCTGCGGCGACCTGTCGCTGGACCCCGCGTCGCGGGAGGTGCGCCGGGGGGCCGCGCCGGTCTCGCTGACGGCCCGGGAGTTCGCGCTGCTGGAGTTCCTGATGCGGCAGGCGGGCTCGGTGGTCTCCAAGGCCGACCTGCTCTCGCACGTCTGGGACTCCGCAGACGACATCGCGGACCTGAATGTCGTCGAGGTGTACGTCGGTTACCTGCGCAAGAAGATCGACGTGCCGTTCGGGCGACGTACGGTGCAGACGGTGCGCGGGGCGGGGTACCGCCTCGCCGCCGACGGCGGGTAGTGGTCGCCGAGGAAGGGCGCGAGCCCGCGCGGGGCTCGCCGGCCCGCTGGTGGCGGCGCCGGGGCCTGCGCGCCCGGGTGACGATGGTGGCCGCGGCCGGCCTGCTGGTGACGTTCGCGGTCTTTGACCTGCTGCTGTTCAACGTCTTGCGGGTCTCGCTGACCCGCTCGCTGGATGATTCCGCCCGGCAGGCCGCCTCCGGGGTCGCGGCCCTGATCAACGCGCACCGGCTGCCCACTCCGGTCCCGGTCGCCCCGGGGGTCACCGTGCAGGTGCTTGACCCCCTCGGCCGGATCGTCAACGTGTCACCGGGAGCTGACCGGCTGGTGCCGCTGCTGTCGCGATCGCAGGCGGCGGCGAGCGCCGCCACGCGCGCGGGCCGCCTGCTGGACGGCCCGGCGTTCGGGATTCCGTCGATGCTGCGGGTGGACGCCATCGCCGCCTCCGACGGTTCGCTGGTCATCGCGGCGGTGCCGTACACCTCGGTCTCCGACAGCCTCACGGTCGTCGCGCGGGCGCTCGTGGCGGGCACGCCGGTGCTGTTCGGCCTGTTCACCTGGGTCACCTGGCTCGTCGTGGGCTCGACGTTGCGGCCGGTCGGCGCGCTGCGCCGGGCCGCGGGGCGGATCGCGGGGACGGGGGTCCCGCGCTCTGACCTGCCGGTCCCGGAGGCGCGCGATGAGGTCCGGGAACTGGCCCTGACCTTGAACGACATGCTGTCCCGGCTGGCTGCCGCCCAGCGCAAGCAGCGCGCCCTGGTCTCAGACACCGCGCACGAGCTGCGCAGCCCGATCGCGTCGATCCGCACCCAGCTCGAGGTGGCGCTGGATCATCCGGGGCTGCAGGACTGGGAGGCGACGGCGCGCGACGTGCATGCCGACACCCTGCGGCTGGCTCGCCTCGCCGAGGACCTGCTGCTGCTGGCCCGCCTGGACGAGAGCTCCGGCAGCGGCAGCGGGGCCGACCGCGGCCGCCGGGCTCCCGTCGACCTGGCGGTGCTCGCCACTGACGTCGCCGCTCGTTACGAGGGCGCCAAGGTGGAGGTGGTCACCGTGGCCGCCGCGCGCGAGCCCGGGCCCGGCGTCCAGCCGGACGCGGTACCCGGCGCGGCCGTCGTCCTGGGGGACCGCGACGGGCTGGACCGGCTGCTGGTCAACCTCCTCGACAACGCGGCGCGCTACGCCAAGTCGACGGTGACGGTCGGGGTCCGCGCCGACGGCAACTGGGCGGAGGTCACCGTGACCGACGACGGCCCGGGCATCCCGGCCGCCGACCTGGAGCGCGCCTTCGACCGCTTCGCCCGGCTGGATTCCGCCCGCAGCCGTGACGGCGACGACCCCGGCGGGGCGGGCCTGGGCCTGGCGATCGTCCGCGCGACCGCTCAGGCCCACGGCGGCGTCGCCCGCCTTGAGCCTGCCACCGAACCGCCCGGACTGCGGGCCGTCGTCCGCTTCCCGCGGCACCTGACCTGACCGGCTAGCTCACCGCGCGCCGAGGGCGCCTTGACCCGGGTCGCCCGCCGGCCGGATGCCGCGGCGCTCTCAGGGTCTTCGCGGCGCTCTCAGGGTCTTCACAGTGGGCTTGCGGCACAGTGGGAGCATGCAGTCAATGAGGCTAACCAGGAAGGCCCGGTGGGCGGTGCCCGCCGCGGCGGTCATCGTCGCCGGCGGCGTCATCGCGGGGTCGGCGATCACCGTGGCGCAGGCATCCCCCAACCTCCCGGCGAAGACGCCCGCGCAGCTGCTGGCCGACATCGCGAGCACGCACGCGGTCCCGCCGCTGACGGGCACCGTCGTGGAGACGACATCCCTCGGCCTGCCCGCGCTGCCGCAAGTCGGCAACCCGACCTCGCTGGCCTCGCTGCTCACCGGCTCGCACACGATCAAGGTCTATTACCAGGACGGCAAGCACTTCCGGCTCGCCGTGCCACAGTCCATGAGCGAGACCGACCTCATCCGCAACGACAGCACGGTGTGGCTGTGGGAGAGCGCGGGCAACAGCGTTACCAAGTTCACCGGCGGGGAGGTTCCCGCCAGCGCCAAGGCCAAGGCCAACGCGGCCGCGCACAAGAGGCTCGCCCCGCAGCTTCCCGACGGGACGCCGCTCACCCCGCAGCAGGCCGCCAACGAGGCGCTTAACGCGGTGGGCAAGACCACCGTCGTCAGCGTGCAGTCGACCCTCACGGTCGCCGGCCAGGCCGCTTACCAGCTGGTCCTCGCGCCCAAGGACGCCCGCTCGACAATCGGCTCGGTGCGCATCGCCATCGACGGCAAGACGGGGGTCCCGCTGCGCGTCCAGGTCTTCGCCAAGGGCGCGGCCAGCCCCGCCTTCCAGGTCGGCTACACCGACATCTCGTATGTCGCCCCCGACCCGGCCAACCTGACGTTCACCCCGCCGCCCGGCGCCACGGTCAGCAACGGCGACAAGCCGTCTGCTCAGTCCAGCGGCACCATGCCCGCGGTGAAGGGCCAGGCAGGCACGTACGGCAAGAGCTGGCTCACCGTCATCGAGGCTCCCCAGTCGCTGCTGTCCGGCGCCCGGTCACCCCAGCTCAGCGGCCCGGGGTCATCCGCTCCCGCGGGGACCGGCGCGTTCGGCAAGGACAGCCAGGCGGCGATCAGCGCGCTGCTCGGGGCGGCCAAGCCAGTGAGCGGCGCGTGGGGCAGCGGCACGCTGCTGCACACTAGCCTGGTGAACGTCTTGTTCGTCGGCAACGAGATGTACCTTGGCGCCGTGGATCCAAGCGTCCTGTACGCGGCCGTGGGGCACGCCACCCCGGCTAACGAAAGCTGATAACAGCAAGAGATCACTCCGTCGCGAAGCGCGAAGCGCGAAGCGCGAAGCGCCGGTGATCGCAGGCCCGAGACGATCACGGGGAACGCAGCTGAATGACTGAAAACAGCGACCAGATAGGTGCGGTCCCGGGACCGGACGCCAGCTCAGTGCCAGCCGCAGGCACCGGGCTGGCGTCCGGATACCCCGTCCCGCTGGCGATCGCCAGCTCCGGGCTGACCAAGCGGTTCCGCGGCGGCCAGGTCGCCGTTGACCACATTGACCTGGCCGTGCCGGCCGGATCGGTCTACGGGTTCCTGGGCCCGAACGGCTCGGGCAAGACCACGACGATCCGCATGCTGCTCGGGCTGGCCTACCCCACGTCCGGGACCGCCGAACTGCTCGGCACGCCGATGCCGGCCGGGGCGGTCGGGGTGCTTTCGCGGGTCGGCTCCCTGGTCGAGGGGCCGGCGTTCTTCCCGTTCCTGTCCGGGTGGGAGAACCTGGCCCGGTGCGACGCCGCCGACCGGACCGCTGACCCGCGCACCGCCAGGGCCCGGATCGGCGTGGCCCTGGAGCGGGTCGGGCTGACGGCGGCGGCGAGGAAGCGGTACCGGAACTACTCCCTGGGCATGAAGCAGCGGCTGGCGATCGCCGCCGGGCTGCTGCGCCCTCGCGACCTGATCATCCTCGACGAGCCCACCAACGGCCTGGACCCCCAGGGCACCCGTGAGGTCCGCGCGCTCGTACGGCAGATCGCGGCCGACGGCATCACCGTCTTCGTGTCCTCGCACCTGCTGGCCGAGGTCGAGCAGGTCTGCACCCACGTGGGCGTCATGCGCACCGGGCAGCTGGTCTTCCAGGGGGCGCTGACCGACCTGCGCCGCACGCACGCGCCGCGGGTCAGCGTGAAGACCACCGACGTGGAGGCGGCCGCCACCGTGTTCGCCAAGCTGGAGCTGGCTGACCCGCGAGCCGCCGACGGCGTGATCACCGCCGAGCTCGGCGACACCGAGCCGGAGCGGGTCACCGCCGAGCTCGTGCACGCGGGCGTCGGCGTCCGCGAGCTGGTGGTGGAGACCCCCAGCCTGGAGGAGCTCTTCGTGGGCCTGACCGGAGAAGGATTCGACGTTGAGCGCTGAAGTCACTGACGCCCCGGCCGGCCTGACCGCGGCGCAGCGGGCTGAGGAAGGGCAGCCGCCGGCTGCCGTTGCGGCGTACCTGAGGTTCTTCGGCTCTGAGCTCCGCCTCGTCTTCCGGCGCAGGCGCAACCAGCTGCTGCTCCTGGTCGTCTTCGGGTTCCCGCTGCTCATCGGGATCGGGCTGAAGGTCGCCGCACCGCACCCGGACAACAACGGCGGTGGCAACGGGCCGGCCGTGTTCTTCAACCAGCTGGCCGGCAACGGCGTGTTCCTCACGCTGATCGCGCTGCAGGCGCTCCTCATCCTGGTGCTCCCGCTGGTGGTCGCGGTCGTCGCGGGGGACTCCGTGGCCGGGGAGGCCGGCTACGGGACCCTGCGCTACCTGCTGACCAGGCCCGCCGGGCGGGTCCGCGCGCTGAGCGTAAAGTACCTCGCGATCGTCACGTTCGGCCTGGTCGCCACGTTCATCATCGCGATCACAGCGCTGCTCCTAGGCGTGATCTTGTTCCCGGTCGGGCCGGTGACGCTGCTGTCCGGCACGACGGTGTCGCTGGCCGCCGGGCTAGTCCGGGTGCTGCTGGTGGCGCTGTACATCGCCGTGGCGATGGCGGCCGTCGGCGCGATCGGCCTGGCGATCTCCACGCTGACCGAGCACGCGATCGGGGCCATCGCCGCGATCATGGTGCTCGTGGTCACCAGTGAGGTCGTCGACCAGGTGCCCCAGTTCGCCGTGGTGGCGCCGTACCTGCCGACGCACTGGTGGAGCTCCTTCGACGCGCTGCTGCGCACCCCGGTCGACACGACCACGCTGTGGCACGGCTTGCTGTCGTTCGCGGTCTACATCGTGATCTTCGGCGCCTTCGCCTGGGCGAAGTTCACCTCCTCCGACGTCACCAGCTGAAGTCTGTGCTCCCCGCGCGGCTGCACGCCCAGCCGCGCTCAGCCTCGGGTCCGCAGCACCGCGGGCTACCAAGGAAAGTCCTCCTCCCAGAACTCGGTGACCCCGCGCGGTTTGGCCTGCCCCTCGTCGGCCTCGCGGGCGCGCAACTCCACGCGGCGGATCTTGCCGGAGATCGTCTTGGGCAGATCGGCGAACTCGACCCGGCGGATCCGCTTGTAGGGCGCGACCCGCGTCCGGCAGAACGCCATGATGTCGCGGGCCAGCTCCGGCCCGGGCGTGGCGGTCGCCGCGAGGATGACGTACGCCTTCGGCACGGCCAGGCGGATCGGGTCCGGCGACGGGACCACCGCCGCCTCGGCGATCGCCTCATGCTCGATGAGGACCGACTCCAGCTCGAACGGCGAGATCCGGTAGTCCGAGGCCTTGAAGACGTCGTCGGTCCGCCCCACGTAGGTGATGTAGCCCGCCTCGTCGCTGGTCGCGACGTCGCCAGTGTGGTAGAAACCGCCGCGCATCGCCTCGGCGTCGCGCTCGGCGTCATCCTGGTACCCGGTCATGAGCCCGAGCGGGCGCACGGACAGGTCCAGGCAGATCTCGCCGCCGGCCTCGCTGGCCCGCGATGAGCCGGCCGGGACGACCTCCCCGGAGACGGGGTCGACGAGCACGACGGGGTAGCCGGGCAGCGGGCGGCCCATCGAGCCAGGCCTGACCGGCTCGCCGGGGGTGTTCCCGACCTGCGCGGTCGTCTCGGTCTGCCCGAAGCCGTCCCGGACCGTGATGCCCCAGGCCTCGCGTACCCGTTCGATCACCTCCGGGTTGAGCGGCTCGCCGGCCGCCACGCACTCCCGCAGCCCGCGCACGTCGGCCTGGGCCAGGTCCGCCTGGATGAGCATCCGCCACACCGTCGGCGGCGCGCAGAACGTGGTGACGTCCAGGTTCCCGAGGGCCTGTAGCAGGCCCGGGGCGCTGAACCGCTCCTGGTTCAAGATCAAGATCGTGGCCTGCGCGTTCAAGGGGGCGAAGAAGTTGCTCCAGGCATGCTTGGCCCAGCCGGGAGAGGAGATGTTCAGGTGAACGTCCCCAGGCTGGATGCCGATCCAGTACATCGTGGACAGGTGCCCGACGGGATAGCTGGCATGGGTGTGCCCGACCAGCTTGGGCTGCGACGTCGTGCCGGAGGTGAAGTACAGCAGCAGCGGATCGCTGGCCTTCGTCGGGCCGTCCGGGGTGAACGCCGCCGGGGCGCTGGCCGAGTCGGCGTAAGGCGTCCACCCGGGGACCTCGCCGGTCACGATAGGCGTCCAGCGGCCGGGGACGCCGGCGAACTTCGCCGCGTGCGCCGGCTCGGTGATCACGTGCCGGACGCTGCCGCGCTCGACCCGGTCGGCCAGGTCCCCGGCCTGCAGAAGCGTGGAGGCGGGAATGACGAGCGCGCCGAGCTTGATCGCCGCGAGCATGACCTCCCACAGCGGCACGACGTTGCCCAGCATGAGCAGGATGTGGTCGCCGCGCCGGACGCCGAGGCCGCGCAGCCAGTTAGCGACCTGGCTGGAGCGGGCGGCCATCTGGCCGTAGGTCAGCGGCTCATCGGTTCCGTCGTCCCATGCGACGCGCAGCGCCAGCCGGCCGGGATGCTCGGCGGCGACGACGTCAAACCAGTCCAGTGCCCAGTTGAAGTCCTCCAGGTCCGGCCAGGTGAACTCGCGCCGGGCGGCGGCGTAGTCCGCCCGGTGGGCCAGCAAGAGATCCCGCGCCGCGCGGAAGGCGGCGTGCGCTTGCGAGTGTGCGGCGGCGTTGCTCATCCAGCCATGATGCCAGTGCTTCCCGGGGGTATAGCCTCCGTCCAGAGGCAAAGGCGCGACGGGGTGGCGGCTTCATACCGAGCCCACAGCGATCGTGGAACCGGTGTGCAGTGGGCTATGCCACACTGACGGCATGAGTGAATCGGTGCCACGCGGCGGGTCAGCGGACGCGGCCGCCGCGCACGACGCGCGCTCGCGGGCGGTGGCCGACCGCGAGCGCGGCCGCCTCCTGCTGACCCGCGTCACGGCCGCCGTGGGCGTCGCCAGCCTGGCCGCCACCGGCGCGGTCGCCCTCGCGCTGCCCGGGCCGGCGTCCGCTTCCACGCAGCAGACCGGCACCCAGCCGGCCACCGGCGGGCAGGGGAGCAGCAGCTCCAGCCAAGGCGACCAGGGCACGTCCGGCCTTACCCCGCCGGCGACCGCGCCCAGTTACGTGCCCACGGGCGGCAACGGCGGCGGTGCCGTCAGCACCTCGGGCGGCACCCATTCCTGACACCGCTGCGCCCGACGCTCATCCAACCGCGGCTGCCTCCTGGCAGGCGCTGGGCATGCTGGTCCAGCTCGTCGTCACCGACCCGGACGCGCTGGCCGAGGCGGGCCAGCTGCTCGCTGATGACCTGGCCGAGCTGGACGCCGCGGCCAGCCGGTTCCGGCCCGACTCGGAAATCGCCCGGATCGGCCAGATGGCGGGCGACGCGGCCGGCTCGTGCACCGTGACTGTCAGCCCGCTGCTCGCCGAGGCTATCGCCGTGGCCCTGCGGGCCGCCCGCCTCACCAACGGTGACGTTGACCCGACCGTTGGCGCGGCCATCTCCGCCCTGGGGTATGACCGGGACTTCGGCCAGCTTCCCGCGGCCGGGCCGGGCCTGCCGCTGACCACGCGGGTCATCCCGGGATGGCGCTGCGTCGACCTCGACCCCGCTACCCGCAGGCTCACCATGCCAGCCGGGGTGCAGCTTGACCTCGGCGCGACGGTGAAGGGCTGGGCGGCGGACCGGTCGGCGCTGCGGATCGCCAAGGAGCTCGGCTGCGGGGCGCTGGTCAGCCTCGGCGGCGACACGGCGGTCGCCGGCGACTCACCGGAAGGCGGCTGGCGGATCCGGGTGCAAGACGTCACCGGGCTGCCGGGCGACCAGCCCCCGTCAGGCGGCCCCAGCACCGTCATCGCGATCCGCGACGGCGGCCTGGCGACGTCCTCGACCGTCGCCCGCCGGTGGCGGCGCGGCGGCGACCTGCTGCACCACATCCTGGACCCGCGGACCGGGCTGCCCGCCGCGCCGGTCTGGCGCACCGTCTCCGTGGCCGCCGCGAGCTGCGCGGACGCTAACACCGCGGCGACCGCCTCCATCATCCGCGGCCGCCCGGCCCTGGACTGGCTGGCGAGCCTGAACCTGCCGGCTCGCCTCGTGGAAGCCGATGGCGCCGTGCACGTGATCGCCGGCTGGCCCGCCGACCCCGCGGGCGACTGAGCCCCCTAGGCGGGGCGGACGCCGAGATCGGCGCGGCCGCCGCTGCCGGGGCCATCGGGGACGTGGTTGACCAGGCTGTGCGCGGCCATCACCAGGTAGTCCCACAGCTGCGCGTCGAGTTCCTCGGGCAGCTCGATCTCGTCCATCGCCGTGCGCATGTGCAGCAGCCAGTGGTCGCGCTCGACCGGGCCGATGCGGAAGGGAACGTGCCGCATCCGCAGCCGCGGGTGCCCGCGCAGCTCGTTATACGATTGCGGGCCGCCCCAGTACTGGATGAGGAACAGCCGCAGGTGCTCTTCGGCCGGGCCGAGGTTCCTGGCCGGGTAGACCGGGCGCAGCACCGGGTCGGCGGCGACTTCCTGATAGAACCGGCGCACCAGCCGGGTAAACGTCTCCTCGCCGCCAGCGGCATCATAGAAGGTAACCGGCTCAGCAGGGGTGTTCTCACTCATGGCGCCTCCCAGCCTATCCACTCAGGGATTGTCGCTGGGACGACGGTGGCGTCGCGCACCCGGCGCGACGTTGCCGCAGGTGCTGGTCAGCGTGGGCGGCGCCGGGGTGGCGCCGGTGATCGCCAGGGGGACGTGGCCGAGCAAGATCGAGCCTCCCGGGGGTGGTTTACGGTCCACGTGGAGGCTATCGGGGAAGCGGCCAGCTAGGCGGCCAGGTCCCCGCGCGCGGGGACCCCGCGGGGCACGCGGTTCCAGCGAAGCGGAACGCCGGCGCGGTCCCGGGAGCGGGTGATGGCCACGCCGGACAGCAGCAACAGCACCACCAGCGCCGTCACGGAGATCCCGAGACCCGGCGTCAGCCGCGGCGGCGCGTAATGCCAGCTGAGCGTGCCGGTGCCGGGCGGGACATCGACGGCCTGGACGACGCCGTCGGCCCGCACCGGCAACGCGACCAGGTGCCCGTTCGCCGGGTGCCAGGTGGCGGTCCAGCCGGGGATGGCGGCGACCGAGCGCACCACGCGGACTCCGGCCGGGGAGCTCACCGTGGCCCGCACCGGGCTGGTAGCCGGGCCGGTCACGTTGGTCACCGATGCCCCCGCCAGCGTCTGGCCGGGGCGGGCGGAAAGCGTCAGCGGCCCGCGCGCCCGCAGGTTGCGGTAGACCGCGAATTCCCCGTCGTACCCGGCCAGCACCCAGTGCGGCGCCACCAGCACGTCACGCAGGTTCCCGTTCGCGTACACGGGCAAGGTGAGCAGGATCGTGGTGTTGAGCGCGTCCAGCGTCTGGTCGCCGATCGCGGCCGGGGACAACACGTTCTGCCCCTGGCCGGTGGCCGTGTGCGATCCGGTGGCCGCCGCGTACCGGCCGTCGGCGAGCGAGGTGTACCCCTGGACGGACGGAGTCCGGGTCAGCGAGTTCATGTCCGGTGGCCCGAGGATCGATAGCCCCTGGGTGTTGTGCAGGTCCGGGTCGTAGATCGCGAACCGTCCCGGGTATCCCAGCTCGGCGATCGGCCGGATCGTCATGTGCGGGACCGCGGGTCCCGTCTTAGCTGGCCCCGTGCTGCCTGGTCCCGTGCTAGCCGGTCCCGTGTTTGCTGGCACAGCGGCGCCTCGCGAGCCCGGCCCGGGGTTGGCCGGCCCGTGGCTCGCCGCCGGGTGGTAGGCGATCTGGACCACGGCGAGCGCGGTGAACACGAGCACGTCCGCCGTCACGAAGCCGGCGATCAGCCGTGACCATACGCGCCCCGGCAGCCGCCGCCCGGTCCACAGCAGCGCCAGCGCCAGCGCCCCGAGCACCGCGAACGGGACCAGCCACGGCCGCAGTGCCCCGATGACCTGCGCGCTCAGCCCCGCGTTGCCCGCCACCCAGCGCACCCCGCCGGTAGTCCAGGCCGACCCGGCGACGATGACCACGATGGCGACGGCTGGCAATGCCCCCATGACGGCGTCCAGGGGCACCCGCCCCGCCAGCCGGCGCACCCGTTCCGGGAACGGGTCATCGGCCCAGTAGGCCAGGAGCACGGCCAGCGCCACGTCCAGCACCAGGATGTTGCGGCTTTGGAGCCGCTGCGTGCCGTAGAACGGCAACTGCGCGAGCACCGCTCCCAACGGCGTGTTGCCCCCGAGCGCCAGCGCCACCCCCACGACGGCCATCACGTGCCAGGCCAGCCACTCCGGCGCCCGGGGCCGCGGACGGCGCAGGCCGCGCAGCGGCAGCCGGGCGAGCAACGCGAACGCGGCCACCAGCGGCAAGATCCCCGCGTACCCGGTCACCTCGGTCAGGTTGTAGGAGGCGAAGAAGCTGGGCTGCGTCCAGGTCCCCGACCCGCCCAGCAGGTCCGGGACCAGCATCAGCAGCAGCCACCGGTCAGGCAGCGATCCCGAGCTGAACAGTTGCAGCGACGCGCCCGCGCGCTGCGACGTGCCGATCACGGCCAGCCCCGGCAGCCACTGGATCGCCGACAGCGCCACCCCGAGCACCGCCCCGCCGGCCAGGGCCGCCACCGAAGGCCAGCGCGCGGCGGCCTTCGGGGTACGCGCCCGCCCGGGCGCCAGCAGCGCCGCCAGCCGCCACGCCGCGTACACGGCGATGATCACGAACCCGTCGGCGATCGCCCGCGGCTCTCCCGCCAAGATGATGAGCGCGATGGCCAGCCCGAGCACGGCCATCCAGCCCAGCCGGGCCCGGATGCTGCCCCGCCCCGCGCCCGCCGCGTCATCCCGCGCGGACAGCCGGGTCACCGCGAGCAGGGCCAGCGGCACCCAGCTCATCCCGGCGACCAGGCCGTAGTGCGTCACCTGGGCGGCCATCGCCCCGCCGAACGCGAACGTCAGCGCGGCGACGAAGGCCGCCACCGTCCGTATCCGCAGGCCCCGCAGGAACCCGAACATCGCGATGGCCGCCACCGCGTACGTGACCACCAGCCCGAACGTCCACGCCGCGATCCCCGGGAGCATGGCGAACACCCAGGTCAGCGGGTAGGCGGCGCCGGCGTTCCAGTTGCCGAGCAGCGGCGCGCCGCTCCAGATGTACTGGTCATACAGCGGCAGGTGCCCGGCCCGGATCTCCTGCCCCGCTATGACCCGCAGCGGGTAGTTCTGCGTCATGTCATCGCCGGGCAGCACCGGGTGCCCGACCATCGCGGGCACGCCGAAGACAACGATGGCCAGCCCCGCGAGCACGCCCACGGCGATCAGGTCGCCCTTTCCGGGCATGCGCGCTCCTCCCCATTCGGGCACTTAATCAGGGCACTATCGCACCTGCGGCTGAGCGGAAGCTGAAGGACCTCCCTTCGTTAACGGGAAATGAGTCTTTCAGCGGGACAAGCCCGTCTCCCGCGCCACGAACGCCAGCGCGTCCCCCGACAGTTCGGCCGTCAGCGACACCGCCCGCGCCCCGTGCCCGACCTGCCCCTCCGCCCGTAGCAGTATCACCCGGTCCCCACGCGGGGTTGCCGGGGGGTCTTCCCCAGCCAGGTTCGCGGAGGATCCAGGGGCGAGCGGCTTGTGCTCGTTCCCCTGGCCAGGGGGGTGAAAGGGGGGACGGAGTCCCCCCTTTGCCGGGGGGTCGACAGGGGGGTCGTCCCCCCGGGGCGATACAGCCTGGAGCGCCGCGCACATCTTGTACGCGTGCATCGGGTGTACCCGCGTGTCGTTCGTGAACACGGTGAACAGCACCGACGGGTACGCCGTCCCGGCCGCGACCCGGTGGTACGGCGAGTACGACAGCAGCCAGCCGAGCTCCTCGGGCACCGCCGCCGAGCCGTACTCGGTGTTCCACGTCTCGCCCAGGCCGAACTTCTCGTACCGGACCATGTCCAGCAGCGGTGCCGAGCAGACGCAGGCGGCGAACAGCTCAGGGCGCTGCGTGATGGCCGCGCCGACCAGCAGTCCCCCGTTAGACCCGCCCCATACCGCGAGTTGCCCCGCGGTCGTTGCTCCGAGGGAGATCAGGTACTCCGCCGCCCCGTGGAAGTCGTCGAAGACGTTCTGCTTGCGGTCCAGCATTCCCGCGCGGTGCCAGTCCTGGCCCTCCTCGCTGCCGCCGCGCAACGCCGCGACCGCGTACGCGCCGCTCGCCTCCACCCAGGCCAGGATGTTCGCCGAGTACCCCGGGGTCATGCTGATGTCGAACCCGCCGTACCCGTACAAGATCAAGGGCCTTTCCCTTCCGGCGGGGCGATCGGTTCCCTCCCGCTGATTCGCACCCGGCTCGATGAGGACCAGGCGGACCGGCGTGCCGTCCTTGGACTGGTAGGTGAGCTGCCTGGCCGAGATCGCGGGAAGTGCCCGGGTGCGCTCGGCGAAACCCGGGGCGGTCGCCCATACGTCCACCGCCCCGGACAGGGCGTCGTAGCGCAGCACGGTCGGGGGCGTGGTGTAGTCCGTGTAGCTGAACCACGCCTCGTGCCCCCCGTCCGGGCGTTCGGCGATGCCGCCGACTGAGCCGATGCCCGGCAGCGTGACCGCGCTCAGCCGCGCCCCGGTGGCCAGGTCGTGCACGGTGACCTCGCCGACCGCGTGCCGTGTCCACGACGCCAGCAGCACGGGGCGCTTGAGTTGGTCGCCGTCGAGGATCGCGTAGCTGCGCAGCACCGCCTCGGGGTCCTCCGGGAGCAGGTCCCGCCAGTTCCCCGGCCGGGGGTCGGCGGGATCGGCGATCGCGAGGCGAGAGCGCGGCGCGTCCAGGTCGGTGAACACGTACAGCCGCCCGTCCCGCCAGGCGTGCAGCGATGTCTGCGCGTCCAGCCCCACGGCGACCTCGGTGAGGTCCGGCCGGGCGGCATCGCTGGCGGCCAGGTCGGCGAGCCACACGTCATCGCGGGGCGCGGTGCCGATCGAGGCCGAAACGACCAGCCAGCGGCCGTCCATGCTGACGCTGACCCCGTAGTAGGTGGTCTTGTCGCGCCCCTCGCCGAAGACCATCACGTCACCCGCCGGGTCGGTCCCCACGACGTGCAGGTAAACACGGCGGTGGTACTGGGCCTCCCCTTCGGGAACCCAATCGGGCGGCAGGCGGCGCACGTAGTAGAACGCCTTGCCGCCGGGCAGCCAGGCGACTCCGGAATAGCGGCACCGGTCGATCGGCCCGTCCGTCAGCGCCCCGGTGGACACGTCGATGACGCGCAGCAGGGATTCCTCGGTGCCGCCCTCTGACAGCTGGTAGGCGAGCAGGCGGCCCTCCTTGTCCGGCTGCCAGTGATCCAGCGTGGTCCGCCCCGAGGAGTCGATGGCGACCGGGTCGATGAGCGCCCGCTCGCCGTCAGCGTCCGCGACGTACAGGACGCCGTGCTCCTGGCCAGGGTCGCGGCGCATGTAAAACCGCCTGCTCTCGCGCCACGCGGGCGGGGACACGTAGCCGACCTGAAGCAGGTCCTTGACCCGCGCGGCGAACGCTTCCCGGTCCGGCAGCGACTGACGCTGGCGGCCCCACAGCTCCTCCTGCGCGGCGAGCCAGTCACGGGTCTCGGGGCTGCCGGCGTCCTCCAGCCAGCGGTACGGATCGGCGACCTGATGCCCGAACATCTCCTCGGTCAGGTCCAGGCGGCGGGCGGCGGGATAAGCGGGCTCGTGGGGGGACAGTCCGCGCGTCCCCCCGGCTGGCACCTCTGCGCACATGCTCGACACCATAACCCCAGCTCGTTACCAGCCATTAACCAAGAAGCCCAGGTTCTGCGGGTATCGTTAACTCTGTTGGCGGAGGCACGTGGCTTCGGTCACACTGGGATCGTCCGGTGATCCTGGTGATGCGAGCGGCGCCTCACGACGGTGCCTGCGGAGGTGCCCGTGCGACGTGTGCTGCTGCTCAACGTGACGTATGAGCCGCTGACGACAGTCGGGTTGCGGCGAGCGGTATGCCTAGTGCTCTGCGGCAAGGCCGAGGTTGTCCATGACAGTGGTGGGCAGGTCCTGCACTCCGCCACCGTCACGGTCGCCGCGCCGTCAGTGATCCGGCTCCGGAGATACATCCGCATCCCGCACCGCAACCGCGTCCCGCTGACGCGCGCCGCGCTGATGCGCCGGGACAACTACAAGTGCGCGTACTGCGGCCGCCACGCCGAGACGATCGACCACATCATCCCGCGCAGCCGCGGCGGCCAGCACACCTGGGAGAACTGCGTCGCCTCGTGCCAGATGTGCAATCACCGCAAGGCGGACCGGATGCTCGAGGAGCTCGGCTGGGAACTGCTCAACAAGCCGGTCGTGCCGCGCGGCGCGCACTGGCGGCTGATCGGCGCCCAGTACGACGGCGACCCCGCCTGGGAAACTTACCTGGGCAACACCAGCGCCGCGTTATCTGGGGATAGGCGCCAATCCCCCCAGGCTCCCCCGACTTGCTCAGCCTCCGTGCGTGGAATCCGGCTCGCCGGGTGGCTACCGGCTGGGGGCGCCGAAGGCGCGGAACTGGTCTTGGGTGAGGCCGGCCAGGATGGCCAGCGCCAGCAGGGTTCCGGAGATGACGAACACGGGAGACGGCCCGAGGTGGCGGGCGAGCGTGCCGGCGATGGCGGTGGCGACCGGGAAGCTGCCCAGTGAGCCGAGCATGACCACGCCCATCACCCGGCCGATCATCGCCGGGGGAGCCCACCGCTGGATCAGCGTCACGAAGATGACGTTGCCGAATCCGGCCACCAGGCCGAAGACGCACATCGCGGTGGCCGCGCCCGGCAGCCCGTGGGTCACCGGGACGGAGGCGACGGCGAGCGCCGCGATGAGGAACACCGACGCGCTGACGACGGCCGGCTTGGACAGCCCGCCGGCCCGGGCCGCGGTCAGGGTCCCGACCACGCTAGCGGCCCCGAAGCAGGCCATGATCGCCCCGTAGCCGCCGGGGCCGAACCGGGCGTGCGACAGCACCGGCAGCGCGACCTCGAAGCTGGCGGTGACGGCGAAGTTCGCCCCGACGAGCACCGCCAGGATGAGCTGGAGGACCCGCTCGCGGGCCAGCAGCTTCCAGATCGTGACTCGCTCCTGCGCGGGCCTGCCCGCCTCGCTTTCCAGGGCCCGGGACCCGCTGAGGCTGATGTCCCTGATCAGGGCCAGCGAGGCCGCGGAGACCGCGTAGGACGCGGCGTCGATGGCGAAGGCCTGCGCCGGGCCGGCCACGGCCACCACGGCGCCGCCGATGGCCGGGCCGAGCAGCGTGCCGCCTTGCACCGCGGCGTTGTAGAGCGCGTTGCCCGCCTGGAGCTTGCGAGGGGACAACAGCGACGGCAAGATCGCGTAGGACGCGGGCATGAACAGCGCCGCGCCCGCCCCCAGCAGCGCCGCGACGGGACCGAGGGCGGCCAGGGACGTGACGTGCGCCGCCGCGAAGATGGCGAACAGCGCGGTGAGCGCGCACCGGCCGGCGTCGGAGAACAGCATGAGCCTGCGCGGGCTGATCCGGTCGGCCAGCGAGCCGCCCACCGTGATGAGCGCCGCGCGCGGTATCCCGTAGCAGGCCAGGACGCCGCCCAGTTGCACGGGACTACCGTGCGTGGACAGCACGAGCCAGGGCAAGGCGACCGCGTAGCAGTAGTCACCGATGGTCGAGGCGAGCTGCCCGGCGCTCAGCAGCCGGAAATTGCGGATCCCGAGCGGCCCGGCGCGCAGGCTCGCCATCCATCTTCCTGGGGGCTCATCATCGCACTCGGCAAGGCTCACGCAAGCGGCTTTAGTATCTAGCATTAGCTTTCCGGGCCTTCCCCGAGAAAGAGGTCCGGGCATGACTCCACAGCGGGCGGGTGATGCCGGAGTGGACGCCAGTGTCCGTTCGGTCCCCCTTAATTCACTCACGCGTGCCAGCATAAATTCGAAGCCAGATTGAGTTCAATGGCTGAGAATCTCTATTTTCCGCGACCCCGGGATCGGTGGCAGGCGACGATGGTCGACAAGTCTAGCGTGCACTATTACCCCATGTCGGAGCCAAGTTCAATGGCTAAGTTGGGGGGTTTATCGCGCTGAGACGGGGAATTCCGTATACGAACGATTGCACGTGCGGCGCGTGGTTTGTGATCTTCGCGGAGAAGATGCCGGTCGCGGGCGAACTTCTCGAAGATCGCTGATGCAAATCCGCACTAGAATGACTGAAGATAAAAATAAAGACTCGGCTGCGCGGTATGCGGAACACGCCGCGGCCGCCGCTTCGCTTTCCGTGTAACCCGCGGGCCTCGCGGGAATCCCCGGAGTCCCCGGGCGGCGGGCCTTCGCGCAGCTGGCGGCGCAAGATCTTGCCAGTCGTGGTCTTCGGCAGCTCGTCGAGGATCTCCACATGGCGCGGGTACTTGTAGGCGGCCATGTGCTCCCGGCCGTACTGGATGAGCTCCTCCGGCGTCACCGCCGCGCCCGGGTGCAGCGATACGAAGGCCTTGACGGTCTCGCCCCGGTAGGGGTCGGGGATGCCGACGACGGCCGCCTCGCGGACCGCCGGGTGGGCGTAGAGCACGTCTTCCACCTCGCGAGGCCACACCTTGTAGCCGGAGGCGTTGATCATGTCCTTCTTGCGGTCGACGAGGTAGAACCAGCCGTCGGAGTCCATTACGCCGACGTCGCCGGTGCGCAGCTCGCCGCCGGGCAGGGCCGCCGCCGATTCCCCGGGCCGGTTCCAGTAGCCCGGGATCACCTGGGGGCCGCTGATCACGATCTCGCCGGCCTGCCCCACCGGCGCTTCCCGCCCTTTGTCGTCGAGGATGCGGGAGACGGTGCCGAAGATGGGCACGCCGATGGACAGCGCGCCGGAGACGGGGTCGACCGGCGCCCTGGCGCCCAGCGGGGTGGCGTGGCTGGGGGAGTTGGTCTCGGTCAGCCCGTAGATGTTGTGGATGTAGATCCCCGTCCTGGCCTGGAAGGCCTCGTTCACGGCGGGGGCGATCGGCGCGCCTCCGGAGTACACCGCGCTCAGGGACGCGAAGTCCCCCGCCGGGCTCGGTGACTCGGCGGCGAGCCGGGTCAGCGCGGTGATCGCGGCGATCGTGAACGTCGGCCGGTGCTCGCGCAGGGCGTCCAGCATGACCTCGGGCTGGAAGCGGTGCGCGAGCACCAGCGGGCACGGCAGCAGCAGGGACAGGCCGACGTGCCCGATCAGGCCGGTGATGTGGAACAACGGGGCGAGGCCGAGCACGCTGTCGGCGGGGGTCAGCCCCATCCACTCGCGGTAGTTGCAGCAGCCGTGCACCATCGTCTCGTGGGTGTTCATCGCGCCCTTGGGGTTGGCGGTGGTCCCGGACGTGTAGGTCAGCACCGCCACGTCACCGGGCGCCACGAAGGGACTGGCCGGGCGCTGCCCGGCGTGGGCGGCCACGATGCCCAGCAGGTCGAGCGCCTCGCCCGGGAGGTCGCCAGGGGACAGGCGCGGCGCCTCAAGGACGCGCTCGTCGTCGCGCGCCTGCCAGTCCAGCTCCGAGGTGGTGATCACCGTGCCCACCCGGGACTGCCCCGAGGCGATGACCTCCGCGGCGACCGACAGGTACAGCCTGTCCAGGCACAAGAGCGCCTTCGCGCCGGAATCGGCGAGCAAGTACGCGAGCTCGCGGCCCTTGTTCATGGGATTGACCGCGACCGCGGCGCCGCCGGCCTTCCAGGCGCCGAGCAAGCCGATGACGAAGCCGGGGTTGTTCTGCACGTACAGGGCCAGCCGCTCGCCGGGGCCGAAGCCGCGGTCGAGCAGCGCCAGCGCGAGGGCGTCGGAGGCGCGGTCGAGCTGGCCGATGGTGAGCTCGCCGTCGAAGTAGCGCAGCGCGACGTGGCCGGGCGCCCGTCGCGCCGACGCCTGGAACAGCTCCAGCATCGTGCGGTACTCGGGCTCGATGCTGGCGGGGTGACCCTCGCGGTATCGGGCCAGCCAGGGCCGGCTGCGGTATGCGCTCACCTGCGGAACTCGCTTTCCTGCGGGGGTCTGTACAGTGCAAAGTATCTGAGCCGCCGGTGACAGGAGGGCCATGCCTGCCGCGCGATTGATGCCGACTCCGGAGTCGGCCGACCTGATCGAGCTGACGCGCAGCGTCGTTGACAAGGAACTGCGCCCGGTCGTCGACGAGGCAGAGCGCACTCACGCGTTTCACCGCGCGGTCTTCACCACGCTGGGCCGTACCGGCCTGCTCGGGCTGCCCTACCCGGAGGAATACGGCGGTGGCGGGCAGCCCTACGAGGTTTACCTGCAGGTGCTGGAGGAGATCGCCGCCGCCTGGGCCGCCGTCGGGGTCGGGGTGAGCGTGCACGCGCTGAGCTGCTTCGGTCTCTTCCACGCGGGCACGGCGCAGCAAAAGCAGCGGTGGCTGCCCGAGATGCTCGGCGGTGAACTGCTCGGGGCGTACTGCCTGTCAGAGGCGCACGCCGGGTCCGATCCCGCGGCGATGCGCACCCGGGCGGTACGTGACGGCGGCGACTACGTCATCACCGGGGCGAAGGCGTGGACGACCCATGCCGGGGAGGCGGACTTCTACAAGGTGATGGCCCGTACCAGCGACAACGGCGGGCGCGGGATCTCCTGCTTCCTGGTGCCTGCGGATTCCCCCGGCCTTTCCGCGGACGTGCCCGAGGACAAGATGGGCTTGATGAGCTCGACGACCGCGACGATGCTGTTCGACGGCGTCCGGGTTCCCGCCGAGCGGCGACTGGGCGACGAGGGCCAGGGGCTGGCGATCGCGCTGGCCGGGCTCGACTCCGGGCGCCTGGGCATCGCGGCGGTGGCGACCGGCGTCGCCCAGGCGGCCCTGGACGTGGCCGTGAAGTACGCCAAGGAGCGCGAGTCGTTCGGCAAGCCGCTCATTGACCACCAGGGCCTGGCGTTCCTGCTGGCCGACATGGCCGCCGCCGTGGAGTCCGCGCGGGCGACGTACCTGTACGCGGCCCGCCTGCGCGACGCCGGGCGCCCGTTTTCCCGCCAGGCCTCCATCGCGAAGATGGTCGCCACCGACAACGCGATGAGGGTGACCACCGACGCCGTCCAGGTACTCGGCGGGGCGGGCTACACCAGGGATTTCCCGGTGGAGCGGTACATGCGAGAGACCAAGGTGATGCAGATCTTCGAGGGCACCAACCAGATCCAGCGGCTGGTCATCAGCCGCGACCTCGCCCGCGGCTGATCACCGGCGCTGAATTCCGGGCCGAGGGAGCGTCAGCCCTGTGAGAACTGGTTCGGCGCCACAGCCGGATTAGGCGGCACAGCCGGCTGGGCGGCACAGCCGGCTAGGCCGCAGTCAGCATCGACGCAGGAGACGCACATGGAAACCGTGAAGTCGGCCGATGGCACGATGATCGCCTACGACCGCGCCGGGCAAGGGCCCGCGCTCATCGTCAGCGTCGGGGCGTTCTGCACCCGGCATACGTTCGCCGCGCCCGATGAGCTCAAGGCCCGCTTCACCGTCATCACCTACGACCGCCGGGGCCGGGGCGGCAGCGGTGACACTGAGCCGTTCACCGCCGAGCGGGAACTGGAGGACCTGGCCGCCGTCGCCGCGGCGACCGGGCCGCGGCCGCCCTGCTTCTTCGGGCACTCCTCCGGGGCGGCGATAGTGCTGCGCGCGGTCGCGGCCGGGCTGCCGGCCGCCGCGATCATCGCCTACGAGGCGCCGTTCACCAACGATGAGACGCCGCGGCCCTCGGTGGATCCCGCCAGCCGCATCCGCGAGCTGGTCAGCTCCGGCCGCCAGGCCGAGGCCGTGCGGTTCTGGATGTCGGAGGTCGTCCACCTGCCGGCCGAGGTGCTGGCGCACATGGACGGCGCCCCGTGGGTGAAGGACCTTGAGCCGCTGACTCCCACGCTCCCCTACGACATCGCCGTCACCGACGGCGGGGTGCCCGTGGCCGAGCTCGCCGCCATCACCGCGCCCGCCCCATCGTCGGGGGCGGCAAGAGCCCCGCGTGGTTCCGTCGCTCAGTCGCCGAGCAGGCCGCCGCCATACCCGGCGCCCGGCTCATGACCCTCGACGACTTCGACCACAACGCCCCGCCCGAGGTGATCAGCGCCATCATGACCGACTTCTTCGCCGGCCGCGCCTAGCCCAGAGTCCCTGTCTAGTCCTTGCGGCCGGACGGCGACTGACACGCACGCGGCCACCACGTAGTCGCCGGCGCGATGCCCCGCGGCGGTCAGGGCCAACGAAGACTCGCCAGGTGCCGGAAAGGTTCCCTAGCGCGGCGATTGGCCGTTTCGGCGCGCGGGCGGTTACAGGGCGAGGTCGCCATCCGCGGGATTCGCGCCGTCGACGGGCAGCGGGGTGAACGTGCCGTGGCGAACGATCCCGATCCGGCTGGTTGCCCCGTCGGAGCTCACCAGCGTGTCGCCCGACGGGCTCATCCAGTAGATCTGCGGTACCGCGACCGCCTTGCTCTGGCCGGGCACGCTGAAGGTAATCCGGCAAGTGACCCGGCCCTGCGCCGGCACCGCGGCCGGGAACGCCGCCCAGTGGGTGGTCGCGGCCATACCGCCGGGCGGATTCGTCCAGCTAGTCGCGACGCACACGACCGCCGACGCGGTGGGCGTGAGGTAGGGAAAGCCGCAGCCGAGCAACGGGCCGACATAGGACCACGTACCGTGCGGGCCGGGGGCCTCCAGCGACCACGCGACCCGGCTGTCCTTCAGCAGGTCGCCGCCCCGGGCGCGGAGGTCCAGCACGCGCGCGAACAAGATCCCGAGCACGCCAGACACGGGCCGCGAGCCGGGTTGCGAGGCGCCGAAGCCGACCGCACTGTCGCCGTTCACCCAGGTCAGGCCACTCAGGCCGGCCGTGAGGGAACCGGCGGCCGCCGGCCAGCTCCCCGTGACCTGCCCCGTGGCGACCGAGTAGACCCGCAAGGCCAGCGGACCGTTAAAGCCCCCGGTCCCTAGGCCTACCGCGAGCTGCCGCCCCGACCCGGACAACGCGAAGCCCCAGATGCCGGTCGCCGGGCTTGCCTGCGCCCGGTCTGAGATCGGCACCCGGGTCAGGCGCGCCGGAGCCCGGGTGCCGGGGGCGATCCGCAGCAGGTACCACGTCAGCGGCCCGTGGATCCCTTGACGCACGGCCGAGACGGCCGGCACCGCGGACCGGGGGGCCGGCATGGCCTCGACGACGAACGTCCGGCCATCCCCGGCGGCCGACACGCCCGTGAACTGGGTGCCCTTGGGCGCCGCCACCGTGGCGACCTTCGCCCCGGTGAACGTGTCCCCGACCACCAGGGACCTCATCGGCTGCCCCGACAGCCCGGGGGCGGGCAGCGTGACGTAGAACCGGGGGATGCCGTACCGGCCGAGGGCTGGGCTGACAGCGGGAGCCCCGCCCTCGCCGCGGATACTCTTCGCGGTCACCAGCGAGATCGCCAAGGCCACGACCATGGCCGCCGCGGTGAGCGGCGGCATCCAGGTCCTCAGCCAGCGCGCCCGGCGTCGGCCGGGCAGCGCCTGGCGTCGGCCGGGCAGCGCCTGGCGTCGGCCGGGCAGCGCCTGGCGTCGGCCGGGCAGCGCCTGGCGCCCGACCGGGCCCGCGGGCTGCAATCGCAACGGCCGGACCCCGCGAAGACGGGTCGCCTCGTCGCGCAGGGCGTCCCGGATGTCGTCTTCGAGCGTGCTCATGACCCCTCCTTCAGCATCTGGCCGACCTTGGCTATGGCCCGGGACGTGGCGGACTTGACGGTGCCCCGGCTTACTCGCATGGCCTTCGCGGCCTGCTCCTCGGTCATGTCCAGGTAGTAGCGCAGCACCACCGCCTCCCGCTGCCGCGCCGGAAGCCGCCGGACGGCGGCCAGGATCGCGCGGTGCTCTTCGGTGTGCAGCACCGCGGCCTCGGCCGATTCCAGCGGCTGCTCCTCAGTGACGATGCCGGGCCGCGAGCGTCGCCGCATCGCGTCCCGGCAGCCGTTGAGCACGCTGGCCCGCAGGTAGGGCAGCGCCGCCGCGGGCGCCGACAACCGGTCCCAGCGCCGGTACAAGCCGAGGAACGCGTCCTGGACCACGTCCTCGGCCGCGGCGGGATCCCCCAGCACCAGGAGCGCGAGCCGCGCCAGGCTGAGCGCGTGCGCCTCGTACAGCGCGGTAACGTGCCGTTCCGCCGTCCGGCCGGCTGCCATCGCCGCGGCGGCGGGGTCGTCGGTGTCCACCTGGTCCACATAGTTAAGACTGCGGGCCGCCAAGAAGGTTGCTCGCGCCTGGCGGCCGTCCGCGGGTACGCCCGGCTCTACCTGCAGCTGCCGAACTACGTGAACAACCTGCGCCGCCTGGGCTACACCGATGCCGATGTCACCGGGGACGGCAGCGACCGCCTCCTGTCAGCGGTCACTCCCCACGGCACCGCCGAGTTCGCGGCCGGGATCCAGGCGCACGTGGACGCGGGCGCTGACCACGTGGTCATCCAGCCGCTGGCCGGCGGCGGCACCTTCGCCCTCGACGACCTCCCCGTCCTCGCCGAGACCCTCGTCGGCCTCGGCGCATGAGCCATCCCGGGGACGCTGGCGGTGACTCCCGCCTGCCAGGATCGGGGCATGCCCGTCGGCCTGGGACTTAATTCCCAGGGAAGATCGTCTCGCGGCCAGCGTGCCACCGCGCGTTAGGGGTAGTTTTCGTCTATGACGATCTTGGCGCCCTTCGGCCGCACGATGACGGCGATGATCACCCCCATGACCTCCGACGGCAGCGTCGACTACAAGGGCGCGGCCAGGCTCGCCAGTTACCTCGTGGACGACATGCGCAACGAGGGCCTGGTCGTGAACGGCACCACCGGTGAGGCGCCGACCACGACCGACGAGGAGAAGGAGCGCCTGATCCGGGTGGTGCTTGAGGCCGTCGGTGACCGGGCCAAGGTGGTCGCCGGGGTGGGCACCAACATCACCGCGCACACGATCCACCTGGCGGGCCAGGCCGAGCGGGCCGGCGCTCACGGCCTGCTCGTCGTCACCCCGTACTACAACAAGCCCGCTCAAAGCGCCCTCGCCGCGCACTTCTCGGCGGTCGCCGATAGCACCGGCCTTCCGGTGCTGATCTACGACATCCCCGCCCGCACCGGGGTCGCCGTCGCCACCGACACGCTGGTCCGGCTGGCCGAGCACCCGAGGATCGCCGGGGTCAAGGACGCCAAGGGCGACCTCGCGGCCACCTCGCAGGTTCTCGCCCGCACCGGCCTCGTGTACTACTCCGGCGACGATATGTTTAACTTGCCGTTGCTTTCGGTCGGTGCGTCCGGCTTCATCAGCGTGACAGCGCACGTCGTCGGCGACCGGCTGCACGAGATGATCGAGGCCTTCACCGTCGGCCGCAACGGCGACGCACGCAAGCTTCACCTGGACATGCTCCCGGTCAACGTGGGGCTGTTCCGCAATCAGGCCGCCGTGCTGACCAAGGCGGCCATGGAAATGCTCGGCCTGCCCGGCGGGGGAGTGCGCGGACCGCTGATCCCGGCGAGCGAGGACGAGCGCCGCCAGCTCCGCGAGGACCTGACGGCAGGCGGCGTCAAGCTTCCGGGCTGACGCCGGGGCCGGCGTCCGGCGCCCCGCGCGCCGGCCAGCCGACACGCCGGCCCGCTGAGCCGGATAACAACCTCACTATGCTCAACTGAAATGATGGACGTGATCTCGAGTTATCGCAGTGGCGGGAATAGATGAGCTACCCGCATCCTGAACTCGCCCCACCGCCCCCGCTGCCCGATGAGGGGCTGCGCGTCGTCGCCCTGGGCGGCCTCGGCGAGATCGGGCGCAACATGACGGTTTTCGAATACGGTGGCCGGCTCCTCGTCGTCGACTGCGGGGTCTTGTTCCCCGAGTCGGACCAGCCCGGCATCGACTTGATCCTCCCTGACTTCCGCTACCTGGAGGGCAGGCTCGACAACGTCGAGGCGCTGGTGCTGACGCACGCCCATGAAGACCACATCGGCGCTGTCCCCTACCTGCTGCGCGAGCGGGCCGGCATCCCCCTGGTCGGCTCGAAGCTGACCCTCGCCATGATGCGCTCCAAGCTCGCCGAGCACCGCATCACCCCCGAGGTGGTGGAGGTGAAGGAGGGCACCACGGGGACGTTCGGCCCCTTCGAGTGCGAGTTCTTCGCCGTCAACCACTCGATCCCGGACGCGCTGGCCGTGGCCATCAAGACCCGGGCCGGGGTGGTGCTGCACACCGGCGACTTCAAGATGGACCAGCTGCCGCTGGACGGACGGCTGACCGACCTGGCCGGCTTCGCCCGGCTGGGCGCTGAGGGCGTTGACCTGCTGCTGTCTGACTCGACCAACGCCGAGGTGCCGGGCATCGTCCGGTCCGAGCGGGACATCGCGCCCGTGCTCGGCGACGTGTTCGCCCAGGCCGACCAGCGGATCATCGTCGCCTGCTTCGCCTCCCACGTGCACCGGGTGCAGCAGGTGCTGGACACGGCGGTCAGGCACCGGCGCAAGGTCGCCTTCGTCGGCCGGTCCATGGTCCGCAACATGGGCGTCGCCCGGGACCTGGGCTACCTGCACGTCCCCGGCGGGCTGCTGATCGACCTGCGCGAGGCCGAGGAGATGCCGCCCGGCGACGTCGTGCTGATCTCCACCGGCTCGCAGGGCGAGCCGATGTCCGCGCTGTCACGGATGGCGGGGCGGGACCACCCCATCCGGATCGCGGCCGGCGACACCGTCATCCTCGCCTCCTCGCTGATCCCCGGCAACGAGACCGCTGTCTACCGGGTGATCAACGGGCTGACCCGGCTGGGCGCGCGGGTCGTGCACAAGGAGTCATCGCTGGTCCACGTGTCCGGGCACGCGCCCGCCGGGGAGCTGCTCTACCTGCTCAACCTGGTCAGGCCGCGGAACTTCATGCCGGTGCACGGGGAATGGCGGCACCTGAGGGCGCACGCGCGGCTGGCCTCGCTGACCGGAGTCCCCGATGAGCGCATCGTCATCGCTGAGGACGGCGTGGTCGTCGACCTGGTCGGCGGCAAGGCGGCCATCGCCGGCGCGGTCGAGTGCGGCTACGTGTACGTGGACGGCCTGACCGTCGGGGAGGTGACCGAGTCCTCGCTGAAGGACCGGCGCATCCTCGGCGAGGAAGGATTCGTCTCGGTGATCATGGTGGTCGACACCAGCAGCGGCAAGGTGGTCGGCGGCCCGGAGATCCACGCCCGCGGGTCCGGCATCGGGGAGATGGCGTTCGAGGAGGTCCTGCCGAAGGTGGAGGACGCCCTCGCCCGCGCCACCGCCGATGGCATCTCCGACGCCCACGCGCTGCGCCAGCTCGCCCGCCGGGTCATCGGCAAGTGGGTCAGCGACACCTACCGCCGCCGCCCCATGATCATCCCCGTAGTGGTGGAAGTCTGACCGGACCCCGGCAGGCGGGGACCTGGATGACTGCCCTATCCCGGTACCCGTGCTGACCGGGGTTGCAGGCAATGGGCGCATCCGGAGGCCCAGGGGCCAGCGGTTTGTGCTGGTTCCCCTGGGGGGGTGAAAGGGGGGTCTCCCCCCCTTTCGGGGGTCGAAGGGGGCGCTAGCCCCCTGGGGAAGCACGGCTAGTCGGCTTTGATTCCCTCGCGGGCGGCCAGCTTCTCGCCGAGGCGGCGGGCCGTCCCGGGGGCGGCGATCACGCCGACGACGGCCACGGCCAGCCAGATCCCGCCGACGACCGGGAACCAGCGCCCGTCGCCGGTCGGGTACGGCCAGACGTTCCGGTACAAGGTGTAGCCGAGGACGACGATCGCCGCGGCCGGGATCGCCACCTGCCACATCGGCACGCCCGGCAGCTTGCGCTGCACGAACACCAGCCGCGACATGCCGATCGTGGCCAGGACGTACACCACCAGCAAGATGAGGGTGCCGATGGTGCCCGACCACAGGAACGCGTTGAAGGTGACTCCGGCGCGGTCGGTGGAGACCGCGACGTAGACCGCGAAGATCACCACCGCCGCCGCGGCGACGATGAAGGTCGCGATGACCGGCGAGCCCCAGCGCGCGCTGCGGCCCGCGCCGCGGTCGCCGAAGGTGTCCCGCGACATCGCGTAGACCAGCCGGGCCCCGCCGACCGTGCAGGCCAGGCAGCAGCCGAACGCGCTGACGGTGGTCCCGGCGGTGATCACGTTGCCCACCCAGGACCCGACGTAGGAGGTACCCAGGTCACCGAGCAGTGAGCTGGAGTGGGCGAACGCGGTCAGCCCCTTGTCGGTGGTGCCGAAGCCCATGACCTCCGCCGCGGTGACCACCACGAAGTAGATGCCGCCGAAGATCGCCACGCCCAGGATCGCCCGCGGGATGTCGCGCGAGGGGTTGCGCGCCTCCTCGCCCAGGGTCGCCGAGGCCTCAAAGCCGGCGAACGACAAGAACCCGAAGACCACGCCCAGGAACAGCGCCGATACCCCGGTGCCGCTGCCCAGGGTGAACACGCTCATCGTGAAGTGCGCCCCGCCGGGGGCGCTGTGGCCGATGACCTTCGCCAGCACCACGACGGTGACCACGAGGATAAGCGCCACCGTGGCCGCCTCGACGACCAGCAGCACGTTCGTGCCGCCCTTGGCCGGGATCGAGGCGAGGACGAGGGCGAGCACCACCGCCACCGCGGCGAACAAGATGGGCGACCACGTCGGCTGGTTCTTCCACAGGCCCAGGTCATCCAGCAGGCCCGCGCCGAAGATGCCGGCCGCCGACGCCGTCACCACCGCGTAGAACGTGTAGGTGCCGGCCAGCCCCCAGCCGGCGACGACCCCGGCGCGCGGCCCGAGGGTCGCCCCGACGAACGCGTAGGCCGAGCCCGCGTGCCGGAAGTACTGGGTGAGCCGCACGAACGTGTAGGCCACCAGCAGCACGCCGACCGCCGCGATGAGGAACGCCAGCGGGATCGCCCGCCCGGCGCCGGCCGCGCCCTGCGGGTTGATGTTCGCGGCCATGCTCGGCGCCATCAGCGCCAGCGACAGGCCGACCGCCTGCCAGACCGACAGGGACCGCTTCAGCCCGGGGGCCGGCGCCGAAGTCGCCTGACCTGGTACCGCTTGTTCCGGAGTCGCCGCCATTATGTCCTCACTGGTGGGAGTGCCGTCGCTGACAGCAGTTTGACGGATATGCGCCGGCGACGGAAGAGCTCTCGAGTGACTAGATGGGGGCTGCGGCGGCGGGTCAGGCCGACGCGGTGTAGCGGGCCGGCGGCGTCCCTATCGTGGTGGTGAAATCCCTGGTCAGATGCGACTGGTCGGCGTAGCCGAGGTCTTTCGCCAGCGTGGCCCAGTCGACCGCCTCGCCGGAGCTGGCGCGCAGCGCGGCCTCGTGCAGCCGCGCGCGCCGCATGACCCACTTGGGGGAGACGCCCACGTACTCGCTGAACACCCGCTGCAGCTTGCGCTCGGGCCAGCCGAACGCCTCCGTCAGGTCCGCGACCCGGCGTATCCCCAGGTCGGCGGAGATGCGCTCCACCATGGCGGCCACCTGCTCGGCGACGCGGTCCCGGGGCGGGCGGATCTCGCGCAGCAGCCCGGCGGCGACGCTGATCATCTCCTCGTCGGTGCCCGCGGCCATGACCGCCTCGTTGGCGGATGCCACGCCGCGGCCAAGGAGGGAAGCAGCGGGAACCACGGTGTCGTTGAGGCGAGAAATGGCCCTGGGGCTGAAGGGGCGGAAGCAGCCAGGCCGGAACCGGACCCCGAGGACCTTCCCCTGGCCGGTGAGGCGGCGGGTGAAGATCTTGGTGTCGATGCCGTAGACGGCTGCCCCGCCGGCCTCGAAGGCCAGGTGGACGCACGGGTGCGGCAGGATCGACTGCTCGTAGGGCGGCTCTTCGCCTAGGTCCCAGCGGACGATCCAGTAGTAGTCGACGAACGGCGCGAGGTCGCCGTCCGGGGGGTGACGGGCCAGCGTGAACCGGCCCGCGGCACCGTCCGGGCGCAGCACCCCGCGCACGCCCTCGGTTCCTTCCACGGTCTAAGCATGCCTGATGCGCTGTCGGGTTTGTTCAAGACGGCTCGCCAGGCAGTGGCTACCGTCTGTCCTCATGAACCTGCATCCTCAGCTGACCGAGGCCGCTGACGCGGCCGCGCGCGTGGTCTCCGGGGTCTCGCCGGACCAGTTCGACGGGCCAACCCCGTGCACCGACTGGGACGTGCGCGCGCTGATGAACCACCTCATCTTGTGGACGTCGTACTCGCTGGAGCGGCGGGCGCACGGGGAGTCGGTGGCCGACGAGCTCATGAACACCGACTTCGCCGCGGCCGCGGACTTCGCCGTCCGGTACCGTGAGCAGCTGGACCGGGCGCTGGCGGCCTGGGCCGACCCGGCCGCCTGGGAGCGCAAGCTCGACGTCATGGGGACGCCGATGGAGGCCGCCGACGTCGCCGCCATGAACCTCATGGACATGGTGCTGCACGCCTGGGACCTCGCGGTCGCCACCGGGCAGGCGTACGCCTTGCCGGATGCCACCGCGCGGGTCGTGGCATCCGCCGTGGAGGCCAACGCCGAGCTGTTCCGGCAGTACCAGGGGTTCGCGGAACCGATCGTGGTCCCGCCGGACGCTTCCGCGCTGGACCAGGCGCTGGCCGCCTCCGGCCGCCACCCGCGCTGGGCGCGCGATCGCGGCTGGGCGCGCTAGCCGGCGTGCCCTGCTCGCGCATTAGGCGGGACTGGCCGCCGACCGCGGCGCCGGCGTCGCGCCGGCCGCGCCGGTGACGGAGGCGCTGAGGGCCCGCACCCGGGCGGCGCCCTCGGCGACCTCGTGCCGCATGGCGAAGATGGCGATGAGCTGCTGCCCGCCGACGTCAGGGCCGGGCTCGGGAACGAGCGGCCAGGGGTGGGTGACCTCGGCGATGCGCGCCTTGAGCGCGTCCAGCCGCAAGCTGGCCTCGGCGACCGGCCAGCGGTCCAGCGGGTTGCCGGCCCGCGGGGCGGGGTGGGGGCAGGCGGCCGTCGGCTGGGCGGAGTATCCGTCGCCGAGCGCCCCGGTGAGGGCCACGGCCCGCCGGAACGCCTGCCGGGCGGCGGCGAACTCCACGCTGGCCAGCAGTGAGCAGCCCCAGCCGATCGCGCTCGCGGTGAACACGTCGGACGGGACGCCGGGCGGCAGCACGCGGACCACCCGGTAGGCGGGGGTACATCGCGCCCCCCGCCCGGCGAAGGCGAGCACGGCCTGGTGGCCCCGGGGTTCGTTCGCCTCCCCGGGAGACTCGCGGGGGGTACGGGGGGATACTCCGTTCGCCCCCCCGGGAGACTCCCGGGGGGTACGGGGGGTCGCCCCCCCGGGAGATAGCAGCGTCAGGGCGTGTACCGCCAGCCAGTCCCAGTGCGGGGTGACGCTGGCGAGCGCGGTGCCGGGGTCGCGGAACCGGTACCCGCTCTCCCCGGCCGGGTCGCAGCGGGAGTCCGGCGCGGCGAGCTTGAGGTCGTTGCCGGGCTCCCCGTGGCCGCCGCCGAACAGCGCCCCCCGCGCCGCCTCCAGCAAGATCCACTTCACCGACGCGTCGCCGGACCGGTAAGCGTCGGCGGCCGCTCCCGTCCAGTACAGGTGCGCGCTGATCGCGAGCGCCGTCCGCGGGGCCACGCCCGCCAGGCGCCGCTGCCCGCAGGCCGCCTGGCGCAGCGTGCAGCCCAGGCCGCCGAGCTCGGGCGGCAGCGTGACCGACAGGTAGCCGGCGTCGCGCAGCCGCGTGATGTCGCGGGTGAGCGCCGGCGGGTCGGCGCCGTCGCTGCCGCGCAGCCGCCCGAGGAGGGCGTCCGTCAGCAGGTCGCGGGGCCGCATCGACTTCCTCCCGTCACGCTCGTCTATCTCTAGGAGACCACGGTCAGCGCCGTATAGTCAACTTAAGTAGTAGGAATAGTCTTTTTTCTACGCGGGCGCGGCCAGTAGCCGTACCGGGTGTCCGGCCGCGAACGCGGCGATGTCCTCGACCGCCTCGCCGTAGAACACGCGGTACCCGTCATCGGTGACATACCCGATATGCGGCGTGAGCACCGTCCGCGGCGCGTTCCGTAGCGGATGTCCCCCTGGCAGCGGTTCCTCATCATAGACGTCAAGCGCCGCGCCGGCGATGGCGCCGGAGGTCAGCGCGGCCAGCAGCGCGTCGGTGTCAACGAGCGGCCCGCGCGAGGTGTTGACCAGGTACGCCGTGGGTTTCATGAGCCCGATCTCGCGTGCCCCCACGATGCCCTCCGAACGCGGGCTGAGCTTGTAGTGGATCGTCACGATGTCGGCGGCGTCGAAGAGCTCGTCCTTGGTCACCGCGGTCACGCCGGCGGCGGCCGCCGCTGGTGCCGTGAGGTGCTGGCTCCACGCGAGCACCTCCATGCCGAACGCGCTGCCGACCGCCGCCACCTGCCTGCCCAGGTGCCCCAGGCCGACCACGCCCAGCACACGGCCGCGCAGCCCGAAGCCCACCGTGTGCTGCCAGCCGCCGTCGCGTATCGCGGCGTCCTCGGCGGGCACGTGCCGGGCCAGCGACAAGATCAGCGCCCAGGTCAGCTCGGCGGTCGCCGAGCCGCTGCCCCGCGTCCCGCACACCGTGACCCCTGCCGCGCGCGCGGCGTCCAGGTCGATCGCGGCGTTGGCCATCCCCGTCGTCACCAGCAGCCGCAGGCCGGGCAGCAGCCGGAACCGCTCGGCCGTGAACGGGGTGCGCTCGCGCATGGCGACGATGACGTCGAACCGGCGCAGCTGGGCCACCAGGCCGGCGGTGTCCGGGATGTGCCCGTGGAACGGCGTCACCTCCCGCGCGCCCAGGGAGGCCCAGTCCGCGCGGGCCAGCGCGGCGTGCTGGTAATCATCAAGGATGGCGATGCGCATGCGTGGCACTCCTCACAAACTGCTCGCCTCGCGACTCTATCGGCCCCGCTGATACCTTGCTGACCATGACCTGGCTTGCCCTCCTCGCCGACAAGGCGATCCGCCGAGAGCTGCTGACCCGCGAGGAGGCGCTGGCGGTGCTGGCCAGCGGCGACGACGAGCTGATGGACGTGGTCGCCGCCGCGTTCCGGGTCCGCCGTGAGTTCTTCGGCCGCCGGGTCAAGCTGAACTACCTCGTCAACGTCAAGAGCGGGCTGTGCCCGGAGGACTGCTCGTACTGCTCGCAGCGCCTCGGATCGGCCGCCGACGTGCTCAAGTACACCTGGCTGAAGTCCGCCGAGGTCAGCAAGGCCGCCGAGGCGGGAGTGCGAGCCGGCGCCAAGCGGGTCTGCCTGGTCGCCAGCGGCCGCGGGCCGACCGACCGCGACATCGATCGCGTCTGCTCGACCATCGGGGGGCTCAAGGCTGAGCACCCCGGCATCGAGGTCTGCGCCTGCCTGGGCATCCTCACCGACGGGCAGGCCGAGCGGCTGGCGGCGGCCGGCACGACGGCCTATAACCACAACCTGAACACCTCCGGCGGTCACTACGCCGAGATCTGCGCCACCCACGAGTACGCCGACCGCGTCGCCACCGTCGGCAAGGCCCGTGACGCGGGGCTATCAGCTTGCTCGGGCCTCATCGCCGGCATGGGGGAAACCGATGAGGACCTGGTCGACGTGGCCTTCGCCCTGCGCGCCCTGGACCCCGACTCGGTGCCGGTCAACTTCCTGATCCCGTTCGAGGGCACCCCGCTGGCCGGAACGTGGACCCTCACGCCGCAGCGCTGCCTGCGCATACTGGCCATGGTCCGCTTCACCTGCCCGGACGCGGAGGTCCGCATCGCCGGCGGCCGGGAGATCCACCTGCGGACGCTGCAGCCGCTGGCGCTGCACATCGCCAACTCGATCTTCCTTGGCGACTACCTGACCTCCGAGGGCCAGGCCGGGCAGGCCGACCTGGAGATGATCGCCGACGCCGGCTTCACCGTCGAGGGCGCCGCCGAGCAGACCCTTCCCGCGCACCGCGCGAGCCATGGCCCCGCCCAGGTCCGCACCCGCCACCGCGGCGCGGGCACCGATCTTCCCGCCAACGCGTGAGGCCGGGCGCGGACCCGGTGATCTCCCAGCTGGAGCTGATCGCGGCCGGCCACTGGCGGGGAACGCGCGAGGAGCGCCTGGGCGACTGGCTGCTGCGCGCCGCCGACGGGTTCACCGGCCGCGCCAACTCCGCGCTGGCCGTCGGGGATCCCGGGATCCCGCTGGCCGATGCCCTCGCGGTGGTCACCGGCTGGTACCGTGCCCGCGGCCTTCCCCCGATGATCGCCGTGCCCGTGCCCCTGGCCGGGGACGGCGGCCCTGTCGATTCCTTCCTCGCCGGGCGGTCCTGGCCGACCCGCTCCGGCCCGGCCTTCGTCATGGTCGGTGGGGCCGGCGCGGCCCGCGGGCCGCGGTCCGGGCCGTCCGGAACCGCACTGCAGTCCGGGGCCACGCTGCCGTCCGGGGCCACGCTGCGGATAGACGCCGAGCCGGACGACGCGTGGCTGGCCATGTACCACTACCGGGGCCGGGAGCTCCCGGCCATCGCGCGGACCCTGCTGCTGTCCGCGCCGTGGCAGGGCTTCGCGAGCGTCCGGGATGAGGCGGGCGCGCCGATCGCGATCGCCCGCCTGTCGGTGGGCGGCGGCTGGGCCGGGATCACCGCCGTGGAGGTATCGGCGGCTCGCCGACGGCGGGGACTGGGCACGATGATCACCCGGGCGCTCTGCGAGCAGGCTGCCAGCAGGGGCGCCCAGCGCGTGTTCCTGCAGGTCGAGGTCGACAACGCGGCCGCCCAGGCCATGTACCAGCGCTGCGGCTTCACCTACTCCCACCGCTACCACTACCGGGTCGCCCCGGCCGCCTAACGGGGGCGCCTCACAGCACCGCCTGGGCGTCGATGCGGATGAACGTACGGTTGGCGCCGGCCGGGTCCACCACGATCACCACCTGGCCACCGGTCAATGCCGCCGGGGCCGACAATGCCTGGTAGTACATCGCCGACACGGTGATGGCGCTGACCGGGACGCCGCGGCCGGCGCGGTAGGTGGCGATCACGGTGCCGCGCGGCGGGTGCTGGGCGAAGAACCCGCCCACGGCCACGGCCGGCAGCGGCACCTGCCAGACCTGGCCCACATCGGAGGACGGGGTCAGGCCCCAGCCCGGCGGGATGCGCAGCTCCGGCGGGGCGGCGGCCGGTCGCGCGCCCGGCGGCAGCGCCACCCCGGCGAACAGGCCGCGGGCGAACCGCAGCCCAACGGCCGGGCTGGCGAACTTCGCGTACGCCTGGGGCTCCAGCAGCGGGGTGCCCGCCGGGCAACTGCCAGCGCAGGCCGGGACGGATGTGCCCGCGACCAGGACCGCGGCGCCGAGGACGGCGGCCGCGCCGAGGGAGGCCGCCGTGCCCGCCGCCGACTGGCGCGCGGCGACGAGGGCCTTCCTGGTGAGCATCCGCTGGCGCACTCGCTACTCCCCGTTGCTGGTGGCTGGTAAGGCAAGCGTCCCCGCTCGTAAGCTAGCGCGCAAGCCGCGCTGGGGGCCGCGCGATTGGCCGCCCGCCGACACGCCGGCGCACGCGGCGTGCTGGGTGACGGCGAGGGTCCTCGCTACGTTTGTCATCATGGCTACCCGTGCGCCCAGGGGCGGCTCGCTTCCAAGGGGCACTGCCCGCTCGCGAGGCGGGCAGGCCGATGCTGACGACGACTTCTACGAGATCCTCGACGATGACCCGCCGGGAATGACGGGCGGGACGGACTACCCCCGCGGTGGCGGGGGTGCCGCGTCCCGCGCCGCGGGCGACCTCGGCCGGGGGGCCCGAGCGCAGCCGCGGTCGCGGGCTGGGGCCGGGTCGCCGGCTCCGCGCGCCAGCGCGAGCATGGGCAGCGGTCCCGCCGGCGGCCGATCAGGCGCGGCGGGCTCTGGCGGCGGCCGGGCAAGCGGGGGCCAGACGGGGCGCTCCCGGTCCGCTGGGTCCCGCTCCGGCGGGAGCGGCGGCGGCGGAAGTGGCGGCCCTCGCTCGGGCGCCGGGCGCGGGTCCGGGGGCGCGGGCCGGGGCGGATCGGGGCGCGGCGGTGCTGCCAAGGGCGGTGCTGCCAAGGGCGGTGGCGCCAAGGGCGGTTCGGGCCGTAAGGGCGGGGGCGGCGGGCGGTCGGGGTCATCGTCGAGGTCAGCATCATCGAAGGCAACCCGGGGCCAGTCGGCACCGGCGAAGGCGGCCCGGTCCAGCGACCCGCTGGTGATCTTGGCGGGATGGACCGTCCGGTCGGCCTCTGCGGGGTGGATGCTCGTGGCCGGCGTGCTCGGGTTCACGGTCCGCCGGGTCGGGCGCAGTGCCCAGGACCTGCATCCCGATCACCAGCGCGATGGCGTCGGGCTGTTCTGGCTAGGGACGGCGATCCTGCTCGCGGCCGGCGTGTGGATGCGCATGCACAATGCCGTCGGGCGGGGGATCTACCTCGGGACCAGCAGCGTCTTCGGGGACCTGGCGTTCACGGTCCCGCTGGTGGCGCTGCTGCTGGCGTGGCGGTACCTGCGCCATCCCGATCACGACTCCCCGGCCGCGCAGGTGGCGATCGGCTGGGCGGCGTTCGGCATCGGCGGGCTGGGCCTCATGCACATCGCCAAGGGGACCCCGGCGCTGACGGCCGGCGCCGCGGCGATCCGCTCATCCGGCGGGTTCCTGGGCTTCCTCGCCTCCTACCCGCTGGTCCACTTGGTCACCCCGTGGGTTGCCACGCCGCTGCTAGGCCTGGTGGCCGGGTTCGGTGTCCTGGTGATCACCGGCACCCCGGTGCACCAGATCCCGCAGCGGCTGGGGGAGTTCCGGCAGTTGTTCGGGCACGGGCAGCCGGTGACCGGCTACGACGACGAGGACGCCGACTACGAGGACGACTACGACGAGGAGCTCGGCGAGGCGAAGCCGCGGCGCGGTCAGATCCCCCGGGCGATCCGGCTGCGGCCGTCGGCCATCGAGTCGGGCGACCACCTGCGGCCCTACGACACCCCGGTGCTCGGCGGGCGGCGAAACCCGGGACGCGGGGCCGGCGCGGCGGCCGGGAGCGCGCCCCGGGCGGCGCGGATCAGCGAGGACCTGCTCGAGGAGCTCGGCTTCGCCGCGCCCGCGGAACCGGACGCGGCCGATCCCGGCGCCTACCCCGGCGCTCTCGAGGACCCGGCGGGCCCAGCCTCCGCCGGCGAGGCCGCGGGCCCGGTGGCGCCGGGCGTCCCCGACCCCAGCGCCCCGCCCGGCCGGGCCGGAACCGCTGGCGGCGGCAAGGGGTTCGACCCGCAGGGGCCGCTCAAGCCGGGTGAGCAGCTCACCCTGAGCGGCGCCGCGGCCGGCAACTACACCCTGCCGCCGCCCGCGCTGCTGAAGCCGGGGTCGGCGCCGAAGTCGCGGACCAAGGCCAACGACGTGGTCGTGGCCGCGCTGCAGGAGGTGCTGGAGCAGTTCAACGTGGACGCGACGGTATCCGGGTTCAGCCGGGGGCCGACGGTCACCCGGTATGAGATCGAGCTCGGCCCGGCCGTGAAGGTCGAGCGGGTCACCGCGCTGTCGAAGAACATCTCCTACGCGGTCAAGTCGGCCGACGTGCGGATCCTCCCGGTCATCCCGGGCAAGTCCGCGATCGGCGTGGAGATCCCGAATGCCGACAAGGAGATCGTCTCGCTTGGCGACATGATGCGCTCCCCGCAGGCGGTCGCCGACCATCACCCGATGGTGGTGGGCCTGGGCAAGGACGTCGAGGGGCACACCGTCTTGGCGAACCTCGCGAAGATGCCGCACGTGCTGGTGGCGGGGGCAACCGGGAGCGGCAAGAGCGTTTGCCTCAACGGGCTCATCACCTCCGTGCTGATGCGGGCCACTCCGGATGAGGTGCGGATGATCCTGATCGACCCCAAGCGGGTCGAGCTGTCCATCTACGAGGGCATCCCGCACCTGATCACGCCGATCATCACCAGCCCTAAGAAGGCGGCCGAGGCGCTGGAATGGGTGGTCGGGGAGATGGAGCGCCGCTACGACGACCTGGCGGCCTCGGGGTACCGGCACCTGGACGACTTCAACAAGGCGGTGCGGGCCGGGAAGCTGGTCCCGCCGCCCGGCTCGGAGCGGGTGTATGAGCCCTACCCCTACCTGGTGACGATCGTCGACGAGCTCGCCGACTTGATGATGATCGCCCCCCGCGACGTCGAGGACAGCATCGTCCGGATCACCCAGCTGGCGCGGGCGGCCGGCATCCACCTCGTGCTGGCCACCCAGCGCCCAAGCGTGGACGTCGTGACCGGCCTGATCAAGGCGAACGTGCCGTCGCGGCTGGCGTTCGCGACCTCCTCGCTGGCCGACTCGCGGGTCATCTTGGACCAGCCGGGCGCGGAGAAGCTGGTCGGCCAGGGCGACGCGCTGTTCCTGCCGATGGGGGCGTCCAAGCCCCTGCGGCTGCAGAACGCCTTCGTCTCGGAGAAGGAGATCCGCGACATCGTCGCGCACTGCAAGAAGCAGGCTGAGCCGGCGTACCGGGAAGACGTCGCGGCGGCCCCGGACAAGGCGCGCGAGATCGACGCCGATATCGGCGACGACCTTGACCTTCTCGTGCAGGCCGCCGAGCTGATCATCACCACCCAGTTCGGCTCGACGTCGATGCTCCAGCGCAAGCTGCGCGTCGGCTTCGCGAAGGCCGGCCGGCTGATGGACCTGCTGGAAAGTCGCGGTATTGTCGGGGCCAGCGAAGGTTCCAAGGCCCGCGATGTACTGCGCAGGCCGGACGACCTCGATGAAGTGCTCACGTCGTTGCGGGGCGGGTAGCCGGGAGTCGCGTCTCCCGGAAGGGGACGCTCCGCGACTCCCGGGGAGCCGACCTCAAAAATAGCCAGCCCGCCAAGTCAGTTACATGAGGTGACTGACTGGGCACATGGAGTTATGGTATTCACGGCGATCATTCCAGGAGGCGCGGCGTGAGCATCGGGGAAGCTCTGGCGGAGGCACGCCGTCAGGCCGGTCTCACTGTCACCCAGGTCAGCCAGCAGACCCGGATCAGGGAGTCGATCATCCGGGCCATCGAGCAGGGCGACTTCTCGTCATGTGGCGGGGACTTCTACGCCCGCGGTCACATCCGCTCGATCGCCGCGGTCGTCGGGACCGACCCGGCCCCGCTGATCAGGGAGTACGACGAGGAGCACGGCCCGCCCGGCGCGATCTCGGCGGCGGACGTCTTCGAGCCATCGACCCCGATCAAGATCCGCCAGCCGCGGTCCTTCCCGCTGGGCAAGATCCTTGCGGTGGCGCTGGTCCTGGTGGCCGGCTTTGGCGTCTACCGGATCGCGACCTCGCACCCCGGCAAGCCGCCCACCACTCCGGTCGCCGCGCTCAGGCCAACGCCGACGGCCACCACGCCGCCGGCCGCCCCCCGGCGCCCGACCCGCCCGGTGCTCCCGCCGGGCGAGGCGCAGATCAAGCTCACCGCGAGCCAGGACTGCTGGGTCGGCATCACCGACGCCTCCGGCAAGCAGCTGTACAACGGGGTCGTCCAGGCGGGCAAGTCGATGACCTGGCTGGAGAGGCACCGCGTCGCGGTCCGGCTCGGCAACCCGTCCGGGATCACGCTGATGGTCAACGGCAGGAACGCGACGCCCAAGACCGTCAACCCGGCCACCGTCAACGTCAGCCCCCAGGGCGGCACGACCGTCGCCTAGCGAGGCCCGGGGACCTGGCACATTACCCGGCAAAAGGTCCCAGAACCAGTGCGCGGGCGGGCCTGAGTGCGGGAAACAAAGCCCCATCACGTACCCTCTGCGTGTGCCTAGTTCCCGTACCGTCAGCCTGGTAACGCTGGGCTGCGCCCGCAACGAGGTCGACTCCGAAGAGCTAGCCGCACGGCTGGCCGCTGGCGGCTGGACATTGCGCGGCGAGGGGGAGGAAGCCGACGTTGTCCTGGTTAACACCTGCGGCTTCATCCAGGCCGCCAAGCAGGAGTCCATCGACGAGCTGCTGGCCGCCGAGGACTCCAGCGCCAAGGTGGTCGCCGTCGGGTGCCTGGCCGAGCGGTACGGAGGCGAGCTGGCCGACGCCCTGGACGCCGAGGACGCCGATGTCCAGGTGCTCGGCTTCGATGACTACGCCGACATCTCCGCCCGGCTGGACGACGTCATGGCCGGGCGGCGCAGGCCCGCGCACGTGGCCAGGGACCGCCGGACGTTGCTGCCGGTCAGCCCGGCCAGCCGCCAGCAGGCCCGCGAGACGACCGCTGTCCCCGGCACCACGCTGACCGGCGACGAGATGATCCCCGACCTTCCGGCGGGCGTGGCGCCCGCTTCCGGCCCGCGGGTTGTCCGGCGCCGGCTCTCGGGCGGGGTGAGCGCCCCCATGAAGATCGCCTCCGGCTGCGACCGGCGCTGCTCGTTCTGCGCGATCCCGTCCTTCCGTGGCTCCTTCGTCTCCCGG
This sequence comes from Streptosporangiaceae bacterium, assembly GCA_025934375.1. Lineage (GTDB taxonomy): Bacteria > Actinomycetota > Actinomycetes > Streptosporangiales > Streptosporangiaceae > Trebonia. The sequence continues at coordinate 49,041 of JAICYD010000007.1, read as the reverse complement.
CGCCCGCCGGAGCTGCTGGCCGAGGCGGCCTGGCTGGCCGGCCAGGGAGCCCGCGAGCTGCTGCTGGTGAGCGAGAACTCCACGTCATACGGCAAGGACCTGGGCAGCCTGCGGCTCCTTGAGGAGCTGCTGCCCGAGCTGGCCGCCATCGACGGCCTGTCCTGGGTGCGGGTCAGCTACCTGCAGCCGGCCGAGGTACGCCCCGGCCTGGTCGACGTGATGACCGCGACCCCCGGCGTCGTGCCCTATTTCGACCTGTCCTTCCAGCACGCCAGCGGCCCGGTCCTGCGGTCGATGCGCCGGTTCGGGGACCGCAAGCGCTTCCTGGAGCTGACCGACCGGATCAGGCAAGCCAGCCCCCAGGCGGGCATCAGGTCCAACTTCATCGTCGGCTTCCCCGGCGAGACCCCCGATGACCTGCACGAGCTCGAGCTGTTCCTCAGCGAGGCGCAGCTGGACGCGATCGGGATCTTCGGCTACTCCGACGAGGATGGCACCGAGGCGGCCGGCTTCCCGGCCGAGGGCAAGGTCGATGAGGACGAGGTAAGCCGCCGGGTCGATGAGTTCGCCCGGCTGGCCGAGGAAGTGATGGCGCAGCGGGCTGCCGACCGGATCGGCGATACGATCCAGGTGCTCGTGGAGGAGGCGCTGGACGACGGCCAGTTCGAGGGCCGCGCCGAGCACCAGGCACCGGACGTGGACGGCACGGTCTTGCTCACGGTGGAAGGCGCGTTGGAAGGCCCTACGGGCGGGGTCGCCCCCGGCGACCTCGTGACCGCGCGGGTGACCGGCTCCGACGGGGCGGACCTTCTGGCCAGCCGGATATGACCGGGCTCGCGACGGGCGCGCCCTCGGAGGTCCGGGGTCGTGGCTGACCCTCACCCGCCAGGTCCCGATACCGTCGACCCGCGTAACGCCGGCCTGGTCAACGTGGCCAACGGGCTGACCGTCGTGCGGCTGCTGCTCGTCCCCGTCTTCGTGGTCTTCCTCGTCGAAGCGGGTCACCCGGCCAGCACCGGCTGGCGGCTGGCGGCGCTGGCCGCGTTCGGCGTGGCGTCCCTGACCGACTTCCTCGACGGCCAGCTGGCGCGCAGCCGCGGGCTGGTCACCGACTTCGGAAAGATCGCCGACCCGATCGCGGACAAGGCGCTGACCGGCGCGGCGCTGATCAGCTTGACGGCGCTCGGTGAGCTGCCCGGCTGGGTGACCGCGCTCATCTTGGCCCGTGAGATAGGCGTGACCGCGCTGCGGTTCGCGGTCATCCGGCGGGGCGTCATCGCCGCGAGCGCCGGGGGAAAGCTCAAGACGCTGCTCCAGATCGCCGCCATCTGCCTGTACCTGCTCCCGCCGTCGCTTAGCCCGCCCGCGCTCGTTAAGGAAATCGTCATGGGCGCCGCCCTCGTGGTAACGCTGGTGACCGGCGTTGACTACGTAGTACGCGCGGTGCGCCTGACCCGGCAGCCCGCGAGACAGCACGGCAGTGCTAACCAGGCCGGCAGTGTGACCCAGGACGGCAGTGCGACCCAGGACGGGTCTGCGACCCAGGCCGGCAGTGCCAGCCAGGACAGCGGCACCGGGCACGACGGCAGGCAGACCCACGACCGGGCCTGATCATGAGCGCGGAGGGGGAACTAGTGCCAGAACCAGAGGCGGCGGGCCCAGGCTCAGCCGGGAGTGCCGCGCGGGAGCTGGCCACCGAGGTGCTGCGGCTGCTGCGCGAGTCCGGCTGGACCGTCGCGACGGCGGAGTCGCTGACCGGCGGGCTCGTCGCCGCGGCGCTGACCGATATCCCGGGATCGTCGGCCGCGTTCCGCGGCGGTGTCGTCTCCTACGCCACCGACTTGAAGGCGCGCCTGCTCGGCGTGGACGAGGACGTGCTGGCCGAGCACGGACCGGTCTACGCGCCGGTCGCCGCGTCCATGGCGGCGGGGGTCAGGCAGCGCCTGCGGACGACGGTTGGCGTGGCCACCACGGGGGTGGCGGGCCCTGACTCGCAAGACGGCCAGTCGCCCGGAACGGTGCACATCGCGGTGAGCCTGGTCGACGACACGATCGTTCGGACGATAGCGCTGGCCGGCGACCGGAACGAGATACGTAGACTAACGGTAGAGAGAGTGCTCGGGCTGCTGCTCGGGCGACTGCGGGAAGAGTGTCCACGATTACAGCGTTACGTCAGGAGCGAACACTGGATGGTGTGCTCTCGCGGGTAAACCGTATGGAAAGGTACGGTGGACTCATCAGCGGTTCTGCCTCGACGGCTTGGTAGAAGCTCGGGAAAGGAGTGCGACGATGGTACTGCTTCGTCAATTGCTTGGCGACGTGCTGCGTCGGCTGCGGATCAGGCAGGGCCGCACTCTGCGCGAGGTCTCCGCGTCGGCAAGGGTGTCGCTCGGTTATCTGTCGGAAGTGGAGCGCGGCCGCAAGGAAGCCTCATCGGAACTGCTCGCGGCGATCTGCGCCGCCCTGGAGACGCCCCTGTCGCAGGTGTTCCGTGAGGTCTCGGATAACTTCGCGCTCGCCGAGCTCCAGCAGGACACCGTCCTCGGCGCGCCACGCGAGCCCGCCCTTCGCGAGGCCAGCCTGCGCATCGCGGCGGACCGGGTGCCGGTTCCCGCCGAGACGCCCGACTCCGCCCCGGCCGACCTCGGCGGCGTGCCCTCAATCGGCGTGCCCTCAATCGGCGTGCCCTCGATCGGCGTGGCCTCCGTCGGCGACGACTTCGGCGACCGGCGGGTCGGCTTCGCCGGACACGGCGGCAGCGTCCGCGACGTGACCGACATGGTCACCGTCTGACCGTACCCGCGAGGCGACGACGGCCACGGCGCGCGATCACCGGGGCCGTTTCGCTGCCACGAGCAGCAGCCCACCGCATTCATCCCGAAGAGTTCGCGCATGCCGAAGAGTAGTCATCGTATTCGATGAAAACTTTACGAGCTGCAACCAGTCTTCGGGGCGCGGGGCGCCTAGACCCAGGCCTGGGGGCTGGCGGTCAGCGATTTCACGACGTCGGGGAGCTCGCCGGAGACGATATCTCCGAGCGTGACCGTCTCCAGGATGGCCCGCTCGTTGGCCCGCAGCGCGATCCACACCCGCTGCAGCGGCTCGGCCGCCCCCGGGTAGCTGATGTTCTCCGGCCGCTCGCCGCGCACGCCGAGCAGCTGGCCGTCGATCGCGCGGATGATGTCAGCCAGGGAGATCTCGCTGGCCGGGCGGGCCAGCCAGAAGCCGCCGTCCGGGCCGCGCTGGCTGCGCACTAGCCCTGTCCGGCGCAGCTGCGTCAAGATAGTCTCCAGGAACTTGCCCGGAATGTTCTGCGCATGGGCGAGTTGCTCGGCGGTAACGTGACCGTCGGGGGCCGCGGCCAGCTCGATGGCCGCGCGGAGCGCGTAGTCGGCGCGGGCAGACAGTCGCATGCCCGCCATTATGCACGTTCCCGATCGGTTTAGTGACATCGACGCGCTAAGCGCGGGGCAAGGCCTGCCCGTCCCCGGCTCGTATCGTTATGCTGCAATCGATCGCAGGAGCCGCTACCCCAGGGAGGGCCGGATGCCGGACGTCGACGTGGACGTGGACGTGACCGTCAACGGGGTACCACGCCGCGCGCGGGTCCCGGCGCGGACGCTGCTCGTCCATTTCCTGCGCGACAACCTCCGGCTGACCGGCACGCACGTCGGCTGCGACACCACCCAGTGCGGCGCGTGCACCGTCGCCCTGGACGGGGTGGCCGTCAAGTCCTGCACCGTGCTCGCCGCGCAGGCCAGCGGCCATGAGGTCACCACGATCGAGAGCCTCGCGCCAGACCTCGCCGAGATAACAGCAAGGGGCGGGACGCTAGCCGCCGCAGGCTCCCGGGCGGCGGGCCGCGAGCCGCCGGCCTCTCCTGAGCCCGTGTCATTGCACCCGGTGCAGCGGGCCTTCTGGCGCCACCACGGGCTGCAATGCGGTTACTGCACGCCCGGCATGGTGATGATGATCCGCCAGCTACTCGCCGACAACCCCGACCCGACCGACGCCGAGGTCAGGCACGCCCTCGCGGGCAACATCTGCCGCTGCACCGGGTACCAGAACATCGTCGCCGCCGCCCTCGACGCGGCCGCCGAGCTGCGGGGCGCATAGCGGACATGTTCCCCGCCGACTTCGCCTACGCCCGCGCCGGCTCGCTAGCGGGCGCGCTGGCCCAGCTGGACGCGGCCGCGACGGCCGGCGACAACGTGAAGGTCCTGGCCGGCGGCCAGTCCCTGCTGCCCATGATGAAGCTGCGGCTAGCCACGCCCGCCACCCTCCTCGACATCGGCGACCTCGCCGAGCTCAAGGACATCGCCGCCGACGGCGGCCAGCTCCGCATCGGCGCGCTCGCCACCTACCGCGACCTGCAGCGCGACCCCCGCATCACGGCCGGGTTCCCCGCCATCGCCGACGCGCTCACCGTCCTGGCCGACCCGCAGGTCCGCGCCCGGGGCACGGTCGGCGGCGCGCTCGCGCACGGCGACCCGGCCGCGGACCTGCCCCCGGTCCTGCTCGCCCTGAACGCGCGGGTGACGATCGCCAGCCGCGCGGGCACCCGCACCGTCGCCCTGGAGGACTTCCTGCGCGGCGTCTTCAGCACCGACCTGGCCGACGACGAGCTGGTCACCGCGGTCACGGTCCCCGCCGCGCCCGCTGGCCAGGCGTATGAGAAGTTCGCGCATCCCGCCAGCCACCTGCCCCTCGCCGGCGCCTGCACGGTCATTGAAGTCCAAGGCAAGGCCATCACCGGGACCCGGGTCGCGGTCACCGGCATCGCGCCCCGTGCCTTCCGCATCGACTTGCCGCAACGAGACCTGGCCTCCCGCTCAGTTTCCGCCCTGCGCGCGGAATTGGCGGACGGCGACAGCGCGGGCGGCCCCGAACTGGACGCCATGCTCGCCGGCGCCCTCGAGGCCGCGATGGCCGCCGCCGGCGCCGAGCCGCTGGCCGACCAGCACGCCTCGGGGCCGTTCCGGGTCCACCTGGCCGCCGTGATGGCCCGCCGCGCGCTCGCCAGGGCGCTGTCCCGCGCCGATGCCCCGGCAGGCGCGGATGAATGAGCAGTCGCGGCGGCCTCGTTACGGCGCGTCCTCTCCGGGGGCCGGCGGCGGGAGCGGCTGGGTGGGGACCGCTATGGTGCGGCGAGAGGACCCCGCGCTGCTGACCGGCCGCGGGCAGTACGTGGACGACGTGGACCCCCCGGGAACCCAATCGGGGGGTACGGAGGGTAGTCCCCCCGGGGGAACGCTGCACGCGTTCGTGGTGCGCAGCCCGGTCGCGCATGCCCGGATCGCCTCGGTGGACGTGCGCGGGGCGCGGGCCGCGGACGGCGTGGTCGCGGTGCTCACCGCCGCCGACCTGGACGCCGCCGGGGTCGGGCCGATGCCCGGCGGCGAAGGGATGCCGGCCGGGGCGCTGAACCCGCCGTTCCCGGTGCTCGCCGCCGGCACGGTGATGTGGGCGGGCCAGCCGGTGGCGCTGGTTGTGGCCCGGACCCCGGCGCTAGCCGCCGACGCGGCCGAGCTGGTCGATGTCACCTACGACGAGTTGCCCGCGGTGACCTCCCCGCTGGCGGCGGCCGCCCCGGGCGCGCCCGTGCTTCACGACGGCGGCCCGGAGGGGAACGTCTCGTTCCGGGCGAGGCTGGCCGCCGGGGACGCGGACGCGGCGTTCGCGCGGGCGGCGCACCGGGTCCGGCAGCGGATGACGAGCCAGCGGATCGCCCCGGTGACGCTGGAGCCGCGCGGCGTCCTGGCCTGGGTCCGTGGGGACCCGCGGGCCGGGGACGGGCGGCTGGAGGTGCGGCTGCCAACGCAGCGGCCGCACGGGTCCCGGCGCTGGCTGTCGGCTATGCTCGGACTGCCGCCTGAGCGGATCCACGTGGTCGCCGGGGACGTGGGCGGGGCGTTCGGGGCGAAGGGGCCGATCTACCCCGACCAGGTCGCGGTGATCTTCGCGGCGCTGACGGTTGGCCGGCCAGTGAAGTGGATCGAGGAACGCGGCGAGTCGTTCCTGGCCACCACGCACGGCCGTGACCAGGTGGCGGACCTGGAGATGGCCGTGGCCGCCGACGGGCGGATCACGGCGCTGCGCGGCGTCGTGCACGCGGGCTTTGGCGCCTACCTCACGCCGAACGCCCCCGGATCACTGCTGGGACGGCTCGGCCCGATGCTGCCGCAGGGCTACCGGATCTCCGCGATCGACGTGGAACTGGTCGGCGTGCTGTCGAACACGCCGCCCATCGGCCCCTACCGGGGCGCCGGGCGGCCCGAGGGCGCCTACTTCTGCGAGCGGCTCGTGGACCTGGCCGCCACCGCGACCGGACTGGACCCGGCCGAGCTGCGGCGGCGGAACTTCATCGGCGCAGGCGAGTTCCCGTACACCACGTGCACGGGACTGGTGTACGACAGCGGCGACTACCAGGCCGGGCTGCAGGAGATGCTCACCCGGCTGGACCGCACCGCGCTGGAGACCGAGCGGGCGCGGCTGGCGGCGGCCACCGGGGAACTGCTCGGCGTCGGGATCGCCTCGTTCGTGGAGCCCGGCGGGATCACGCCCGGCGCGGGACACGCCGGGGGCGCGCCGGACGCCGGGGACCAGGCGACGGTGACGGTGTCGCCGTCGGGCGCGGTCACCGTGGCGGTGGGGACCAGCGGGCACGGGCAGGGCCACGAGACCGCGTTCGCCCAGCTGGCCGCCGACCTGCTGGGCGTGCCGTGCGAGGACGTCACCGTGGTGTTCGGGGATACCGACACCGCGCCGTTCGGGTACGGGACGTTCGGCTCCCGCAGCGCCGTCGCCGGCGGCACGGCGATCTACCGCGCCTGCCAGGCCGTGCTGGAGGCGGCCAAGCGGGCGGACGCGCCGCTGCCCGTCGCCCAGGCGGCGGCCCGGCTGGGCGGCCTGTCGGCGACGGCGGCGTCGGGCGCGCCGCCAGAGACGTACGCGTCCGGCTCCTACGGGTGCGTCGTCGCGGTCGACCCGGCTACCGGGGCGGTGCGAGTGCTGCGCGTGGTGGCGGTCGACGACTGCGGCGTGGTCATCAACCCGCTGCTGGTCGAGGGCCAGGTCCACGGCGCGATCGCCCAGGGCTTGGGCCAGGCGTTGTGCGAGGAGGTCGCCTATGACGCCGCCGGTCAGCCGCTGGCGGCGTCGCTGATGGACTACGCGGTGCCCTTCGCCGAGTCGATGCCGCCCCTGCTGGAGTCGTACCTGGTCTGCACGCCGTCGCCGGCCAACCCGCTGGGCGTCAAGGGGATGGGCGAAAGCGGCACCATCGGCGTCACCCCGGCCCTGGTCAACGCGGTGATGGACGCGCTGCGCCCCTACGGGATCACCCACCTGGACATGCCGCTGACCGCCGAGAAAGTCTGGACCGCGATCCAGGCTGCCCGCTGACCGGCGGGGCGCGCGTCACCTTTCCCGCAATGCACCCCTGCCCCAGCCGCCACTGTTACTCCACGTACCGCAAGGGACATGCCATCTCGCGGACACCTGAGACTTACCTCGGTGAGTGGTTCTGCCGCAAATAACGGTGACGATGCCGGACAAGCCTGCCCGCGCGGTCGGCGGCTCCGCTTTGCCGAAGGGTTTTTCTATCATGAAGAGTTTTCATCGTATGCGATGAAAACTCTTCCGGGTAAAAAATCTCTTCACCACCCGCGAGGCGGCCGAGGAGTTCGCCAGCGGCGACCCGTTCGTGCTGAACCGGGTTGTCGGCCCGTGGCACGTCCGCCAGTGGCGCGCGGTGACGTCGGGCTAACCCCGGACCTCGGCGAGCAGGGCACGCCAGGCGGTGGCGGGAACTTCGAACAACGCGATGGCCATGTCGACCACCGCTGGCGTGGTCGTGGTGTGGTCCTCGATGTTGATCATGTTCAGGGTATCGGGAATCATCCGGCCCCTGGCGATCTCGAACTGCCCGTTATGGCCCGGGAAGTACGCGGGTTCCCGGATCACCTGGACGACGATGTTGGGGCGGTCGGCCAGCGCCAGTAGGCGGGCGAGCTGGGCTTCCATGATCTCGAAGGTGCCGACGAGGCGATGCAGGATGGGTTCGTAGAGTATGGCGGTCATCCGGGTGCCTTCGGGGCCGTCGAGGATCCCCGCGCGCTTGACGCGGGCAGCCGCTCGCGCTGCCGCCCGGTCTTCGTCCAAGCCTCCCTTGATGAAGATGGCGCATGCGTAGTCGTACGTCTGGAACTGACCGGGGAGCACGTCCAGGGCCCAGGCGTGAATGATGGCCGCCTCCCGCTCTACCTCCAGCCAGGGCTCGGCGAACTGGGGGATGATGGGCTCGGCTTCGCGGGCGTGCTCGGCGAGGTCGGCGATGAGCTCGCGGTCGAGGGCGGTGGCGTGGCGGTAGCGCCCGGGAACTGGACGACCATTTCCTCGCGATGTTCACCCCAGCCGATCGCGTCGGCCGCGACGGCGCCGGGCACCAGCGCCTGGTGCCGGGTGCGCGGCGGTCACTGGTGGACGACGACGGGGACGACGACGGTGATTTCGTCGAAGTCGTCGCTGCGCACGGTGATACGTAGCTGCCACTGGCCGGTGAAGGTGAATGTCGCCGCGCTGGCCCGGTAGCGGCCCGGGCCGGCCGGGGTAAGCGTGACGGGCAGCGGGCCGAGGTTCCGGGCCGGGAGGAACAGCGCGGCCTGGACCTGGGCGGGGACGAACGCGCGGCCCGCCGGGGTGTCGAAGGTCATCGTCAGCTGGTTGCCGCCGAGCCGGGCCGGCGTGACCACGACGTCCACCGAGCCCGTGCCATTCGGGCCGCCGGTGTCGAACTGCTCGACGGCGTTGACCGGGGGCGCGTAGCTTTCCCGGCCGGTGGCCGTGTTGACCAGGATCGCCGTCGCCGCGAGGACGAGGGCCACCACGCCTACCTCGGCGACAACCGACAGCCGCAGGTCCCGCATGCTCGGCACCTGGGGATCGTCCGGCTCCCCGTCCGGCTGGCCGCCATCCGGCGGCTGATCGTCGGGCCCTTCCTCGGCGGGACCGTTACCGCCGGCTCCGTCGCTGCCTGGCCGGTGACCGCCGTCGTCGGCCGGGCCGGCCCCGCTGCCGGCGCGGCCGGCCGCCACGCTCGCCAGCGCGAGCTCGCTGGCGGCGGCCGCCTCCGCTGGGGGTTCTAGGCCGTTAAAGGGCGGCCGTATCGGGGGTTCCAGGGAGATACTCCGTTCGCCCCCCTGGGCTAGCAGGCGTTGGCGGATGAAGCGGCGGGCCAGGTAGCCCAGGCCGACCAGGACCGCGAAGCCAGCCGACTTGGCGATGATGAGCCAGCCGTACGCGGTGCCGAACAGCGCGCCCCAGGTGCCGATCAGCCGCCAGGCCATGTACCCGCCAGTGACGGCCACCGCGATGACGCAGCCGAGGGCGATCGGTGAGAACCGGCGCACTGCCAGCGCCGCCGCGCGGCTGGACGGCCCGCGCAGCGTGAACGCGGCCAGCATGACCAGCCCGCCGCCCCACACCGCCATCGCGATCAGGTGCACCATGTCGGCGGCGATCGCCAGCGGTACCTGGAAGCCCGTGCTGGCGTGGTCGGCGGTCGCCCACGTGGCGGCCATGCCGGCGACCACGATCGCCCACCCGGTCCCGGCCACCACCCGGACCCTAGCGGTCAGGCGCGGCAGCCGGCGGATGATCGCCGTGGCGGCGATGGCCGCGCAGATAGTGAGCACCTGCCGCGCCTGCAGCGTGCTGCCCAGGCGGGTGTGCAGCGTGGACACCTCGAGGGCGGGGTTCAGCAGCAGGCCCAGGCCAACGTTCTGCGAATACGGGCCCTGCAGCAGCAAGGCGGCCAGCGTCGAGCCGATCAGCCCGGCCCAGCCGGCGATGACCAGCCCCGGCACCCCCTTACGGCGGGCACCGGAGGGCCAGCAGACGATGAGGAACGCGACCGCGCCCGCCAGCAGCGTGAAGAACGCGTACTCCAGCCAGCGCGCGATGGCGTACAAGGTCGCGACCGTCGCCGCGTCGGGTGACTTGATCGCCGGGACGTGGGTGACGCTCGGCGCGCCCACCGAGAACGTGAACGCCCCCTGCACCTCGTGGGAGTCGGCCGACACGACGTGCCACTCCGCCGTGTAGGTGCCCTGGCCGAGGCCCGGGGTGAGCGAGACGGCGATGCCGAACGGCCCGTTGTGCTGCGTGCCGCCGGCGTCGGCACGCTGCCCGCCGGGGGTGTAGACGACGAGGCTGTCCGCGCTGACCCCGATGGGCTGGTCGAAGCCCGCCGTGATCCTGGCTGGCTCGGCGGCCACCACGGCGCCGTCGGCGGGGCTGGTGGTGACCAGCGTGGCGTGCGCGGGAAGCGCGGGCCTGACGGTTGCCGCGGGGGCCGCCATCGCCGCCGGGGCGAGGGCGGCGCTGAGGGCGGCGCTGAGGGCGGCGACGGCGATCGCGGCGGCCCCGGCCAGCACGCTCACTCTTACCCCGGCCAGCCGCGCCCGCCGGAACCGGCGGCCGCCCGCCTCGCCGGCCCCGCCGCTAGCGGCTGCTGACTTCACGATCGGCATCCTTCGTCGCTTTCCCGGGCGCGCCCGGGCCGCCGGCGGCCAGGCAAGTCCGCCGCCACGCGCTCAGCCCGGTGGCCAGGCCCAGCAGCCCGGCTAGGAGGCCGGCCACGCCCAGCCAGGTGGCGGTCGGGTTGCTGGTGGCGGTCCCGGTCGCGTTCGGCTGAGCGTTCCCGGGTGCGGTGGCCCCGGTGGCCGGGGACGCGCTCGCCGGGGCCAGGGTGAGGATGGGGGCCGGGTGCTCGGGCTCGGGCTGGCCCGCCTGCGGCAGGTCGATCCAGCGGACGACGCTACCGTCGGAGTAGGTCTGAATCGCCTTGAAGGCCAGCTGGGAAACCCCGTCGGGCAGGGGGTCGGCGGACACCGAGAAGTCCTGGTACTGACCGGGAGCGATGGTGCCGCCCGCCCAGGTGACCTCGGAGACGGCGGTGCTGAACGTCCCGTCGTCGGTGGTGACCGGCTTGGCCAGGGTCACCGTGGTGACGGTGATGGTCCAGCCGGGGACCGGCTTGACGAGAAGCTGGGCGATGGGGTGGTCCGTGGGGATCTGCATCTGGACCTGGGTGACGTTGGCCTTGGCCGCCTCGTTGGGGACGCGGAAGGTCAGCTCGGCGGCCGATCCCGCCTGGGCGGTCCCGGGGGTTACCGTGATGTGCGCCCAGGCGGGCGCGGCCAGCGCCACCAGCGCCGTCACCGTCGCGGCGGCGATGACTAGTGCCCGGGCGCGCCCGCGCCGGCCCCGGCCCGGGGCTCGTCCCGGTCGGCTGCTCCTCATCGGCAGCATGTGAGGTCTCCAATGCTCGTGGTGGCTCGGTTCGCGAGCCATCCGCCTGCTTACTGGGGCCCACATCCAGCCGTTGCGGGTTCGGCGTCTGTTCCTGATGATCCCTTGGTTGCCATCGCCGGACTAGTCCGGCGATGGCAACCTCTGGGTGCTGCCGAGCAGCCAGGTCGCGGCTCGGAGGCACCTCAGTGCGGGAGGGGTCAGTGTACTGGGATGTACGGGCGCATCATTTCGTTGTCCTCGTGGTCGAGGATGTGGCAGTGCACCATGTACGCCGGGCCCACGGTGGGATCGAACGAGTACTGGTTCTGCCCGGGGGACACGCCATTGACCGCGGTGGCCTGCGGGGCCCAGCGGATCACGAACCGGTTCACGTAACCGGGATACGTCTTGACCGTGTCCTTCCAGCCGATCTCGTGCGGATTCGGGGGGATAACGGGACCGGTCAGGTGCGGGGAAAAGGCGGGGTTACCGCCCATCGCGCCGTCCGCGTTCTCGTTGAAGTAGTTTAGCGGAGGCCCGTAACCAGGGATGATAGTACCAGGCTGATACGTGATCGGGCTCCAGGTGCCGTCGGCCGCCTCGCCGTTGAACGTCCCGCCGGGGAACGCCGCCGCCCAGGCGTTCAGGTAGTCAGCCTGGCCGGTGTCCGGGTCGAGGACCACCGCCTGCCGGTTGATGAGCTGGAACTGGATCAGGTGGATGTGGATGGGGTGGGCGTCCACCGTCGTGTTGAGGAACTCCCACACCTCGGTCGAGCCGACCCTGGGGAACTCGGTGATGTGCAGGTCCTGTGAGAACTGGTCGGTGCCCGAGCCGGGTACGGGCTGGTTCCCGCCGCCGTCGCGGCGGCCATTCCACTTGGTGTTGTTGATGACGTCGATGATCGGGGTGCCAGCGGTGTTGCCGTTGTTGCCGAACGGGTCCTCGAACTCGAACAGCACGAGTTGCCGCGTGTGGTAGGGGGTGACCCCGGCCGCCAGTGCGCCGGTCGCGGGGTTGGCCAGCCGGACGATCTTCGGCTCCTGGTTGGACCCGCCGCGCAGCGCCGCTCCGGTCGCCGGGTTGTAACTGGTGTCGGTGCCCTGCAGCGGCAGCGTGACCTGGAACTGCATGACCTCGCGGGTCGGGTCGGCCGGGTCCAGCGGGTCGCCGCTGGGGAACGGCACGTTCCCGTCGTTCGTCAGCGTGAACGTCTTCCCGGCCAGCCCGGTGAAGTCGATGATCACGTCCATGCGCTCGGACGGCGCCAGGAACAGCCGGGTCGTCGGGGACGGGGTGCCGTCGGTGGGCGGCTCGGTCTGGCCGGTGAGCTTGACCGGGGCATCCAGCAGGCCGCCGTCGTTGCCGATGACGTAGAACGCCGGGCCGATCGCCCCGCTGCTCGCGTTGACCAGGCCCATCCGGTAGAACCGCGAGTTGGCGGCGTTCAGGAAGCGGAACCGGTAGCGGCGCGGCTCCACCTTCAGGAACGGGTAGGCCCGGCCGTTGACGACGTTCACGTCGCCGAAGAACTCCGGGATCCAGTACGGGTGGATGTTGGGGTTGCTCGGCGGCCCGTCGACCGGCGAGGGGTTGGCGTTGCTATCGGGGAACAGCAACTGCCCGTTGGTGTCGAACTGCCGGTCCTGGAGCATCAGCTCGACCTCGTAGTTCCCGGCCGGCAGCTTGAGCGGGTTGCTGGCCAGGCCGGTGTCGAACTGGTCGCGTAGCAGGTAGAAGGCGGCCAGGCCGGAGTAGACGTTGAGCCGGGTGATGCCCAGCGTGTGGTCGTGAAACCACAAGGTCGTGGCCTGCTGGCCGTTCGGGTAGTTGTAGGCGGCGGCGTTGGGTGACGTGGCCTGGAAGGTCGAGTACCCCTTGCCGTGCAGGCCGTTGTTGGTGAACCAGGCCTCGGGCACGCCGTCCGACGTTGACTGGTCCTCGGCGCCGTGCAGGTGGACCACGGTGGGAATCGGGCCGGTGTACGTGGCGGCCGTGTGGCCGGTGTTCAGCGGATCGGCCCAGTGGATCGTCTGGTCATAGGTCAGGTACTTGCGCAGCACCGGGTTGGTCGGCAGGTTGTTGACGTAGGTGATGGTGGCCGCGGTGCCCTTCTTCTGCTCGACCGTCAAGCCAGGGTAGTTGGGCGCCGCACCGGGAGCGCCGACGCCGTATCCCCACAGGTAGGTGCCCTTGTTGAACGGGGCGGGCAGTGAGGCGTAGACCGAGTCCGGCAGCACCTTCTGCTGGAACTCGTACATGCCGACCTGCAGGGTGGAGCTTTGCACCCGGCGGCCGTTGAATGTCGGTACCGGAGTGACCCACTTGGTGAGGGTGCTGCCGTCCAGCGGGGTCTGGGGAACGTTGACGCTCGCGCTCGCGGACCCGAATACCGCGGGTGCCTCGATGCGGATCGCCGCTCCCGCGCCCGCCAGGCCCGCCACCTTCATCAGGGTGCGGCGGCTCATGCGGCCTTCACTGCTCATTGTTCGGTTGCCTCCCTAAGGGACACGATGGGGACTTGGTGGTCAATTTGCTGGTCACCGGCGCGATGCCGCCGGGCCATCCAGAACAGCGCGACGATGGCCACCGGAAGGCCAATGGCCATGCCCGCGAGGGCATCCTGAAAAGCATGGGCAACCTGGTAGGCGAATACATAAGGCGCCGGGGTGACCGGCGGCCCTTTGGGAAGCGCGACCGGCCGCCCGTCCTTGAAAAGGACATGCGTATGTACGTGGACGGAAAGCAGCGCGCTGGTGTAGTACACCTGGGCCGAATTGGAGCGGTCAGCGGCCTTCTGCACGAACCAGGCCACCGCCGGCGCGGCGGCGGCGCTCACCGCGATCAGCGCCGCCCGGACGGCGATGTCGGCGGCCGCGGGGATGCGGAACCGCACCCGGGCGGCAATCAGGTAGCCGCCCCAGCCGGCCAGCCCGAGCAGGGGGACGAGCAGCAGTGCGAACACCACGGGGTCACTCACCCAGTGCACGTTCGCGCCAATGGTCTTGCCGTGGACGTGCACCGGGACCAGGGGCTCGCTCTGGGTGAGGTTGTTCAGCCAGTTGTGGGCGAACCAGCCCGGTATCAGCACCACGGCCAGGCTGGCCGTGGTGAGCAGGGACCGCCGGAGCAGGTCGGCGCGGCCGTCCGCGCCGATGCCGCGCCAGTCGGCTATCCGCTGGGCGGACCACACGCCCAGCGCGAACAACGGAAGGGCGATCAGTGAGTCGCATGCCCACCGCAAGATCCCCGAGCCCGGCGCCTCCTGAAATTGCGCCGGCGCCGTATAGAGGAATTGCTCCAGCCCGATAACGGTAAAGCTGAGCACCAGCGACATGGTGAATATGCCCTGGCCGTCCGGCGCGGTCGTGCTGGCCGTTTTCGGGCGCGCGAAATCTGGCACTCGTCATCTCCTCCCAGGCCGAAGAGAAAACCGGCCGACTGCGGCCATCGGGGCCGCGCCGTTTCTGAAGTTTATCAATTGTTGAAATGCGTCGATTACATGTAACGATACGGAAACCTGGCTGTCAAGATCCTCTGCATTCGATCATTCGTTTTCCCTCATGACATTTCTGTCATGAGGGCGGGCCGGCGCCCCGCGAGTCAGCTCAGGCTCAGCGCCTGCCGGGCGGCATCCGAAAGCAGCATCGCGAACGAGGACCGCGTGGAGATGGTGCCCGGGCCGGGGTTGTCCCGGATCTCCTGGCGGATCTGGCCGTCCTTGTCGATCACGAAGACCATGTCAGTCATCACGCTCGACGCGCCCGGGGCCATGTGCGAGACGAAGATCCCGTACTTGCCCCACGTCGCCTGAAGCTGGGCGGCCGAGCCGGTGAGGAACAGCCAGTTGGGCACGGTGTCCAGACCCTGCGCGCGGGTCAGCGCCTGGGTGTCCGCCGTCCCGAAGTGCCGCTGGCTGGCCGCGATCGCGACCAGGCGCACGTGGGGCGCGGAGCTGCCGAGCAGGGCGCTGGCTTCCTTGAGCTCGGTGGCGACCGGGCAGTCATCGGTACACTGCGGGTCCAGGAACGTCAGCAGCGTGACGGTGCCGCGCAGCGACGCCAGGCTTACCGGCTGACCGGACTGGCTGACCAGGTGGAAGTCCGGGGCCGGCCGGTTCACCTGATAGGGCGCGCCCGCGATGGAGCGTGCGATGAGCGGGTCGGCGTGCGGGCTGAGCGAGGCCGCCGCCAGCGGCACGACCCCGACCAGGGTCATGCCCAGCGCGCCGACCGCCACGACGGAGTAGGCGCTGGCCAGCGGGCGGGCGCTGGCCGCCGCCCAGCCGCCGGCCAGCGGGCCACGGGCGGAACTGGCAGGCGCCACGGAGCGTTCGGGGGAGAAATCCTCCTGGCCGGTGGCGGCGCGGTAGCCCGTCCACAGCAGCACCACCCACGGGACCATGCTGTTCGGGTCGGTGCCGAGACCGCCGGGAACTCCGAGGTCCTGAATCAGGACCCAGACGATGAGGCACAGCGCGATGGCGGCGGGCATGACGATCCGCAGCACGCGCGGGCGGGCCGGCAGCGCCGTCTGCAGCCTCGCAGGCCCGGCCGGCGCGCCTGCGCCCGCGAGGAGTCCCAGGCTGGCCAGGGCGAGCGCGGCGACGGCGACCAGGTTCACCCAAAAGCCGTGCGCGCTGGCGAACGACGCGACCCCGTTGATCATCCGGGCCTGCGGCGCCGGCTGCGTGAGGCCGGCCATGTCGTCGATCATGCTCGTGAGGGTGCCGTCGGCGCCGCCTTGCCAGTAGCCGCGCCCTGGCCACGCCTGCAGCACCGCCATGCCCAGCCAGAACGCGCCCATGCCGGCCAGCAGCAGTCGGCCGAGTCGCTGCCCGGCCGATACACTCGCCCTTCCATCGGCCGGATCCCGGGGGGTACGGATGATGATGCCCCGCGGGGTCGTCCCCCCGGCAGGCGACTGCCCGGTCCAGGCCCGTTCCGGCAGGGCCAGCAGCACGCCGGCGACGATGTAGAGGGTGACCGCGCCGGGCGCCCCGGACAGCCAGCTCAGCCCCGGCGCGAAGATCGCGCCGAATGCCTCGCCAAACATCCAGACGATCAGCCCCCAGGCCGCGCCGCCTAGCCCGGCGAGCCGGGAGGACCAGCCAGTGGGGACCACGAGCATCCACAGCCCGATCCCGACCTGGATCCACACGGCGGCCGCCGCCGCCTGGACGGGGTGGAAGGACCAGATGGTGCCGCCGGCGTTCACCAGGGCCTGCACCCAGCCCGGAGATGATGACGCGGCCGGCTGGACCACCTGTGCCGGAAGGCCCGCGGCCATCTGCGGCTGGACCTGGAGGATCCCGTCCACGATCCACAAGATGCCGAACGAAACGCGCAGGATCCGCCGTGCCCTCGGCTCCGCGGGCGTGGTGGCGGTCGCGGGTACCGGGGCACCCGCGAGCCGTCGGCGGAGCAGCCCGTACGCCAGCAGGAGGGCGAGGAAGATCACGACAACGATGCCGAGCTGGCGCAGCAGGGCGGACCAGAAGGCCGCCTGCAGCACCGGGTCGTTGGTAGTCACTCCTGACGTCATGCCGGGCACGGGACTGCTCCTTCGCGACGTGGTGGCGGAACGGGCTGGCTACTTGACCGGGATGTAGGGGCGCATCATCTCGTTGTCCTCGTGGTCGAGGATGTGGCAGTGCAGCATGTACGCCGGGCCCTTGGTCGGGTCGAAGGAGTACAGGTTCTGCCCGGGGGAGACGCCGTTGACCGCGGTGGCCTGCGGCGCCCAGCGGATGATGTACCGGTTGACGTAGCCGGGGTAGACCTTGACGGTGTCCTTCCAGCCGATCTCCTCTGCGTTCGGCGCGATGACCGGCCCGGTCAGGTAGGCCGAGAAGGGCCGGTTGCCGCCGAGCGCGCCGTCGGCGTTCGGCGTGAAGTAGTTACGCGGCGGGCCGTAGCCGGGAATCCACGTCTTCGGGGCATAGGTAACCGGGCTCCACGACCCGTCGGCCGCCTCACCGTTGAACGTGCCGCCGGGGAAGTCGGTCGACCAGTCGTCCAGGTAAGCGGCCTGCCCGGTGTCGGGGTTGATCGTGACGGCCTGCCGGTTCAGCAGCTGGAACTCGATCAGGTGGACGTGGATCGGGTGGGCGTCCACCGTCGTGTTGAGGAACTCCCAGACTTCGGTCGACCCCACGCGCGGCAGCTCGGTGATCTGCAGGCCCTGGCCGAACTGGTCGGGCGTGCTCCCGGGGATCGGCGCGAAGCCGCCGCCGTCGCGGTGCCCGTTCCACTTGGTGTTGTTGATCAAGTCGATGATCGGCGTGCCCTGCGTGTTCGTGCCGCTGCCGTTCTGGTCCTCATACTCGACCAGCACCAGCTGCCGGGTGACGTTGGGCGTCACGCCGGCGCCCAGGCCGCCGGCGCCGTTGGCCAGCCGCACGATCTTCGGCTCCTGATTGCGCCCGCCGCGCAGCGACCCGCCCCTCGCCGGGTTGAAGGACGTGTCGGTGCCCTGCAGCGGCAAGGTGACCTTGAACTGCATGACCTCGCGGGTGGGGTCGGCCGGGTCGAGCGGGTCGCCGCTGGGGAACGGGACCTGGCCGTCGTTGGTCAGCGTGAGCGTCTTCCCGGCCAGGCCGGCGAAGTCGATGATGACGTCGAGCCGTTCCGAGGGCGCCATGAACAGCCGCGTCGTCGGGCCCGGCACGCCCGGATTCTCGTCCTCCGGCTGCATGGCCATCTTGATGGGGGTGTCCAGCAGGCCGCCGTCCATGCCGATGATGTACGCGGCCGGGCCGGTCGCCCCGCTGGCCGCGTCCACCAGGCCCATCCGGTAGAACCGCGCGTTGGAGCCATTGACGAACCGGAACCGGTAGCGGCGCGGCTCTACGCACAAGAACGGGTACGCCCGGCCGTTGACGCAGTTCACGTCGCCGAAGAACTCCGGGATCCAGTACGGGTGGATGTCGGGGTTGCTCGGCGGGCCGTCCACCAGTGACGGGTTGTTGTTGCTGTCGGGGAACAGCAGCTGGCCGTTGGTGTCGAACTGCCGGTCCTGGAGCATCATCTCGACCTCGTAGTTGCCGGCCGGCAGCCCGAGCGGGTTGCTGGCCAGGCCGGTGTCGAACTGGTCGCGGATGAGGTAGAAGGAGGCCAGCCCCGAGTAAACGTTGAGGCGGGTGATGCCGAGCACGTGGTCGTGGAACCACAGCATGGTGGCCTGCTGGCCGTTGGGGTAATTGTAGATCGCCGCGTTGGGCGCGGTCGGGGAGACCGTCGAGTATCCCTTGCCGTGCAGGCCGGTGTTGGTGAACCAGCCCTCGGGCACGCCGTCGGAGGTCGACTGGTCCTCGCCCCCGTGCAGGTGCACCACTGCCGGCAGCGGCCCGGTGTACGGCTGGAACGACATGGAGGCGTTCAGGGGGTTGGCCCAGTGGATCGTCTGGTCGACGGTGAGAAGCTTGCGAAGGTTGGAACTGGTCGGCAGGTTGTTAATGAACTTGACCGTGGCCGGGAAGCCGCGCTTCACCTCCAGCGAGGCACCGGGCCACTGCGGCGTCGCCGCGCCGTTCAGCTGGCCGTTGGCATAGCCCCAGACGTAAGTGCCCCTCCGGAACCCGTCGGCGAGCGTGGCGTAGAAGGCGTCGGGTAGCACCTTCTGCTGGAACTCGAGCATATTGACCTGCAGGTTGGGACCGGAGACCCGCTTGCCCACGAAGGTCGGCACCGGGCTGACGAACTTCTGGACGCTCGTGCCGGGCAACGGTGTCTGCGGGGCCTGGACGGAGGCGTAGGCCCCCGTGAACAGCGTTGGTGCCTCGAAGCGGATCGCGGCGCCAGTGCCGGCCACCGCCCCGAGTGCGAGCACGTTTCTTCGGCTAAGGCGTTTCATGGCTTTCATGCCTTCCTGTTAGGTACCTTCCGGGGTGGCTGGTTCGGCCGGGGGGACGTTCCCGCGGCCGATACGCGTCGGCTGGCGGGTTCCTGCTGGCCGGCGGCCGACGCCGGCCAGCAGGAACGCGACCGTGACCGGAAGCCCGGCGGCCTGCCCGGCCAGCCCGTCTTGCAGGGCGTGGGCGGCCTGGTAGCCGAGGGCGAAGGGCGCGGCGTCCGGCTGCCCGCCGGCGGCCGCCGCGCTGGTGTAGAAGACGCGACTCGAGTAGGCGTGCAGCGCTGCCTGGTGCAGCAGCCACGCCAGGACGGGAACGGCGCCGATGAGGATGACCATCGCGGCCACCCGCAGGGCACCGCTCGCCCGGCTCGCCCGGCTCGCCCGGAGGCCGCGGGAGAGCCGGTGCCCGGCCCACGCCGCCACCGGGACCAGGCAGGCGCAGGCCAGGGCCACGATCACGGGCGAGGTCACCCAGTACACGTCGCCGCTGTCATGGGCCTGCGGGAAGACGAGGGGCTGAGACGTGATGGGGTTATCGGTCCGGTCAACCTGGAACCACGCCGGCGACAGCACCAGGGCGGTGGCCACGCTGATGAGCATCGCCCGCTTGAGGAGGTCCGTGCGGCGATCCGCCGTCAGGCGTGCGCGCCCCGCGATCCAGTCCCCGGCCAAGATCCCCGCCGCGAACAGCGGCGTCGCCATTAGCGAGTCCGCTATCCAATGCTGGATCTCTGTCCCCGGCTGCATGGCGAATTGAGCTGGGGATACGCGCAGGAATTGATCGAGCCCGATTACCGCAAGGCCTAGCAGGACTGCCATGACTAGGATGCCGTGGCCGCTGAGTCGCCGGTCGGCACCCTTTTCAGGGATCGCCAGAGAACGCACGCTCACCACCTCCGGGCGGAAGGGAACTTCAGTCCAGAAGCGCCGTCGCGGGTTGGGCGGTACTGGCCGGCTCAATCACGATGCTTAATGAGCTGTCAGTAATTTGAACTTTTTCCCGAATTAAATGTCAAGCTCCCGGGGCGGCGGAGGCGATGACATTTTTGTCATGTGGGCCGCCGGCCCGGCGCTTGCCGGGCGCGACTCGCATTCACCCCGCGGGATCAGCGGGTGGCCGCGTGGTCCTGGCCGCCCGGGCCGGGGCGCCGCGTCCCGCGGACCTAAGCGCTCCGGGCCCAGCGCTCCGGGCGGGGCGCGCCCGCGTGGCCAGCGCCACCTGGCAGGCCCCGCCGGGGCAGCCGCGCCTTACCTCACCTTCCACAGAGATCTTGGCTGGTCGCTACGATCACGAGCGTTTCGCTCTGGACTTAACGGGGCGCGGCCAATGCTGATGGTTGCCGCCGCGAATCGCGGCACAACCATCAGCATTGGCTTTCCCCAGGTTCTCGCATGGGTCCGTCTCGCTTCTCGGTCCTGTTGCCGAGAGGGGCGAGTGTTTTCGCCTAATGCGAGAAGAACCGCGTATTAGACGATTTTCTTACCGGAAGCGAAAGCCTTCCATGATCCGGCGCCGTCGGCGGCTCCAATGACGGGGATTAGCCCGGTACCCGGCGCGGGCGGCAGCGGGACTGACGCAGGCGCGCGTGAACGTTCAGGTTCGGAATACGCCTCGCTCGTCCTGCTCGCGCGAGGCTGCGGCATCAGCGCACGCCGGCGCGTCCTTCGCCCCGGTAACCCGGCAGAAAGTTACATTAAATGGCTGGTGCCGGGTTGCTGGTTTAGCGCTCGCTTAGCGGCATGCCCGGCAGGGCTGGGCCGCTGGGAGCGCGGGAGGGAGGCGTCAGCCGCGCAGGCGCAGGCCTCGCGGGGTGGGCCGGAATCCCGCGGACTGCAGTGCCCGCGCCAGCGGGGTGTCGTAGACGGCTCCGCCGTCCGCCCGCTCGACAGTGATCCGGCCGAGCGCGCCATCGCGCACGGCGGCGGCCAGCGCGGCCGCGCATGGGTCAAGCAGCGCCGGGTCATCGGTCCACGACAACAGCGACTTGCCGCCGCGCTCCACGTACAACACGAGCGCGCCGTTGGCCAAGATGACCAGCGCCCCCGCCTTGCGCCCGGGCTTATGGCCGGTGGCGGCGTCCTCGGGCCGCTCGGGCCAGGGCAGCGCCGCGCCATACGGCTGGGCTGGGTCGGCGGCGGCCATCACGAACGGCGCCGCCGTGGGCACCGCCCGCGCCGCCGGCAGTTCCCAGTCCGCGGGCGCCGGGGGATCGGGAGTCATCAAGTCACCGGCCAGCGCCCGCATCCGGTCGACGGCCCCGGGCAGCGCGAACTGGGCCGCGCCCAGCCCTTCGACAAAGTAGCCTCGCCGGCACTGGCCGGTCTCCTCCATCGCCCGCAGCACGGGGTACACCGCCGCGAAGCCGCCCGGGACCCGCTCGGCGGCCACCGCGCCCCTGGTGAGCACGCCATGGCGATCCAGCAGGGTGAGCGCCACGGCATGCGCCCGCATCGTGCCGGCGGGGCCATCAGCGCTGCTCGGCAGCCCTACCCGGTCCGGGAGCAGGGACCAGCGCCCGGTGACGCTGGGCGGGCCGGTGCGCGATGGCATCGCCGGGCGGCGCCCGCTGGCCCGGTAGCTCGCGCTCCCGTAGCCGGCTCCCCGGTAGCCGCCGGAACCACCTCGCCCATAGCTGCGCCCGGCGGGTCGCGGGTTGAAGACCCCCGGGATCCCGGCCCGGAACGCCCCGGGGCCTGGCCGGGCGTTCGTCAGGCGGGCCGCCTCACCGGAACCGGTGCCGCCCAGGCTCGGGACCCCGTCGCCGGGGAGATCGGCCGCAAGGGTGCCGCCCGCCGCGGGGGCGCCGCGGGCGCCTGACCGCCGTGGCTGGCCACCGCCGCCCAGCACGACCCGGACCGGGGCGAGCGTGTCGTTGGTGACCAGGCCCGCCCAGGCCAGGTCCCACAGCGCCGTCGCGAGCTCGCCATCCTCCGGCGGGTGGTCATCGGTCACGGCCGCCACCCGGTCGCTCAGCATGCGGAAGAACAGCCCGCCGCCGCCGTCGAGCGCCACCAGCATCGCCTCATGCAGCGGAGTCGTGGTCAGCTCGCCCGCCTCGGGCAGCAGGAACGACGCGCTCTCGGCGGGCGCGAGCACCAGCCACCCGTCGCCGCTGCCCACCGATCCGGCCCCCGTCCAGATCACTTCCCCCGCCGAGGTCAGCTCGTCAAGCAGGGCCGGGGTGTAGCCGGGCACGCGACCCGGTAGCACCAGGGTCTCCAGCGCCGACGCGGGAACCGGGGCGCCCGCCAGGCGCTCGATCGCCTCAAGCACCATCCCCGCGTCCGCGTGCCGCCGCCGCGATCGCCGCGCGCCCGCGCTCGGGGGGTACCGGCTCCCGGCGCTGCCCGCGCCCGCGACCAGGTCACCCACGTCGAACGGCTCGATGCCGTGCCAGGCGGGCAGGAACCGGCCCAGCGCCGTCGGGGGCACCGGCTCCACTTCCTTGCGCAGCCGGGCCAGGCACCGTCGCCGCAGCATCCGCAGGACCTCGGGGTCACACCATTCGCTGCCGCCGTGCCCGCTGTCCCCGGTACCCAGGAACTCGCCCTCGACCATCCGGCCGTCCGCCGCCAGCCGGCGCAGGGCCATCGTCACCACCGCGACGCCGAGCCCGTACCGTTCCGCCACGACCCCGGCCCGGAACGGTCCGTGCGTCCTGGCCCATCGCACCATCAGGTCGCCCAGTGGATCGGCGACCGGCGCGCTGAAGGCCTCGGGGATGCCCACCGGCAGGGCCACTCCGAGCGCGTCGCGCAGCCGACCGCCGTCCTCGATGGCTGCCCACATGTCCTGCCCGGCTACCCGCACGGCGATCACGCGCCGCTCCGCCGCCAACCGGGCCAGCCAGCTGTCCGCCCCATCCCGCGCGGTGCCTTCTGCGACAGTGCCCTCTGCGACGGTGCCCTCTGCGACACTGCCCTCTGCGACACTGCCCTCTACAACGGTGCCCTCTGCGACAGTGCCCTCTACAACGGTGCCCTCTACGACAGTGCCGCCTGCGGGAGCGCCATCCGGGACCCGGCACCGCGCCGCCACCTCCCGTGCGGTCAACGGCCCGGAGGTGCGCAGCAGGTCCGCGAGCGCCTCCAGGTCTCGGCAGCGCCGTCCGGGGGACAGGTGCTGCAGGTCGGCTTCGGTCTCGGCGACCACGGCCGGATCAAGCAGCTCGCGAAGCCCTTCGGTGCCCAGCAACTCCGCCAGCAGCGACGGGTCGAGCGCGAGGGCCTGGGCGCGCCGCTCGGCCAGCGGCGCGTCCCCCTCGTACATGAACGCGCCGATGTACCGGAACAGCAGGGACTTGCCGAACGGGCTCGGCGTCGGCGTCTCGACCTCGACGACCCGGATCCGCCGGGCGGCTAGGTCCCGGAGCAGCTCGGTCAGTGCCGGCACGTCGAACACGTCCTGCAGGCACTCCCGGACGGTCTCCAACGTGATCGGGAACCCGGGGTACTGGCTGGCGACCTCCAGCAGCTGCGCGCTGCGCTGCCGCTGCTGCCACAGCGGGGTCCGGCGCCCCGGCTGCCGTCGCGGCAGCAGGAGGGCCCGGCTCGCGCACTCACGGAACCGGGAGGCGAACAGGGCGCTGCCGCCCACCTCGGCGGTGATGATGTCGCCGATGTCGTCGGGGTCGATCAGCACGATCCCGGCGGGCGGCGGCTCATCGGAATCGGGGACCCGGATGATGATCCCGTCGTCGGTGTGCAGCGCCTGCACGTCCATGCCGCCGTATCGCTCGCGCAGCCGCGCGGTGATCGCCAGTGCCCATGGCGCGTGCACCCGGTCCCCGTACGGGCTGTGCAGCACCACGCGCCAGTCGCCCAGCTCGTCGCGGAACCGCTCGACCACCAGCGTGCGGTCATCGGGCACGTGGCCCGTCGCCTGGCGCTGGTCAGCGAGGTAGCGCACCAGGTTAGCCGCGGCCAGCTCGTCCAGGCCCGATTCGGTGACCTTCGCGACCGCCTCCTCATCGGGCAGCTTGGCCAGCTCACGGACCGCCTGCCCGATCGCCTTGCCCAGCTCGGCTGGCCGGCCCGGCGTGTCGCCGTGCCAGAACGGCAGCTTGCCCGGCTGTCCAGGGGCGGGCAGCACGAGCACCCGGTCGGGCGTGATGTCCTCGATCCGCCACGAGGACGCCCCGAGCACGAACACGTCGCCGACCCGCGACTCGTACACCATCTCCTCGTCGAGCTCGCCCACGCGGCGCGGCTGCCTGCCGCCGTCGCCGGCGGGCAGGAACACCCCGAAAAGGCCCCGGTCCGGGATGGTCCCGCCGCTGGTCACGGCCAGCTTCTGCGCGCCTGGCCGGCCGCGGATAACCCCGGCGACCCGGTCCCAGACCAGCCGCGGCTTCAGCCCGGCGAACTCCTCGCCCGGATACCGCCCGGCGAGCATGTCCAGCACCGCTTCCAGGACCGGCCTGGTCAGCCCGCTGAAGGGAGCCGAACGCCGGATCACCCGCTCCAGCTCGTCAACCGGCCAGTCATCGAGCGCGGTCATCGCGACGACCTGCTGCGCGAGCACGTCCAGCGGGTTGCGTGGTATGCGCAGCTCCTCGATCTCGCCCGCGCGCATCCGGTTGGCGACGACGGCGGACTGGACGAGGTCGCCGGCGTACTTGGGGAAGAAGACCCCTCGCGAAACGTCACCCACGTTGTGCCCGGCGCGGCCCACCCGCTGCAGGCCACTGGCCACTGACGGCGGCGACTCGACCTGGATCACCAGGTCGACCGCGCCCATGTCGATGCCGAGCTCCAGGCTGGACGTCGCGACCACCGCGGGCAGCTTCCCGGCCTTCAGCGCCTCCTCGATGTCGCTGCGCTCCTGGCGGGACACCGACCCGTGGTGCGCCCGCGCTATGACCAGGTCCGCGTCACTGTGCTCTCCAAGACCCTGCCCCTCCAGGGCCGCCCGCTCGTTCGCCAGCTCGTTAAGCCGCCCGCACAGCCGTTCCGCGAGGCGGCGCGAGTTCGCGAACACGATCGTGGACTTGTGCTCCTCGATCAGGTCGAGCACCCGCTCCTCGACGTGCGGCCAGATCGACCGGCGGGCGACTGGATCGTCGGTCGGCTCCCCGTCTGGCCCCGTGCTCAGTCCCTGCGCGGTTTCCAGGTCACTCATGTCCTCGACCGGGACGATGACCTCAAGCTCGATCTGCTTGGCGCTCGGCGGCTGCACAACCGTGACCGGCCGTGCCCCGCCCAGGAACGCGGCCACCACCTCCGGCGGCCGCACCGTAGCCGACAGGCCCACTCTCTGCACCCCCGGGGGGCGACCCCCCTGCCGGCCCCCCGGCAGTGCTCCCCCGGGGGGGAGCGGGCTTGGCTCAGTTCCGGAAGCGCCTGCCAGCGCGTCCAGTCGCTCTAGCGAAAGGGCCAGGTGCGCGCCGCGCTTGTTCCCGGCGACCGCGTGGACCTCATCGATGATGACCGTCTCGACCCCGCGCAGCGTCTCCCGTGCCTGCGAGGTGAGCAGCAGGAACAGCGACTCCGGGGTCGTGATCAGGATGTCCGGCGGCTTGGTGGCCAGCTTGCGCCGTTCCTCCGTCGCGGTGTCCCCGGTCCGCACCGCCACCGCGATATCCGGCTCGGGCAGCCCGAGGCGGTGCGCCGCGTGCCGGATCCCGGTCAGCGGGGAGCGCAGGTTCCGCTCGATGTCCACCGCTAGCGCCTTCAGCGGCGAGACGTACAGCACCCGGCAGCGCCGCTTCGGGTCAGCCGGAGGGGGCGTCGCGGCCAGCCGGTCGATCGCCCACAGGAACGCGGAAAGCGTCTTGCCCGAGCCGGTCGGCGCGATGACCAGCGTGTCCTCGCCCTTGCTGATGGCCCGCCATGCCTGCGCCTGCGCCTGGGTGGGCACCGCGAACGCGCCCTCAAACCACGCCCGGGTCGCGGGCGAGAACCCGTCGAGGGCGTCGGCGCTACTAACAGCCGATCCGGATGCCATCCCCCCATCATGCATCCACCCACTGACATTCGAGGCCACCCGCCCAGGCAGCCAGGCAGCCCGCGTCCTTGACAGGGCGCCCGAATCCCGGCAGATTCATGCGGCGTGAAGTCGAGGGGAGCACCCGCACTGGCCGCCACGCTGGCGCTCGCCGCCAGCGTCGGGCTGTGCGCGTGCGCGCCCGGCCCGGGACCGGCGACGATAACAGCGACAGTCACCGCCACGGCCGGTCCGGCTAGGGGCACGACGGCTCCGGGCAACACCGCTCAGGGCACTTCGGCGCCCACGCCGGCCGGGCCGGCGGCCCTTCCGGTCGCGCCCGACGGCGACGGTGCCCGAGCGCAGACCCCGTCGATGCCCCGCACCGACAACGCCGCCTTCCGGAACCTCGTCGCCGACGTGTGGCTGTCGGTGACGACAGGGACGGCCGGCTACGCCCGGCCGGCGTTCTTCCCCGTGGCGGCGTACAAGCAGGTCAAGGCCATCGCGTATCCGGAAGGCGACTGGACCAGCCGGCTCTGGTACGACTACGCCCTGGACGTGAAAAAGGCGCACCAGCTCGTCGGGAGCGGCGCGCGGCTGGTGACCGTGATCGTGCCGAAGGGCTACGCCGTCTGGGTTCCGGTGAACGCCTGCTACAACAAGGTCGGCTACTGGCACCTCCCCGGCGCCCGGGTCGTCTACCGCGACAAGGAGGGAAAGGTCCGCTCGTTCGGCATCGCGTCCCTGATCTCCTGGCGCGGCGTCTGGTACGTCATTCACTTCGGCGCGGTGACCCGCGACATCTGGCGCGGCTACGTCGATGACCCCCAAAGCGGCCCTGGCACTCCAGGGCCGCCCGGCGGCTGCTAGCGCCGACGATCGACTGGCTAACGCCGACGGCCGCCTAACCCAAGCTCAACCAGGTCATGACTGGGTCGTGACCTGGACGGGCTGCCAAGTCTGGGTGCCGTTGACGTTGAAGTAAGAGGACACCACGTTCCCCGGGCCGATCGCGGTGATCATGGAGTTGCTCCCGTTGGAGGCGACCGACGGGGCCGCGAGGGCCTTGTGCGCGCCGGCCACGACCTCCTTGGTCCAGATCGTGGTGCCGCGCTTGGCCCAGTAGAACGCCAGGCTCCCGTCCGGGCCTTGCACGGCGACGTCGACCACGTGCTTGCCGTTGGCCGCCATGGACGGCGCCGCGTACGCGGTCCCCGGGCCAGCGATGACCCCCGCCGAACGCCAGGCGACCGTCGGGCTCGGGGTGTAGTTCATCTGCAGGCTGTGGTCCACGCCCTCGGTCGCCATCGCCAAGGTGGTGCCGTCCAGGGTCAGGGCAGACGCGCCGAGCGCCGTGTGCGGGGCGACGACCGTCTGGGTTTGCCAGGACGACGTGCCGTCCTGGGACCAGTAGAGCTTCACGCCGTGGTCCCGCTCGTGGACGCCGATCACCACGGCCGTGCCCGACCCGGGCGTGCCGCCCACGGCGTCATCGATGACGACAGACGGCGCCGACGCCGCCGTGCCGACCGGCGCGACCTCATGCTGCTGGAAGCCCTGCTCGCCGATGGCCGCCGAGTACAGCAGCACGCTCCCGCTCCCGCCCTGGGCGGTGATCACCACCTTGCCGTCGCCGACCGCGATGGACGGCGCCGAGAAGGTCGTCCCGCCGCCCGCCACCGTCGAGGGGGACCAGGAACTCGATCCCAGCTCGGAGCTGTACAGCATCAGCGAGTGGCCGGGCCCCTGGGCGGCGACCCGGACGGTGGTCCCGCTCACCGCGACCGACGGCACCGAGAAGGTCGTCCCCCCCTTCGCCACGGTCTGCGAGCTCCAGGCCGCCCCGCCCGCCGCGGCCTGCGACAGCACCAGGCTGTGGCCCGGCCCCTGGCTCGCGGTGAGGTAATTGGACCCGGCCGTCACGCCGGACGGGGCCAGGTCGGCGACGGCGGCGGCGCCGGCCGTGTTGTTGTCGGCGGCGTTGCTGGCCCCCGCCGACGAGCCACCCGTCCCGCCCGACGCGGACGGGGTGCTGGAGAAGACGTGATAGTGCGCCAGGGCCAGGACCGATCCGGCCGCGACGGCCGCCACCACCAGCGCGGTAACCGTAGCGGGAACGGCTCGCGATCGCCGTCGCCGCCCGCGGCCCGGGGGCGCCGTCTGGGCAGGCGGCTGGCCTGGATATCCCGTCCCCGGGTAGGGTCCCGCCCCTGGCTGAGTTCCCGCCCCGCCGTAGGATCCCGCTCCCGGGTAGGTTCCCGCCTCGTGATAGGGGTCTGGACGATACGTCGGCTGATACGTCGGCTGGTAATCGGGCGGCATCGGCCGCGTGCCCCGCGCCCCCGTCGGGTCCTGCTGTCGTGGCCACGTACCGGGTGCCGCCGGACCGGGCCCCGCGGTCCCTGGCCCTGCCGTGCCAGGTCCTGCCGTGCCAGGTCCTGCCATACCGGGTGCCGCCATGCGCTGGGTATCCGGGTAGTCGCTGACGAGGGCCCCGTAGGCGGACAGGCCGAGCGCGGACCGCAGGGCGTCGGCGAACTCCCCGCAGCTGCCGAACCGGTCGCGGGGGTCCTTCGCGAGCGCGCGCCACAGGGCATCATCGACGGCGGCCGGCAGTTCCGGCCGGAACGACGTCGCCGCCGGCGGCGCGTCGGACACCTGCGCGTACATCACCGCCAGCTGATCGCCGCGGTACATCCGCTCCCCGGTGAGCAGCGTGAACGCCACCACCGCGAGCGCGTACTGGTCGGTCCGCGGGCCTACCGGCTTGCCGAGCACCTGTTCCGGTGCCGAGTACTCCGGCGTGCCGAGGAAGAAGCCCGTGCCCGTCAGGTTGACCGAGGTCAGGTCGACCCCCGTCATGGTGGACGGGAGCACCGTCCACTTGCTGACCCCGAAGTCCGCCAGGTACACGTGGTCGGGACGTCCGGGGCTGGAGTCCACCAGGATGTTCGCCGGCTTGACGTCGCGGTGCACCAGTCCCACCTGGTGCGCCGCGTCCAGCGCCGACGCCACCGGGGACAGCAGGGTCGCGATCCTGGCCGGGCGCGGCAGGCCCGGCTCCCGGGCGAGCGCGGCCCGCAGGTCGCCGCCGGGCACGAACTTCGTGGCGATGTACAGCAGGCCGTCGGAGTTCCCGGCGTCGTGCACCGGGATAATGTGCGGGTGATCGACGGCGGCCGCCGCGTAGGCCTCGTTGAGGAACCGCTCCTGGGCGGTCTTGTCCTTGATCAGTCCCGGCGCCAGCAGCTTCAGCGCGACCACGCGCTTGAGGCGCTCGTCCTGGGCGCGGAACACTACCGCCATCCCGCCCTGGCCGACGCTTTCCTCGAGCTGGTACCCGGCCACGCGCATGCCAGGGCCCAGTGATGCCAGTGCCGGATCCGGCCTGGTGTAGACAGTCACGTCTCCTCCTGCCCCCGTCCTGCCCCCGGCCGCCCGCCCCGGCGGCCTTTCCCCTCCATCAGAACGGAAACGAAGGCGTAGCGGCCTGACTTAGCCAGTAACGAAGCAATAACAACTCCTTCTCCTATGGTCTCTCAGGCTCTCTTCACTCCCGAACGAGCCCCTGGTGGCCGCGCTTTTCCTCCCCTCCCGCGTCCGGTCAGGAGGCGCCGCGGACTGACTGGTCGAGCTGGCCGCTGGCCGCGCGGACCTCGCACACCACGGTGCGGGTGCCCGCCTGCCACGCCACCTGGCCGGGGTACACGTAGTCCTGTGACAAGCTGATCGCCAGCTGCGGGTTCAGGTAGCCGGACAGCCGGGTGCCGCAGCCATCGTTGGCCGCCTGCTCCACCGCGGCCGAGCCGGGCCACGGGCCAGCGGGCAGCGTGAACGTCGCGAATACCTCAGCGTCATGCGGCGTGGTGCAGGGGACCACTGGCGCCACCGACTCGTTGGGAGTGAGGACGCAATTGCCTTGCCGCAGGCCGAACACCGCGGCGTGAGAGTAGTTGTACTCGATCTTCACCGGCTTGTGGAAGCCGTGCGTGAGGCTCGCCACGGTGCCCAGGGTGACGCCGACGGCGATCCATACGGTCGCGGCGAGCAGGCCGCCGATGGCCAGGCCGCGGCCGCGCCGCCGGCCGGCCCGGGTGACGACCACGCCGGCGATGCCCAGGCCGAGGGCGACCGGCGCCAGCGGCAGCACGCCGGCCACCAGGGCGGCGATGGCGAGCTTGCTGACCGGAGGGCTGACAGTGGCGGGGGTGGAGTCGGCGGGCGCGGACTCTTCCGTCGATGACGACATCGCCACTCCTGCTCATGTCCTGGCGCGAGGGGGTGGGCGCCACGAGGATCACTACCCAGGACCCCACCGTCGCATGCCCGCTTGTGAGTAGCCTGAAAGGGTGCGGCTGACGATGTTCTGGGAGCGGATGACGACGCTCTTCGGCGAGGGGTACGCCGATAGCGTGGCGAAGGACCAGGTCCTGAGCACCCTGGGCGGGCGCACCGTCAACAAGGCGCTAGCCGAAGGCGAGGACGCCAAGAAAGTCTGGCGGGCGGTCTGCGAGACATTCAACGTGCCGGAGTCGCTGCGCTGAAGTTCGGCACCCGGCCGGCCCATCCTGATTAGGGTGTTTGCGTGACCAATCCCCCTGACGAGCCATGGCGTCGCTTCAAGGGCCTGCGCCCCCTCTCCACTTTCGTGCACCTTGACACGGCCGCGGCCGGGCGTTCCTCCCGCCAGACGCTGACCGCGGTGGCCGGGTACGCCGAGCGCGAGTCGGTCACCGGTGCCTACGTCGCGGCCGCCCAGGCCGGGCCGGTCCTCGCGGCCGGCCGTTCGGCTCTGGGGGAGCTGCTCGGGGTCGAGGCCGGGGGGATCGCGTTCGTGGAGAGCGCGACGGCCGCGCTGGGCGTCTTGTTGCGGGCCTGGCCGCTGATGGCCGGCTCGACCGTGGCGGTGCTGCCCAGTGAGTGGGGGCCGGCGCTGGACGCGTTCGCCGACCGGGGATTGCGGATCGCGACGCTGGCGGTCGATGGTTCCGGGCTCATCGACTTGGACGCGCTGCGCCAGTTCGTGGCGATGACCCCGCCGGCCTTCGTGCACCTGAACCTGGTCGCCTCGCACCGCCCGCTCGTGCAGCCGGTGGCCGCCGCCGCCGGGATCTGCCACGAGGCGGGCGTTCCGGTGTGGGTGGACGCGGCGCAGGGGCTGGGGCACGTGGACGCCGCGTGCGACGCGGACGCGATCTACGCGACGTCGCGTAAGTGGCTGTGCGGGCCGCGCGGCGTCGGGGTCATCGCGGTGGCGTCGTCGTGGTGGCGGCGGCTGCGGCCGCGGGCCTCGGAGATGGACCGGGATCTCCTGGCCCCCGGCGAGTCGCCGGTGCTGCTGCTGGAATCCCATGAGGCGCACATCGCCGGGCGGATCGGGCTGTGCGCGGCGGTGGCCGAGCACGTCGCCCTGGGGCCGGCGCAGGTGCGGTCCCGGCTGGCGGCGGTCGGGCGGCTGACGCGCGAGGCGCTGGCGGACGTGCCGGGCTGGGAGGTCGTGGAGGCCCCGGAGGGGAGCGCGGGCGGGTGCGCGATCACCGCCTTGCGCCCGGCGGCGGGGCAGAAGGTCGCCGCGGTCCGCGCGCTGCTGCTGGCCGAGCACCAGATCGTGACGACGGCCGCGGTCACCGCCCGCGCGCCGCGCGAGATGAAGGAGCCGTACCTGCGGATCAGCCCGCACGTGGACGTCACCCCGGAGGACCTGGCGATGCTGCGCCGGGCCCTGCCTTCGTCGTAGTGCTGCCCTCGTCGTAGTGCTGCCCTCGTCGGAGTACCGTCGTCGTCGTCCTGCCCGCGTGGTGGTCCTGCCCGCCCCGAGCTGATCGAACGGATCGGCGTGTCTTGCCGACGGTCGAACATCCGTTCAACTATAGTGAGGGATGTCCGGCCTCCGCGGGACGTCACTCGGGGGCCGGGCCGCCTGGCGGCGGCGTGGAGATGATGGCGGCGTAGATGATGGCGGCGTGGAGATGGTGGCGGCTGAGCACGTTTTCGCTGGCCGGGGCGTTGTGGCCCTCGAATGTCGGTGGTGGCGCGTAGCGTGTGGAGTGTCGGTCGCGGGGGGCACCTGGCGGTCGCCCGACAAGCTCAGCAGTCCAAAAACCAGCTCAGCAGTCAAACAAGCTCAGCAGTCAAACAAGCTCAGCAGTCCAAACCCGGCAGCATGAAGCCGGCGGCAGGGGAGAGTTCTCATGGCACCAAGTAGCAAGACGGCCCCGGACCGGGCCAGCGACAGGGAAAAGGCCCTGGAGACCGCCCTCCTCCAGATCGAGCGCCAGTTCGGCAAGGGCACCGTCATGCGCCTTGGCGAGGAGACCCGGGTTCCCGTTGAGATCATTCCCACGGGCTCGATCGCCCTCGACGTTGCGCTCGGCCTCGGTGGCCTGCCGCGCGGCCGGATCGTTGAGATATACGGGCCGGAGAGCTCAGGTAAAACTACCGTCGCGTTGCATGCGGTCGCCAGTGCGCAGAAGAACGGCGGGATCGCGGCGTTCATCGACGCGGAGCACGCGCTCGACCCCGATTACGCGCAGAAGCTCGGCGTGGACACCGACCAGCTGCTCGTCTCGCAGCCGGACACCGGTGAGCAGGCCCTGGAGATCATGGACATGCTGATCCGTTCGGGGGCCATCGACATCGTCGTCGTCGACTCGGTCGCCGCCCTGGTGCCGAAGGCGGAAATCGAGGGCGAGATGGGCGACAGCCACGTCGGCCTCCAGGCCCGCCTCATGTCCCAGGCCCTGCGCAAGATCACCGGCGCGCTCAGCCAGACGAAGACCACCGCGATCTTCATCAACCAGCTGCGCGAAAAGGTCGGCGTCATGTTCGGGTGCATGTCCTACGGCACTCGCGTGACTCTCGCGGATGGGACCCAGGAAAAGATTGGGAAGATCGTCAACCAGCGGATGGATGTCGAGGTCCTTTCTTACGACGCCGCCACCGACAGCATGGTTCCGCGCAAGATCGTGAACTGGTTCGACAACGGGAACGCGGATCGGTTCCTCCAGTTCACCGTCGCGAAGTCGGGCAAGAATGGCGTTGCCCAGTTCGCCGCGACCGAGAACCACCTCATCCGCACTCCGGGTGGCTGGCGTGAAGCCGGGGAGCTTATCCCTGGTGACCGAGTGCTAGTCGCTGAGAAGAAGGTCCTCGGCGACCAGCAGCTCCAGGTCATCCTGGGAGCGCTGATGGGCGATGGGAACCTCTCGCCCAACCGGCGGGGCCGGAACGGGACCCGCTTCCGCATGGGGCACGGTGCTAGGCAGGTCGCCTACCTTGACTGGAAGGTGTCCCTGCTAGGGAACATTGGTCACTCGCGGACCGAGAACGCCAAGGGCGCGGTCTTCGCTGACTTCACCCCGCTCCCGGAACTGGCGGAGCTGCATGATGCCGTGTACTTCGGCGACGGTAAGAAGCACCTTACCTGGGAGTACCTCAAGAGCCTCACCCCGCTGGCGCTGGCGATCTGGTACATGGACGACGGGAGTTTTGTCGTCCGTTCGAAGGGCGTCCAAGAGCGCACTGCCGGGGGAACGGGCCGGATCGAGATCGTGGTCGAGGCGATGAGCCCAGGCTCACGGGAGCGGCTCGTCCAGTACCTGCGCGACACCCGCAAGCTTGACGTACAGCTCGTCACTAAGGGCGCCCGCCAGGTACACGCGATCCGGTTCACCACCGAGGCATCGGAGAAGTTCCAGAAGATCGTCGCCCCGTACGTTCACCCGTCGATGGACTACAAGCTGCTGCCGCGATTCCGTGGCAAGTTCGCGGTCGCGCCTCAGTTCGCGCCTTCGGGAGAGCGGCTCATGGCCGCGCCGATCCTGGACATTCACGTGAAGCCGCCAACACGTTCGATGAAGCGCTTCGACATCGAGGTCGAGGGCCTGCACAACTACTTCGTTGATGGCGTCATGGTGCACAACAGCCCGGAAACCACGACTGGTGGCAAGGCGCTGAAGTTCTACGCGTCGGTGCGGCTGGATATCCGGCGGATCGAGACGCTCAAGGACGGGACCGACGCGGTCGGGAACCGGACCCGCGTCAAGGTCGTGAAGAACAAGATGTCCCCCCCGTTCAAGGTCGCCGAGTTCGACATCCTCTACGGAGTCGGGATCTCCAGGGAAGGCGGTCTCATCGACCTGGGCGTGGAGCAGGGAATCGTGCGGAAGTCCGGGGCCTGGTACACCTACGAGGGCGACCAGCTCGGGCAGGGCAAGGAGAATGCCCGCAACTTCCTGCGCGACAACCCCGACACCGCCAACGAGATCGAGAAGAAGATCAAGGAGAAGCTCGGCGTCGGCCCGCGCCTGGACGCGGATGCCTCCGTGCCCGCGGGTACTCCCGCCGGTGCCCCCGCCGCGCCAGTCGGCCCAGCGGGAGCGTCAGCCGGGAAGGCTGCCGGGCCGAAGCTGAACAGCGTGCCCAAGCCCGCCGACAGCTAAAGGTCATGCCCGGCGAGTACCCGTCCGCCCGCCGCGAGTCCGGACAACGGACACGCGGCGGGCGGACTGAGCATACGGAGCATGCGGACGCCGAGTCGGCCGGGTACCCCGAGCCAGGCCTGCTCGACTCAATGACAAGGGCCGTGCTGGCGCAGCATGTAGCGGCCGC
Source organism: Streptosporangiaceae bacterium (assembly GCA_025934375.1). Taxonomy (GTDB): domain Bacteria; phylum Actinomycetota; class Actinomycetes; order Streptosporangiales; family Streptosporangiaceae; genus Trebonia. The sequence continues at coordinate 14,354 of JAICYD010000007.1, read as the reverse complement.
GAGTCAAGACGACCCGCAGGAGCGGGCACGGCAGGTCTGCCTGCGGCTGCTCACGCTCGCGCCCCGGACCCGCGCGCAGCTGGCCGACGCGCTCAGGAAGCGCGGGATACCCGACGACGCGGCTGAGGGCGTGCTCGGGCGGTTCACCAGTGCCGGGCTGATCGATGACGCCGCGTTCGCCAGGGCGTGGGTCGAATCACGCCACCACGGGCGCGGGCTGTCCGGGCGGGCGCTGACCGCCGAGCTCCGCCAGCGCGGGGTTGACGACGGCCAGATCAAGGAGGCCGTCGATGAGCTCGGCCCGGACGCGGAGGCGCAGACCGCCCGGCGGCTCGTTGAGCGAAAGCTCGCCGCCACCATCGGCCAGGCCCCCGAGGCGCGCGTCCGCCGGCTGGCGGGGATGCTGGCCCGCAAGGGCTATCCTCCCGGGCTCGCCTTCCGGGTCATCCGCGAAGCCCTGGAAGCGGAGGGCATCGGGGCAGCCGATTCCGACGCCTTCCTGGGGGACGAGCCGCCCGCCGATGCCCTGGACTCCTAGAGGCGAGGGACTCCCAGAGGGCGGCCCACAGCCGTAGCCGAATATATGTTTGCAGTTTCCGGTGCTACGGTGCCGGAAACCGCAAGCATATGCGATCCTGGTGCGCTATCCGCGGCCCGGGCGCTTTCCCCGCCCGCCGCCGCAGGCGTCTGCGCGGGCCGCTCCTTTGCGTGACCCACTCGCTGTCCAGCGGGTATCGACGCAGGTCAAGTAGTTACCCTAGGTAATTTGTTGTCGGCCACGTCCGTGCTTACTTGCCCAAACCGTTATAAACGCTTAACCTCACGGCAGTGAGGCGTTATCAGGCGCTGTGCGGGTGACCGGCTAAGGGCAACCAGGCGGCAACCGTCGCTAGCACTGAGTGCTAGGGGCCAGGGGCGCGGGCGAGGCCCGTCGCGTCAGGGGGCAGGGAGCCGGTGTCGTCGCGTGCCAGGAGCGCGCGAGTTGCCGGGAGCGACGGACGAAAGGAGTGCCCGTTGGACAGCGGAGTCGCCTTCATGGTGGTCGGGCTGCTGGGCATTGTCGTCGCGCTCGTCGCGGTCATCTACGTGCAACGTCGCCTGCAGCCGGGGTCGCGGGCCGCCGCCGGCGTCATCCAGGGGCAGTCCGAGCGGGCCGAGCGCGCGGCCGCCGAGATCAGGGCACGGGCGGTTGCCGAGGCTGAGGAGATCGTGCGCCGGGCCAGCGAACAGGCCCAGGCGGCCGAACTGCAGGCGGCGCAGCGCGCCGAGCAGGCCGAGCACCGGGCAGCGCGGGAGGCTGAGCAGGCGGCGCGCGCGGCGCGGGGACGGCGCGAGGTCGAGGAGGAGATCCGGGCCGTCAAGGACGAGATCCGCGAGCTGCGGGGCGACCTGGAGCGAAGGGAGGCGCGGCTCGGCGAGCGCGAGCAGCGCCTTGATGACGAGCTGAGAAGGATCGAGGACAAGGTCGTCGCGCTTGACGAGCGCAAGCAGGAACTGGACCGGCAGGCCGCCGAGCTCGCCGAGGCCGGTGTCGCCCGCCAGGCCGAGCTGCAGCGCGTCGCCGGGCTGACCGCCGAGCAGGCCAAGGCGGAGCTCGTGGGTTCCATCGAGACCCAGGCCAAGCGCCAGGCCGCGCTGGCCATCCGGGATATCGAGGCGCAGGCCAAGGCGGAAGCGGACAAGCGCGCCCGCAAGATCGTCACGCTGGCCATCCAGCGGGTGGCGGTCGAGCAGACCAGCGAGTCGGTCGTGTCGGTCATGCACTTGCCCGGCGATGAGATGAAGGGCCGCATCATCGGCCGCGAAGGCCGCAACATCCGTGCCTTCGAGTCCATCACCGGCGTCAACCTGATCATTGACGACACGCCGGAGGCGGTGCTGCTGTCGTGCTTCGACCCGGTTCGCCGGGAGATCGGCCGGCTCACCCTGGAGCGGCTCATCACGGACGGGCGCATCCACCCGCAGCGGATCGAAGAGGCCTACGAGCGCGGCAAGGCCGAGATCGAGCTGCTATGCCGCCGCTCTGGCGAGGACGCCATGACCCAGCTCGGCATCACCGACATGCACCCGGAGCTGATCGACCTGCTCGGCCGGCTCCGGTACCGGACGTCCTACGGGCAAAACGTCCTCGCGCACCTCGTGGAGTCCGCGCACATCGCCGGGATGATGGCCAGCGAGCTGCGAATGGACTCGCTGCTGCTGCGGCGCTGCACGGTGCTGCACGACATCGGCAAGGCGCTGACGCATGAGGTGGAGGGCAGCCACGCGCTGATCGGCGCGGAGATCGCCCGCAAGTACGGCGAGCCGGACGACGTGGTGCACGCCATCGAGGCGCACCACAACGAGGTCGAGGTCCGCACCGTCGAGGCGGTCCTCACCCAGGCGGCCGACTCGATCAGCGGCGGCCGTCCGGGGGCGCGCCGGGAGTCGCTGGAGATGTACGTGAAGCGGCTTGAGCGGCTGGAGGAGATCGCCGCCGCGCACGAGGGCGTGGAGAAGGTCTTCGCCATGCAGGCCGGCCGGGAGATCCGGATCATGGTCAAGCCGGACGCCGTCGATGACATCCACGCGCAGGTGATCGCCCGTGACATCGCCAAGCAGGTCGAGGAGGAGCTGACCTACCCTGGCCAGATCCGCGTCACGGTCGTCCGCGAATCCCGAGCGACCGAGTTCGCCCGCTAGCAACCAGGCCTTAGCGCTCCAGCTTCACCGGCGGCACGCCGGGCGGCGTGAAGCCCATGATCTGCCCGTAGAACGCCAGCTCCGCCTCCAGCGCGGCGATGATGGTCTCGGCCTTGCGGAAGCCGTGCGACTCGCCCTCGAAGGCGATGTAGGCGTGCGGGATGCCGTGCGCCGCCAGGTCGCGGGCGATCGACTCCGACTGCGGGGGCGGCACGATCGGGTCGTCCAGCCCTTGCAGCAGCAGGATCGGGCAGGTCCCGGGGCCGACGTGGCCCAGCGGGGACCGCTCGTCGTACAGGTCGGCCGCGGCCGGCAGCGGGCCGACCAGGCCGTCCAGGTACCGCGACTCGAAGTCGTGGGTGATCTCGACGAACGGCTTGAGGTCGCTGACGCCGAAGTAGGAGGTCCCGGCCGCGAACACTGGCTCGCGGCCGTCGGCCAGCCCGCTGGTCACCGACGCGAGGACCGTCCAGCCGCCGGCCGACCCGCCCCGGATCCCCAGCCGCTCGCGGTCCGCCTCGCCGGAGGCGGCCAGGGCCAGCGCCGCGTTCATGGCGTCGTCCACGTCCACGATTCCCCACGCCCCGCGCAGCCGCTCCCGGTAGGCCCGCCCGTACCCGGTCGAGCCGCCGTAGTCGACGTCGATCACTCCGATGCCGCGGCTGGTGAAGTACGCCTTCTCCAGGTCAAGCACCGGCAGCACGTTCGCGGTCGGCCCGCCGTGCACCCAGACGATGTACGGCGGCAGTTCCCCCTCCGGCCCCGAGGCGACCGGCGACGTGGGCGGGTAGACCAGCGCGTGGACCACCGGGCCGTCCGGCGTGACCGAGAGCGGGACATGGCGGGGGACCGGCAGGTAGGCCGGGTCGGCGGCGCTGCCCTCGCGCCGGATGGCCTCCGCGCCGGGGTCGCCGGAGGCCCGCACCCGCAGCACCGTCCACGGGGTCACCGGGCCCCCGGCGACGGCGGTCACCGTATCGCCGGCGGTGGCGAGCCCGGAGAACCCGAACGCCCGGTACCGCTCGCCGCCGTCTCCGAGGGCCGCCGGGGCCAGCGCGCCGGTCGCCGGGTCCAGGAGGCCAAGCCGCATTCCCCCGGTGCCGTGCAGCACCGCGAGCCGGCCGTCGCCGAGCACCCCGTAGGGGCGCGCGCCGAGCTGCCACATCGGCCCGCCGAACTCCTCCTCGCGCGGGCACAGCGGCCGCGGCGACGCCCCGGCCGTGGCGTCCACCTGGTACAGGTTCCACCAGCCGGAGGCGTCCGAGATCGCGTACAGGCTGCCGGGACCGGCCCAGGAGGGATGGAGGACCGACTCCCGCGGGCCGCCCATGACCAGCGCCGAGGACTCGACGGTGGTCCCGGACGCGGGGCCCACCCGCAGCTCGGTGCCGTCCCAGGGCATCCGCGGGTGGTCCCAGCTGACCCACGCCAGCGCCGTCCCGTCCGGGGACGGGGTAGGCGAGGCGAAGAAGTCCGCGCCGGTGACGAGGACGCGGACGGCCGCCGGGTCCGTCGCGGCCGAGCCGTCGAGCGGCACCGCGACGATGGCGCGGCTGATCGAGCCGTCCACGGAGTGGGCCTCCCGCACGCACCAGATCTCGCGCCCGTCGGGGGAGGGGACCATGTCGGCGTAGCGCAGCCCGGCCGGGACCGGGGGCTGCGGCGTCAGCGGCGCCGGCGCGAATGGTTCGTCCCCCCCGTCAGCCGCGGTCCGGTATAGCCGCTGGTCGGCGAAGTTCGCGAACACGAGGTCGAGCGCGCCCCCGGAGGCCGGCCCAGGGTTAGCCGAGGGCCCGGTGTCACCAGAGGGCACAGTGTTGACAGAGGGCACAGCGAGGTACGACCGTCCGCCGTACTCGTGGACCCGGCTGCGGGCGTTGAACGGCGCGGGCAGCATCTCGCGCGCCGCCCCGGAACGGTCACCGGAGGACATGACCGTCGTCCGGCCGGCCTCGTCGGGGCGACCCTCCTGCCACCAGACCTCATCGCCGGCGACTGTCGTGAACGACAACGGCACCTGGCCCCGGGCCACCTCGGCGGCGGTGATCGGCGACTCCCAGGTTCCGTACGGCGCGCTGTTGGTCTCGTGGTCCATGGGCCTATCCAACACCACCGCGCGTACACGAAAGCAACTCCCATTCCCCTGGCGCCCCTATCCTGGTCAGGTGGGAGAAGGACTGCGGGCGCAGGAAGGGCGGACCTACGAGGTCCGCACCTACGGGTGCCAGATGAACGCGCATGACTCCGAGCGCGTCGCCGGGCTGCTGGAGGACGCCGGCTACACCCGGGCCAGCGAGGGCGACACCGCCGACCTGATCGTGTTCAACACCTGCGCGGTGCGCGAGAACGCCGCCGACCGGCTGTACGGCAACCTCGGCCACCTGCTCCCGGTGAAGAAGGCGCACAAGGGGATGCAGATCGCGGTCGGCGGCTGCCTGGCCCAGATGGAGCGCACCAAGATCACCCAGCGCGCGCCCTGGGTGGACGTCGTCTACGGCACCCACAACATCGGCGCCCTGCCCGAGCTGCTGGAGCGGGCGCGGCAGCGCCAGGAGGCCCAGGCGGAGTTCGAGGAGACCCTGGAGACATTCCCCTCGCTGCTCCCGGCCCGGCGTGAGTCGCCGTACTCGGCGTGGGTGTCGATCTCCGTCGGGTGCAACAACACCTGCACCTTCTGCATCGTGCCGTCGCTGCGCGGCAAGGAGAAGGACCGTCGCCCGGGCGACATCCTCGACGAGATCCGCGCGCTCACCGCCGACGGCGTCCTCGAGGTCACCCTGCTCGGCCAGAACGTCAACTCCTACGGGGCCGAGTTCGGCGACAAGCTCGCGTTCAGCAAGCTGCTGCGCTCCTGCGGTGAGCTGGCGGCCGAGGGCCTGGAGCGGGTCCGCTTCACCTCCCCGCACCCGCGCGACTTCACCGGTGACGTGATCGAGGCCATGGCGACCACCGGCAACGTCATGCCGAGCCTGCACATGCCGCTGCAGTCCGGGTCCGACGCGGTCCTCAAGAGCATGCGCCGGGCGTACCGCCGCGACCGCTACCTGGCCATCCTCGACAACGTGCGCACGGCGATCCCGCACGCCGCGATCACCACCGACATCATCGTGGGCTTCCCCGGGGAGACCGAGGCCGACTTCGCCGACACCCTTGACCTCGTCCGCCAGGCCCGCTTCGCCAGCGCGTTCACCTTCCAGTACTCGATCCGGGAGGGCACGCCCGCCGCGACGATGCCCGGTCAGGTCCCGCACGACGTCGTCCAGGAGCGCTACAACCGCCTCGTCGCCCTGGTGGAGCAGATCTGCGCCGAGGAGAACGCCAAGCTCAGCGGGGCCACCGTTGAGGTGCTGGTCGCCGAGGGCGAGGGCCGCAAGGACATTGCTACCCGGCGGCTGTCCGGCCGTGCCCGCGATAACCGCCTCGTGCACTTCGCGCCCCACCGCGATGCCCCCTATAACAATGCGCCCCGGCCCGGCGACATCGTCACCACCGTCGTCACCGGCACCGCGCCCCACTACCTGATCGCCGACGCCGCGCCGCTGGACGTGCGCCGCACCCGGGCCGGGGACGCCTGGGAAGCCCGCCAGGCCGCCCCCGCGCCGACGGCCAGCCGGTCGCCGGCCCCGGCCCCGGTCCTGCTGGGCATGCCCGGGGGGGTACGGGGGGACACTCCGTTCGCCCCCTCGGATGACGGCAGCCGGCGCTGAGCCCGCTCGTGCGCCCCGGGACGGTGATCGCGGTCGTCGGCGCCACCGCGACCGGCAAGTCCGACCTGGCCATCGGCCTCGCCCAGCGCCTGGGCGGCGAGGTCGTCAACGTTGACTCGATGCAGCTGTATCGCGGCATGGACATCGGCACCGCCAAGCTCCCGCTCGCCGAGCGCCGCGGCGTCCCGCATCACCTGCTCGACATCTGGGAGGTCACCGAGGCCGCCAGCGTCGCGGAGTACCAGCGGATCGCCAGCGGTGTCATCGATGACATCCAGGCCCGCGGCAAGGTCGCGGTGCTGGCCGGGGGGTCGGGCCTCTACGTCCGCGCCGCGCTCGGTGACCTGGACTTCCCCGGCACCGACGAGGCCGTCCGCGCCCGCCTGGAGGCGGAGCTAACGGCAGCCGGGCCGGCCCCGCTGTGGGATCGCCTCAAGGCCGCTGACCCCACTGCGGCCGCCGCGATCTTGCCATCCAACGGCCGCCGCATCGTCCGGGCGCTGGAGGTCATGGAGATCTCGGGGCAGCCGTTCAGCGCGACCATGCCCAGCTACGACGGGGGCCGCCGGGCCGTCCAGGTCGGGATCCGCCTGTCGCGGCCCGAGCTCGACGAGCGAATCGAGGCGCGCGTAGACCGGATGTTCGCCCGCGGCCTCGCCGACGAGGTCGCCACGCTGGCCGGCCGGCACGGGCTTCGCGACGGAAAGACCGCCAGCCGAGCCCTGGGCTACCAGCAGGTGCTGCGCTACCTCGACGGCGACTGGTCCCTTGAGCAGGCCCGGGACGAGACAATACGCGCGACCCGCCGCTTCGCCCGCCGCCAGGAGTCCTGGTTCCGGCGCGACCCTCGCGTCCGCTGGGCCGAGGCCGGCGATGAACTGCTGCACCGCGCCCTATCCCTGCTTTAGGGAACTCAACGCACCCGGCGCTCCGGCCCCATTCCCGCCCGGCCAGCATAGTTGAATAACTCTATGTATCTATACGATCTCATAAGGTCATCAAAATCACCTGGAGTATTGGCGTGGTCGCTTAGTGGTGACTAGTCATTTCGGGTGGTTGCCCGGCTAGCCCGGGTCGGCGCGCGGCGCGCGGCGCGGGACCGGAACCCCCGTCTCTCCCGGTGAACCTGGTGCGTGGTGTCGCGCCGGGACTAGATAGCCTTCCTGGGCTATTCGGGAAAAACATCCACTGACCAGGCTTAATACGCTGGCAAGCTTCGTTGAGCAATTCTGGACAGGCCAGGTGAGAGGCAGAAGACGTGCCGCGTAGCCGGGTGCGGATACGTCGTAAGGCAACAGTTGACCGGTAGCAGGCGGAATGGGACGCGGAAGATCGGCCCCGCGCGAGCGGGACACGCGGGACAGCACTCCAGCGGGCACCTCGGGTACCTCACGTACGGCGGCTGGGAGCATGACCCGCGTGGCGACGCTGGTGAGCGCATTGCCAGGCATGCCGCCCCGGGGCGTTCCTTCCCCGACCGGAAGGCGGCCCGCTCGCGGGCCAGGAAGGCCGCCCCTGCCGCGGCGATAGCCGCAACGATCGCGGCTGGGGCGGCCGCCTATGGCCTCGTCGGCATGGGCGGCACTGGCTTGGGCGGCACTGGCTTGGGCGGTACTGCTCCGGGCACGCTGACCGCGGCGGTCTCGTCGGCCCCGCCGAGCGGGTACGCGCTGTCGGGCGGCAACACCCTGGCCCGCGCCAGCGCCCCGGCATTCGCGGTCACCACCGCCGTGATCACCAAGGCGGGCACCTCCAACGGCGCCGCACGGCTCGCGGCCGCCAACGGCGCCGGCGTCAGCCGCCTGTCCGAGGCGATCGCGTCGAACATGGCCACCTCCCGCCAGGCGCTGACCATGCTCGGCAAGACCGCGGTCGCGTCGCAGGCCGCCAAGGCGCACGCTGCGGCGGTGGCGAAGGCAGCGGTGGCCAAGGCAGCGGTGGCCAAGGCGGCGGCGGCGAAGGCGGCGGCGGCGAAGGCGGCGGCGGCGAAGGCGGCGGCGGCCAAGGCAGCGAAGGCCGCGCTGGCGTGCGACACCTCGCGCGGCATGCTGCCGGCCAACGTGACCGCGATCGTGAGCTACCTGCTCGCGCACGGCTACACGCACAACGCGGCCGCCGGCGTCGCCGGGAGCGTCTACCGCGAGTCCCACGGCGACCCCGAGTCGGTCGGCACCGGCGGCGGCGGCCTGATCGGCTGGACGCCGCTGCCGTCCGGGTTCGTGACCGGCAACGTCTCCGCCGACCTGCAGACCCAGCTGTCCGCGCTGCTGACCTACAACCAGGGATGGGCGCAGTACATCCCCGCGCTGAATGCCGCCTCGAGTCCGTCGGCCGCCGCGGACATCTACGTCTCCGACTTCGAGCGGGCCGGCATCCCCGCCGCCAGCCAGCGCGAGGCCTCCGCCGAGGCGGTAGCCAGTGCCTGCGGCCTGTAGGTGCCCGCGCCCAGAGCGGTAAATGCGCGTTCGCCCCGTTTCGTTACGTGGCGAGCGCGCATTTGATTCGATTCGCTTACCAGCGGATGGACGTGGGGATCGGCTCCAGGTAGGTGCCGTCCGGGCCGCGGAACGCGGCGTACTTGCAGCCTCTCGTGCGGCACAGCCGGACGCTGCCGTCCAGTTCCCCCGCGGCGTCATCCGGCATCGCCCGGCGCGCCACCTTTCCCTGGCGCAGCTGGGGCCGGCCGCATCGCGGGCAGCTGGCGGCAATCTCGAATCCCCACTCGGCAAGCCTCCAGCGGCTCCGGCGCCGCTGCCTGAGCGCCTCCCGGGTCAGCGCCCTGCCCTCGGCCCACGTCGATCCCCGCATCATCTAGCCTCTCCGGGCCATGGTGATTCTGCCTGCCATCCTTGATGGAATAACGCGGCAAAATCTAACGCGTAGTCCCGAAATGGCACGGAATTCCCCATTGCCGGGGATTTGGGCGCTAGCTGAGCCGGTAGGCGCGGGCGGCGTTGCCGACGGCGATGAGGCGGGTGATCCGCTCGGCGTCGGCGAGCGTGATGTCGTCATCGTCGAGCATCCGCCGCAAGAAGCGCGACAGGGCCTGCCGGAACAGCAGGGCGCCCAGGTAGTACAGCTCGGCCAGGCCGAAGGCGTCGGAGGAGAACAGGAACTTGCGCAGCGGGACCATCTCCAGTGCCTCGGCGAGCAGCGCCGGTGCCCGGCTGCCGACATTGTGCGTGGCCAGGCCGAGGTCGGCATAGACGTTCGGGAAGACCTGCGCGAGATAGCCGGCCTCCCGGTGGTAGGGATAGTTGTGCAGCAGCATGACCGGCACCCCGGACGGCTCCAGCGCCCGCAGCAGCGGCGTGAGCAGCAGCGGGTTGCACCGGTGGAGGTCAACGTCGCGGTCGCCGTACCCGACGTGGAACTGGATCGGCAGTCCGAGGTCGGCGCCCGTCCAGATGAAGAACCGGTGCAGCGCCTCCTCGGCCAGCCGAGCGATGACGGGATGCGCGGGGCTGTCGCCGGCGCTGCCGCCGCCGTCGCCGCTGCCACCGCCGGCGCCGGTCCAGCGCCCGGTGGCCGCGATGACCTCCTGCTCCGATGGCCGTCCGGGGGCCAGGTCCAGCCCGACTCGGTAGGCGGCGATCGACTTCAGCCCGACGACGCCGGGGCGGGCGACGCGATCGGCGAGCGCGGAGCGGAAGGCGTCGGGGAAGTCCCGGGCACTGGTGCCCCTGGCCGCCAGCGACTCGGCCACCTGCTCCAGCCGGACGATCTCGAAAGCGGCGGTGCCGCTCCCCGCGCACGCGGCCGTCTGCGCGGGGGATAGCAGGTCAGCAGGGGTGTACCCGGTGTCCACGATGAGCGCCCCGAGCCCGGAGGCGCCCAGGAACCGCCGGTTGACCTCCGCGCCTCCGAGCTCGGCGCGGCGGGCGGCGTACTCCTCGACGGGCGCGTGCGACGGCAGGCCGAGCAGCGGCGGGCACCAGCGGCGAAACGCCAGCCCCGGCAGCGAGTCGAAGGCGGTCCCGCCCGCGCGTGGCCCGCCGTCCCCTTCGGTCAGCAGTTCCTCCAGGTCGCCGCCCTCCGCGAGCACCCCGTGGCAGTGGTGGTCGGTCAGCGGCTGCTCGGCGACGAAGGAAAGGAACGGCGCGGGCACTCCGGCAGAGTCGGCAGGCATGTGAGGGTTCCTCCTCGCTCAAGGTGACGGCAGCCTATCCGCCCCGCTGTCCGGGAGTCACTCTCGTCCCACTCGTTTGCTCTGCGTACTAGCGAGCGGGTAAATGGGACGAAATGCCCGCGATTTTGGTTCCCTGGTCCGCAGAGTTCCGGTTTGTCAGGATCGATGGGGGTCGTGCTAGATGCGACGCGCTGGCGGCTATCTCGAATTTGAGATATCGTTTGACGTATGGACGGTCCCGGAGAGTTCCCGGACGACCTGCCGGTGCTGCCGGGGTTCCGCGAGATGGCGCTGCGCCGGATGGCCGCCGAGCGCGCGGGGATGGTCCGTGACCTGGTCGCGCGGCGTCAGGCGGCGGGACTGTCCCAGACGGAGGTCGCCGCGCGGATGGGCACCTCCCAGTCGGCGGTCGCCCGGCTAGAGGCGGGCACCACCGACGTGCGCGCCTCCACCCTTGAGCGGTACGCGGCCGCGATCGGCGGCCTGATCGCCTGGAAGCCCGGCGTCGACAGCCCCCGCCGGGCCGTGGCCGGAGAGGATGACACGATGCCCGGTAGTTCCTTCGACATGCCCGGCCGGGGCGGGGCGGCGCCGCTGCGGCAGGGTGACTGGCCCCCGGAGTTCCCCCGGCCCGGCCAGCCCGGTCGGCCCGGCCAGCCTGGTCGGCCCGAGGGACCGGGCGGGCCCGGAAACCCCGGGTGGCCGGGAGCGCCCCGCTGGCCGGGAGTGCCGGAGCCGGGCACACCGGGCGGCCCCGGCGGGCCGGGCCCGGTTCCCGGAGTGCGGGTCTGGGCCGATCCGCATGCCGACTGGCAAGATCAGCTCTACGCGCGGCTGCTGGAAAAGCGGATCGTCATGGCCTCGGGCATCCTGGACGAGGACGCGGCCACCAGGCTGTCGGCGCAACTCCTGACGCTGGACGCCGAGGGTGATGAGCCGATCCGGATCGAGCTGCAGAACCTTCGCGCCGAACTGCCCGCGGCGCTCGCGGTGATGGGCGTCCTGGAAACGCTCCGGGTCCCGGTGAATGCTCACGCCAGCGGTGAGATACACGGCGCGGCACTGGGCGTGCTCGCCGCCTGCTCGCGCAGGCTGGCCTACCCTAACGCCTCGTTCGCCCTGTCCGAGCCGCGACTGGAACTGGGCGGCACGGTCGCGGCGGTAACCGAGCGCCAGCAGCAGGCCGAGCGGATGCTGGACTCGCTGTATTACCGGATCGCCGGGGCGTGCGGGCGTGAGGCCGACAAGGTCCGTGAGGACGCCCGCCGCGCGCGGACCCTGACGGTCGCCGAGGCGATCGGCTATGGCCTCATCCACGACCGGACCGGCAAGTCGGGCTGACTGAGGCACTGCCACCGCGACAGCCAGGCACACGGCCACGACATCGCATAAGGCCAGCCGCAGGGGCCCCCGGTCGGTCACTCCTGCGGCCCGGTACGCGTCTCGCCCGGGCGGGTCGGTGGCCCTTGTGCCCCGGTAAGCGCCCTGCCTAGGCCGGGTCGCTAGCCCTTGCGCCCTGGATAGTTCCGGGGCGATGGCCACTGGGGCACGGGACTTCTGGCGGTCGATGGCCCTCTTGACACGGCTAGAGCGGGTCGATGGCCCTCCGGACCCGGAATCACTCCGGGGTGATGGCCACCGAGCCACGGAATAGAGACCGGCTCGCTGGCGCCGGCGCATGACCTCGGCTGGCGGGGACGGGGCGCATGACCTCGGCTGGCGGGGACGGGGCGTCCGGCGGGCGGCGGGGCCGGGAAGCGTGAAAGCCCGGCTGGCCAGTCGGCGCTGCCGACACAGCCGCGACTCAGCGTAATCGGCACAAAGTCTCATGGGTCCATCTGTCTTATCCTGATAACACTGGTCACGTTGAAGGCCGAATTCCCCGCTGAACGCGCTGTCATCAATTGACTGCCTTCTTCACGCGCGAATGGGCGAAACCCCACTATGGCTACATGGAGTAGCTAATGACCAACAATTTGTTAAAATTTCTGGCCCCTGGGTCTCGGAATTCTGCGATTCCCTCGTTACCATCGAACCAGCAGGGCAACGGATACGAAGTTCTGGGTGAAGGTGCACGCCTCGAATGACTACTCAACGTGATTATTCAGGGACTCGGAGTGAGAAGATGAGCGACGCCGACCCGAGAGCGAATAGCTTCCCGCCCCGTGCGGAGTTCGCGGCGCCAGAAACCCCCGCGCCCGGGAATGCCGCCGCGGCGGATGCGTCCCCGCACCTCCCCACACGCGCCCCCGAGTTTCATGAGACTGCCGAGACGGGTGAGCCAGGCTATGGGAGCCCGGCTCAGCCTGGATCCGGCGGTGCCAGCGCCTGGCCCACGTGGCCCGGCGTGGCGCGTCCGGCGGGCTGGTTCCTGTCGGTGCCGAGGGAAGCGGCCCCCCTCGGCACCACGGACACGGAACCAGCCCGCCCGGATAACCAGTCCTCGGACGACGATCTCCCCGTGCCGCCCGTGCCCACCGCACCGGTACCGGCGCCGGCCTGGCTTCCGCAAGCGCTCCGGGCGCAGGAGCCGCCGTCGCCGGGAGATGATCAACCAGGCGGCGAATGGCCGCAATATGACCAGCACCCGAGCGATGACGCGCAGGACTGGATCGCTCGGCTGCGCTACCCGCGGGCCACGGAGTGGCGCGCGCCCGTGGTGGGGCCGACGGAGGCGCTGCGCGGGCGGGCTGGCGGACCCGGGTTCCGGGTCCCGGCGGGCCACGGATACGGCGTGCAGGACCCGGCGAACCGGTCCGGCTGGCAGATCGCGGACGAACTGTGGCGCGACTCCGGAATTACCTGGGATAGCGCGGATGACACCATCGCAGATGAGGGCCCCGCCCCGGCCGGGCCCCATGACGCGCACCCGCTGCCCGGGCAGCCGTTCCCGCTGAGTGCCCCGACCCTGGCGGACGCCCCCACCCGCCCTCAGGCCATCGCCCCTGAGTCCTTCACCCCGGAGATCATCACTTTCAAGGCCCTCGCCCCCGACGCGGACGCCTCCGAGGCTGTCGCTCCGGCGGTCAGCGTTCGCCAGGCTGTCGTCCCCGAGGCTGTCGTCCCCGACGCGGACGTCTCCGAGGCTGTCGTCCCCGAGGCTGTCGTCCCTGAGGCTGGTGCTCCGCAGGCCACCGTTCCCCAGGCTGTCGTCCCCGGAGCCGTCGCCACCGAAGAAGGTGCCCCCCTGGCGGTCGTCCAAGAGATGACGCCGTCGGCTGCCGAGGTGACGCCGCCGCCTGCGGCCTCGGTAGCTCCCTCGCCCCGCCCGCTCGCCGCTGACGACCTGCCCCGCCGGCAGGCCCGGCCGCTGCGCCCCGAGGCGCCGGTCCCTGGTCCTCGGCCAGCCCAGGAGCCACGGCCGGGCGAGGCACCGTCATCGCGGCCAGTGACCCCGCGTGAGTGGCGGTTGGTCTTCGACCGTCAGGCGCAGGCTGAGGAGCAGGCCCGTGGCGAACGGCGCACATGGGAGGACCGGCAGCCCGACGCGCAGTATAGCCAGCCCGGGCCTCGTCTAGGGCACCAGGCGCGCTTTGGTGACCGGACACCACAGGACTACCGGAGACCGGGGGACCACCAGGCACCGGGGGACTTCCGGGCACCGGGGGACTTCCGGGCACCGCAGGGCTACCAAGCACCGCAGGGCTACCGGGGACCGCAGGACTCCGGGGGACCGCAGGACTCCGGGGGACCGCAGGGCTACCGGGGACCGCAGGACTCCTTTGCACCGCAGGGCTACCCCTCCCCGGAGGGCTACCGGGCTCCGCTTGACTACCAGGCTCGGCAGGACTACCAGGCTCGGCAGGACTACCAGGCTCGGCAGGACTACCAGGCTC
>JAICYD010000183.1 GCA_025934375.1 Streptosporangiaceae bacterium | reverse complement strand
GGTCGCCGCCGCCGCCGGGGTCACCATCGCCGCCATCACCGAGCCCGCGCTCGCCGCCATCGAGCTCACCGAGGCCGCCTGGTGGCACCCCATGCGCGCCGCCGACCCCGCCCTCACCTGGCTCCGCACCACCCTCCGCGAAAGCGCCGCCATCCTCAACGACGACTCTGGGAACCGCGAGGTGACTGGGGTAGCAGGGCCGTGAACGGCCCGCTGGCCGGTGGCCGGTTCCCCGCGGCCCGGCTGGGGTCACGGCGAGTGGGCGGGGTGATCATCCGCCCGGCCCGCTCGACGAGCAGGGTCATCTCATAGGCGATGATGTCCATGTTGGCCTCGGGCGCGGCGAGCACCGCCAGGCTCGCCGCGGTGCTGATGGTCATGATCACCATCACCCCGGCTTCCATCTCGATCGCCGTCTGGACCACGAGGCCGCTGTCGAACATGCGGGCGGCCCCCTGGGTCAGGCTGGCCAGGCCCGCCGTCACCACCGCGACCTGATTGGCGTGCTCGGCCGGGAACCCGGCGCTGACCGCGAGCGAAAGCCCGTCAGCGGAGACGATCACCGTGTGCGCCACGTCGGGAACGCGCTCGACGAAGTTCGTGACGAGCCAGTTGAGATCCTGCGGTGATTGCTCGGGGGCGCTCACGGTCGCTCCTTCTCGCGTGCCGGACAGCGCCGGCGGTGAGCACGGTGCTGACGGTGAGCACGGTGCTGACGGTTAACACAGTGCTGGCGGTTAACACAGTGCTGACGGTTAGCTTTCATCGGCTCCGAAGTTCCAGGGTGCGTCCGTGCGGCCGCGGCGTGCTCCGCGCTGCAGGTCCGCGAGCCGACTGCGCACCTGGTCGGGCCGCCGGGGCGCGCTGACCGGTGGTGGTGGCGGGGCCTGGGGGGCCGCGTCCTGGCCGGCTGGCCAGCTGGCAGCCGGCCCGACTCCGGCGAGCTGGCCGGCGTCCCGGTCATCGGGGGCGCTGCGGGACAGGGCGTCATCGGGGGCGCTGCGGGACAGGGCGCCGACCGAGCCAGGGATGAGGTTCGCGCTTGGCACGCGCCTCGGCAGCCCGGCCGCGGTGGCCGCGCCCGTAGCTGGCGAGGCGGCGGCCTGGGCGGCGCGGAAGCCCTCATCGGCTGGTGATGTCCACGAGTCGGGGGGTGCCTGCCCAGCTGGCAGCAGGGCCGTCCCGTTATGGCGGAACCAGTCCGACTCGACCGAGTCGTAGATCGGCAGCCGAGAGCCCGCGGTGCCGGGCACCACGACCGCCAGCGCCGGGTCGGCATGCTCGGCCGCCGCCGCCGCGGGCTGGGCGGGCGGTGCGGGCTGGGCTAGCCGGACGGGCGCGGACAGCTGGGCCGGGCGGACCGGCAAGCCGGACGGCGTCGCGGGGGCCGGCTGGGCGGAAAGCGACTGTGCGGAAAGTGACTGGTCGGGCGGGGCCTGCGGGGATGGTTGCGCCGGGCGGATTGGCAAGCCGGACACCGTGGTGGGGGCCGACTCGGCCGCCTGATCGGGCGAGCTGGCCAACGCGGGCTGAGCTGGCTGGGACGGCGTGCGGGCCGCCACGGCCGGCATCGCCCCCGCTGACGTCGAGCGCCGGCCGGGCCGGAAGAAGGGGTGGAAGCCGCGAGACTGCGGCCGCCGCCGCAGCCCGGCGACTGGCGTCGCCGACTCGAAGGCGGCAACTTGGTCCGGCACCCAGATCAGCGCGGACAGGCCGCCGTGGGGGACCTGGCGGAGCCGTACCCGGATCCCGTGCCGGGCGGCCAGGCGGCCCACGACGAACAGGCCCATCCGCCGTGAGACGCTCACGTCGACCACCGGCGGGTTGTCCAGCCGCCAGTTGGCGTACGCGAGTTCCTCGGCCGCGATCCCAAGCCCCCGGTCGGTGATCTCGATCAGCGCTCCGCCGCTGGTCAGCAGCTGGCCGAAGACGACCACCGCGGTGTCCTCCTTGGAGAACTCGGCCGCGTTCTCAAGCAGCTCCGCCACCAGGTGGACCACGTCGTTGGCGGCCCGCCCGGCGATGACCATGCCCGGCTGGACGTTGAGGGTGACCCGCTCGAACTGCTCGATCTCCGAGATCGACGCGCGCAGCACGTCGACCAGCGGTACCGCCTCGGTCCACTTGCGCGGGGCCTCGTGCCCGGCCAGCACGAGCAGGTTCTCGGAGTTGCGGCGCATCCGGGTGGCGAGGTGGTCAAGCCGGAACAGGCTGCTGAGCCGGTCCGGGTCCTGCTCGGACTGCTCGAGGATGTCGATGATGTCGATCTGGCGCTCGACCAGCGTCTGGCTGCGGCGAGATAGGTTCACGAACATCGCGTTGAGGTTCGCGCGCAGCAGCGCTTCCTCGCCGGCCAGCCGGATGGCCTCGCTGTGCACTTGGTCGAAGGCCCGGGCAACCTCGCCGACTTCGTCCGTGGAGTCAATGCCGATCGGCTCGATCTGGAGGTCGCTGGCGGCCCCGGGGCTCGCGCTCAGCTCGCGGACCATGTCGGGCAGGCGCCGCCCGGCCACGTCCAGGGCGTCTGCCCGCAGCCTGCGCAGCGGGACGATCAGGGAGCGGGCCATGACGATCGAGCCGAGCAGCACCAGCAGCAGCAGCGCGACCGCGAGCAACTCGGTCAGCTCCCGGGACCGCACCGCGCCCTGCCGAAGTGCGCCGGCCTGCGCGGTGACCGAGGCGAGCTCATCGCTTTCCACCGTGCGCAGCGCGCCCAGGGTGAAGGTCATGTCGGTGAACCAGGCCTGCGGCGAGTTGCCGGTCAGCGACTGCCCGTTTTGCCCGAGAACGATGGCATTCAGCTCGATCGCCACCGCCGCGTCGATGTCCGGCCCGGTGAAGGTGTCGTTGAACTGCTGGGATTGCGTGATCGTGGGCGATACGCCCGCCCCCGGAATGAAGGCGGGCAGGTTGGCCGTCTCCTGGTGGAAGGCGGCGAGGTCGCTGGCCTGGCTCGACTGCGCACCGGTGAGGGCGGCCAGCGCCCCGGGCCCGAAGTTGCCCGCGAGCAGGCTCGCGTACAAGATGGCCCGCTGCTGCGAGGCCTGCTGCTCCACCTGGGTCAGCGCCGCCAGCGAGGTGACCGTCTGCGCGAGCTGCGCACTTGAGGTGCCGGCCGCGATGTCGTTGTCGAACTCCAGCAGCGCCACGATGACGCTCGTGTAATGCGCGGTCAGCGGCAGCGGGGACATCTGCGAGTGCGCCAGCGCCCGCAGCTCGGTGAGCGCCGACACGCTGGCCAGCGCGGAGGCCAGGTCGGTCCGGGCGACGGCGGGGTAGGCCGGGCCGATCTGCCCGGCGGCGGCATTCGTGGTCGCCAGCCGCGCGCTGGTCACCGCGTACTGACGCTGCAGCTGGGTGAACAGCGTCGCGGCGAGCGCGGTCTGGCCGGCCTGCCTGGTCGCCACGTAGCCGGCCGTCAGGTCGCGCTCGTCCTCCATGGCCTGCGCGAGCGAGGTGACGTCGGCGCCGAGCACGCTGAGCCGCTCGATGCGGGCGGCGGCCTCGGAGGTGGCCTGCGCGGCCTGGATGCGGAGCGTGCCGAGGACCATGACCGCGGCAGTGGGGAAGACGACGAGGGCCAGGACCCGCCACCGGATCCGCCAGTTCCGCAGCCGCCATCGCGGTCGGCGCGGGCGGGCCGACCGCTGGCCAGGCCGCGCCATCCCGGCCGCCCCGCCCCTTCCGCCCGGGGCATCGGTGCCCATCGGTCTGTCGCCAGCACCGGACAGCCTGTCGGTACCGCCGCCGGTGCCAGCCGTCGGCAGAGCGGTCAGGCCACCGTCGTGCTCGACCATCGCTCGGTCTCCTGCCTTCCCATTCCCTGGCGCCCGCGGCACCCGGCGGGGTGCTGCGGGAATTGCAAAGGCATAAACGAATGACTAATTGTCACCGTCCGGGGACCTGGGACCCCCAGGACCGATGGTGCGCTGCAGGCACACAGGTAAATTTAGTCACAGATCTGGGGTTGCCGCTGGGAATTGGCAGATGATATGTATCCTGCAATCATATGGAGAAGTATATGTATCTTCGATGGCTCGCTGACCAGCGCGTTTAATGATCGTAAGCTCTCCGCTGGGTGCCCCCTTGGTATCGTTCGAGCGCAAGTGCGGACAGGTAAATCACCCGCTAGGTTATTAACAACTTTCAATACAGTAACAATGGACCCTGGAGTTTAAGCGCGGCTATGCCATTACGTAACTGCACGGCCGCGGTAGCCGGCCCGGGCGGAGCCAGGCAGGCAGTCATCAGAGCCAGCAGGGAGCACGGTGCTTGAGGTAAACGGTGCTTGAGGTAACCAGCTTGACCAGGGCCTTCGGGAACCACCTGGCGATCGCGGACATTAGCATGCAGGTCGCCGAGGGCGAGCTGGTGACGATCGTAGGGCCGTCCGGCTGCGGCAAGTCCACGCTGCTGCGCTGCGTGGCGGGCCTGCTGCCGCCGACCAGCGGGCAGGTCGTGCTCAACGGCGTCCCGGTGACGCGGGTCCCGGACCGGCTCGCCGTGGTGTTCCAGGACTACAGCCGCTCCCTCTACCCGTGGCTGAGCGTCGCCGCCAACGTGGCGCTGCCGCTGCTCGCCGCGACCCGGCGGGGGAGCGACCGCGGGTCGCGCCGGGGCCGGGCAGTACGGGACCCGGCAGTACGGGACCGGGCAGCGTCACAACGGGCAGTGTCACAACGGGCAGTGTCACAACGGGCAGTGTCACAACGGGCGGTGTCACAACGGGCAGCGCGCCGCGCCGTCGCGCTCGCCGCGCTGGAGTCGGTGGGGCTGGGCGGGTTCGCGGACCGCTACCCGTGGCAGCTGTCCGGCGGCATGCAGCAGCGGGTCGCCATCGCCCGCGCGCTGGCCTGCGAGCCGGTGCTGCTGCTGATGGACGAGCCGTTCGGCGCGGTGGACGCGCAGACCCGGGAGGACCTCGAGGACCTCCTGCTGCGGGTGCAGGCCGAGCGGCACATCACGACGCTGCTCGTCACGCACGACATCGACGAGAGCGTCTACGCCGGCGACCGGGTCATCGTGCTGACCCGAGGACCCGGCCGGGTGCGCGCCGAGGTGGCGGTGGACCTGCCCGCCCCCCGGGACCAGATCACCACCAAGGAGCGTCGCGAGTTCGCGCGCCTGCGCGCCGAGGTGAGCCGCCTGGTGCGCGGGACGCCGGCCCCGGCGTCCGCCCCGCCCGAGATATCGCCGCCCGAGATATTTCAGCAAGCCCCGTGACCACTACGTACTACACCCATCAAGAAACCATTCAAGAAGGGCGATGAAAGGCTTGTATCTCCGCCGAATATGGCCGGTGCTGGCATCCGTCGCGCTAGCCGCCGGCCTTGCCGCGTGCAGTTCCGGCTCCTCCGCCAGCAACCCCGCCACCGCCGCGACGAGCGCGCCCGAGCTCACCAACATCACCGTCGGCGTGCTGCTGGGCAGCGACGGGGTGACGATCCAGATCGCGCAGGACAAGGGCTTCTTCAAGCAGGAGGGGCTGAACGTCAAGACCGTCGTGCTGCCGACGACGAACGCCGCCACGACCGGCTTGCTCAGCCACACCCTGGACTTCTCCACCGAGAACTACGTCGGCATGTTCGCGCAGGAGAAGGCGGTCCCCGGCCTGAACCTCCGCATCGTGGCCGACAACGACCAGGCGACGCCCAACCTCTACGCCCTGATGGTCGCCAAGAACTCGTCCATCACCTCGCTGGCCGACCTCAAGGGCAAGAAGGTCGCCTTCCCGGCCAAGGGCTTTAACTACGGGTCGATGGCCACCAACATCCAGCTGCAGCCTTACCACCTGTCCAGCGACAACTTCACGACCGTGGCGCTGCCCTTCTCGGCCGCGCCACAGGCGGTGGCGACCGGGACGATCGACGCCGCGTTCACCACCGAGCCGTTCATCACGATCATGGAAAGCAGTGGTGCGCGGGAGCTGGTGGACCTGCTGAGCGGCCCGCTGGCCAGCTTCCCGGTCGCCTGCTGGGGCACCACGGCGGCCTTCGTGGCCAAGAACCCGAAGACCGTGGCCGCCTTCCAGCGCGCGATGGCGAAGGCGGTGCGGCTCGCCGCGACCGACACCCCGCTGGTCCGCCAGGAGCTGCCGAAGTTCGTCACCACGATGAAACCGCAGATGGCCAGCGTCATCACGCTGCCCGCCTTTAACTCCACGCTCACCCTGGCCCGCATGCAGCGCGTCGCCGACGTGATGATCCGGCTCGGCGCCCTGCCGGCGAACTTCGACGTCAAGTCGATGTACTACCCGCCGCCCACGGGTGCCTGAGCGACGGATCATGACCAGCACTGCCTGGCGAGCTGTATCTGAGTCCCGGGCCGGCCGCGGTGCGGCCGGCCTGGTCATCCTGTTCGGCGCGGCCCAGCTGGCCCTGTGGGCCGGCCGGGTCAGCCCGGCCGCCTTCCCGCTGCCGACCACGGTGCTGGGCAGCGCCGCCGGCCTGGTCAGGAACGGCGCGTTCGTGGCCAGCGTGGGCGACACGATGCTGGTGTGGGCGCAGGCGATGGCGATCACCGTCGCCATCGCCGTGCCCGTCGGCCTGCTGCTCGGCACGCTGAGCGGGGCTGAGCGGGCGCTGGCGCCGCTGATCGAGTTCCTGCGGCCGTTCCCGGCCGTCGTCTTGATCCCCCTGGTCCTCTTGATCGTGCAAGACGACACGCGGACCGAGGTGGTGATCGTCGTGTACGCGGCGATCTGGCCGGTGCTCATCAACACGGTCTACGGGGTCCGCGGCGTCGACCAGCTGGCCCGGGAGACCCTGCGCAGTTTCGGCTTCGGCCCGCTGTCCATCGCGCGCAGGGTGTCCCTGCCGAGCGCGGCGCCGTTCGCCGCCACCGGAGTGCGGATCGCGGGGTCGATCGCGTTCGTCGTCGCGGTCGCCGCCGAGCTCGTCGGCACCGGGATGAACGGCATCGGGGCCTTCACGGCGTCGCAGGAGAGCGGCACCGGGGACATGGCCATCCTCATCGCGGTCGCGGTCTGGTCGGGACTGATCGGCCTGGCCATCAACGCCGTCTTCGCGGGGGCGGAACGGGTGGCCTTCCGCTGGCACTTCGCCCTGGCCACATCCACCCGGGAGCTGCCGTGAGCGCCCTGCCTGCCACCGGGCCCGCCACCACGGCCGCCGCCCGGCCCCGCGCGGGGGGCCGTACCTACCTGCTCCTGGCCCGGCTGCTCGTGCTGGCCGCCGCCATCGCCGGCTGGCAGCTGGGCACCACGGCGGCCGGCAACCCCTACTTCCTGCCGCCGGCCCAAATAGCGTCGGGCATGTACCACCGCTGGTTCGACGGCCCCGCCAGCCACCTGTGGCTGACCGCCGACGCGACCGCCAACCTGCTGCCCAGCCTGGGCCGGATGCTCAGCGGCTGGGCCATCGCGGCCGTCGCCGGGGTCGCGCTGGGCGTGGCGATCGGCCGGCTACCGCTGCTCGCCGACCTGGCCGAGTCCCTGGTGCACTTCGGCCGGGCGGTGCCGCCGCCGGCGCTGGTGCCGGTGTTCTTGTTCGTGTTCAAGATCGGCACGCCGATGGAGGTGGCGGCGATCATCTTCGGCGTCATCTGGCCGGTGCTGGTGAACTCCATCGACGGTGCCCGGCACGTGGACGCCGGGTACACGGAGACGGCACGGGCCTTCCGGCTGCCGCCCGCGCAGCGGCTGACGCGGGTCATCCTGCCCGGCGCGGCCCCCAAGATCTGCGCTGGGCTGCGCCTCAGCCTGGCCCTGGCCCTGGTCATGATGATCATCTCGGAGTTCGCCGGCAGCACCAACGGCATCGGCAACGAGATGCTCACCGCCCAGTCGACGTTCGACATCTCGCTGATGTGGCAGGTCATCGGGCTGCTGGGCGTGCTCGGGATCGTGCTCAACGCGCTGTTCGCGGTGGCCGAGCGCCGGGTCCTGGCCTGGCAGCGCGCTCCGCGGGCCACCTCCTGAGGGACCGCGCCGCTAGGCGCGCGGTTCCTCACGTTATCCCCCGCGACCCCGGCCTGAGCGGCTGGCGGTCCCGCGCAGAGGCGGCCATGCGGTCCTGCTGCGGCACCGTCTTCGCGGCCCGCGCTGTAGCGGAGCGTCGTCGCCTCGTGCCAGATGGATGACGCTTTTTGTAAGGTTCCTACAAGATGGCGCTCTGCTGATGGGTCGTGTCGGCATTGGTGCCGGGAGCCGCTACGCAGCAGGATAGATGCAGGTGAAGGCGGCGCACCGGGACCCGGGCGTCGTCTTGCGCGCATTCGTAGTCGGGAGGCCTAGCCGGTGTTCAGTCGTGTCGCCATCGTCAACCGCGGGGAAGCCGCGATGCGGCTCATCCACGCTGTCCGGGACCTGTCGGCCCAGACGGGCAGCCGGGTGGAGACGGTCGCCCTCTACACCGACGCCGATCGCACCGCCACGTTCGTGCGGGAAGCCGACCTGGCCTACCCGCTCGGCCCCGCGTCGGCCCGCCCCTACCTTGACCACGCGGTGCTGGAGCGCGCCCTGGTCAGCAGCGGCGCCGACGCGGCCTGGGTGGGCTGGGGCTTTGTCGCCGAGGACCCGGCGTTCGCCGAGCTTTGCGACAAGATCGGCGTCACCTTCATCGGGCCCGACGCCGAGGCCATGCGCAAGCTGGGCGACAAGATCGGCGCCAAGCTGATCGCCGAGGAGGTCGGCGTCCCGGTCGCGCCGTGGAGCCGCGGCGAGGTCGCCACCCTGCCGGATGCCCTGGCGGCGGCCGACGGCATCGGCTACCCGCTGATGCTCAAGGCCACCGCGGGCGGCGGCGGGCGCGGCATCCGCGTCATCACCTCACCCGCTGACCTCACTGAGGCCTTCGAGCGCACCAGCGCCGAGGCGCTGCGCGCCTTCGGCAGCGGCACCTTGTTCCTGGAGCGGCTGGTCACCGGCGCCCGGCACGTTGAGGTCCAGGTGATCGCCGACGGCCAGGGCACCGCCTGGGCGCTCGGCGTCCGCGACTGCTCAGTCCAGCGGCGCAACCAGAAGATCATCGAGGAGTCAGCGTCCCCCGTCCTGGCGCCGGAGCAGGTGCGGGAGCTGAAGGCGTCGGCCGAGCGGCTCGCGCTGGCCGTCGGCTACCGGGGCGCGGCGACGGTGGAGTTCCTCTATCACCCGGGCGAGCGCCGGTTCTCCTTCCTGGAGGTCAACACCCGGCTGCAGGTCGAGCACCCGATCACCGAGCTGACCACCGGCGTCGACCTGGTCCGGCTCCAGCTGCACGTGGCCGACGGCGGGAAGCTCGGCGGGGACGCGATGGACCGCCCGGCCGAGTCCGGGCACGCCATCGAGGCGCGGCTGAACGCCGAGGACCCCGACCGCGACTTCGCGCCCGCGCCCGGCCGCATCGCGCGGCTGGCGCTGCCGGCCGGCCCTGGCATCCGCGTCGACACCGGCGTCGGGGAGGGCGACACCATCCCGGCCGACTTCGACTCAATGATCGCGAAGATCATCGCCTACGGGCGGGACCGGGACGAGGCGCTCGGCCGGCTGCGCCGCGCGATGGCCGAGACCACCGTGATCATCGAGGGCGGCGCCACCAACAAGGGCTTCGTGCTCGACCTGCTGGACGCGCCCGAGGTGATCGACGGCAGCGCCGATACCGGCTGGATCGACCGGGTCCGCGGCGAGGGCCGCCTCAGCGCGCGACGGCACTCGGCCGTCGCGCTGGCGGTCGCGGCGATCGAGGCCTACGAGGATGAGGAGGAGGCCAGCAGGCAGCACCTGCTGGCGACCGCGCACGGGGGACGCCCCCAGGTCCGGCACGACCCGGGACGTCCGCTCGACCTGCGCCTGCGCGGCGTCGGGTACCGCGTGCGGGTCGCGCGGCTCGGGCCGGCCCGCTACCGGGTCGCGGTCAGCGCGGGCGATGAGGCCCGCGTGGCCGACGTCGAGCTCGAGCGGTTCGATGAGCACGGCGGCCGGATCGTCGTCAACGGCCAGCGGTTCCGGCTCATCTCGGCCACCCACGGGCCCATCCACCTCGTCGAGGTCGATGGCGTCACGCACCGGATCAGCCGGGACGAGGGCGGCGTCGTCCGGTCGCCCGCGCCCGCGCTGGTGGTCGCCACCCCGCTGGCCGTCGGGGATGAGGTGGAGAACGGCGCGCCGATCCTGGTGCTGGAGAGCATGAAGATGGAGACGGTGCTGCGGGCGCCGTTCCGCGCGCGGGTCCGCGAGTGCCCGGTCTCGGTCGGCAGCCAGGTCGAGGCGGGCGCGCCGCTGATGCGGCTGGAGCCGCTCGCCGCCGAGGGCGCCGCCGCCGATGCCGCCGAGAGCACAGTGCGGGCCGGGGAGGCCGCCGCCGAGATCGACCTGCCCGCCCAGCCGTCGGATGCCCCGGCCGCCGAGCGGATCACCGGGTGCCTGCGGGACCTGCGGGCGATGCTGCTCGGCTTCGACGGTGACGCGGCCGACCGCGAGCGCCTGCTGGCCGGCTACCTGGCCGCCCGCGCCGAGCTCGGCGGGCACCCGGTGCCGGGCGAGACGGAGCTGCTGACCGTCTACGCCGACTTGTCGGAGCTGAGCCGCAACCGGCCCTCCGGATGGGTGCGCGGCGGCGTCCCGCTCGGCACCTCGGAAAACGGCACTGCCGATAACGGCGGCGCCGACCTGGCGACCGAGGGCGAGGCCGCCGCGCACAGCCCGCGCGAGTACTTCCACAGTTACCTGCGCAGCCTCGACGTGGAGCGGGCGGGAGTGCCGGAGGGCTTCCAGGCGAGGCTGCGGCGGGCGCTGGGCCACTATGGCATCACGGGGCTGGAGCGCACGCCGGAGCTGGAGACCGCCGTCTTCCGGGTCTTCCTGGCCCAGCAGCAGATGGCCGACGGCGCCGCGATCATCTCCGAGGTGCTGCGGCAGTGGGCGGCGAGCGCGCCGCCCGCCGAGCCGCTGCGCGAGCAGTCCGGGCTGGCCCTGGAGCACCTCGTCGAGGCCACCCAGCGCCGCTTCCCCGTGGTCTCCGACCTCGCCCGCGGCGTGGTGTTCCGCTGGTTTGCCCAGCCGCTGCTGCGCCGCAACCGGGCCCGGGTGTACGCCGCCGTGCGCGACAACCTGCGCTACCTGGACCGCAACCCCGATGCCGGGGACCGCGCGGAGCGCATCCAGGCGATGGTGGCCAGCTCGGAGCCGCTGGTGCGGCTGATCGCCCAGCGGATCGGCCGGGCCGGCCGCGACCTCACGCCGCTGCTGGAAGTGCTGACCCGCCGTTACTACGGCAACCGCAGGCTCGCTGACGTCACCGCCCGCGATATCGCGGGCTACCGGGTCGTCACCGCCGAGCACCCCGGCCCGGAGGGTACCGCCCTGGTCGCCGCGATCGCCGCTGACATCGCGGACCTGCCGGGCGCGCTCGCCGCGGTCGCCGAGCTCGCCGGGCAGGCACCGGAGGCCGGCCTGATCGCCGACCTGTACGTGACGTGGGCGGGCCAGCCGGACCTCGACGTCCTCGCGGCGCGCCTCGGCGAGGTGCTGGCGGCCAGCTCGCTGCCAGCGATGAGCGCGCGGATCGCACGGGTCACGGTGACGGTCGCCGGGGCCAGCGGCTCGGTCATGCACCACCAGGTCACATTCCGCCCGAGCGCGGGCGATGGCGGTGCTAGCGAGGAGGGCAGTGCTGGCGAGGAGGGCAGTGCTGGCGAGGAGGGCGGTGCTAGCGGGGAGGGGGGTGCTAGCGGGGAGGGCGGTGCTAGCGGGGGGCTGGCCGAGGACCGGCTGATCCGCGGCCTGCACCCGCAGGTCGCCGAGCGGCTGCAGCTGGGCCGGCTGCGGGAGTTCGACCTGACCCGGCTGCCGTCCGCCGATGAGGACATCTACCTGTTCAAGGCGGCGGCGAAGACCAACCCGGCCGACGAGAGGCTGGTCGCGATGGGCCAGGTCCGTGACCTGACCCCGCTGCGCGAGGCGGACGGCAGGCTGGTGGCGCTGCCCGAGCTGGAGAACGTGCTGACCGGGTGCCTGGACGCGATCCGCAATGTCCAGGCCGGGCGGCCTCAGGACAAGCGGTTCAACAGCAACCGGGTCATGATGTACGTCTGGCCGGAAAGCGATTTCACCGCCGAGGAGCTGACGCCCCTCGCGCACCGGATCCGGCCGACCATCACCGGCTCGGGGGTGGAGGAGGTCCAGTGCGTCGTCCGCCAGCGCCGCGGTGCCTACCGGCCAGGCGGTGTCTCCCGGCCAGGCGGTGTCTCCCGGCCAGGCGGTG
>JAICYD010000194.1 GCA_025934375.1 Streptosporangiaceae bacterium | reverse complement strand
GACAGCACCCTCGGGCCGAGGAAGCCGAGCAGCGCGGGCAGCAGGGTCAGGGCGGTCGCGATGGTCAGCGCGACGGTGATCGCGGCCGCGGCGGACAGGCCGTCGAGGAAGCTGACGCCGAGCGCGAACTGGCCGAGCAGGGCGACGCACACGGTCAGGCCCGCGAACAGCACGGTGCGCCCGGACGTGTTCACCGCCTCGGCGACGGCTTCCTCGTAAGAACGGCCCGCTCGCACGGCGGCCCGGTGCCTGCTCACGATGAACAGCCCGTAGTCGACGCCGACGCCGAGGCCGATCAGCACGGCGAGGTCGGTCGAGGCGCTCGCGACGGTCAGCGCGTGACTGAGCAGCGTGATCGCTGACGACCCGATGACCAGCGCCAGCGCGGCCCCGGCCAGCGGGGTCAGGGCGGCCAGGGCCGCGCCGCCGAAGACGATCAGGAGGATGACCAGCGCCGCGATGACGCCCACGGCCACCGACGGGCCTGGCTTGGCGCGCTCGGAGTTCGTGATCGCCGCCCCGCCCAGGGAGACGTGCACGCCCGGCCCGTCGGCGCTCTGCGCCGCCGCGATGAGGGCATCGGCGTCGCCGGCGGTGATCTCGGCGGGCTGCTTGTCCCAGGTGACCCGGGCGAAGGCGACTGTGCCGTCCGCGCTGACCCGGGCCGCTCCGCCGGCCGCGTACGGGCTGGCCACGGACGCGATGCCGGGCACTGCGGAGACCTTGGCCAAGGCCCGGGTGACAGGGCCGCGTACCTGCGGGGCCCCGATGGCCGCGCCGCCCGTGGCCTGGATCACCACCTGGTCCGTCTCGCCAGCCGCGGCCGGGTAATGCTGGGTCAGCAGGCTGACCGCGGCCTGAGAATCGGTGCCGGGCAAGCTGAGGTCGGAGTCGAAGGCGCCGCCCGCGGCGCGCGCGGCGCCGAGCGCGACGACCAGCAGCAGCAGCCAGGCGGCAAGGACGGTGCGCCGGCGCGTGAAGCACCAGCGGGCCAGTCGGGTCATGTCAACGGTCTCCTCGGGTGTGGTGTCGGCAAGACAGACACCCGGGTGCGGGGAAACGGGGCGGTCCGTACCGCCCCGATCGCCGGGCGGGCGGTGTCAGTACTGGCGACCGGAGGGAAGGAACAAACGGATGGAAGGGACACACCGTGACTGCGGACTTGACGGCCCGGGCCCGGGCCGGCGACCAGGAGGCGTTCCGGGAGCTTGTCGACCCCTACCGGCACGAACTGCAGGTCCACTGCTACCGGATCCTCGGCTCCGCCCACGACGCCGAGGACGCGCTGCAGGAAACCCTGCTGGCCGCCTGGCGCGCACTGGGCGGCTTCGAAGAGCGTGCCTCGGTCCGCACCTGGCTGTACCGGATCGCCACCAGCCGCTGCCTCAACGCCCTGCGCGCCAGTAGCCGTAGGGTGGCGATGGACGGCCCGCAGTCATGGCCCGACCCGCCCGAGCCAACCCGGCTGGGCGACGTGCCGTGGCTCGAACCATATCCTGACCTGCTGCTCAACCAGCAGGCCGGCACCGAGCCGGGACCAGAGGCACGGTACGAGGCCACGGAGGCGATCTCCCTGGCGTTCATCACGGCGCTGCAACTGCTGCCGCCCCGCCAGCGCGCGGTCATCGTGCTGTGCGACGTGCTCGGCTTCAGCCGGGCCGAGACCGCGGGCATCCTTAAGGCCACGACCGAGTCGGTGGCCAGCGCGCTCAAGCGCGCACGGGCGACCCTGGCGCGGAGGGCGGCGAGCACGCCGGACCGTGAACCGCCGCCCGCGCCGGACTCGCGAGCCGAGCGCGACCTGGTCCGGCAGCTCACCGCAGCGTATGCGGCGGGCGACGTCAACGGCATCATCAGCCTGCTGGCTGAGGACGTGTGGCTGACGATGCCGCCCGCGCCGTTTGAGTACCAGGGCCGTGAGGTGGCCGGACGGGCGCTGTCCCTGCTGTTCGGCCGGGGGCTGCGCTACCGGCTGGTGGCCACCCGCGCGAACGGCCAGCCGGCGTTCGGCATCTACGTTCACGACCCCCGCTCCGCGATCCTGCACGCGAGTGGCCTGATGGTTATCGCCCTGTCCGGCCGCCAGGTCAGCGCGATTACCCGCTTCGACAACAGCAACCTGGCCCGCTTCGGCCTCCCGCGCACCCTCGACGCCTGACGAGCGCGAGCCAGTTCTCCGTCTAGACCCTCACCTGGAGTCAGCAATGCCCGAATCAGCCTCTCGTCCCGACCTGAGCCGCCGCCGCCTGCTGTCCGGCGCCGCGGCGATCCCCGCGGCCGCGGTGGTCGTGGCCGCGGCATCCCGTCCCGGTACCGCCGCCGCGGCCACGGCAGCAGCGGCCATCCCAGTCAGCGGCACCCTGCTGCTCACCTGGCTGGGCCACTCATGCTTCCGCCTTGAGAAGGACGGCTTCGTCGCGGTCATCGACCCGGGCATCGTCGCGCCGGCCAACGCCCTCGACGACGCGGACGCCGTGCTGATCACCCACCAGCACGGCGATCACTTCCTGCCCAGCCTCATCGCGGGCCGGCTGAAGACCCGGCCCGGACTGCCGGTCTGGACCAACAAGGACGTCGCCGCCGTCCTGGACGGCTCCGGCGCCACGGTACACGTGATCGGCCCGGGCGACGCGTTCACCGTCGGCGGGATCAAGGTCCACGGCCACGGCGAGTGGCACGCGCCCATCCACCCTGACGTCACCAGGGTGCGCAACACCGGGTTCCTCTTCGAGGACCGGGTCTTCCATCCCGGCGACGCCTACACCGACCCGCACGCGCCGGTCGACCTGCTGTTCGTCCCCGAGTTCGGGCTCTTCACCAAGTTCGGGTACGCGATCGACTTCATCAGGCAGGTCAAGCCGAAGCAGGCGTCCCCGGTGCACGACACCGGCCTGGACGCGCAGGGCCTGGCCGGCGCGGACGGTTTCCTCGTCCAGGACCGGACGCCACCCTTCGCCCCGGGCACCGGCTCACCTTTCGTCCGGCTGCCGAAGGGGACACCCGTCAACGTCTAGGCCGGCAGAGCCCACGCCCGACGGAAAGCGCGCGAAGGGGAATCCCGGGCGACCTAAAGGTGAGCAACAGGCGGACTAGAGAGGCATGACGGGTTAATCAGATATTGCGGTGATTGGCGTGCCTGGCGTAGGAAGGGATGGTGGCCGGGCTGGCCGGCCAACTTCACGGGCTGGAGGCGGGCATGATGTTCACGACTAGGCGGGCGAAGGCGGCCGCAGTCGCGGCGGCCGCCGCGGTAACCGCGGCACTAACAGTCGGGCTGTCCGCTGCGGCTAGCCCACCGAAAGCGGGCGGCGGGCAAGGAGGCGGGCACGCGCGGCTGGACCGCGCGTTCGTCATCGTGCTGGAGAACCACTCCGAGCACAGCGTGATCGGCGACCCCAACGCGCCGTACATCACCTCGCTGGCCCGGCGGTACGGGCAGGCCACGAGCTACTTCGGGGTCACCCACCCGAGCGAGCCGAACTACGTCGCGATGATCAGCGGGTCCAACTGGTTCACCAACAACGACAACCCCGCGAACCGGTTCGACCACACCAACCTCGTCGACGAGCTGGACGCCGCCCGCATGAGCTGGGGCGCCTACATGGAGGCGCTGCCCGCCGGTGACCCGCTGGCCGACTTCTGGCCCTCGGCCGCCCAGCCGCTGTACGCCTCCAAGCACAACCCGTTCGCGCTGTTCACCGACATCCGCGACGACCCGGTCCGGGTCGCGGGCATCAAGCCCTACGCCAGCCTGGCCGCGGACCTGAACGGCAGGCACGCCCCGCGGTTCGTGTTCATCACCCCCGACCAGTGCAACGACATGCACGGCGGGGTCAGCGCGGCGGTCGCCGGGCACCCGGAGACCCCCTGCCCGTTCAACAGCGCCAACGACGACCCCAACGACGTCCGGCTGAAGCAGAACGCCGACGCCTTCCTCCGCGGCGCGGTGACCACGATCACCTCCAGCCGGGCGTGGACGCCGCACAGCGCGATCTTCATCGTGGCCGACGAGGGCGACTTCACCGGCAACGCCGTCAACGGCGGCTGGGACTCCCCGGCCGGCTGCTGCGACTCACCCGTCCTGCCCGCCGGCGACCCCGACATCAGCGCGAACTGGCCCGGCGGCCTGTACGGCGGGGCGCTGGTCCCCGCGGTCGTGATCGATCCCAGCGGACCCCGCCACTTCACCAGCGCGGCCGCCTACAACCACTACTCGCTGCTGCGCACCATCGAGGACGCCTGGGGCCTGCCCGAGCTCGCCTTCACCAGCGACCATGCCCAGGTCACCACGATGAACGAGTTCCTCACCCGCTAGCGGCGCCGCACGGGTCAGGTGGCCAGGCCGCGCGAGCAGGGCGCCGAGGGCGACCTCGGCCTCCATGCGGGCCAGGGGAGCGCTCGTCGTAGGAGGCCACGGTGACCGCGATCCACTCGCGGTCCGCCGCCGGGATGCCGAGCAGCTCGCAGAGCACCGCGATCGGCAAGGGGCGGGCGTACGCGCCGAGCAGGTCCACGGCGCCGCCGCGGGCCGCCAACTCGTCCAGCAGCCTGGCGGCGGCCTCCTCAGCGCGCGGCCGCAGCGCCGCGCGGCGCGGCGTGAACGCCTTCTGCGCCACAGCGGTACCGCGTCCGTCACGGGTCCACACCCTAGGCTGCCGCCTGCGTAATCACCATCGGTTTTCGCGGGTCTGGTGGAGGCTGTGAGGCGTGGGGACGGCCGAGATGGCCTCCCCTGCGGGCGCCGGCCCAGCCTCGTAATGATTGACGATCCGTGCAGCTCAGCTGGGGGAGTGCGACATCAATGGGACATTCGTGGTCTGGTCATTCTTGGGTGAAGCCGCTTAAATGCACACTGCCAAGGTTGGCGCGGCTTCCGGCTCACCGCGCCGAAGCCGTGCCGACCGCGACTGGCCGAGGCCGATTTGGAGGGGAATCGGCCTCGGCTAAGTGATCGTCTGTGCTCGCGATCAGGACCCGGACCTTGTCGGCGGCGTCGCGATTGCGCAGGTCGTCGAAGATGGCCAGCGCCTGCTGCCAGGCCTCCCGGGCCTGCGTGAGATCGCCGGCCGCCTGGCGGGTCTCGCCGAGGTGGGCGAGGGCTTCCGCCTCGGTGAAGCGGTCACCGGCCTCCCGGTGCAGGCTGAGCGCCCGCTGGTAGCAGGCGGCGGCTTCGCCGAGGTTGCCCAGGTGGTGCTCGGCGTACCCCAGGCTGTCCCACACGTAGCCCTCGAGCCAGTGGTGGCCGACTTCCCGGCACAGGGCCAGTGCCTGCCGGCAGAGCGTGCGGGCCTGTTCGTAATCACCGAGGAGGCCGTAAGTCCAGCCCACGTTGTTGAGCGCTCCGGCCTCGGATGCCTTGTCGCCGATGACCCGGTACAGGCGCAGCGCCTCCTCGGCGTGCTTGAGCACGTCGTCGTAGCGGCCCTGGCCTTCGGCCAGGACGGCCAGGTTGTGCTGGACCTTGGCTTCGCCGAGCCGGTTGCCGAGCCGCCGGTACAGCGTGAGGCTCGTGGTGAAGAGCTCGGCGCTGTCGTCATAGTCGCCCAGGTCGGAGTATGCGGCGGCCAGGAGGCGGCTGCACACGGCCTGCGCGACCAGGTCACCCAGGCGGGTCGCCGCTTGCAGCGCTGTGCGCGCGATGGCGGCCCATTCCTGCCAGTGGCCGCGAGTCTGCAGGAAAGGCGCCAGGGCCCAGGCGAGCTGCCAGGCGTGGACATCGAACCCGGACTGGGCGCTGAGGGCGATGGCGGCCAGCAGGACCTGGTGCTCTTCCTCGAACCAGGCCAGTGCCTGCTGGTGACCGGCGGGCTGCTCGGGTGCGGCGCCGGGGCTGGGCGCGGCGAGGGCGACCGGCTCATGTGATGGGTTCAGCAGCTGGGCGGCATGGGCGGCGGTTTGCAGGTAGTGATCGAGCACCCGGCCGATGGCGGCGTCGCGCTCCGGCTCGCCGTCGGTGTCGCGGGCTTGCTCGGCGGCGTAGGCGCGCAGCAAGTCGTGAAAGGCGTACCGGCCACCAGCGCGCTCGGTGATCAGGTGAGCGCGGGCGAGCTCGCCGAGGTCCCGGCGGGCTCGTGCCGGATCGCAGCCGGCCAGGCTGGCCGCGGCCGGACCGCTGATGTCGGGGCCGGGGTGGATTCCCAGCAGCCGGAACATCCGCGCCGCTTTCGGGCTGAGGTGGCGGACCGACCAGGAGAACACCGCGCGGACGCTGGCCGCGGGATCGCCGGCGTCCAGGGCGTCCAATCGGCCGGATGCGTCGCGCAGCTCGCTAGCCAGCGCGGCCAGTGGAAGGCTGGGCCGGGTGGCGGCGCGGGCGGCCGCGATAGCGACGGCCAGCGGCAAGTACGCGCTCAGGGCAGCGATCTCGCCAACCGCGCCGGGCTGGGCGGCGGCGCGGGCGGGACCGATCCGTGCGGCCAGCAACTCCGTTGCCTCACCATGGGCGAGCACATCCAGGGACAACAGCCGGGCACCGTCCGTTGCGGCCAGGCCGGTCAGCTGGCTGCGGCTGGTGACCAGGACCAGGGTCCTGGCGGAGGCGGGCAGCAGCGGCCGTACCTGCTGCTCGTCGCGGGCGTTGTCCAATACGACCAGCATCCGCCGGTCCGCCAGCAGGCTGCGGTACAGGCCCGCCTGTGCCTCAGGGCTGGCGGGGACCCGGTCCGGCGCCACCTCCAGGGCGTTCAGGAATCCGCGGATCGCCTCGGGCGCGGTTACCGCAGTGCCGGAAGGGTCGAAGCCGCGCAGGTTCACGTACAGCTGCCCGTCGGGGAACAGGCCCGCCACTCGGTGCGCCCAGTGCAGGGCCAGCGCGGTCTTGCCCACGCCCGCCATCCCGCCGATGACGCTGACCATCACCGTCCCCGGCCTGCTAGCCCGGGCCGCCTCAAGAACCTGGGTGAGCCATTTCAGCTCAGCGGCGCGACCCGTGAAATCAGCGACCGCCGCCGGCAGCTGCCGGGGCGCCGCGGTCTCACCGCGCTGATCATCGGTGGCCAGCAGGCTTTCCAGCAGGTCAACGGAGACTTTCAGCGCCCAGGCCAGCTTGGGCCGGATCCACGGCAGAGGCTCGCTCTCGCCGCGTTCCCATCGCACCACCGTGGAACGCCCCACCGCCATCAGTTCGGCCAGCGCTTCCTGAGTTAGCCCCAGTGCCTTGCGGCGCTGGACTAGGCGCTGCCGTCTGGCCACGGTGCCGGATGCGGCATCTGCTGCCATGACTCAGTGCGCCTCCCATCGAATTACGATGCTATCGGAGGCCGTCCGCAGGCAGGGGGGCGTACTCCTCATGCAGAGCGCGACGATATGCCTGAGACTTCCGTGGGGCGTGCTCGCGTGGGCGCCGGCCGCGATTCGTAGGTCACCGTGATCCACAGCACCCGGCTGTGCAGCAGCCGCATGGGCATGGCGGCCTGGGGTCGCCCGGGGCGAGATTTAGTCGTATCACGATATTTTTTGAGCGTGGCCGTTTATAGGTCGCGGCACGAGGTAAGTGCGTGGTCTCGCAAGGAAAGACAGCGGATACAAGACAGAGGAGGCCGTCATGGCAACCGATCCGCGTTACGCGACCGCCGGGGACGGGCACCGTGCCTGGGAAGACCTGGTAGTGGCGGAGGACCACGCGGGCTGGGTGGCCCGCAGCCGGGTGATGCTGACCCCGATCGCCGCGCCGTCCATCATGGGCCTGTTCGGGTTCATGATGGCCACGGTGATGCTGGGCGCCTACCAGGCCGGCTGGTACGGGAACGCCGCGACGCCGCTGGTCATCTGGCCGCTGGCGCTGTTCGCGGGCGGCATCATGCAGTCCGTCGCGGCAATCGCCAGCTTCCGCGCCCGCGACGGCGTCGCCGTCGCCGTGCACACCGCGTGGGGTAGCTTCTGGGTCGGCTGGGGCATCCTCCAGCTGCTGGTGGCCGTCCACGTCATGGCCCCGATCCCGCTGGGCGCGGCCAGCCCGTCGTTCGCGTTCTGGTTCATCGCCTTGACCCTGGTGACGTTCTGGGGCGCCTTCGGCGCGCTCGCGCAGAACCTGCTGCTATTCATCACCCTCGGTGTGCTCACCGCCGCCAGCGCGGTGACCGCCGCCGGGCTCTGGGCCGGCAGCCTGGCCACCATGCACGCCGGCGGCTGGCTGTACGTGATCTCGGCCGCGGCGGCCTGGGTGGCCGCGGGCGCCATGGTCATGGAGCACTCCTTCGGCCGCAGCATCATCCCGGTCGGCAAGTGGTCCAAGGCCGCCAACATCCCCGGCGCCAAGGTGACCGACCCCATCGCCTACCCAGTCGGCATGCCGGGCGTAAAGGTCGGCCAGTAACCGCGACCAGTTACCCCGTCCCCCTGGCCGGCCGAAGTGAGCCCCGCCGGCCAGGAGGGCATCACCGGAGGTGCGTCATGGGCCTGGCCCCAGGCGAGCAGCGGACCCTAGCGGAGATCGAGAGCCAGCTCCGCCGATCCGATCCGCGGCTGGCCGTGATGTTCGCCAGCTTTGCCGCCGACGGCGCGCGCCGGCGGCCGCTGCGGGACCGCCTGGCGGCGCGCCGTCCGGCGTCGCTCAGCCGCGCGCGACTGATCGTCTTGATCGTGACCAGCGTGACCCTGATCGTCACGTGCGTCGCCGTGGCGATCGCGGCGACCTCCCGCACCGCGCCGGGGGGCGTGCTGCGGCCCGGCGTGACCCGCGTCGGTACTTACCTGCCAGGATCTTGATTCCCGGGCCGGGTGACCTGCACCAGCTTGTTTAGCGACTCGGCGAGGTTGCGGAGCTCGGCCAGGTGAGCGTGGGTTAGGTTCTCCACTAGCCGGTCGCCCTTCTCGGTGAGGCAGACGCGCACCACGCGGGCGTCTTTGTCGTCTTGCTGGCGGCGGACGACGCCGGCCGCCTCCGCGCGGTCGACCAGGCCGACGGCACTGTGGCTTTGCAGCAGGAGGTACTCCGCGATCTCTCGCATGGCGGGAGCCTTCGGGCCGGGATGCCCCTTGATCGCCACCAGCAGCTGATGCTGGGCGGGCGTTAGCCGGGCCTCGGCGGCCTGGTCCTCGCTCCAGCGCAGGAAGCGGCGCAGCGTCACGCGGAACCGCAGGATGTTCTCGAAATCCTCATGACTAGGCTGAATGGGACCGTCCTCCTAACAAATCGCAATCCGACATAGCTTATGCCGAACTGCCGGAGGACCTGTCTGGGGTGAGGCCCTCAGCGGCCGCTCAGGGCGGCGGCTGGATGTAGCGCCGCTCCTCATACACCTGCGCGGACCGCGCGCTGCGGCGCCTCATGATCATGACCACGACGGACGCGATCAGTCCCACCGCGCCGCTGATCATGAGGATCACGCCGATGACCTGCAGGTTCACGTGATCGGGTGACCAGGTGACGGCGAATCGCAGGATCGCGCCCGCGATGATGAGGAACGCGCTGACGCCAATGCTCACGGCCCCTGACCTCCTTAACGTGGCCCCATTGTCCGCGCGTTCGCCGGAGGCCCGCATCGCCTAGGAAGGGTGAAAGAGCCACCGGATGAGCCGCCGCGGCCGTCCCGGGCCGATGACCCCGGCACGCCCGCGAGGGCCTTGGTCAGGCGCCGGCGCGCACGCCGACGTAGGCCGCGAGGTGCTCGCCGGTCAAGGTGGCGCGGGCGGCGGCGAGGTCGCCGGGCGTGCCCTCGAAGACGACCCGGCCGCCATCGTGGCCGGCGCCCGGGCCCAGGTCGATGATCCAGTCGGCGTGCGCCATCACCGCCTGATGGTGCTCGATGACGATGACCGACTTGCCGGAGTCAACGATCCGGTCCAGCAGGCCGAGCAGCTGCTCGACGTCGGCGAGGTGCAGGCCCGCGGTCGGCTCGTCGAGGACGTAGACGCCGCCCTTCTCGGCCATGTGGGTGGCCAGCTTGAGCCGCTGCCGCTCCCCGCCCGACAGCGTGGTGAGCGGCTGGCCGAGGCTGAGGTAGCCCAGCCCGACGTCGGCGAGCCGGCTGAGGATGGCGTGCGCGGCGGGCACCCGCGCGTCGCCGGCGCCGAAGAACTCCTCGGCCTCGGCCACCGGCATCGCGAGCACCTCGCTGATGTCGCGGCCGCCGAGCTTGTAGTCCAGCACCGACGCGTCGAACCGCTTACCCTCGCACTCCTCGCAGGTGGTGGCGACGCCCGCCATCATCGCCAGGTCGGTGTAAATGACGCCAGCGCCGTTGCAGCTCGGGCAAGCGCCCTCGGAATTGGCGCTGAACAGCGCCGGCTTGACCCCGTTGGCCTTCGCGAACGCGGTGCGGATGGGATCGAGCAGGCCGGTGTAGGTGGCGGGGTTGCTGCGCCGCGAGCCGCGGATCGAGCCCTGGTCGATGGTCACCACCCCGTCCCGGCCGGACACCGAGCCGCCGATCAGCGAGCTCTTGCCCGAGCCGGCCACTCCGGTGACGACGACGAGCACCCCGAGCGGGATGTCGACGTCAACGCCGCGCAAGTTGTGCGTGGTCGCCCCGCGGACCTCCAGCGCGCCGCGGGGCGCGCGCACCTTGTCCTTCAGGGCGGCCCGGTCGTCGAGATGCCGTCCGGTGGTGGTGCCGCTGGCCCGCAGCCCCTCGAGGGTGCCCTCGAAGCAGATGGCGCCGCCCGCCGGGCCGGCGCCCGGGCCAAGGTCGACGACGTGGTCGGCGGTCGCGATCGCCGCCGGCTTGTGCTCCCCGACGAGCACCGTGTTGCCCTTGTC
>JAICYD010000134.1 GCA_025934375.1 Streptosporangiaceae bacterium | reverse complement strand
CGGGCGCAAGGGGGCGACGGGCGCAAGGGGGCGACGGGCGCAAGGGGGCGACGGGCGCAAGGGGGCGACGGGCGCAAGGGGGCGACGGCCGCGCTAGCGCGCCGACAGCGCGATCCCCCGGCGCAGCCGGGGCGCCAGGGTGGCCGCGATCGCCTGGGCGGCACGGCGCGCGGCGTCGGCCGCCGCCGGGTCGCTCCGCCCCGGCGCTTCGGTCAGACCCGGTGTTTCCGTCAGGTGCAGCGTTACCGCCAGGTCGGCCTCCGCGCCGCCGGGAGCGAGGCTGACGCTGGCGATCGCGGGCTCGGCGGCGGCGACCACCTCGATGGCGGCCAGGACATCGGGGTCCAGGTGCGCGGGCGGAGGCTGATCGCCGGCCGCCAGGGCCGCCAGCCGCGCCCCTTCCACCACGAACGGGACCGGGCCGGCGACGTCGATTACCACCGCCTCCGCCTCGGCCCGGGCGGCCTGCCAGACCCGCGCGGCCGGGGTGACCACCGGGCGGGCATCGGGACGCCAGCGCGCCAGTGACTCCACGCCGGTGAAGGCGATGATCGCTGCCCGGCCGTCGTTGCCGATGAGCGTCGGCAAGGCCATCTCGCTCTCCTTCTCGGCGCCGGTCTGCTCGTCGACCGATGTGAGCATCGCCAAGACCGGGACGAGGAGGCGGGCGCGGGACAGCGCCAGCAAGGCGGCGTGCTCGCTGCCGGCGCCGCGCTGCCAGGCGTCCAGCGCGCGGGTAACCGCCGGGTCGGCCGCGCCAGTGTCGCCGGCCGGCCGGCCGCTGAAGCGTTTTTCGGGTGCCGCCACGCTTGTCGACCTTACCGTCGGCCCCGGTCTGCGCCCGGCTCGGGCCATTATCCCCGCACTACATATCGTCATCGCATAGATTCATTTCGTACTGGTAGTCACGAATGCTGCGCTTTGCGGCAGGCGATAGGTATCCACCAGGCAGAATGTGTGCAGCGCACGCGCGGGCCACCCCAGCATCCGGTGACTTGCGGCGGCGCTTGGGCGTCCCGCCGGGGCCGCGGGTACGGACCTCCCAGGCACAGACGATGAGGAAAGGAGCACGTCCGTTGGGTTCCGCTGTACGCGAGCCGGCGCAGCCTGCGCGGATCGCTCCCGGCACGCCAATGCGGAAGGTCATACCGCCGCGCATGGTGGGGCCGTACACGGGCGGCCAGCGCGATGTGATCGCTGGCTACGTCCACCGGCTCCGGGACGTGCCCTTGCGCGGCCCGGGCGACGCCTTCCACGCGCTCGGCCTGGGGTACGACGGCTCGGAGTTCCGCCCGGACATGGCGGAACTGTATTTTCTGTGCTGGCAAGCCCGGGAAATCGATGGTTATGTCCCCGTATCGGCGGACCGGCGTGGCAGTGTGTCGTATGGCGCCGCTGGCGGCGCGCCCGGGCCCGGCTGGAACGGCGAGCCCATCGAGTTTTACCTGGAGCCCATACAGATACCTGTCGGCACGGCGCTGTGCAGGCTGACCGAAGCGGGCGAGGAGACGGTCGCCCGGTATGACGGGCTAGCTTGGCGACGCCCCGGGGAGGGAGGGGTACGGCATGCGTTACCGGCTGATGGCGTCATATCTCGGCGCGCCCTATCAGGCTGGGGTCGGCCCCTCGGACCGCGACGTGACGCTGTTCGCCGCCGCACCGCCGCCCGAGGACCATGGCTTCTCCCCCAGCGTCGGGCACTGGCGTAAGCAGGTCACCATCAACGACATTGACGCGCTCTGGGAATCCCGGCCGGTCGGCACCTACCGGGGCGAGCCGTGCCTGGTGCTGGACGACCTCAGCGACCGGCTGCACATCGCCTACCTGGGCATGGACGAACGACGCGCCCAGCAACTGGGATACTGGCAAGTCGACCGCGGGGTCTTCGAGGTCGTGGTCCCCCGGCACGAGGTCCGGGACCTCGCCGAGGACCGCCACGAGTTCCCGCTGACCACGTTGCGAAACGCGATCCCGCGCGCGGCCGACCCCGCGGGCAACGTCCGGGGCACGGGCGTGAATGGCCCAGGGATCGGCGGCCCGGGGATCGGCGGTACGGCCATGGCGGGCGCTCCGTCCGCCTATGCCGGGCCGGGCGCGCCGGGTGCGTTCAACGGCCAGGCCGGGCCGGGCGCGGGCGGGCCCGGGTACCCCGCCGGGCAGTTCGGCAGGCAAGGAATGATCGCCGGGCAGATGGGCGGGCCGGGCGCGGTCGCCGCGCAGCGCGGACGGGCCGGGCCCGGCGGCCCCCAGCCGCGCGCCGCCCTGCCCGGGCCACCCGCGCCGCAGGGGCAGCCCATGGCCCTGACGCCGCAGGCGCCGTCCGTGCCGCAGTTCCCCGGCATGCCGCAGGGACCGATGCCCGGCGCCGGGCCAGGCGGGGCATCCGGTCCCCCGGGACGGTTCGGCGGCCCCCCGAATGCGCCCGGCGGGGTCGCCCCCGGTGGCCACGGCCCCGCAGGGGCGCCGCAGCCGGGCATCGGCCAGCAGTTGCCCGCCAGCGTCGCCGCCTGGCACGGGTCACCGGCCGCGGAGGCCGCGATGTGGTACCAGAACGGTCAGGGGGCGGCGCCCGGAGTACCCGGAGTCGCCGGCTACCCGAACGGGGCCGGGTACCCGAACGGGGCCGGGTACCAGAACGGCATCGCTTATCAGAACGGAACCGCGTACCAGAACGGAACCGCGTACCAGAACGGAACCGCGTACCAGAACGGAACCGCGTACCAGAACGGAACCGCGTACCAGAACGGCACCGGGCAGCCTGGCGCGCAGGGGTACCAGATGCCCTCCGCTCCGCACGCGATCCCGCCGACGCCGCCCGCCCAGCGGCCGCAGGCGCTCGCACCGGGCCAGCCGGCACCCGGCCAGCCGTCCCTGCCCGCCCTGCCACCAGCGGCGCCCCAGCCAAGCGCGGGACCCCAGCCTAGCGGTCAATCCATGGCCGAGCCTGCTACCCCGGCGCCGCAGGCGCTCGTGCAGGCCCCGATGCCGCCGCAGCCGGGGTACGCGCCCCAGTCGCCGCAACCGCTGGCCGCCCCGGCGCCGGCGCTCGCTCAGCCAGCCCAGCCGGCCATGGGTCAGGATGTCCCCGCCCCGGCCGCCGGCGCGCGGGCCCCGCTGGCGCCGGCCGCACAGCCACCGATCGCACAGCAACCGATCGCACAGCAACCGATGATGGCGCCGCAGCCTGCCCAGCCCCAGGCGCGAGAGCCGATGCCGCGCGCGGTGGACCTCGCGCCGCCCGCGCCCGCCATGCCCGCTGCGCCAGCGACGAACACGCCGCTGTCGGCTGCGTCCGTCGTGACCGGCCCGCTCACGGCGGCGCCCGCCCCGGTGGCACCCGCGATGCCGCCAGTGGCGGAGCCGCCGACGGTGCGGGTCACCCCGCTCTCGGCGTTCACGTCGGCTGCCGCCCCGCAGCCGCCCTCGGTCAGCGCGCTGATCGACGCGCCCCCGGCTGGCACCGCGGTCCGCGGCCGGCGGGCCGCGCGCAAGCCCCGGCTCGCGATGTCAGCGGTCTTCGCCGACCTCGTTGACATGGCGGACATCCCGCGCTCGGCGTACGCGGTCGACGACGAGGTCACCGGAGCGATGTGCCTGTTCAAGACGGACGGCGGCTACGAGGTGTTCAGCTGCGCGGAGGACGCCCGGCACGAGGTGCGCTTCTTCGAGGAGGAGGAGGCCGCGTACTTCTACCTGTTCGGCGTGCTCGCCGCTGAGGCGCTGCGCAACGGCCGCTTGAAGCCTACGCGCAAGTAACTTCCCAGCTCAGGCCCCATAAAGGAGCGGACGGCAAGCCAGCGTCCAGGGTCTGCGAACGATACGTATTGAACATTTCAGAATACTTACGCGCCATACCTAAACAGCCAACTTCTCGTCCGGGCCGCTTTGCAGCCGCTAGAGTCTTAATCGCCGGCGGGGCTGACGGTCCCCCGCTCCCCAAGCAGCCTCGCCGGCTCATGACCTGCGGGAATTCCCAAGACCAGCCGGAAGCGCCTTCATGTCCCGGTAATTGGCATTCACCGCTACTTGCCGCGCATCGCGATCCATCGCGGGCACAGGCTCCCTGGGCTAGCTAGGTCGCGGGTAATAAGCTGCCAAGTGTGGTGGGGGGGCAGCCTGGCGCGAGCGCTCCGGTCGAGCTGGCGGGCATCGCCAGCCTCGCGGTGCGCGACCTGCTAGCCGGGCCACGCGTAGATGGCCGGGTCATCGCCGCCATTCGCGGTGCCGTCCTCGTGGAATTCCCCGGATCGGGGACCGGCTCCGACTCCGATCCGCGGGTGGTAGCCATCTCCGCGGCGGACGCGATCCGGCTGCCCAACGCGATCATCATCGCCGGCGTGACGTCTGACATCCTCGCCGCCGCGACCCGGACGGCCACCGACGTCATCACGGAAGCCGTTGTCGGCCCGGCCCCCGCCGACCGCGGCCCGGCTGTGGCTGGCCCGGCTGTGGCTGGCACGACCGCCACCAGGACCGCCAGCCCGCGAAGGAAGCGTGGCGGGCAATCGCCACCCGTGTGCGTGCGCGCCGGCGGCGGCGCGATCCGTCTCGCCGACCTTACGGTGGTGGCCCGTCGCTGGTGGGACCCGTCGCCGGTGTTCGGCGCGCTGTCGCGGGGACGGCTCGATCACGGCGCCGCCATCTTGGGCAAGGTGTGCGCCCAGGCCACCCCCGGGCCGACGAT
Organism: Streptosporangiaceae bacterium; assembly: GCA_025934375.1. Lineage (GTDB taxonomy): Bacteria > Actinomycetota > Actinomycetes > Streptosporangiales > Streptosporangiaceae > Trebonia. Next base: position 14,238 of record JAICYD010000134.1, on the reverse strand, counting down.
GGCCAGCCATGTCGCCGTCAAGACGCTGGCCGCCTGCTGCGCCAGCGGCGACCTGGCGGGCGCGGTCGAGCAGGCCGAGCTTCTCGTCGGCCTCGGGCCCGGCATCGTGCCCGGTGGCGATGGGGTGCTGTGCGGGATGCTGCTCGCACTGCGCCTGCTGGGTGGCGCCATTCCCGGCGGGACCCGCGCCGTCTGGCTCGCAGGATGGCTCAGCGCCGCCGTCACCAGCTATGCCCGGCAACGGACGACCCCGCTAGCCGCGTCGCTGCTCACCTGCGCCTCTCGCGGGCAGGCGGCCGCCGAAGTCTGCGCGGTGCTGCACGGCGTGGCCGGCGAGGAGCCGGTCGAGCCCGCCGCGCGCAAGTTGCTCGCCGCCGACGCCGCCGGGCCAGCCGCTGGCCTGGGCGCGGCCGATCTCGCCTGGGGGCTGGTGGCCGGCTGTCGCGCCGCCCAGGTGCTGTCGGTATCTTGATCGCCATGACGACCCCGCTTACTGGTGAGCAGTATGAGATCCGGGCCGGCGAATACGCCGCCTCCGTGACCGCGCTCGGCGCGACGCTGCGCGCTCTGACCCGCGGCGGCACCGCGCTGGTCGCCGGATTCGACGCGGACGAGCTACCGCCGCACGGCGCCGGCCAGCTCCTCACCCCGTGGCCGAACCGCGTCGATCACGGCACCTACTCATTCGACGGCGTCACCCACCACCTTGCCCTCAGCGAGCCGGACAAGGCCAACGCGATCCACGGCCTGACCCGGTACGCGCTGTGGGACGTGGTTACGCGCACGCCGGCCAGCGTGACCTTGCGCAGCCCCGCGCACGGGGCGCAAGGTTACCCGTTCGCCGTCCAGGTGGATGCCACCTACTCGCTGGACGCGGCGAGCGGGCTGACCGTCTCGATCACCGCGGCCAACGTCGGCAGCCGCCCCGCGCCGTGGGGCACCGCGAACCACCCGTACCTGACGGTGGCCACCCAGCGCGTCGACGACAGCGAGCTCACGCTCCCGGCGGCCTCGTGGCTGCCCGTCGACGATCGCCTGATCCCGACGGGGCCGCCGCAGGACGTGGCCGGCACCGAGTACGACTTCCGCGTCCCCCGCAAGCTGGCCTCCACCGTGCTCGACCACGCGTTCACGAGCCTCAGCCGTGACAGCGATGGCCGCGCCTGGGTCCGGCTCGAGGGAGGCGACGCGCGCACCGGCATGTGGATGGACGCGAGCTACGGCTGGCTGCAGGTCTTCACCAGCGACTCGCTGGAGCCCGAGCGCTACCGGGCCGCCGTCGCCGTGGAGCCGATGACCTGCCCGCCGAACGCGTTCCGGTCGGGGATTGACTGCGTCCGGCTCGAGCCCGGCGACTCAGTGACCCACCATTGGGGCCTGCAGTCCCTTTAGCCGGTCACCGCGCCGCAACGAGCCCTGGGCAACTGGCCGTTCCCCGGCACCTGCCCGCGTCACGCCGGCGGGGACGTCGGCCAGTCCGCCGCGACGCGGGCCAGGTCGGCGGGGGTGTCGATGTCGAACGCGCCGCCAATGTCGCCGCACTCCACGGGCGTCACCAGGCTCGGGTGCGCCCGCAGGAACGGGCGCGCTCCGGTGTCGCCCACCGCCATCTCCAGCACGGCGGGCCAGTACTCACGGTCAATGAGCACGGGGTTGCGCGGCTTGCCGTCGTAGGCGGCGACCACGACGGGGGCGCCCGCGTCATAGGCGGCGATGAGCCGCCGTACCACCTCCGCCCCGACCAGCGGCTGGTCGGCCAGCGCGATGACTGCCGCGCTGACTTCAGAGGCGGCCGCTTCCCACCCCCAGTCCGCCGGGGACGATCCGCGCGCGCGCCCGCCCGCCTCGGGATCCAGGCCGCGCGCGGGCTCAGGATCCCCAGGGCCGTGCGCGACATCAAGGGCATGCAACCCGGCGGCCAGCGACGATCCCATACCGGTTCGCCAGTCCAGGTTCCGCACCGTCCACGCGCCCTTGACGGAGACCCGGACTGCCCCGGTCACGACCAGTACCGGGTCCGCGCCCCCGCGCGAGAGGGTCTCCACTCCCCGCTCCGCGAGCGTCTGCCCGCCCAGTTCCACCAGGGCCTTCGGCTGCCCAAGCCGGGAGCCCTCCCCCGCCGCCAGCAAGATCCCAGCCACCTGTCTCGTCACGTGCTCATTCTTCCTGGGGGGCACAAACCAGCCCCCCAGACTCCCCAACTTGCGCAGCCACCGTCCGTACCGCCGCCTGCGCCGGCCGGGTCCCGCCCGCTCGCTTTACCTCCCGCCCCGTGCGCACGCTTCACCACCCGCCCCGTACGCACACTTCCCAACCCGCCCCAAAGATCGGTCCCCCGCATGCCGGGTGTCCCGGGACTGCCTGTGGACCGTGTCGATGGCGGTGGGGTCCCGGCGTTGTTCCGTGGCGCGAGGGCCAGCGACCCGCGATAATTTCCGGGCTGGAGGGCCAGCGACCCGTTCTATCCGGGGCGCGGGGGCACGTGACCGCAAAAGGTTCCGTGGCCCGAGGGCCACCGACCCGGTACTTGCCGGGGCACGAGGGCCAGCGCCCCGGTTTCCGGCCGCGGTATGCCGTGGCGATGGCGCCATCGCGCGCGCCTGCCCCGCTCCCGCTTGTCACTGGGGCACCAAGTGGAGGCGGCGGATCTCGGCAGTGTCCAGGTGGGGCAGGTGGCGGTGCTTCGCGGGGTCTATCCGGGCGAGGCCCGCCTGCAAGATCTGCAGCGTGTCCCCGTGCGAGACCAGCAGGATGTCGCGGCCGGAGTGCCGTCCCTCCAGGTCCGCGATGAACGCCGTGACCCGGTCGAGCACCGCGGTCGCCGGCTCGACTCCATCGTCGGTCCGGCCTGCCTCGTCCGCCGCCCACACCGTGCGGTAGTTCGCGGTCGGCGTCCCCTCCCAGTCACCGAAGCAGCGCTCGCGCAGGGCCGCGGCGATGGTCACGGCGGCCGCCGCCAGGTGCGCCCGCACGATCTGCGCCGACTGCGCCGCGCGGGCGAAGTCCGAGGAGAAGATGAGCGTCTGCGCGGGCGGCGCCCCGGCCGGGGGAGACCAGGTCCGCGCGGCCGTGCGGACCTGCTCGCGGCCCAGCGCGGTCAGCCCGAAGTCACCGCTGGCGTCGGTCTCGAAACGGCTGACGATGACGCCGCGCACGTTCGCCTTGCTCTGCCCGTGCCGCATGACGCTGTAGGAGTTAGCGAGACGGTCCAGCCTGCCCAGGTGGTTCACGGCGCCGCAGCCTACGCTAAATCCGCTCGCCCGGCCCGCGAGGGGTCCGCTAGGGTCGAAAACGTGCCGCCTACGTCGCACCTCCTCACGTTCGCGATCGCCGCCTTCCTGATCATCTTGGTCCCTGGGCCCAGCGTGCTCTTCGTGGTCAGCCGGGCCATCGCGTTGGGTCGCGCTACCGGGGTAGCGACGGTCGCCGGGAACACGATCGGCGCGTTCTGCCAGGTCGTCGCGGTAGCCATCGGCATCGGGCCGCTCGTTGAGCGGTCAGTGCTGTTGTTCACCGTGCTCAAGCTCGCGGGGGCGGCGTACCTTGTCTTCCTCGGCGTGCAGGCGATCCGGCACCGGCGCTCGATGGCGGAGGCGCTCAGCGCCAAGGTCGAGCGAAAGACCGTCGCCCGCCTCATGCTGGACGGCTTCCTGGTCGGCGTCACCAACCCGAAGGTGGTCGTGTTCTTCGCCGCGATCTTGCCCCAGTTCGTCGACCGGAGCGCCGGGAACGTGCCGGTGCAGATCATCATCCTGGGCGGGATCTTCGCCGGGATCGCGCTGCTGTCCGACAGCGCCTGGGCACTCGTGGCCGGGACCGCCCGCGCCTGGCTCGCCCGCTCTCCTCGCCGCCTGGCCGCCCTGGGCGGCACCGGCGGCCTGGTCATGATCGGCCTGGGCGCGACCCTCGCCCTGACCGGCCGCAAGGACTAGCAACGGTCACCGGGTGCCTGACCTTTCACCGGCACCGCCTTCTCGCCCGCACCGTCTTCTCGCCGGCACCGCCTTTCGCCACCACTGCCTGCCGTCAGGCGGGAACCGGGGCCTCGTGGTGGATGCGGCCGTCGGTCTCCATCAGGGCGCGGCCGGAGCCGCCCCAGCGGAGCTGGATCAGCTCGGCGGCGATCGAGACCGCGGTCTCCTCGGGCGTCCGCGCGCCCAGGTCCAGGCCGATCGGCGAGCGCAGCCGGGCCAGTTCGCCGTCGGTCAGGCCGATGTCGCGCAGCCGCTCAAGCCGGTCCTCATGCGTGCGCCGGCTTCCCATGGCGCCGATGTACCCGGCCGGGGTGCGCAGCGCCACCTCCAGGACCGGCACGTCGAACTTCGGGTCGTGGGTGAGCACGGCGATCACGGTGCGCGCGTCCACGTCGACGCCAGCCAGGAACCGGTGCGGCCAGTCCACGACCACCTCGTCGGCGTCGGGGAACCGGGCCTTGGTCGCGAAGACCGGCCGCGCGTCGCACACGGTCACGTGGTACCCGAGGAACTTGCCGACCCGCGCCACCGAGGCGGCGAAGTCGATCGCGCCGAACACGTACATCCGGGGCGGCGGCGCGAACGAGTTCACGAAGACGCTCAGCTCGCCACCCAGCCGCTCCCCGTCGGCGCCGTAGCGGCGGATGCCGGTCACGCCCTGGGCGAGCAGGCCACGGGCGTCGTCGTCCACCGCCGCGTCCAGGCGCTCGGTGCCCAGGGTCCCCGAGCTGCGGCCATCGCCCCAGATCACCCGGCGCGCGCCGACCTGCCCGGGGCCGGAGACGACGGTCGCGACCGCGACCGGCTCGCCGCGCTCGACGGCGGCGGCGAGGTCGCCAAGCTCGGGGAACGTGTCGCGATTGACCCGCTCGACGAAGATGTCCAGGATGCCGCCGCAGGTCAGGCCGACGGCGAACGCGTCGTCGTCGCTGACGCCGTAGGTCTGCAGGACCGGGTCCCCGGTCGCGGAGACCTCGGTCCCCAGCTCGTAGACGGCGCCCTCGACGCAGCCGCCGGAGACGCTGCCGATAACCTCGCCGCCGGGCGCGACCGCCAGCGCCGCCCCGGGATCGCGGGGTGCGCTGCGGAACGTCTTGACCACCGTCGCCAGGCCGAACGTCTCACCGGCCGTCCACCATTTGGTGATCGTATTCAGGATGTCGCGCACAGTCCCACCTCGAAGTCTCACATTGACTACTAAGCTATCGGGCACTCGCGTAACCTGCCACGACGGCTTTAGCGATCACTTAACTGAACCCGGACGGATATGCCGTTCTTCCCGGGCGGCTAGGCGCGGACCGCCGCCACCGCTCGGCGCAGCACGTCCGGCAGCCGGCGGTCAGTGCGCACCAGGCCGTCGGCCTCCAGTTCCTCTGGGGTCAGCCAGGCGTACTTGTCCACGGTCGACCTTTCCAGCCACCCCATGCCGTCCAGGCTCACCCGCACGCCAGCGGGGACGGCGACCGCGTAGAAGGTCTGGTCTTGCACGATGCGCAGGCCCGGGACCGCGTTCACGATGCACATCTCGTGGACGGGCTGGCTGAGCAGCGCCTGGTCAATCGTGATCCCGACCTCCTCGTGCATCTCGCGGACGGCCGCCGCGGGCAGCGTCTCACCCTCGTGCGCCGCTCCGCCGACCGTGAACCAGAACTTGCCGCGAGGCCGCAGCAGGTCCCGTCCGTGCAGCATCAGCACGCGCCCCTCCGGGTCGACCGGAAGGACGCGCGCCGTATTACGCCGCCAGATCACGCCGTGCCATCCGCCAGTTCACGGCGTGCCCAGGACGGCGGCTATCGCGAGCCGCATCAGCCGGGGAAGCTCTGGGTCGGCTGGGCGATCCGGGCCGCCCTCCAGGTCCTGCGGGCGCAGCCACCCATGCTTGTCGGTCGTCGATCGCTCCAGCCATTCCTGCCCGTCGAAACTCACGGCGACGCCCGCGGGGACGGCGATCGCGTAGAACGTCTGAGTCTGGTCAAAGTCCATGCCCGCCCAGGTGAACTGGATGTCGGAAACCTCGATCGGCTCGCCGATGCCGACGGCGTCGACGGTGATCCCGACTTCCTCGCGAAGCTCGCGGGCGGCCGCCTCCAGCAGCGTCTCGCCGCCCTCAGCGGCGCCGCCGATCGTGAACCAGAACGGGTCCTGCGGACGCTGTGGGTCCCAGCCGTGCAGCAGCAGCACGCGCCCCTCCGGGTCGACCGGAAGGACGCGCGCCGTGTTACGCCGCCAGGCCACCTACTCGACGATCTTGCTGATCGGGATCTCCAGGATGTCCTGCGCGCCGGCCGCCTTGAGGGCCGGGATGAGAGTGTTGACGCCGCGCTTGGGCACGACGGTCTCGATCGCGTTCATCTGCCCGTTAGCCAGCGCGGTGATCGTCGGCGAAGACATCGCGGGCAGCATCCCGGCCACCTCGGCCAGCTTGCCGGCGGGCACGTTGAGCTTGAGCAGCACCTGGCCGCGGGCCTGGATGGCGCCGCGCAGCAGCAGCATGATGTCCTCCATGGCGGCCATCTTCTCCGGGTCCTCGTAGGAGGTCCGGCAGGCGACGAACTCGGTGTAGCTGGACAGCAGCGTGTCCAGGATGCGCAGCCCGTTCTTGCGCAGCGACGACCCGGTCTCGGTCAGGTCGACGATCGCGTCCACGATGTCGGGAACCTTCGCCTCGGTGGCGCCGTACGACGGGACGACCACCGCCTTTACGCCGTGCTGGGCCAGGAACCGGGCGGTCAGCGAGGGGAACTCGGTCGAGATGCGGATGCCCTCGGGCAGGTCGGCCGGTGACTGCCAGGGGGCGCCGTCCGGGACGGCGAGCACGACGCGCACCGGGTTGGACGTGGCCTTGGAGTACTTGAGCTCACCCAGCGAGACGACGTCGGCCTCGGTCTCGGTGATCCAGTCACGACCGGTGATCCCAATGTCGAACAGCCCGCGCTCCAGGTAGGAGGGGATCTCCTGCGGGCGCAGGAAGCGCACTCGGTCGATGCGCGGGTCGTCGATCGAGGCGTGGTAGTCGCGGTCCGACGAACGGCGGACCGTCAGGTCGGCGGCGTCGAACAAGTCGAGGGTGGCCCGTTCCAGCGACCCCTTGGGGAGTACGAGCGAGAGCATGTGACTGCGGTCCCTTCATCGGGGAGTTCGGTCCCCGGGGTGCGGGGGGTCGCCCCCGGGAGATGACTGCGATGGCTCGCGCGGTAAGCCAGGATAAGCGCGCACGGCAAAGCGCCGCGCAACCTAGCCAGCCGACAGCGTGGCGCATCAGGGCGCACCCCACCGTGAACAGGGCTGAAACTCGCGGTTACGCGGCGCTTTTAATGTCGCGAGGCGTATTGGGAGAAGTTACCGGACTGGATGGCGCGCAGCAGGAGCGCGGTGTCCAGCGCTGCCACGACTGCCTCCCATCCCTTGTCCTCGACGCTATCGGGAAGCCCGGAACGGTCACGCGCCTCCTCGATCGTGTTACACGTTAGCACGCCATTGCCGACGGGTTTCCCGGAGTCGAGCGCCACCCGGGCCAGCCCGGCGGTCACCGCGTCGCAGACGTACTCGAAGTGCGGCGTGCCGCCCCGGATCACCGCGCCGAGGCAGGTGACCGCGTCGAAGCCCCGCTTGAGCAGCCCGGCGGCGACGACGGGCAACTCCACGGCGCCGGCCACCCGGACAACGACGGGGTTGTCGATGCCGCAGGCCTTCGCGGCGGCGACGGCCCGCTCCACGAGGGAGTCCGTGACCTGCGCGTGCCAGCGGGTGGCGGCGATCGCCAGCGTCAGCCCGTCCGCGTCGACGGTCGCGGCGTCCGGCCGCCCTTCGCCGCTCATCGCCAGGCTCCACGGTCGCCGACCCTCATCAGAACAGTTCCCCGGACACCGGCGCCACGGTTACGTTAGGCCGGATGTTGCCGAGCTTGTGCCCCATCCGGTCCCGCTTGGCGGTCAGGTAGCGCAGGTTGTCGGGGGTGAGCTGGCTCGGCAGCGGCACCCGGGTAACGCCGAAGCCATGCCGGGACAGGGCCTCCACCTTGGCCGGGTTGTTGGTGAGCAGGCGCAGGGACTCCACGCCGAGGTCGCGCAGGACCTGGGTGGCGACTGAGTACTCGCGGGCGTCCACCGGCAAGCCGAGCTCGAGGTTGGCGTCCACCGTGTCCGCGCCCGCGTCCTGCAGCTCGTAGGCTTGCAGCTTGCTGAGCAGCCCGATCCCGCGGCCCTCGTGGCCGCGCAGGTACAAGACCACTCCCCTGCCCTGCTCGGCGATCGCCGCCATCGCCGCGTCGAGCTGGGTGCCGCAGTCGCAGCGCCGGGACCCGAAGACGTCGCCGGTCAGGCATTCAGAGTGCACCCGGACCATGACGTCCACGCCGTCCCCGATATCGCCGAGCGTCATCGCCACGTGCTCGGAGCCGTCGATGTCGCCGCGGTACCCGTAGGCTCGCCACTGGCCGTAGGCGTTGGGGATCTTGGTCTCCGCGACCCGGCTGACCAGCGTCTCGGTGCGGCGGCGATGCTCAATGAGCTGCTCGATCGAGATCAGCGCGAGCCCGTGCGCGTCGGCGAACTCGCGCAGCGCCGGCAGCCGCATCATCGTGCCATCGTCGTTGACGAGCTCGGCGAGCACGCCAGCCGGGCGCAGGCCCGCCAGCCGGGCCAGGTCCACCGCCGCCTCGGTGTGCCCCGGGCGGGCCAGGACGCCGCCTTCGGCGTAGCGGAGCGGGAAGATGTGACCGGGCCGGACGAAGTCCTGCGGGCCGGCCGTGGGATTGGCCAGCAGCCGGATCGTCGTTGTCCGGTCGGCGGCCGAGATGCCGGTGGTCACGCCGTCGCGGGCGTCCACGGTGATGGTGAAGGCGGTGCGCATGCGCTCGCCGTTCTGCGCGGTCATCAGCGGGAGGCTCAGCCGGTCCAGGTCCGGGCCGGGCAGCGGGGCGCAGATCACGCCGCTGGTGTAGCGGACCATGAAGGCCAGCAGCTCCGGCGTGGCCGCCTCGGCCGCGAAGATGATGTCGCCCTCGTTCTCCCGGTCCTCGTCGTCCACCACGATCACGGGCCGGCCGGCCGCGATGTCGGTGATGGCCCGCTCGACGTGATCCAGCGGAACCCGGGCGGGGCCCCCAGTGATCGTGGCGCCGGCCGCAGGTCGCGGGCCCGTGCTGGTGTCCAGCTCTTCGCAGGCGGTCACTGGGCACCCCCGAGTAGCTTCTCCACGTACTTGGCCATGACGTCTACCTCCAGGTTGACCAGCTCGCCCGGCTGGCGGAAGCCGAGCGTCGTGCGCTTGAGAGTCTCGGGGATGAGGCTGACCTCGAACCACGTGGCGTCCAGCGCGGAGACGGTGAGGCTGACGCCGTCGATGGCTATCGAGCCCTTGTGAACGACGTACCGGGCGAGGCTGTCCGGGAGGCTGACGCGCACGACTTCCCAGTGCGCTTGCGGGTCACGGCTGATGACCGCGCCCGTGCCATCGACGTGGCCCTGGACCAGGTGGCCGCCGAGCCGGTCAGCCATGCGAACCGAGCGTTCCAGGTTGACCCGGGTACCAGGGGCGATGCCAGCGAGGCTGGAGCGGGCGAGGGTCTCCCCCATCACGTCGGCGGTGAAGCCCTGGGCGAGCACGGTCGTGACGGTCAGGCACACGCCGTTGACAGCGATGGAGTCGCCGGGCTTAGCGTCTTCGGTGATCGTGGCACTACGGACGTGAACGCGGGCGAAATCACCCAAGTGCTCGACGGCCTCTACCTCACCGAGATCTTCCACGATGCCGGTGAACATCCGCGCCTCCTCCGGTATGGCTCCGGGGAACGCGACTTAGGCCGTTTTGTCCGTGTCCTGAGCGGTAAGGCTCCGCGCTTGGCGATGCCGCCGCTGTCGGCCACGGTCAGGCGGGCTGACCGCGCGCGTGCTGCCTCCCATCCGGACTTTAACCGTCGGTACCGGAATTCCACCGGCTCAACCGACCGTGGTAACTGGCATCACTTCTGCCAGCACCCAGCCGGGTCGCGGACTGTAACCGCCGGCTCGGAGTTTCACCGACCCCGGAGCACGCTTGCTTGCGGCAACAAGTCTGCCACAACGGATATTCCGCACGCTGTGACCCTCGTCACCGCCGCGCTAGCGGGGGTGGACGCAGAGGGCGTCTAGGCGCTTGAGGGTGGCGTCGCGGATGAGCACCGCACGGGCACCTGGCCAGCCTCAACGCAGTCGGAGCCTCAATCGAAGCGCCTCCTGGATCACAGCCCGGGACTCAGCGTGGTTACTCAGCGGACAGGTGGGTTACCTGGCGCATCTTGTTGGTGGCGTCGAGGGCGGCGACCTTGTAGGACTCGGCGAGGGTCGGGTAATTGAAGACGGCGTCGACGAGGTAGTCCACGGTGCCGCCGCAGCCCATGACGGCCTGGCCGATGTGGATGATCTCGGTGGCACCGGTGCCGAAGACGTGCACCCCGAGGAGCTTGCGGTCCTCCGGGGAGACCAGCAGCTTCAAGACGCCGTAGGAGTCGCCGACGATCTGGCCGCGGGCTAGCTCGCGGTAGCGGGAGACGCCGACCTCGAACGGCACGCAGTCTTCGGTGAGCTCGTCCTCGGTGCGGCCCACGAAGCTGATCTCCGGGATGCTGTAGATGCCGATCGGCTGCGGCGTGCGGCTCGCGGTGATCGGCTCGCCGAGCGCGTGGTGCACGGCCATCCGGCCCTGCTCCATCGACGTGGCGGCGAGCGCGGGGAACCCGATGACGTCGCCGACCGCGTAGATGTGCGGCACTTCGGTGCGGTAGAACTCATCGACCTTGATCCGGCCCCGGTCGTCGGCGGTCAGGCCGGCGGCCTCCAGGCCGAGGGCGGCGGTCATGCCCTGGCGGCCGGCCGAGTACAGCACGGTGTCGGCCGGGATCTTCTTGCCGCTGCGCAGCACGGTGATCGCGCCGTGCGGGTGCGCCTCCACCGAGGCCACGGTCTCACCAAAGCGGAATGTCACGGCCAGGTCTCGCAGGTGGTACTTCAGCGCCTCGACGACCTCCAGGTCGCAGAAGTCCAGCATCCGCTCGCGTCGCTCGACCACGGTGACCTTGGTGCCGAGCGCGGCGAACATGGAGGCGTACTCGATCCCGATGACGCCCGCGCCGACGACCACCATGGACCGCGGGACCTGCTCAATGTGAATGATCCCGTCGGAGTCGATGATCGTCTTGTCGTCGAAGGCGACGCTGGCCGGGCGGGCCGGGATCGTGCCAGTGGCGACGACGATGTTGTCGGCGGAGGCCTTCCGCAGCCGCCGGCCGTCATCGACTTCCACTTCGTGCGGGCCGATGAACCGGGCGGTGCCGGGGATGATCGTGACCCGGTTGCGGGTCAGCTGGCTGCGGACGACGTCGTTTTCCCGGCTGACGACGTGGCTGGTGCGCGCGGTCAGGTCCGCGATGGTGATCTCGTCCTTGACCCGGTAGGACTGGCCGTAGATCTCCCGCTGGTCCACCCCGGTCAGGTACAAGATCGCCTCGCGCAGCGTCTTGGACGGGATCGTCCCCGTGTTGAGGCAGACGCCGCCGAGCATGTCCGGGCGTTCCACAAGCGCGACCCGCCGGTCCAGCTTCGCGGCCGCGATGGCCGCCTTCTGCCCGCCCGGCCCGGAGCCGATCACCAGCAGGTCAAAGTCATGCACCCTCCTAGTGTGCACGGCCGGCCAGGCTGAGCAGAAGGTCCGTAACGCACAGTTCATGACGATCCCCGCCCCGAACACTGACAAACAGGCCAGTCTTCGCTGCAACGGCACGGAGGTCCCGCATCGTCTATAAGGTGTTTCGCAGAAACGAGGCAATCACCATGACGCACGCAAGAGCACGAGTAACGCTCTCCGCTGCCGCGATGTTGATCGCCGCGCTGGCCGCCGGGTGCGGCGCGGCGAGCAGCTCCGTCCCCGCGGCCGGGGCCGGGGTCGGGGCGACGGGAAGCACGGCCGGGACTGGTTCGGCCGGGACTGGTTCGGCCGCGACAGGGTCGGGCGCGACAGGGTCGGGCGCGCCCGCCTCATCCGGGAGCGCGACGCCGGTCCCGACGACCTCGGGGACGGGAAATCCCGCGCCCGGATCGGCGGCCTGTGCCGGCTGGCCCGCGAGCGCGCCTTACGGCTCCGTGCCCCTCACGTTCACCCCGGTGACGGCCCTGCGCTGCGTCACCGGCGACAAGCAGATCCCCGGCAAGGGAGTGCAATTCGCGGCGACGCTGGAGCGCTCCGACGGAGACCTGCGGGCGCTGACCATGGTCTTGCGGCAGCGGCCCGGGCACGTGGCACAGGGCACCATGTGCCCGATGATCGCCATAGTGCCCCCGCAGGTGGTGCTCATCGCCAAGGACGGCACGATGATCAGGCCGAAGTTCCCCGTGGGGGCCTGCGACACGATCGCGATCCAGGTGCAGCGCGCGCTTAACATGCTGTCCTGGCACGCCGTGTCGGTCCGCGTGTACTCGCAGGCGTCCGGCGGGAGCGCCCCGCCGAGCGCCGGGGCGACGAGCGACCCCCAGGCCTCGGACCTGATCCCCGGCCCGGTCAAGTCAGGCGTGAACCACCAGGGACCGGGCGGGCCCGCCCACTAGCGCCCGGCGATTATCCGGTTGGCCAGCCGGCCGAGGGCCCGTAGCATGCGGTCCATGGCGGTTCGGGCGGTCATCTTCGACTGGGGCGGCACGCTGACCCCGTGGCACTCCGTTGACCTGCTCGCGATGTGGGCGGCCGCCTGCACACCGCACTTCCCGGTCGGGCAGGTCGACTCGGTGGCCGAGGCGCTGCACCGGGCGGAGTCGGCGCTGTGGCGGCAGGCCACGGCCGTGCACCAGAGCGCGACCATCGAGCACGTCTTCGCCCGCGCCGGGGTCGGCATGCCCGCCGGGTTCCTGCCGGGATTCCTGGACGCGTGGGCGCCGCACACCTACGCCGACCCGGACGCGGAGTCGCTGCTGCGCGCGCTGCGCGAGCGCGGCATCAAGGTCGGGGTGCTGTCCAACACGATGTGGCCGCGCAGCGCGCACGAGGACGTGTTCGCCCGTGACTCGCTGCTCGGCCTCATCGACGGCGCCGTGTACACCAGCGAGATCCCGTGGACGAAGCCGCACCCGGAGGCGTTCCGGGCGGCGATGGCCGCAGTCGGCGAGGACAACCCGCAGGCGTGCGTGTTCGTTGGGGACAGGCCCTTCGATGACATCTACGGCGCCCAGCGGCTCGGCATGCGCGCCGTGCTGCTGCCCAACAGCGACGTGCCCCCGCACGACGGCGTCGTCCCGGACGCGGTGATCAGCCGCCTGGCGGACCTGCTGCTGCACGTCGAGTCCTGGTTACGCGCATGTCTAGGTATACCAATCTTCACGCTTGAGCCTGGCGCCGGCCGGGCCGCCACCACGGTGCCTCGGTAGGGGCGCCGGCGGCGCCCAGAGGTGCGTATACCTACATAATTCCCGGCCGCGCAGGGGACAAGCCGCAAAGAGCGGTGATATGGCTACGGGCATGTCCGACATGCGTGACAGCGAAGTTGTCGCGTCCATCGTGGCGGGTCAGCCATCGGGGCTCGCCGAGGCTTACGACCGGTATGCCGCGATCTTGTACACCTACTGCTGCACGCTGCTCCACGAGCCGGCCGACGCCGCCGACGCGGTGCAAGACACCTTCGTCATTGCGTCCTCGCGCCTGGCTGGGCTGCGCGACCCCGAGCGGCTGCGCGCGTGGCTGTTCGCGGTGGCCAGGAACGAGTGCCTGCGGCGCCTGCGGGACAGGCGGTCGACGTCCGCCTTCGATGAGCGCACCGACGTCACCGACGAAACCGTTGACGTGGGCGGGGACGCCGAGCGCGCCGAACTGCGGGCGCTGCTGCGGGCCGCCATCGGGGGCCTGGGCGACACCGACCGTGACGTCATCGTGCTGCAGCTCTCGCACGGGCTGGACGCCGCCGAGATCGCCGGGGTCCTGGGCGTGTCGCGCAACCACGCCCATGCCCTGCTGTCCCGGGCCCGCGAGCACCTGCAAGCCTGCATAGGGGCGCTGCTGGTGGGCAGGGCCGGCCGACGGGACTGCGCACCGCTCAATGAGCTGCTCGCCAGCTGGGACGGCCAGCTGACCGTACTTGTGCGCAAGCGGGTCAGCCGGCACATCGGGCAGTGCGACACCTGCTCGGCCCGGCAGCGCGCCGAGTTGCGCCCGGCGATGCGGCTCGGACTGGCGGGGGGGCCCGCCCTGCTCGGCGCGGCCGCCGCGGCGGGACACGCCCGGCAGGCGGCCACGCTGACCGCCG
>JAICYD010000010.1 GCA_025934375.1 Streptosporangiaceae bacterium | reverse complement strand
GCCGGAGCGCGCGCGGCCACGGGCCGCGCGAGCCTGGAATGGAGAGTTCCCTTGCTGGACAGCACAGACCGGCGCGGCGTGAGTGCCCCGCCCCGGGTCGCCGCGACGCTGATCCTGGCGTCCGTCGGCGCCTTCGTCACCGCACTCGACGTCGTCGTCGTCTCCACGGCGCTGCCCTCGCTCAGGGCGCACCTGAACGCGAGCCTGTCCGACCTGGAATGGACCATCAACGCCTACAACCTGGCGTTCGCCTCCCTCATGCTCACCGGCGCCGCGCTCGGCGACCGGTTCGGCCGCCGGAGGCTCTACGTCATCGGCCTGGCGCTTGGAGTACTTCCGCAGGCGCGGCTTCTGCGCGGCGGGCGGGGTCGCGTTCCCGTTCTCGTTCGCCCTGATCGGCTCGGTGTTCTGGATCGCGCAGATGCTCCAGGTCGGGATGGGCTACTCCCCGCTGGCCTCGGGCGTCCCGCATGCTGGTGTTCACCGGCACGCCGATGATCTTCGCCCCGCTCGGGGGCGCCATCGCCGACAAGGTCGGCACCCGCCCGGTCATGACCGGCGGGCTGCTGCTGATGGGCGGCGGGTACCTGTGGCTGGCGCTGGTCGTCAAGGCGGGCATCAGCTATCCCTCGCTGGTCTTGCCGTTCTTCGTGGCCGGGGTCGGCATCTCGCTTGTCTTTCCCACGCTCGCCAACGCCGCGGTCGGCTCGGTGCCGCTGGCCGACTCCGGCGTCGCGGCCGGGTCCAACAACACCTTGCGGGAGGCGGGCGGGCTGTTCGGCGTGGCCGTCCTCGCGGTCGTCTTCACGGCCCACGGCGGCTACGCCTCACGGGAGCTGTTCATGCACGGCATGCGGTACGCCCTCATCGTCGCGGGGGCAGTGGCCCTCGCCGCGGTGCTCCCGTCGCTGCTGGGACCGTCCCGCGCCCAGGCGCTGGCCGCCTCGCCCGCCGGCGGGCGAGCCGCTGCACGGGAGCCAGTCACAGAAAGGGGGGACCGTTGAGGGGAATGATTCCCGGTTTTGGGGTCATCATGGGGGCGTGAGCACCTGGGTAGCGCGGCTGGACAGCGACGGCGGGGACGGCGACGGGCCGCGGCTGGCCGTGAAGGACTGCATCGACGTCGCCGGGATGCCGACCACGGCGGGCTGCCCGGTCGTAGCCGAGATGGCCGAGCCCGCCCCGGCCGACGCGACGGTGGTCGCCACCGCCCGCGCGGCCGGGGCGCGGATCGCCGGCAAGACCTCACTGACCGAGCTGTGCTGGTCGGCCAGCGGCATTAACCAATGGGCAGGCACCCCCGTCAACCCGCGCGATCCCCGCCGCCTGCCCGGCGGCTCCTCCAGCGGGTCGGCCGTGGCGGTGGCCAGCGGCCAGGCCGACATCGCCTACGGCACCGACACCGGCGGCTCGGTCCGCATCCCGGCCGCCTGCTGCGGCGTGACCGGGCTGAAGACCCGGTGGGGCCGGATCCCGCTCAAGGGCGTCTACCCGCTGGCGCCATCGCTGGACACGGTGGGCCCGCTGGGCCGCGACGTGGCCGCCGTCGAGGCCGGGATGGCCCTCTTGGAGCCAGGCTTCGCCGCGCCGGGCGCCGCGGAGCGCGGCGCGGGGCGAATCACGGTCACCGGCCTGGCCGGGGAGGTCGACCCCCGGGTGGACGCGGCCGTCGACCGGGCGCTGGCGGTGGCGGGCGTGGCCGTATCGCCCGCCGCCGCCTGGGACTTCCGACCGGCGGTGGACGCCGCCGGGGTGATCATCGACTCCGAGGGATTCAAGTCGAACGCGTACCTCATGCCGTACATCGGCCAGCTGAGCCCGCATGTCCAGCGGAACCTGGAGCGCGGCGCCCGGCTGCGCCCCGCCGACATCGCGGCCGCGCGGCGGCTGGCCGATGAGGTGCGCGCCGAGCTGGAGGCGCTGCTGCGGGACCACCCGGTGCTGGTCATGCCCACGCTGACCGGTCAGCCGCCGCTGGTGGGGGAGCACGGCATCCCGCTGACGCTGCTGACCGCCCCCGTCAACCTGAGCGGACTGCCCGCCCTGGCCCTGCCGGTCCCCCCGGCCGATCCCGGCGAGGGGGCCCTCATCGCGTCACTGCAGGTCATTGGCGAGTCCGAAGAGCAGGTGCTGGCCTTCGGCCGACTGATCGAGGCTGCGCTCGCCGCCGGCTTACCATGGAGGGATGGACGCGTTGGGTGGCGTCGCGGCGTCGCAGGCGTCGCTGCGCAGGTTCCTGCATGGACTGCCGGGGGTCGACGAGGCCGGGGCGGTGGCGCGAGCTGGCATGCTCGCCAGCCGCTCGGTCAAGACCGACGCCAAGCGGCAGCTGATCGACCTGGCGATATCGATGATCGACCTGACCACGCTGGAAGGCCAGGACACCCCGGGCAAGGTCGCGGGGCTGTGCGCTAAGGCCCGCCACCCCGGGTACGGTGCCCCGCCGGTGGCGGCGGTCTGCGTCTACCCGGACATGGTCGAGGTGGCCGCGCCGCTGCTGGCCGGCACCGGCATCAAGGTGGCCAGCGTCGCGACGGCGTTCCCGTCCGGCCGGGCGGCCCTGGACGTCAAGCTGGCCGACGTGAAGTCGGCGGTCGCGGCCGGGGCCGATGAGGTGGACATGGTCATCGACCGGGGCGCCTTCTTGTCCGGCCGCTACGGCGCCGTCTACGACGAGATCGTCGCGGTGCGCGCCGCCTGCTCCGGGGCGCACCTGAAGGTGATCCTGGAGACCGGCGAGCTCGGCACGCTCGATAACGTCCGGCGGGCCTCCTGGCTGGCTATGCTGGCGGGCGCGGACTTCATCAAGACCTCGACCGGCAAGGTCGCCCCCGCCGCCACGCTCCCGGTCACCCTGGTCATGCTGGAGGCGGTTCGCGACTGGCGAGTCGCCACGGGCGGCACCGCTGGCGAGGCCACCGCTGGCGAGGGCACCGCTGGCGAGGGCACTGCCGGGGGACAGATGGTGGGCGTCAAGCCCGCCGGGGGGATCCGGACGACGAAGGACGCCATCCGGTTTATCGTGACAGTTCACGAGACCGCGGGGGATGACTGGCTGAGTGCCCGGTACTTCAGGATCGGGGCCTCCAGCTTGCTGAACGACCTGCTCATGCAGCGGGATCGAATGGCGACCGGGCGGTATTCCGGTGCCGACTACGTGACGGTGGACTGAGGTTTGGCTATGCGCTTTGAGTACGCGCCCGCACCGGAGTCGCGGTCGGTCGTCACGCTACGTGACTCCTATGGACTGTTCATCGGGGGGCAGTTCGTCTCCGGCAGCTCGGTCTTCAAGACGATCTCGCCGGCGACCGAGGAAGTTCTCGCCGAGGTCACCCAGGCCGGGCCCGAGGACGTGGACCGGGCGGTCGCCGCCGCCCGGCACGCCTACGAGCGGACCTGGTCGGTGATGGGGGGCCGGGAGCGGGGCAAGTACCTTTTCCGCATCGCCCGGCTGATCCAGGAGCGCTCTCGCGAGCTGGCGGTGCTGGAGACGCTGGACAACGGCAAGCCGATCCGCGAGTCGCGGGACGTGGACATCCCGCTGGCGGCGGCGCACTTCTTCTACCACGCCGGCTGGGCGGACAAGCTGTCGTACGCGGGCTTCGGCCCGTCGCCGCGTCCGCTGGGCGTCGCGGGGCAGGTCATCCCGTGGAACTTCCCGCTGCTCATGCTCGCGTGGAAGATCGCCCCGGCGCTGGCCTGCGGCAACACCGTGGTGCTGAAGCCGGCCGAGACGACGCCGCTGACCGCGCTGCTGTTCGCCGAGATATGCCAGCAGGCGGAGCTGCCGCCGGGCGTTGTCAACATCGTCACCGGGGACGGGGCCACCGGGCACGCGCTTGTCGCCCACCCCGGGATCGACAAGGTGGCGTTCACCGGGTCCACCGAGGTGGGCAAGGAGATCGCCCGGATCTGCGCGGTCTCCGGGCAGCGGGTGACGCTGGAGCTGGGCGGCAAGGCCGCCAACATAGTGTTCGACGACGCCCCCCTCGACCAGGCGGTCGAGGGGATTATCAACGGGATCTTCTTCAACCAGGGGCACGTGTGCTGCGCCGGGTCCCGGCTGCTGGTCCAGGAGTCGGTCGCCGATGAGCTGCTCACCGCGCTGAAGCGCCGGATGGAGCGGCTGCGCCTGGGCGACCCGCTGGACAAGAACACCGACGTGGGCGCGGTCAACTCCCAGGCGCAGCTGGAGCGCATTGAGGCGTTCGCCGCCACCGGCGCCGAGGAGGGCGCCGAGCGCTGGTCGGCGCGGTGCCCGCTGCCCGATCGCGGCTTCTGGTTCCCGCCGACCGTCTTCACCGGCGTGTCGCAGGCCCACCGGATCGCCCAGGAGGAGATATTCGGCCCGGTCTTGTCGGTGCTGACCTTCCGCACCCCCGATGAGGCCATCGTCAAGGCCAACAACACGCCGTACGGGCTATCGGCTGGAGTGTGGAGCGAGAAGGGGTCGCTGATCTTGTCGATGGCGTCGCGGCTTCGCGCCGGGGTGGTGTGGGCGAACACGTTCAACCGGTTCGACCCCGCCTCGCCCTTTGGCGGCTACAAGGAATCCGGCTTCGGCCGCGAGGGTGGCCGCCACGGCCTGGAGGCCTACCTTGACATCCATGGCACCAGCGTCCTGGGGGGAAGCGATGTCTGAGCTGACCGTCGCCTCCGAAGCGGGCAGGATCGCCGTGCGCAAGACATACAAGCTCTACATCGGCGGCGCGTTCCCGCGCTCGGAGAGCGGCCGGTCGTACATGGTGTCGGACTACAGCGGCGGCTTCCTCGCCAACGCCGCGCTCGCCTCCCGCAAGGACGCCAGGGACGCCGTGGTGGCGGCCCGCAAGGCGTTCCCGGGATGGTCGGGGGCGACGGCCTACAACCGGGGCCAGGTGCTGTACCGGGTCGCCGAGCTCCTCGAGGGCCGGCGGGCCCAGTTCGCCACTGAGGTGCGGATGGCGACCGGCGCATCCCCGGCTCGCGCGGCGACCGAGGTGGACGCGGCCATCGACCGCTGGGTGTGGTACGCCGGCTGGGCCGACAAGATCGCCCAGGTACGCGGGAGCGCGAACCCAGTCGCCGGGCCGTACTTCAACTTCTCGGTCCCCGAGCCCTGCGGGGTGGTCGCGGTGCTGGCCCCCCAGGACAGCGCGCTGCTCGGCCTGGTGTCGGTGATCGCGCCCGCCGTCGTCAGCGGCAACACGTGCGTGGTGGTGGCCAGCGAGCGCCGGCCCCTGCCCGCGGTGACCCTCGCCGAGGTCCTGGCCACCTCCGACGTGCCCGGGGGAGTGGTCAATGTCCTCACCGGCGCGGTGGCGGAGATCTCGCCCTGGCTCGCCTCGCACATGGACGTCAACGCCATCGATGTCACCGGCGCCCCCGGCGCGCTCGCCGACGACATGGCGGTGGCCGCCGCCGGCAACCTCAAGCGCGTGGTCCGCCTCCCGGCCGGCGACTGGGAGGCCGAGCCCGGGATCGAGCGGATGACCAGCTACCTGGAGACCAAGACCGTCTGGCACCCGCTCGGCAACTGAGCCGCCCGCGAGGCGCCGAAGCGTTGGCAGGCGGCGCGTGATAAACGGCAGCGGCAACCCGCACCGTCAAGAATCGCAGATTTTCACGCGGTTACTCCGGGGCAATACCCGTGTCCGGGAAGTACGGTAGAGCCAATCCCGCACGGTACGTCCGCTGGGGACAGAAAGCTGACCCCCGAAACGGGGTATATCCCAGCCTGTCCCCAGGCAAGCGGGACGGCGGTCCGAACGCCACGGAGCGGCCCACTGTGACGCTGCTCCCATCTGGTGTTTGACCGCGTGGAAACGGCATAACGTACCTAGTAAGACCAGAGGGACCTCATCGGGGCGGGTGCGTCGACGCCCGGTCGCTGCGCAATCCGCGTCCCGAACCACAATGAGAGAGGGACGCAGACGTGCCTGACTCTACCGCCGTGCTTCGCTACTCCGACGACGGCGAGCTTAAGCTGCCGGTCAAGCCCGCTACAGAGGGCTCGGCTGGCTTCGACGTCTCCAAGCTCTTGGCGACTACTGGGCTGGTGACGCTTGACCCAGGCTTCGTCAACACGGCCGCGTGCTCGTCGGACATCACCTACATCGACGGGGACGCGGGCATCTTGCGCTACCGCGGCTACCCGATCGAGGAGCTCGCTGAGAAGTCGACCTTCCTTGAGGTGAGCTACCTGCTGCTTTACGGCACCTTGCCGTCGAGCGACGAGCTGACCGCGTTCACCGAGAGGGTCACCCATCACACGCTGCTGGATGAGGACTTCAAGACCTTTTTCACCGCGTTCCCGCGCACCGCTCACCCCATGGCGGTGCTGTCTTCGGCCGTGTCGGCCCTGTCCAGCTTCTACCCGCATGACCTCGACCCGCACGACGATGACGAAGTGGACATTTCCGTCATTCGGCTGCTGGCGAAGCTGCCCACGCTGGGCGCGTACTTCTATAAGAGGTCGGTCGGCCAGCCGTACCTTTACCCCGACAATTCCCTGAACCTGGTCGAGAACTTCCTGCGGCTGACCTTCGGCCTGCCGGCCGAGCCCTACAACGTCGACCCGACGATCGCCAAGGCGCTGGACACTCTGTTCATCTTGCACGCCGACCACGAGCAGAACTGCTCCACCTCCACCGTCCGGCTGGTCGGGTCCTCGGAGGCCAACGTGTTCGCCAGCATCTCGGCTGGCGTGCACGCGCTGTCTGGCCCCCTGCACGGCGGCGCCAACGCGGCCGTGCTGGAGATGCTGGAGCAGATCCGCGACGCCGGCGGCAACGTCGATGACTTCGTCTCCAAGGTGAAGAACAAGCAGGCCGGCGTGAAGCTGATGGGCTTCGGCCACCGGGTCTACAAGAACTACGACCCGCGCGCCAAGATCGTCAAGGCCACCTGCGATGAGATCCTGGACAAGATCGGCGGCGACGACGAGCTGCTGCACCTCGCGACCGAGCTAGAGGCGCACGCGCTGTCGGACGACTACTTCATCTCCCGCAAGCTCTACCCGAACGTCGACTTCTACACCGGGCTGATCTACCGCGCGATGGGCTTCCCGACTGAGATGTTCACCGTCTTGTTCGCCATCGGCCGGCTGCCCGGCTGGCTGGCGCACTACAAGGAGATGCTGCACGACCCGGCCACCAAGATCGGCCGCCCGCGCCAGGTCTACACCGGCCCCACTGAGCGCGCCTACGTCCCCATCGAGGCTCGGTAGGAGCTAGGCGGCGTGACCCCTTTCGGGCCTCGGTCTTCGCGAGGCAGAGCGAGCCTGCGAGCGTAGCTTTGAGCGATCCGGCGAGCCGCGCAGGATCCCGGCGCTTCCGCGGGGTCCGGCCGGGCAGCCGGATGCGCGGACAGGATCCCGTGGAGGTGGGGGGTCTGGGGGGCTGGTTTGTGCCCCCAGGAGAGCTCAGTGCTCCGCGTGGTAGTGGGCGGCCAGGATGTCGTCGCCCCAGTCGTTGTCCGGGTCGCGCCAGACCGAGTGGACGTGCTTGCCGCCGGATTGGGTGTTGTCATGCTCGATGAGCAGGCCGGGTGCCTGGATCCGGTAGTAGTGCCGCTCCCCGGCGCCAGCCCCGCCCGCCCACGCGAATGAGATGCTCGCGTCCGCGGCCGCCTTGGCCTTGCGCAGCGCCGAGGCACCGACGTCGTCGGGCAGCCGCCCGGCGAAGCCGGCGATCACCGCCATCAGGTAGTCCATCTGGCCGCGCGACAGCACCGACCCGACGATGCCCTTGGGCCCGGACCGGATGTAGCTGAGGATCTCGCGCTCCCGGTCGTCGATCCGGTAGTCCGGCTCGGGCTCGAAGACGTGGTCCGGCAGCTCCCGCGCGCCAATGCGGGGCACCAGCCGGGTCGCGAAGTCCGGCGGCGGCCGGTGGTAGATGATCGCGTCCGCCCGCTGCGCGGGCGTCAGCAGCCCGAGGAACCGGTACCCGGCCTCCTCGTCGTCAGCGAGCGGGCTGAGCGTCCCGTAGGACGCCGGGACACTGCCCAGCATGCACGGCGTTCCCGACACGCGAGTGCCCGCGACGGTGAAGTTGAGCGACACGTGATGCCCGGCCAGCTGCCAGCCCCAGGGCCGGGCGCTGTCCGGCGCCCACCTGCCCGGCTCGCCGAAGACGCGGAAGCAGTAGCGCTCCGGGTCAAACACGTGCGCGATCGCCGGCGCGGAGACCTGCATCAAGGCCCGGCGCACGTGCTCCATCGCCATGATCGAGACGACCTTCGCGTACCCCGGCATCGACGTCGACGCCACGATCAGCTCGTGGGCGAGCTTTCGCTGCGCGTCGTCCAGGGAGCTCAGCGGCAGCCCGGGCCGGGCGGCCACCGGCAGGTACGTCCACTCCCGCCGGGTCCCGTCAAGATCGAAATCACCCTGCCCAACGGCCAGTTGCTTCGCGTCCATGGCCCCCACGAACGCGGCGGCGGCGCTGGCCATGCGGGCGGCGGTGCGCGGGGCGTCATACATCGAGTTCACAACTGGCCTTTGTACGCCGTGTTGTCGGCACTCCGCTAGCCCGGATAGCGTGACTGCGTGATTGAGGAGCCGATGGCGGGGACGGCCCCAGCCGCCGAGGAGGCCGCTGAGGCGGACCAGGCGGCGCTGGCCGCGCGGGCCGATGGCGAGGCGGACGAGCCGGCGGACGAGCCGGCCAGCGAGCCCGCGGACGAGCCGGCCAGCGAGCCCGAGAAATCCCCCTGGGACGATCCGCGGCTCCCATGGAACGGCAAGCCCGGGAAGGCGGACATCGCCTGCTGGGCCGCCATCGTGCTGTCAGGGCTGTACTACCTGGCGATCCTGCCGTTCCGGGCGAGCCTGATCGGAACCCACCCCGTCATCTCGGAACTGCTGAACGGGTCCACCGAGGCGATCGTGGCGGCGGCGGCGTTCGCGCGGGTGGGCCACGGTTCGCTGGCGATCGCGGTGCTCGCCGCCATCCCGGGGCTGATGAAGTTCGACCTCATCTACTGGTGGGCCGGGCGCCTGTGGGGCGAGAAGATCATCTTGCTGATGTTCCCGCGCAGCAAGCACGGGCCGAGGTACATGCAGCGGGTGCACAAGTGGGGCCGTCGCTTCACCTGGCCGGCCGTGATCGTCAGCCCCTTCGTGCCCATCCCCAACGCGATCATCTACCTCGTCGCCGGCTGGGCCGGGATGAGCCTGATCACCTTCCTGATCCTTGACGTGATCGGCACGGCACTGTGGGTGGGGCTGCTGGCCGGCCTTGGGTACGCGCTCGGTCACCGCGCGGTGGCCGTCGCGCAGGCAATCTCCAAATATGGACTCTGGTTCACAATTGCCCTCGTAGTTTTGGTGGTGGGACGACAAGTTTGGACGTCCCAGCGCAAGCGTTAGCTGCACGTTACGAATGAACGTGCATTTGGCCTTGCAGGTGCATGCGCGATCCGGCAGGATGAGTCATGCGTGAATCACCCGGATCACGCTAAGAGCTCCTCGGGGTCGCGATGAGCCTGAACCAGGCAGTGGACCTGCCCACCCGGAAACGGGTGGCGCTGGCCATGCACGAGCCGCTAGACATAACGGCGCGCCTTACCCCCGTGAGGCGCAGGCCGCGGGTCGTGCGGATGCCTGCCGACTGGTGGGACTCCCCGGCGGCGATCGGGTGTCCCCTCACCCGCGGTCCGCAGTCGGCCCGAGTCGCCCGCCGCCTGACCCGCAACACTTTGCGTGACTGGGGCCTGGGCTCGCTCGCCGAGGACGCGGAGACGATCGTGGGTGAGTTCGTCGCCAACGCCGTCACGCACGCCGCGGACGTCGCCGCTGAGGGCCGCCGGGTCGGCCCCGACAACCTAGGGCTGCGCCTGCTGCGCCGCACCGGGGAAGTCATCTGCGCCGTTCTCGACCCCAGCGACGTGGCCCCGGTGCTCAAGACGACCGGCAGCATCGAGGAATCCGGGCGCGGACTGCAAATGGTCGACGCCCTCAGCGACGTGTGGGGATGGAGTCCAGTCGCCGGACGCGGGAAAGCCGTCTGGGCGATCTTGTTCTGCGCCTGAGTCGGGCCGGCGCGATGGCCCACCGCCGCCGCGCGACAGACATGGCCGGGGGAGCGAGCGTCGCTCCGCTTGAGCCGCCATGGGGAGGGGCGTGGCGGGTCAGGCGGGGCGGCTCTATTTTTGCCCGTCGCACTCCCGCGTCTTGCTGGCGGGCGACCGACGAGGCCAGCGGCGCGCGGTTCATCAGCCGCTGGATGCGCGATGACGTGCTGACCGCGGTGCAGGGCCTGCTCCCGCTCGCCGAGCAGGCGGGCCTGTCCCCGTCCCAGCTGGCGCTCGCCTGGGTGCTGCAAAACCCGAACGTCTCGACCGCGCTCGCCGGCGGCAGCCGCCCCGAGCAGGTGCGAGACAACGCCGAAGCGGCCGGGGTCCGGCTCGAAGCCGACCTCATGCGCCAGATCGACGATGTCCTCGCTGGCGTGGTCAACCGTGACCCGGCGGAGACCGTCAGCCCCGCCAAGCGCCCCAGCTAACAAGGCCGAGCCTGCGCCCGGCGTCGTCACGATTCCGGGTGCAGGCTCATCGGGCCGTACTCGGCCCGCTCGTCGTCCAGCAGCGTGACCTGGTCCACGCCGGCGTCGAGCAGGGCTCGCCAATTCTCCCCGAGCCAGCTCTCCGCGTCCCCCTGGTTGGCGAAGATCGCCTCCTGCAGGCCCCCGGCGCCAACCACGGCGCCATCGGTCTTCTCGTACCGCCACGTCCACGGCATAGTCCAGCGTCCTCCATCAGCATTGCGCGTCTAGGAACCCTAACGAACCAGCCGCGCCGCCGCCACCACCCCGCCGGAGTGATCTCATGGCCGCTGGCAGCTGAGCTCTCAAACCTTGTCGCCGGGCTTGAGGCGGGGGGAGGGCATCCGCCAGCGGCGGATCTGCAGGGCGCGCATGACCGCGTACATGGTCATGCCGTTCGTGGACACGCCGGGCAGGCGCTCGGCGGCCAGCTTGCGCAGCGCCCGGCGGATGAGGAACCCATCCACGAGGATGACCGCGATCATCGCCATGACAAGGTAGGACACCGCGGAGTTAAGCGCCTTGTTGCGAGACAGCAGCGCGACCAGCAGCACGACCAGCAGGTACATGTAGAACTCGCTCGGCCGCCGGTGCGCGTCGACGTAGTCACGCGCCAGCTTGCGAACTGGCCCCCGGTCGCGAGGCCCGAGCGCCCATTCCTCGCCGCGCTTCATCGCGTCCATCCGCTTCGCCCGGTCGCCGCGATCCTGGGCCTTGTCCTGAGCGGTGCGCGGGCCGGCTGACCGGCTGGCGCCGGACTTGGCGCCGGTGATGGGCCGGTAGCGGTTGCGCTCGGCCTCGCTGCGCTTGGGCGTCGGCCGGCCCTTCTTCGCCTCGGCGGCACCGCGTTCCTTCGGGGCACTGGGCTCCCTAGGGGCAGAGCGCTCGTTGGCTGTCTCGTCGGCCGAGGCGCCCGGGCCTTGCGCGTCCCGGGAGTCCTGGGCCGTGCCGTCGGTCGCCCCGGCGCTGCTGCGTCGGAACACGGGCCTAGCTTAAAGCCTGTTATGGGTGGTGGTGCTAGTCAAGGCGCAGGGAACCAGCAGCGGGCGCTGGGCGTTACCCCAGCATTGGCAGCAAGCCTGTTATGGACAACCGCGCGGATGGAAGATAAGTAGTAAGCACGCCTGGTACCGCGTAGGGTGGATTGCGATTAGCAGGCGGCAAACCGCTGCCGGCCTGGCGGCGCCGTGCCGCCCCGGGGCGGCGCACAGGGTGAACGAAGGGGACGGCCGCGTCTATGAGCGTGATGAAGCGAGTCTCGCTGATCTTCCGGGCCAAGGCTAACAAGGCGTTGGACAAGATGGAGGATCCGCGCGAGACCCTTGACTACTCGTACCAGCAGCAAGTGGAGATGCTGACCCGGGTACGGCGCGGGGTCGCGGACGTGGCCACCTCCCGCAAGCGGGTTGAGCTCCAGATGAACCAGTTGCAAAAGCAGGTGCAGACCAAGGAGACCCAGGCCCGCACCGCGCTCGGGCAGGGGCGCGAGGACCTGGCGCGCGCCGCGCTGGAGCAGAAGGCCGGCGTGGTCGCGCAGCTGTCCAGCTTGCAGGACCAGTACCGGGGCCTGCAGGACCAGGAAGAGAAGCTGACGCTGGCCTCGCAGCGACTCCAGTCCAAGGTGGATGCCTTCCGGACCCGCAAGGAGACGATCAAGGCCACCTACACCGCCGCCGAGGCGCAGACGCGGATCAACGAGGCCTTCTCCGGCATTTCGGAGGAAATGGGCGACATCGGCCTGGCCATTCAGCGGGCCGAGGACAAGACCGCGCAGATGCAGGCCCGCGCGGGCGCGATCGACGAGCTGCTCGCCTCCGGTGCCCTGGAGGACCACGTCGGCGGCCAGCAGGACTACATCCAGCAAGAGCTGGACCGCATGGGCGCCAACCACGAGATCGAGTCCGAGCTCGCCCGGCTGCGCGGCGAACTGCCCAGCGCGAGCGAGGCCCCGCGGCAGATCGAGTCCAACGGCGGCAACGCCTCCACCGGCGGGAATGCCCCCGGCCAGCCTGGAACGGGTGATGGCCGGTGATTGTCCGGATTCTCGGCGAAGGGCAGTTCGAGGTCGGTGACACGGCCGCGGCTCAGCTGGACGCGCTCGACAGTGAGCTCGACGCGGCCGTCGAGGCCGGGGATGACGTCGCGTTCAAGTCGGCCCTGAGTCGTTCGGTCGAGGTCGTCAGGGCTGGCGGATCGCCGGTTCCTGACGACTCCCTCCACCCGGCGGAGATCATCTTGCCGTCGGAGGACGCGGACGTGGCCGAGGTGCTCAGGCTCTTGGCCGACGGTCAGCTCTCCGAGTAGGGCCGGCCCTGACCGGACACTGCGGAAACGTTCAGGCTTCCCAAAGCGTTATCCACATAGATTCGATTGGGCGAAGGACGTGAAGTGCCCAGGGCCAGATCGGCCCTAGGCGGCGGGGTGGGACGCCTCGCCAGTGATTTCGGAGGTGCCATATGACCCGCACCCGGTACGCTCCCGACCGGGGGCTCACCACGCGCATGACGTTGACGATGTTCCTGCTCGGGCTCGTCTTCGTCGGGTTCGTCGCGCTCATCATCGGCATCATGGCGGCGGCGCACGTGTCCGCGGGCGCGATCATCGTGATCGCGATCCTCTTCGGCGGCGGCTCGGCGTTCATCTCGCTGTTCTACTCCGACAAGATCGCCCTGCGCGCGGCAGGCGCGGTCGAGGTGTCCCCGCAGCAGGCACCGGAGCTGCACGGCGTCGTAGACCGGCTGTGCGCCCTGGCGGACATGGAAAAGCCCCGGGTGGCGATCGCGCCCACCGACCTGCCAAACGCGTTCGCGACCGGCCGTAACAGCAAGAACTCGGTGCTGTGCGTGACCGAGGGCCTGCTTCGCCGCCTGGACCAGGCCGAGCTTGAGGGCGTGCTGGCGCACGAGTTGTCGCACGTCGCGCACAAGGACGTCCAGGTGATGACCTACGCCTCGCTCCTGGCGATCGTGGCGGGGCTGCTGGTGCGGTTCGCGTTCTACTCCGAGCTGTTCGGCGGCGGTGGCCGGCGCGACAGCAACAACCAGAACGCCTTCCCGATCATCCTCGCGATCATGGTCGTCTCCGCCGTCGTCTACGCGATCAGCTTCCTGCTCATCAGGCTGCTCTCGCGCTACCGCGAGCTGGCCGCCGACCGCAGCGGCGCGCTGCTCACCGGTCAGCCCAGCGCGCTGAAGAGCGCGCTGATCAAGGTCAGCGGAGACATGTCGCGGATCCCGTCCGATGACCTGCGCGCCGCCGAGCCGCTCAACGCCCTCGCCTTCGCGCCGGCGCTGAACCTCCGCGACCCGCGGGCCAGCCTGGCGAAGCTGTTCTCCACCCACCCCTCGCTGGAGCGCCGGATCGAGGAGCTTGACAAGATCCAGCAGCAGCTCGGCCAGATCAGCCCGGGGCCGCGCGCACTGTAGCTGGGTGGCACCGTAGTTGGGTGGCACTGTAGTTGGGTGGGCACTGTAGCTCGCTGGCACGTAACGGAAGGCGGCCCTCGTGGGGTTCCTCGACTCGCTGCTGGGCCGGACCAAGCCGGTCCAGCCCAAGCTGGACGACCTGTTCGGGCTGCCGTCCGCGGCGATCACGCTGCAGGCGGCGACCGGCTTCACGCCGACCGGCTCAGGGTCGGTGTGCTTCCGCGCGGTTGAGGGGGGGACGTTCGGCGACGTCCAGTCCGAGGTCCGTGACCTGCTCGACTTCGACGGTGGCCTGCCGGTCGAGGTGACCCGTGACTCCTACGGGTTCACCTGGCTGGTCAGCTCGCACATGTCCGATGAGGTCGAGGCCCTCGTCACCGACCTGCACGCGGTGAACAGCACGCTGGTCGATCACGGCTTCGGCCCGCAGCTGCTGTGCACCGTGGTCGGGTTCCGGGACGCGGAGGACCGGCGGCTCGGGCTGGTATACCTGTACAAGCGAGGCACGTTCTACCCGTTCGCGCCGGTGTCGTCGGGGCGGGGAGGGTCTGGCCAGCGGCGGGACAACGCGCTGGAGCTCCAGGTCAAGGGAGCGATCGGCAGCGACCTGAGGTTTGAGCAGGACCTGAGCAAATGGATGGCCCTGTGGGGTGCCCCCGGCTTGTGACGGGGTAGCAGGGCCGGTGACTGGCTGACCGGCGCGATCGGGTGGCGGAGGTTGTGAGTGCCGTCACAAGCCGGTTACGAGCGGGTATCCGGAATGTCAGTGCCGGGCATATGGTTGTGTGTTGAACGAGAGTGTGCCGCATGGGCGGCACGGAACTGAGACGGGAGCTAGTCACCGATGACCGTTCAGGACGAAGTGACGCAGCAGGGCATTGTCCTCACGGATGCGGCGGCGGCCAAGGTCGGCGCGCTGATCAGCCAGGAGGGTCGTGACGACCTGAAGCTGCGCGTCGCCGTTCAACCGGGCGGCTGCTCTGGCCTGCGCTACCAGCTGTACTTCGACGAGCGCGCGTTCGACGGCGACGTCGTCAAGAAGTTCGCCGACGTCGCCGTCGTTACCGACAAGATGAGCGCCCCGTACCTGATGGGTGCCACGATCGACTTCGTCGACACGATCGAGAAGCAGGGCTTCACGATCGACAACCCCAACGCGACGGGCTCGTGCGCCTGCGGCGACTCCTTCCACTGATCCGCCCACCGCGCAAACCTCGATAGCGATAGAGAGCCCCCAACGATGCGGATTGCTGTCACCGGGTCGATCGCGACCGACCACCTGATGACCTTCGCCGGCAAGTTCACTGACACGCTGATCGCCGACAAGCTCGACAAGATCTCCGTGTCCTTCCTTGTCGGCGACCTGCAGATCAGGCGCGGCGGCGTAGCCGGGAACATAGCGTTCGGCCTGGGCTGCCTCGGGCGCAACCCCCTGCTGGTGGGCAGCGTGGGGCCGGACTTCGCCGAGTACCGCCAGTGGCTAGATGAGCGCGGGGTGGACACCTCCGGCGTCCGGACGTCGGCCGCGCAGCACACCGCGCGGTTCACCGCGACGAACGACACCGAGGGCAACCAGATCGCGTCGTTCTACCCGGGGGCGATGAGCGAGGACAGCGAGATCGACATCGTCGCCCTCGCGCAGACCCACGCCATCGACTTGGTGGTGATCGGCGCGGGTGACCCGGGCGCGATGCAGCGGTTCACGGCGGACTGCCGCAAGGCGGGCATCGCCTTCGCCGCTGACTTCTCCCAGCAGGTCGCCTTCCTTGACGGTGAATCGATGCGGACGCTGGTCGACGGCGCGGATTACCTGTTCTCCAACGAGTACGAGGAAGCCGTCATCGAGTCCAAGACCGGCTGGTCTGCCGCCGACGTGCTTGAGCGGGTCGGCACCCGCGTTGTCACGCTTGGCTCCGAGGGCGCGAAGGTCGAGCGGGCCGGCCAGGCCCCGGTCGTCGTCGGCCCGGTCCCGGACGCGACGCTTGTTGAGCCCACGGGCGCCGGCGACGCGTTCCGCACCGGCTTCCTCGCGGCCACCACGTGGGGCCTGTCCCTCGAGCGCGCCATCCAGCTCGGGAACCTCATGGCCGTGCACGCGCTGGAGACCGTCGGCCCCCAAGAGTATGAGCTCAAGGCCGCCACGCTGGCCGAGCGCGCCGCCACGGCCTACGGCGAGGCCGCCGCCAAGGAGCTAAGTAGTTTCCTGTCCTAAGCAGCGAACGCGAAAGCCGCGCCCCCGGGATCACCCGCGGGCGCGGCTTTTCGCTTGAAGAAGGACGGGCAGGGGGCCTGGGGGGATTGGCGGGTATCCCCCCAGGGGGCTACCTCCTGAAGAAGGCGGCGAATGCTTGGACGTAGAACTGCGGCGAGCCGACTCCGGTCGCGTCGTCGTAGCCCTTCACGGCGGGCAGCGCGGAGGCGCCGACGCCGTTGATGCCGAGCGTGCGCAGGTAGGTCTTGAGCGGGCCGACCTTGTTGAAGGGGTCGGTGTAGTTCGACCGGACCTCCGCGAGGTAACCGGGCCCTTGCGGGTGATCGGTCACGTCGTGGAACGCCTTGACGTACTTGTTGCCCGCCGCCAGCGCGTAGATCACCGGGTTGGCGAAGCCGAGCGGGTGGCGTGCCGCCTGCTGGGCGTCCGCCTGGATCCCGGCGAAGACCGGGGACGCCACGCTGGTGCCGCCGATCCGGGACAGGTAGAACTTCTGCGGCGAGTTGTTCGGCCCGAAGAGGGTCTCGCCGACGGCGATGCCCGTGGACGCGTCAGCCAGCGCGGCCACGTCCGGTTCCACCCGCATCGGGGTCGTGGTCGTGCCCTGAGGCACGGCCGTGGCCAGGCCCCTGGGCACGAGGAGCTTCTGGTACCACGGCTGGGGGTAGGCCGTGGACACGCCGCCGCCCCCGGAGCCGCCGTAGAAGGCCTGCTCATCGGCGGTGGTGCCGGGGGGAGTGAACGACCACGCCCCGCCGGCGGTGGCCAGCGGGTCAAGGACGGTGCCCCATGAGGTCTCGAACTTGTAGTTGTTCGACTTGCCGATCGCCAGGCTGGTCCCGCCCACGGAGGTAACCCACGGGCTGGAGGCTGGGTAGTCGGCCTGGATCTTGTCGGAGATCGAGGGGTCCTGCTCGTAGGCCGGGTCCTCGTAGCCAGAGTCACCGGAGGAGAAGAAGAAGCCGATGCCCTCAACCGCGCCGACCTGGAAGAGCAGGTCGTAGACGTCGTTCATCGTGGACGTGTCGTAAGGCTCGCCCCACGAGTTGGTCACGATGTCGGCCGTGTGGTGGTTGACGATGTAGGCGAGCGCGTCGGCCAGCCCGGCGTCGGTGCAGTCGATCCCGCCGACGTAGGTGACGTGCGCGTCGGGGGCCATGCCGTGCACGGCCTCGACGTCCAGCGACTCCTCGCCGTACCAGCCAGAGGCGCCGCACTCGTCGGTGTTCAGCCAGCCGTTGGTCCCGCCCCGCAGGACCTGCGTGTACTGGCCGGGCCGGAACGGCTTGTCGCCGGTCGCCTTGGCGTACAGGTTGGCGTCCTTGGCCATGGTCGGAGAGGCGTACGCGTCGACGACCGCGACCGTGACGCCCTTGCCGGACTTCCCGGAGGTGGCCACGCCATACGCACCGCGGATCTGGGCTGGCGTGTAACCGCAGACAGTCCACGGCTGGGCCTTGCCGTACGCCGTGGGGATCGCCGCGCCGCTGTCGGCCACCTTCGTGGCGCTCAACTGGCCGAAGTACTTGGCGCAGGTCGGCGCGACGAAGTAGTTCTGGTCGGGCGGCGGGAGCGTCTCGGCCGGCTTCATCAGGTGCTTCGCGCTGTCCAGGCCGGTCACCGAGACGATGTCACCCGAGATGGACCCCGGATAGGACGCGGACTGGTCCGGGGCGCGGTAGACGCGCCCGTCCGCCCCCTTGTACGCGCCGAAGGTCACGCTGAACGCCCGCGCGGCGGCGGCCGCGGGCCCCTTCACCTGGACGTACCCGCCGAAGCCGGGCACGACCTTGGTGACCGAGAGGCCCGCGCCCGTCAGCCAG
Organism: Streptosporangiaceae bacterium; assembly: GCA_025934375.1. GTDB lineage: Bacteria > Actinomycetota > Actinomycetes > Streptosporangiales > Streptosporangiaceae > Trebonia. The sequence goes on along the minus strand of JAICYD010000010.1, from coordinate 78,587 downwards.
CTCTCCACCGCGCTGATCTGCGACGCGGTCGGACCAAACGACCTTTGCACCTGCGCCGGGCTCAGGTAGTGCCCGTACAGCCGGTTGGCCGGCGTGGAGACCGCCTTCGCGTACGCGGTCAGCCCCGCGCCATTGTGGGCGGCCAGGTAGACGTTGGCCGTGACCACGCTGCCGGACACCGTGGCGTTGCTGACCTTCGCCTTGGCGCTAGCCCACTGCGGGTGGGAGCCGGCGATGCTCACGCGGGGGGTCGACCTGGCGGATGCCGCGGTCGCCGCTGTCACCACACCGACGGCCAGCAGGGACGCAGCCCCGGCCGTGGCGATCGCACGCAATCGAGTCACGTGTTTCACTATGGAGGGCCTCTCAACAGTTGATGAAGTAGGTTTGCGAGCTAGTGGTTACTCTCCCGTAAAGCCGCTACCTCGCGCAATAGACATGGGTAAACAGGTCAATTCGATTTGTAGTCAGTGGTGCTCAGAGAGTCGCGCGCAATCTGGCCCCGGGATTCTCGGGGGGTTCCCGCCGAGGCTCGCGCGAGATATGCTGCATCCGCGCGGGGAGGCGCTTGGGGTGGGGGAGCGGCTATGGCTATTCGGGTTAGCGGCATGTCTGTAGCGGCCGTCGGCGGGGTGCTGATGGTGCTGGCTGCCGCCGGAACGATCGTGTACGGCTTGCTAGGGGCACGCCCGGTCGTGATCGAGCGCGGCGAGCTGGACACTGGCCAGGCCTGGCAGCTCGTGGCGTCCGAGCAAGCCGACGGCCTGCGCCTGAGCCTCGACGGCGCGTCAATGTCGCAGGTGTACTCCAGCGCGGAGACGTTCAGCGACCGGCCAAGCCGCGGGTACTGGGCCGGCGGCGCGGGGCCGGGCGACTCGACCTTCTACTACGGGCCGGCCCCCACGACCGCCCAGTACGCAGTGTTCAGTGCCCCTGGCCGGCCGCCGCTCATGGTGCCCACCCAGCCCATCCCGAGCTCGATCGGGCTGCCCTCCGGGCGGTTCTTCATCGTGCGCACGCCAGACCGGGGCAAGGTCACCTGGAGGGTGACCCTGAAGGACGCCCACGGCCACGTGGTCCCGTTCGCTAGCTTCTGAGCGGCCCTGGGCCTCAGTAATTGCGGCGGATGCCGAAGGCCCAGCCAGTCTGGTGCTCCACGCGGAAGGCGAGGTCGTGCGACTTCATCGCGGCCCACGCGGGGACATCGCTGAACGCCGCCGGGTCATCGGCGAGCACCGCGATCACCTCGCCGATCAGGACGCTGCCGATCTGCTCGGCGAGCATGATGATGGGGACCGGGCACTTGCGGCCCAGCGCGTCAATGACAAGCCGGACGCCGGCCTCGGCCTCGGCCTCGGCAGAATGGCTCGCCTGCTCTCGCCCCACGATTCCATGGTGCCCGGTTAGCACGTGCGCACGCACGGGAACACGCCAGTACGTTATGCAATTCGTTCCGTGACCTTCGCTCGGCCGGGAGCGGGGCCAGCAGGGGAGCGGGCGCGGCGCAACCGCCGCAAACCGGGGGTCCCCGTGAGGCGCCGCGAGCCGCGCGATAGCGTATGCACGACACGCTGTAGAAGACCATCGGCCGGCTCCAATTTGACGGGGGCCGGACGACGTCGTTGGGAAGGCGCTTCGTTGACTCTGATCCGTCGGCAGGCCGCGCCGGGCGCGCGCGGCACCGCGCCGCGCCGTCGCCGGGGCAAGGTGGCGGGCATCGGCGCGCTTGCCGTCATGCTGCTTGCCCTTACCGGGTGCACGAACGACACGTTCACCCGGATTGGCTTCCCCGACCCCATCACGACGCAGGGCAAGGTCGTCGTCTCCCTCTGGCAGGGGTCGTGGATCGCCGGAATGCTCGTCGGCTGCGTCGTGTGGGGATTGATCGTCTGGGCGGTGATCTTCCACCGCAAGCGCGGGGACAAGCTGCCGCCGCAGGTCCGGTACAATATGCCGATCGAGATCCTCTACACGGTCATTCCGTTCGTGCTCATCGCCGTGCTCTTCTACTACACGGCCAAGGACGAGAACGTCCTCACCGCGACCCCGGCCAACCCGGCCGTGACCGTGAACGTGATCGGCTTCCAGTGGAGCTGGGAGTTCGACTACCCGCAGCCCAACGGGGCGCCTCCGGTCAAGATGACCGGCGCCATGTGGGACCCCGCCAAGCCGGATACCCAACAGGCCCTCCCGGTCCTGGAGGTCCCGGTCGGCGAGCGGGTGCAGTTCAACCTGACATCCCCGGACGTGGTCCACGCGTTCTGGGTGCCGGAGTTCTTGTTCAAGCGGGATGTCATCCCCGGCCACCCGAACCACTTCCAGGTCACCCTGACCAAGACCGGCGATTACACCGGCCATTGCAGTGAGCTGTGCGGCGTCTACCACAGCAGGATGCTGTTCACGCTCAGAGTCGTGACGCCGCAGGAATACCAGTCATGGATCGCGCAGCAGAAGGCGAACCAGAGCACCGCAGCAGGGAGCACCTCGTGACCACGCTTGACCAGCCGGCTAGCCGCGCCGCCCTGCAGCGGGCGCAGCGGACCGAGCGCAAGGGCTCGGTTCTCGCGGGATGGGTGTCCTCTACGGACCACAAGATCATCGGGCACATGTACCTGATCACGTCGTTCGTGTTCTTCCTGTTCGCGGGGATCATGGCGATGCTGATCCGGATCCAGCTCCTCGGCCCGAAGCTGTCGATCATCTCCGACCAGCAGTACAACGAGCTGTTCACCATGCACGGCACGATCATGCTGCTGATGTTCGCCACCCCGCTGTTCGTCGGGTTCGCGAACGAGCTGGTGCCGCTGCAGATCGGCTCGCCCGACGTGGCCTTCCCGAGGCTGAACCTGCTGTCGTACTACCTGTTCCTGTTCGGCGGGCTCATCTTGTTCATGAGCTTCTTGTCCCCGGGCGGGTCGGCCGCGTTCGGCTGGTACGCCTATGCGCCGCTGACCAGTGCCGAGTTCTCCCCGGGCATCGGCTCAGACCTGTGGATCATGGGCCTGGCGCTGTCCGGGTTCGGCACGATCCTGGGCGCCGTCAACTTCACCACGACGATCTTCTGCATGCGGGCGCCGGGCATGACGATGTTCCGGATGCCGATCTTCACCTGGAACGCCCTGCTCACCTCGATCCTGGTGCTGCTGGCCTTCCCGGTGCTGGCCGCCGCGCTGCTGGTGCTGGAGATCGACCGGCGCCTGGGCGCGCACGTCTTCGACGCCGTGTCCGGCGGCGCGCTGCTATGGCAGAACCTCTTCTGGTTCTTCGGGCATCCCGAGGTCTATATCCTGGCGCTGCCGTTCTTCGGCATCGCCACCGAGATCATCCCGGTCTTCAGCCGCAAGCCGCTGTTCGGCTACAAGACGCTAATCGCGGCCACGATCTCGATCGCCGGACTGTCGATGACGGTCTGGGCGCACCACATGTTCACCACCGGTGGCGTGCTATTGCCGTTCTTCTCCTTCATGACGCTGCTGATCGCGGTCCCCACGGGGGTGAAGTTCTTCAACTGGGCGGGCACCATGTGGCGCGGCCAGCTCTCGTTCGACCCCCCGATGCTGTACACCATCGGGTTCCTGGTGGTGTTCCTGTTCGGCGGCATCACCGGCATCATCTTGGCCTCGCCGCCGATGGACTTCGCGGTCTCCGACTCCTACTTCGTCGTGGCCCACTTCCACTACGTGCTGGCCGGCACCGTGCTGTTCGCGATGTTCGCCGGGTTCTACTTCTGGTGGCCGAAGATGACCGGCAAGATGCTCAACTCACGGCTGGGCAAGGTGCAGTTCTGGCTGATGTTCATCGGGTTCAACATGACGTTCCTGGTGCAGCACTGGACCGGCGTCCAGGGCCAGGTGCGCAGGACCGCGAACTACCCCGACCTGCCCGGTGACGTCACCACGCTGAACATCATCTCCACCGTCGGCTCGTGGCTGCTGGCGCTGTCGATCATCTTGTTCCTGTGGAACGTCTACGTCACCAGCAGGTTCGGCGAGAAGGTGACCGAGGAAGACCCGTGGGGCTATGGCTCCTCGCTGGAGTGGGCGACGTCGTGCCCGCCGCCGCGGCACAACTTCTACCGGATGCCGCGGATCCGGTCCGAGCGGCCCGCCTTCGAGCTGCACTACCCGCACATCAGGGCCGGGCGCGGGTCCCGTCACCTGGATCAGACCATCCCCGCGATCAGCGCCGCGAAGAAGTAGGAGCGTGTCTTACTCATGAAGGTCGAAGGATGGCTCTTCCTCGGCTGCGGGGTCTTCCTGATGGGGGCCGACGTCGTCTACTGGTACGTGTCCTATGACCCGACCGGGACGACGGCGCTGGCCCTGTCGGTCGGGCTGTGCCTGCTCACCGGGTTCTACGTGCTGTTCACCGGGCGACGGCTGCCGATGCGCCCCGAAGACGACGACAGGGGCGAGATCGCCCAGGGCACGGGCGAGGTAGGCTTCTTCAGCCCGCACTCCTGGTGGCCGCTGTGGGTCGGGCTGGCCGCCGCCGTCACCGCCGTGGGCTTCGCGATCGGCTGGTGGCTGCTCATCATCGGCGCCGTGGCGCTGATGCTCACCTCGATCGCCTTCGTCTTCGAGTACTACCGGGGTCACTTCAGCCACTAAGAGATTTCCGCCCGAACGGCCCCGCTTCGGATGATGCCCTGTTATAGCACTCCGTGGGGGCCGTTTTCGCGTTCAGCGGGGCGTCGATAGTCCCGCCTGGTAGGCGATGATCACCAGCTGGACCCGGTCCCGGGCGTTCAGCTTGGCTAGCAGGTGCGCCACGTGAGTCTTGGCGGTAGCGGGGGAGATGTAGAGCCGCTCGGCGATCTCGGCGTTGGACAAGCCGGTGGCGATCAGCGCGAGCACCTCGCGCTCGCGGTCGGTCAGCAGGCGGGTGACATCCGGCCGCCGCCTGGACTCGGCCAGCGTCGACGCTGGCGCGGCGGCCGGCAAGCGGGAGAACGCGGCGATCAGGCGGCGGGTGACGCGCCGTGCCCGACGACCACATCCGCCCGGGCGCCGCTGCCCGCGTGCCGGACGACGTTCGTGAGCGCTTCCTGGATGATCCGGAAGGCCGATACGTCGATCCCGGCCGGCACCTCCCGGGCGGTGCCCCACTGGGTCAGGCTGACCTCGATTCCCGCGCCGCGCGTCCGCTGGATGAGCCGGGGCAACTCCACCAGCCCGGGCTCTGGCGCCAGCGGCGCGGCGGCGTCGCCCGGATCTTGCTGGCGCAGCACGCCGAGCATCCGGCGCAACTCAGCCAGCGCGTCCCGGCTCGTCGCCTGGATCGCGCCCAGCGCCTCCCGCGCGTCCGCCGGGCTCTCGTCGATGACGTACTGGCCGAAGCCCGCCTGGACCGCGACCACGCTCATGCTGTGCGCGACGACATCATGCAGCTCACGGGCGATCCGCAGCCGCTCCTGGGTGACCGCGCTGCTGGCCGCCTGCACCTGCAGCATCTCGGCGTAGGCGCGCCGCTGGCGCACCGAGTACCCCGTCAGCCACGCGATGACCATGGCCAGCGTCCCCAGGAACACTGGCGCGGACGCGCTGGGCAGCCGGTGCTCATGGACGGCGACCGTAACCGCGATGATCTCCGCCAGGCCCACCGCCAGCGCGATGACGCTGGCCCGTCGCGAGCTGGCCACCGTGACCGTGAACAGCACGTAGGCCATGGCCAGCAACGCCGTCACGTCGATGGCGATGTGCGGGGATGCCGCGCCGAGGCCGTTGAGGACGGCCAGCGCCCCGAACGCGGGCACCGGCCGCAGGCGGCGCAGTCCCACGGACAGGAACACGACCAACGCGAAGACCACGGCGACCGGAAGCATCCCGGACCGGTCGCCGTGCAGGCCGGCCGTCAGGCTGGACAGCCCCATGATGACGGCCGGCAAGAAGTCGAGCACCATCCAGTGGCCACGCCGCAACCGCTTGGTGAGCGGCGGCCGCTGTTCATTCCCCGAGCGCTGCCTCACGATATTACGTTATCCGGGCGCGGGTCCTCGCGCGTCATCCCAGAGGATTAGTCCCGGCAGCCGACGCGCGGACGAGTACGGGCGTGGCACGCTGGCCGGCATGAGTCCCTCCCCGCCCGCCGTCATCGAGACGAGCGGGCTCACTAAGGAGTATCCCGGCGGCGTGATCGCGCTGCGCGGGCTGACGGTGACGTTCGCCCCCGGCGTCACCGGACTGATCGGCGCGAACGGGGCAGGCAAGTCCACCCTCATCAAGACGCTGCTCGGGCTGCTGACCCCGACCAGTGGCACCGCGCTGGTGTTCGGCCACGAGACCGCGACCGACAGCGAGCGGATCCGCCAGCTCGTCGGCTACATGCCCGAGCACGACTGCCTGCCAGGCGACGTGTCGGCCACTGAGTTCGTCACCCACATGGGCCGCATGTCCGGCCTGCCCGCGACCGCCGCCAAGGAACGGGCCGCCGAGTCACTGCGCCACGTCGGCCTGCACGAGGAACGGTACCGGCAGATCGGCACCTACTCCACTGGCATGCGGCAACGGGTCAAGCTGGCCCAGGCCCTGGCCGGCGACCCCCGGCTGCTACTGCTCGACGAGCCGACGAACGGGCTTGACCCGGCCGGGCGGACCGCGATGCTGGAGCTGATCGAGCGGATCGGCACCGAGTTCGGCATCTCGATCGTGGTCGCCTCGCACCTGCTGTCGGAGATCGAGCGGGTCTGTGATCACCTCGTCGCCATCGAGGGCGGCGAGCTGCTGCGCGCCGACACCCTGTCCAGCTTCACCGGCGTTAGCCAGACGCTGGTCGTGGAGGTGGACGAGGGCGTGGCGGCCCTGCTTGAGGAACTGGCCCGGCGCGGACTGGCCCCCCGCGCCTACCAGCGGACGCAAGTGCTCGTGCCGCTCGGCGGCCCCGGCACTGGCCCTGGCACCGGCGCCGCCGACCAGGCCTTCGACGTGGTCATCGGGGCCGTGGCGGACTTGCGCCTGCCGCTGAGCCGCCTTGAGCAGCGCCGCCACCAGGTCGAGGAGCTGTTCCGCGACGAGTCGCAGGAGGCGGGAAATGTCAGCTAGCGCAACTGAGAGCGTCATCCACGACATCGGCTACCGGCGCTATGACGGCCCGCGCCTGCGGCGCGCGGCGATCGTCCGCGCGCTGGCCTGGCACAGCTTCCGCAGCGCCTTCGGCTTCGGGCGCAGCGCGAAGGCCAAGGTCGTCCCGGTGCTCGCCCTGGCGCTGCTGTCGCTGCCCGCGGTCATCAACGCCGTCAGCGTCTCGCAGGGCAACCAGCGGACGATCGGCTACGACACCTACATCGTGGGCCTGCGCATCGTGGTCATGCTCATCTTCGTCGCCGTCCAGGCCCCCGAGCTGGTATCCCGCGACCTGCGTAACCGGGTCCTCCCGTTGTACTTCTCGCGGCCGCTGCGACCCGTCGACTACCCGTTCGCCAAGTACGTCGCGTTCACCGCCGCCTGCCTGGTGATGATCGAGGTGCCGGTCCTGGTGCTCTACGTCGGGACGATCGTCTCGCTGCACGGCGGCAGCGCCGTCTGGGCGGAGACCCGCGCGCTCATCCCCGGCCTGCTCGTCGGCCTCATGTGGGCGGTCGTCATGGCGGCCATCAGCCTGGCGCTCGCCAGCCTCACCGGCCGCCGCGCCTTCGCCACCGGTGCGATCGCGATATTCTTCTTCCTCACCGAGATCCTGGCCGTCGTCGTGCTGCACGCCGAGACCCGCGGCGATCCCGCCGCCCTCACCCACGCCTCGACCGCCGTCAAGGTGGCGGGCCTGTTCAGCCCGTTCACCCTCTTCGACGGCGTGCGCCGCTGGCTCGGCGGCACCGGAGGCGACCAGGCACTGGTGCCCGACCCCGGCTCTTTCGGCGTCATCTACGTCGTCGTGTTGCTCGCCCTGCTGGCCGCCAGCCTGCTGGGCCTCGCCGCCCGCTACCGGAAGGCAGCCCTGTCATGACGACACCGAACCCGGCCCCGCCGCGCCCGGCCACCAGCGCGGGCCTGGCCGACGCCATCGAGTTGCGCAACGTCTCCCGCTGGTACGGCAACGTGGTCGCCGTCAACGACATCACGATGACGATCAGCCCGGGCGTCACCGGGCTGCTCGGGCCGAACGGCGCGGGCAAGTCCACGATCTTGCACATGATCGCCGGCTTCCTGGCGCCATCCCGGGGCGAGCTGACGGTGGCCGGCCGGCCATCCTGGCGCAACCCGCAGGTGTATGAGACCCTCGGCCTCGTCCCGGAGCGGGACTCCGTGTACGCCTTCTTGACCGGCGAGCAGTTCGTCCGGTCGACCGCCAGGCTGCACCGGCTGCCCGATCCGGACGCCGCCGCCCGCCGGGCGATTGACATGACCGAGATGGCCGATGCCGCCGGGCGGAAGATCTCGACCTACTCCAAGGGCATGCGGCAGCGGATCAAGGTCGCCGCCGCGCTGGTCCACGACCCGCGGATCCTGCTGCTGGACGAGCCGTTCAACGGGATGGACCCCCGGCAGCGACTGCACATGATGGACCTGCTGGGCAAGCTCGGCGCCGAGGGGCGCGCCATCTTGTTCAGCTCCCACATCCTGGAAGAGGTCGAGCGGGTCGCGAGCACCATCCAGGTGATGGTCGCCGGGCGGCTGGCCGCCTCCGGGGACTTCCGGGAGATCCGGCGGCTGATGACGAGCCGGCCGCACGTTTTCAGCTTGCGCACCTCCGATGACCGGCGGCTGGCGGCGGCGCTGATGGGGCGGCCCGACGTGGCCGCCGTCGAGCTAACCGGCAAGGGCCTTTCCGTCCGCACCACCGACTACGGCGCGTTCACCCGGCAGATCGCGGTCCTCGCCCGCGCCGAGGGCATCCGGCTGCGCGAATTGCAGCCGACCGACGAGTCGCTGGAAAGCGTCTTCGGTTACCTGATTGGAGCATCCCCGAATGCCTCTTAACCCGACGGTAGCCGCGATCACGCTGCGCGCGACGCTCGGCCGCAGGCGCGCCCTCCTGTTCGCCATCGCGCCGGTGATCCTCATCGTGCTCACGCTGGTGCTGCGGGCCGGCCGGCCACCGGGCACGCTGTGGCCCGAGCGGGTCCTGGGTGACTTCGGCTTCTCGGTGCTGTTGCCGCTCACCGCGCTGGTCATCGGCACCAGCGTGCTCGGGGCGGAGATCGATGACGGCAGCATCATCCACCTGCTGGCCACCCCAGTGCGCCGCCGCGACGTGATCGCGACCAAGTTCGTCGTCGCCAGCGTGCTGACCATGCTGTTCACCGCCGTGCCGGAGCTCATCGCGGGACTGATCGCCCCCAGCGGCGCCAAGCTCGCGTTCGCCCTGTTCGCTGGGGCCCTGGTCGGCTCGGTGATCTACTCGGCGGTGTTCGTGATGGTCTCGACGATCACCGCGCGGGCGATCGCGGTCGGCCTGCTGTACGTGCTGATCTGGGAGGCCCTGCTGGCCAACTTCGTGGGCGGTGCCCGCATCCTGTCCGTGGGCCACTACGCGCTGGGCGTCGCCAACGCCATTGCCCCCGACCAGGCGCTGAACGCTGGCCTTTCGCTGACGACATCGCTGGTCATGGCCATCGTGGTGGCGGTCGGCGCGCTGGTGCTCGCCACCCGCCGCCTGACCAGCTTCGTCATCACCGGCGACTCCGCGTAGCCGCTTCGGTGACCCTGACGCGTGGTCCGCGCGCCCGCGGGGGCGGCGCGGATCACGCGTCGATGAGGGCCTGCAGCCTCGCGGCGGCCTGGTCCCACGTCCAGTCGCGCTCGACCCAGGCGCGGCCCTTCTCGCCCATGGCCCGCGCCCCGGCCGGGTCCCGCAGCAGCCCGATGATCCGGGCGGCGACGCCGTCCACGTCGCGTCCGGGGACGACGTAGCCGGTCTCTCCCTCAATGATCGCGTTGGGCGCGCCGCCGGAGTCACCGCCGACCACCGGCAACCCGGTCGCGGAGGCCTCCAGGTAGACGATGCCCAGGCCCTCGACGTCAAGGCCCGCGCGGCGGGTACGGCATGGCATGGCGAAGACGTCGCCCGCCGCGTAGTGGGCGGGAAGCTCCGCGAACGGGACCGCGCCGGTGAAGATGACCGACGATGGCGACGGGGTCTGCTGGGCGAGCTTGCGCAAGGTGGCGGCGTACGAGCCGCCGCTGACGATCAGGAGCGCGGCCTCGGGCACCTGCCGCAGCACCTGGGGCCAGGCGCGGATCAGCGTGTCCTGGCCCTTGCGGGGGACCAGGCGGGAGACGCAGACCACGACGGGGCGGCCCGCCAGTCCGTGGCGGTCGCGGATGGCTTTCCCCGCCTCGGGGTCGGGCCGGAACTTCGCGGGGTCCACGGCCGGCGCCAGCTGGGTCATCCGGGCGGCGGCAGCGGGGGACAAGGCGCCGGCGATCCGGACCCGGAAGTACTCGCCGAGGTAGGTGACGACGTCCACGTTCTCGCCGATACGGTGCAGCGACTGGCGCGCGGCGGGCAGTGCCGCCCAGCCTGCCTCGTGGCCATGCGTGATCGCGATGGCCCGCTGGACGCCTGCCCGTCGGCGCAACGCCGGGGTGATCAGCCCGAGCGGCGCCGCCGCCCCGAAGACGACGGCCTGCGCGCCGACCCGCCGGGCGATCTCCACGGCGCGCCGGGTGACTCCCGGCGTGGGGATCATCAGTGAGGTCGGGTGCCGTACGACCTCGAATGGCTGGCGCGCGTCGAAAGCCGCCGCGCCCTCCCACCGAGGGGCGTACACGGTCAGGGCGTCGGCGGGCAGCCGGAGGGCGAGCTCGTGCAGGAAGGACTGGATGCCGCCCTGCCGCGGCGGGAAGTCGTTGGTGACGATGAGCGTGCGGCGCATGATAGGCCAACCCTAGCGCCCTGGGCTAGAACTCCCTTACGGGCGGACGGCGCCGTCCACGCTGCTGGCGTACCAGCTAGTGCTCATCGGGAGCTTACGTATCTGCTCGCCTGTTTGCGGGGCGTCGATGATCTCCCCGCCGCCGACGTACATCGCCACGTGCCCGACCCCGCTGTAGTAGATGAGGTCGCCGGGCTGGAGGGCGCTCATCGAGATGTGCGGCAGCGCTGCCCATTGCTCGGTGGTGGTGCGCGGGATCGAGACCCCCGCCGCCGCCCAGGCCGCCTGGACTAGCCCGGAGCAATCGAAGCCGCTGCTGCACGGCCCCGTGCCGCCCCACCGGTACCAGCAGCCGATCTGGGCGTAGGCGAAGGCCACTGCCTTGCCCGCCTGCGTGGACGTGGGGCCGGTGTAGGTGGAACCGGGCGACGACTTGGTCGTGGTCACGGTCGACGAGGATGAGCTGCCGCCAACGGTCGCGGTCTGGACCGCCTTCCGCTGCGCCGCGGTGAGGGTGTCGAGAATGGCCTGCTGCTGATGGAGGTTCTTCTGGATCGCGTCCCGGGACTGGGCGCTCTGGGTGGCCAGCTGCTGGATGCCCGCCTCAGTGTGCGCCTGCGCCTGCTGGACGGAAACGAGCTGCTGCGCGGCAGTGAGAAAGGTCTTGGTCTCGGCGTTGCGGGTGCCGGTGAGCTGGGTCAGGATCGACGCCTGGCCCAGCACCTGGCCAGGGTCGCTCGTGGTCAGCAGGCCGGCCAGCGACGTCTGCCCGGAGTCCATGTAGGTGGCCGCCGCGATCTGCACGACCCGCTTGCGGGTGGCCTGATACTTGGCCTGGGCGGTGGCCATCTGCTTGTTGACCTGGGCGAGCCGTGCCTTGGCGGCGGTCAGCCTCTGGTTGACCTGGTCGTACTGCTGGACGGCCTTGTCGAACTTGGCCTGCAGCGCGTTGACCTTCGCCGTCTGCTGGGCGACGGTTGGCTTCGGAGCGGCCCCCGCGAGCTGGGTGGCACCGGTCGCCAGCCCCGCCGCGGTGAGCAGGGCGAAGCCGACGGCGATGCTCCGGCGCAGTCTCGGCGTGCCCGCCGCGAATAGCGTGCGCACTCTGGCCTGCCCAGGGTGCGTTGCTTCGTGCCGTGCCGTCTCTGCCAACCGGTCTGCCTCCAATGACCGCACTGCCTTCAATGACCGCACTGTCGTCGCCTCGTTCCCTTACCGCTAGCCGCCCCGCGACGGTTGACGCGCCAGGCCCTGATGCCTGTGCCTCGCCGCGTGCTGCTCCCTGCCGGACGAGATCTCCAGCCCGGAACACTAGCGAACCGGCGTCGCCGCCGCCTTGGCTACGCGGCGATACGACAAAAAGCACTGGTCACGCTAGTGAGTGCGGAAGGTCGGCTTCAACCGATTCGCCAAATTCGTTACCGAGATCACCGGGAATGGAGAGGTTGACGCTGCTCAGGGGGCTTCAGGTCCAGGGGCTTCAGGGTGGCGTATGCGCTGGCTGACAGGCCCGTCGCTCACGAGGCCCGGGCAACGCGGGGCGCGTACCGCAACGGCGCGATGAGGCCCGCGTTGGCGAGCGTACGCAGCGCCCGCACCTCCGCCGGGCCGAGCTCGGGCACTGGGCCAGCCGCGCTGCCGACAATCGCCGTGGTAACGACGCTGGCGCTAGCGCTGGCGACGGATGGCGCGACGATAGCCGGGATGGCGCAGTTGCCGCACGCCAGCCCACGAACCTCGCAGCGCTCGCAGTCTATGATCATTGTTGTCCTCCTGTTCTAATGCCCGTCAACGCCCACAGTAGGCGTGGGGTCTGACATTCGAGCCGTACGGGCTGCCGTCCCGCCTCGGCCAGGCCGAGTGCCGAATGTCAGTGCCGGGCCGTACGGTTGGTCCGTGAACGACAACGGTGTGACTAACGCGGCGCTAGGGCCTGGCCTGCACGCGGCGCCCAGCCCTATGGCTGGCACAGCGGCCGGCGGCGGGGCTGGCCCTGTGCCCGGGCGGATGCCGCTCGCACAGCTGGACTACGCGGTCGTGGACGTCGAGACGACCGGATGGGCCCCCGCGGACTCCGGGATCACCGAGATCGGCGCGGTCCGCGTCCACGGTGGACAGGTGGTCGCCGAGTTCACGTCACTGGTGGACCCCGGCACCCCGGTCCCGGCCGACATCGCCAAGCTGACCGGCATCGATGACAAGATGCTGACCGGGGCGCCGTCCATAGCCGCGGTGATGCCGGGCCTGCTAGCGTTCGCGGACGGCTGCGTGCTCACCGCCCACAACGCCCGCTTTGACCTCAGCTTCCTGACCGCCGCGTGCGAAGCCGCCGGGCTGCCCTGGCCGGGATTCCCGGTCCTGGACACCGTGCGGCTGGCGCGGTACCTGATGGTCGTGCCAGACGAGGTACCGGATTGCAAGCTGGGCACCCTGGCGGGCTTCTTCCATTCGCCGGCCCAGCCGTCGCACCGGGCGCTGGCTGACGCGCGGGCCACCGCCGACATTCTCACGCACCTGGTGGGCCGCCTGGCCGGCCAGGGCGTCACGACCTTGGACGAGCTCACGCTGTGGCTGGCGGAGCGGGACGCCGCCGAGGAGGCGGAGCGCGCCCGCCAGGCCCGGGCGAGGCGGTGGCCGAGGTGGCTGCGCTGGCTGGCGCGGCTGACCGGCTAGAGGGATAACCTGATCCGCATGGTTACCGCGATAGTCATGATCACGGCTGAGGTCGACCAGATTCCGGAAGTCGCCGAGGTCATCGCGCAGCTTCCGGGCGTCAGCGAGGTCTACTCGACCACCGGCGACTTCGACCTGGTGGCCATCGTCCGGGTGCGCGCCCACGACGACCTGGCCGAGGCAATCCCCGGCGGGCTGAACAAGGTGGCTGGGATCATCTCGACGCAGACGCATATCGCGTTCCGCGCCTACTCACGGCACGACCTGGACGCCGCCTTTTCCATCGGCCTCGCCGACGCCTAGAGCCCGCCGGGGACCCCTAGAGCCAGCCGGGGGCCGCCTAGCGCTGGCCGGGGATGGCCAGCCGGTGACTGGCCTCAGCCCACCGGGCGAGCAACTGCCGCGCCGCGCCTGAGTCGATGGCCTCGCTGGCCCGGGCGACCCCGTCACCGAGCGCCTTGGCCAGCACCTCGGTGTCGCGACGGTCCACGACCGGCCTGAGGCCCTCGCTGGCGGCGATCGCCGCAGCGGCATTGAGCACGACGATGTCCCGCACCGGCCCGGGCTGGCCGTCCAGCACCGCGCGGACCACGCCGGAGTTGCGCGACGCGTCCCCGCCGCGCAGGTCACCCAGCGAGGCACGGGCGATCCCCAGTTGCAGCGGGTCGAATTCCATCGCGATCGCCGAGCCGTCGGAGACCGCCCAGACCGTGGAGGGGCCGGTGGTGGTGATCTCGTCCAGGCCGTCGCCGTGGAATACCAGCGCTGAGGTCCCGCGCGCGGCCAGCACGCCCGCCAGCACGCCGCCCATCCGGGGGTCGGCGACGCCGACCGCCAGCGAAGAGGGGCGGGCGGGGTTCGTCAGGGGGCCGAGGAAGTTGAACGCCGTGGGCACGCCCAGCTCACGCCGCACCGGACCGGTGTGCCGGAAGGCCGGGTGGTACAGCGGCGCGAACAAGACCGCCACGCCGACCTCGTCGGCCAGCACCGCCGTCGCGTCCGGCGGCAGGTCGATCACGACGCCGAGCGACTCCAGCACGTCCGCCGAGCCGCACGCCGATGAGGCGGCCCGGTTGCCGTGCTTGGCGATCCGGACGCCGCTGGCGGCCGCGACGATGGTCGCCATCGTGGAGATGTTGACCGTGTGGGTGCCGTCTCCGCCGGTGCCGACCAGGTCGGTCACCGGCCCCGTCACCGATAGCGGGGTCGCGTGCGCGAGCATGGCCGCTGCCAGGCCGGCCATCTCCTCGATGGTCTCGCCCTTGGCGCGCAGCGCCACTCCGAAACCGGCCATCTGGGCCGGCGACGCCGCCCCGTCCATGATTTCGTTCATCGCCCATTCGGCCTGCTCGGCGCTGAGGGCTTGTCCGTTGATGAGCGCGCGGATGAGCGCCGGCCAGGTCGGCTTGTCCATGGCGGGAGGTCAGCTTGCCGGGATCGCGCGGGACCGCATGAGGCCGGCCAGCTCACGCGCCAGCGCGACCGGGTCGATCGGGTGGCTGATCACCACGTCGGCCTGCGACCAGGTGGCGAGCCACCGGTCGTCGGCCCGGGCGATGATGAGCAGGACCGGCGGGCAGTTGTAGATCTCGTCCTTGGCTTGCCGGCACGCGCCGATCCCGCCGGCGGGCTGGGCCTCGCCGTCAAGCACCATGACGTCGGCACCGCCCGCGTCCAGCAGGCGGAACAGCGCGGGTGCCGTCGCGACCTCGATGATCTCGGCGTCCGGCACGTCGGGGGCCGGACGGCGGCCGATCGCGAGCTTGATCTCGGCGCGCGTGTCGGCGTCATGACTGTAGACAACCACCTTCATGCGAGCATCCTAGTGTTCTCCCGGGGGGCACGAACCAGCCCCAGGCCCCGGGGGCAGCCCGGGGGCAGGGCGCGTGACCGAGTTGATGACGGGAATCCGGGGGGTCGGCTGCAGATCCCCTACGGGGTGTCGTAATAATGGCGTTCGTGGCGACAGCATCCGTGACCGAGACACCAGCGGTACCGCGCAGCCCGGCCAGCAGACCGAATCTCGTCAGCGTGGGCACCATCATCTGGTTGTCCAGCGAGCTGATGTTCTTTGCTGCCCTGTTCGCGATGTACTTCACGATCCGCTCGGTAGACAAGGGCCAGGGCCTTGAGTGGCCGGCCGCTCACCTTGACCTCGCGCTGGCGACGGCGAACACGAGCGTGCTCGTGGCCTCTAGCATCACCTGCCAGCTGGGGGTGTTCGCGGTCGAGCGGGGCCAGGTCAAGCGCCTGGGTAACATCCTTCAGTTCTGGCGGTGGGGGCTGCGCGAGTGGTACTGGCTCTCCTTCATCATGGGCCTGTACTTCGTCCTCGGGCAGGCCTATGAGTACCGTGATCTGGTCAACCTGGACCACCTTACGCTCTCGTCGGGCAACTACGGCTCGGTGTTCTACCTGACCACCGGGTTCCACGGCCTCCACGTGACCGGCGGGCTCATCGCGTTCTTGTTCCTGCTCGGACGCACCTACGTCGCCAAACGGCTTACCCATGAACAGCAGGTCAGCGCGATCGTCGTGTCCTACTACTGGCACTTCGTCGACGTCGTGTGGATCGCCCTGTTCACGACTATCTACCTCATCCACTAATCATGGGATACCGAGTGAGCTCGATCATCGCCCGGCGAAGGCACCCTGCCGCCGGCTACGCGGCGATCGCCGGCGGACTTGTCCTAGCCGGCGCGCTCTACGGCGCGCTGGCCGGTGGTCCCGCCTCGGCGGCGCCCGGGCAGTCGTCCGCCAGCCCAGCGAACGGCCGGTCGCTGTTCATCCAAAGCTGCGCCACCTGTCACGGCATCAACGCGCAGGGCACCTCGCAGGCGCCGTCGCTGATCGGCGCCGGCGCCGCCGCCGTTGACTTCCAGATGTCAACCGGCCGCATGCCCGCCAAGGAGCCAGGCGCGGAGAACACCCGCAAGCCGGTCACCTTCAGCCCGCAGCAGATCGCCGACATCGCGGCCTGGATCCAGTCGCTCGGCGGCGGCCCGACGATCCCCGACGCCACCCAGGTGAGCACCAGCGGCGCCGACACCGCGCTGGGCGAGGAACTGTTCAGCACGAACTGCGCGCAATGCCACAACGCCGGCGGATCCGGCGGCGCGCTGACCTATGGCAAGTCCGCGCCGTCGCTGGTCGCGTCCACGCCCACCCAGATCTACGAGGCCATGGTGACCGGCCCGGAGGCCATGCCGGTCTTCGGCGACGGGACCATCACCCCCGATGAGAAGCGCGCCATCATCGCCTACATCACCCAGACCCGCACGGAGGCGAACCCGGGCGGATTCTCCCTGGGCCGCACCGGCACCGTGACTGAGGGCATCGTCGCCTGGCTGGCCGGCCTGGGCTTCCTGGTGCTGATCGCGATGTGGCTGACTGCCAAGCGCAAGGACATGCGGATTGGAGGGGAAGGCTCGTGAGCCCCGAAGACAACGAGGAACTGGCAGGCCCCCGCCGGGTGATCGGCACCCCGTCGTCCGCGCCGGCGGCCCTGGACGCCAAGCCGCCCGTGCCCCAGGAGGCGGAGGACTACGTTCCGACCGACCCGGCCGACATGGGGCGCGCCAAGGTCGCCGAGCGGCTCGCCGCCGTCTGCTTCCTGATCGCCTTCGTCGCCGGGATCTGCTTCATCGTCGCCTATATCGGCCTGGAGGTCGGGCCGAACAACGGGGGCAACTCCGTGGTCGCGGCGATGCGCTCCAACTACGCCCTGGGCTCCTCGCTCGGGCTGGCGTTGCTGGCGCTCGGCACCGGCTCGATCATCTGGGTCCGGCACCTCACCCCGAACATCGAGATCGAGGAGCACCGGCACGACCTGAAGTCCGCTCCGCAAGACCGCGCGGGCTTCCAGAGGGACTTCGCGACGGGCACGGCGATCACCCAGGTCACCAAGCGGCCACTGCTCCGCCGGACCATGATGATCGCGACCGCGCCGCTGGCCCTCGCGCCGCTGTTGCTGCTGCGCGACCTCGGCCCGCTGCCGGGGAAGAGCCTGAGGTACACCGTCTGGAAGAAGGGCACCCGCGCGGTGACCCTGGGCGGCAACCGGCCGCTGCGCCCGGCTGACATGACCGCGCCGGGCAGCATGATCACCGTCATCCCCGAGGGCTACCAGGACGACCCGGACGCCCTCGCCAAGGCGGGCGTCATCCTCATCAAGTTCGCGCCGGGCGAGCTGCACATCCCGACCAACTACGACGGCGGGACGCTAGTGTCCACCATGAACTGGACCGTGGACAACATCGTCGCCTACTCGAAGATCTGCACGCACGTTGGCTGCCCGGTCGCGCTGTATGAGCAGACCACCCACCACATCTTGTGCCCGTGCCACCAGTCGACCTTCGACGCGGCGAACGGGGCCAACGTGATCTTCGGCCCGGCGGCGCGCGCGCTGCCGCAGCTG
Source organism: Streptosporangiaceae bacterium (assembly GCA_025934375.1). Lineage (GTDB taxonomy): Bacteria > Actinomycetota > Actinomycetes > Streptosporangiales > Streptosporangiaceae > Trebonia. The sequence continues at coordinate 60,684 of JAICYD010000010.1, read as the reverse complement.
CCGCTGACCACCGACGCGGAGGGCTACCTGGTAGCCTCCAGTGACTTCACCCAGCCGGTCGGACCGAGCTTCTGGGAGCGCGGATGAGTGACGACGCGGTCAAGATCCCCGGCGCGCTGAGCGGCGTCGGCGGATGGCTTGACGACAGGTTCCACGGCGCCCGGGGCGTCCGGGTGCTGATGAAGAAGGTCTTCCCGGACCACTGGTCGTTCATGCTCGGCGAGATCGCGCTGTGGTCCTTCGTGATCTTGCTGCTCACCGGCACCTTCCTGGCGCTGTTCTTCGTCCCCTCGACGACCGACATCGTCTACCACGGCTCTTACACAAAGCTCAACGGCATCCACATGTCCGAGGCGTACGCCTCCACGCTGCGGATCTCCTTCGACATCCGCGGCGGCCTGCTCATCCGGCAGATCCACCACTGGGCGGCCAACCTGTTCATGGTCGCGATCTGCGCGCACATGCTGCGGGTGTTCTTCACCGGCGCCTACCGCAAGCCGCGCGAGGTCAACTGGCTGATCGGCATCGTGCTGTTCACGCTGGGCATGCTGGAGGGCCTGTTCGGCTATTCGCTCCCGGACGACCAGCTGTCCGGCGCGGGCCTGCGCATCTTCGAGGGCGTGCTGCAGGGGATCCCGATCGTCGGCACCTACCTGGCGTACTTCCTGTTCGGCGGGGCGTTCCCCGGCAGCGCGATCGTGCCCCGGATGTACATCATCCACGTGCTGCTCATCCCGGGCCTGATCCTTGCGCTGATCAGCGCCCACCTGTTCATCATGTTCCACCAGAAGCACACCCAGATGCCGCTGCACGGGAACACCGAGAAGAACGTGGTCGGGCAGCCGTTCTGGCCCTACTTCATGCTGAAGGGCCAGGCCTGGTTCTTCTTCATCTTCGGCGCGCTGGTGGTGCTGTCCACCTTCGCCCAGATCAACCCGGTCTGGCTGTACGGGCCCTACACCCCGCTGGCGATCTCCTCGGCTTCCCAGCCGGACTGGTACATGGGCCTGCTGGAGGGCGCCCTGCGCATCATGCCCGCCTGGGAGATCAACTTCCTCGGGCATACCCTGTCGTTGTCGGTGCTCATCCCGTTCGCGGTGCCCTTGGGCCTCATCTTCACCGGCGCCGCGCTCTGGCCGTTCTTCGAAGCCTGGGCGACCGGCGACAAGGCCGAGCACCACGTCAACGACCGGCCGCGCAACGCGCCAGTCCGCACCGGGATTGGCGTGGCGGCGATCAGCTTCTACGGCGTCTTGTGGGCTGAGGGCGCCAACGACGTGTTCGCCGACAAGCTGCAGATCCCGCTGTACACGATCACCTGGATCGCGCGCTTCGCGGTCTTCCTGGTACCGATCGGCGCCTATTTCGTCACGAAACGGATCTGCCTCGGCCTGCAGCGCAAGGACGCCGAGCTGCTTACGCACGGTGTGGAGATCGGCGTCATCCGCCAGCTGCCCCACGGTGAGTTCATCGAGGAGGCCCGGCGGCTCACCGACGAGGAGCACGCCGTCGTCGCGTCCAAGCGCATCCCGGCGGCGTTGCCCGGCCCGGGCAAGCTGGACCCCAACGGCATACCGGAGCCCGCCGGGCGCGGCCCGGTCGGCTGGGCGCGCGGGGTCGCCAACCGCGCCTTCACCGAGTCCATCGTCCCCGACGGGCACGGGAACGGGCACGGCGAGCACAACGGGCACGCGGTCGCCGACGGCGAGCACGCCGCCATCACCGGCGGCGACTCCGGTGACCACCACGGCTAACGATCCAGGCTCGCCACGAGCGCCCCGGACGCCCCTGCGGGCGTCCGGGGCGCCTTGCTTTCATCCGCCCGCGGGCGCGATCGCGGCGACCTGGCCGGAGCGGGCCAGGGCGGCGGCGATGAAACCGCTAGCCTTCAGATCCTCGACGAGGGCGGCCAGGAACGCTATCGTCGGCGGCTGCTTGCCTTTGGCAACCGCCACGGCCTGCCGTATCTGCATGAAGGCACCGTCGATCAACCGCAGGCCGGGCCGGGTCGCCACGAACTCGGTGACCGGCTCGCGGATGCCGGCGGCGGCCTCGAGGTCGTCGGCGAGGAAGACCGTGGTGCCGTCGTCGCCGCGTACGACCGCGGCGTGCCTGAGCGTGCGGGACAGGTAGAGGTCGTAGGCTGACCCCTGCTTGACCCCAATCCGCACGCCGGGCGCGTCGACGTCAGCGACCGAGGTCATCGGGGAATCCGCCGGGACCGCGAAGACGCCCTCGATGATCACGTAAGGCGCGGTGAAGGCGAGGTCGGCGGCCCGGGCCGGCTCGATGGCCAGGAACCCGACATCGGCGCGGCCGGAGGTCAGCGCGGCCAGCGACTCACGGGCCGCGCTGAAGCACACCAGCTTGGCCGGCACACCGAGCCGCGCGGCCACCTCGCGGGCTATGTCCACGGCGACCCCGGCCGGTGCCTGCGGCGTTCCCTGCGCCAGCACCGGGTTGCCCAGGTTGACCGAGGCTCGCAAGACCCCGGTTGGCGCGAGGCCCGCGAGGATGTCCGCACTCATCTAGGCGTAGAGGGCTTCGATGTCGGCGGCGAAGTCCTTGACGACGACCTGGCGCTTGAGGCTCAGCTTCGCGCTGAGGTGCCCGTCGTCCTGGGTGAAGTCGCGGTCTAGGATCCGGAACCGGCGAATCGACTCCGCCCGGGACACGGCCTTGTTCGCGTCGTCGACCGCCGCCTGGATCTCCGCGAGCAGGTCAGAGTCGGTGCGCAGGTCCGCGATGGTCGCGTCGGCGGGCTTGCCGTGGCGCTCCTTCCAGGGGCCGATCGCCTCCGGGTCGATGGTGACCAGGACCCCGATGTAGGGCCGACCGTCGCCGATGACCATGCACTGGCTGATCAGGGCGTGACCGCGCAGCCGGTCCTCCAGGACGGCCGGGGCCACGTTCTTGCCGCCTGCGGTGACGATGATCTCCTTCTTGCGGCCGGTGATCGTCAGGAAGCCCTCGTCGTCGAGCTCGCCGAGGTCGCCGGTGCGATACCAGCCATCGTCGGTGAAGGTGTCCTCCGTGGCCTGCTCGTTGTTCCAGTAGCCGCTGAAGACGATCTTGCCCTTGAACAGGATCTCGCCGTCATCGGCGATCTTGACCGTCACGCCGGGCAGCGGCAACCCCACGGTGCCGATCTTCTGCCGGTCCGGGTGGTTCACCGCGGCGGCCGGGGAGGTCTCCGTGAGCCCGTACCCCTCCAGGACAGTCACCCCGACCCCCCGGAAGAAGTGGCCCAGCCGGGGGCTGAGCGCGGCACCGCCGGAGATGCAATAGCGAGCCTTGCCGCCGAGCGCGGCGCGCAGCTTCCCGTAGACCAGCCGGTCGAAGACCGCGTGCTGGACTCGCAGCCCCAGGGCTGGCCGGCCGGGGCGGTCGAGGTCCTCGCTGTAATCGATGGCCACCCGCGCCGCGCGCGCGAAGATCTTGCCCTTGCCCTCGGCCGTCGCCTTCTGCTCGGCGCCGTTGTATACCTTCTCGAAGACGCGCGGCACCGCCAGGACGAACGTGGGCTGGAACGACGCCAGGTCCGGCAGCAGGTCGTTCATGTCCGGGCAATGCCCCAGGGTGACGCCCGCCTCCAGCGTGCCGACCTCAATGATGCGGGCGAAGCTGTGCGCCAACGGGAGGAACAGCAGCGAGGACGCGTTGGGCACGGATTTGAACGTGGCGAGCGGCCCCATGAACGCGTTCCTGGCGTCGGAGAGCAGGTTCTCATTCGTGAGCTGGCAGCCCTTGGGACGGCCGGTGGTGCCCGAGGTGTAGATGAGGGTGGCGAGGTCGGACGCCTTCCGGCTCCGCGCCCGCTCGGCGACCATCTCGGCGGTCACGTCGCCGCCGGCGGAGGTCAGCTCCTTGATGGCCGGCTCGACGCGCCAGACGTGCTCCAGCGCGCTGAGCCGCCCGCGCGCCTCGGCGATCATCTGCTCGAAGCCCTCGGTCTCGGCGAACACCGCCCGGGCGCCCGAATCGGCCAAGATCCACTCGGCCTGCTCGGCCGAGGAGGTCTCGTAGATCGGGACGACGACCGCCCCCGCGGTCAAGAGCGCGTAGTCCAGCAGGGTCCACTCGTACCTGGTATGCGACATCAGGGCCACGCGGTCACCGGGCTGGATCCCGGCGGCTATCAAGCCGGCGGCCAGCGCGTACACCTCGTCCCGGAACTGGCTGGTGGTGACGTCCTCCCAGGCCTCGGCACCGCCGTCCGCCGATGTCGCCTTGCGCCGCAGGGCCACGGTCTTCGGCTGCTCGCTGGCCCGCCGCCGGACCACGTCGGCGAGGTTGGCCGTGGAAGGGATGTCCGCCAAGGCTGGGACGCTGTACTCGCGCACGACGACTTCTCCAATCGTTGATCCCCAGAGTCTATTTTGGTCTAGTGAGAGTCCATGTGGTGAGTGACGTGCACGGAACGTCGGACGCGCTGGCCCGGTCCGGTGGCGCGGACATGCTGATATGCCTTGGCGACATGCTGCTGTTCCTCGACTACGAGGACCCGAGCAAGGGCATCTACGCCGAGTTGTACGGCGCGGACTACACGCGGGAGTACATCGCGCTGCGCACCGCCAAGCGATTCGACGAGGCCCGGCAGCTCACCATGCGGCTGATGGCGCAGACGGCCGCGGCCGCAAGCGAGGCCAACGGCGCCGAGGTCGGCAGCTTGCGCACCCTGACCGACGGCATTATCCGGCGGCAGTACAAGGAGCTTTTCGAGGCGCTGCCCGAGCCCGCCTACCTGACCTACGGCAACGTGGACGTCCCCGAACTGTGGGCGCAATACCGGAAGCCAGGCCACGAGATCATCGACGGCGGGCGGGTTGAGGTGGGCGGGTTTGCCTTCGGCTTCGCCGGGGCCGGGCTGCATTCCCCCTACCGCACGCCGAACGAGATCTCCGAGGCCGCCTTCGCGTCCAAGCTCGCGGCCGTCGCGGCCGGCGGGCCGGTCGACGTCTTGTGCACGCACATCCCGCCTGCCGTCCCGGAGTTGCTGTTCGATACGGTCGCCCGGCGGCTGGAGACCGGCAGCACGGCGCTGCTCGAGTTCATCAAGCAGACGCAGCCGAGGTACGCGCTGTTCGGTCACGTCCACCAGCCGCTGGCGCGGCGAGTCCGCATCGGCCGGACCGAGTGCGTGAACGTCGGGCACTTCCGCGCGACCAGAGCGCCCTTCGCGGTCGACCTTTAGCGACCGAGGCTCCTCGGCGTCCATGGAGCCTCCGCTGCCGTTCGCCGGCCTGCCCCGTCCGCAGTTACTGGCCGGTAGCAATCCTAGGCTCCTCGCGTGCCCTTCGCGGTGCGCTTGTCGCGGTACCGTAACGGTTATGGGCAGTGAAGGCAGCGAGCAGTCGCGGGACGGTTTCGGCCAAAATAGCGGTGCGGGCCAAAATAGCCGTGCGGGCCAAAATAGCGGTGCCGGCCAAAATAGCGGTGCCGGCCAAAATAGCGGTGCCGGCCAGGGCAGCGGTGCCGGCCAGGGCAGCGGTGCCGGCCAGGGCAGCGGTGCGGGCCGGGGCAGCGGTGCCGGCCAGGGCAGCGGTGCGGGCCGGGGCAACGACGCCGGGCAAGGCGGCGGCACGGGCCGGGGGAGTAGCAGGCCGGCCAGCGATCCGCTCGCCGACTTCCAGCGGTGGCTGATGAAGGCGGGCGCGCGCAGCCTGGGGCGCGATGTCGCCGACCGGGTGCGCTCCACGGTCACGGGGGGCAAGCGCAGCAGCGGCAGCAGCGACGTCTGGGAGACGGCGACGACCGAGCCGCCGCCGGATGAAGCCCCAGAGTGCGCGTGGTGCCCCATCTGCCGGGCCGCCCGCCGTTACCGTGAGGGCAGCGCCGGGCAAGGCGTCCCCGGCCCCGGCCCCGGCCCCGGCGCCGGGATCGGGTCGCAGATCGCCGGGGTCAGCGACACCCTGGCCGGGCTGGCTCAGGACGCGTTCAGCATCTTCGAGCAGGCGCTGCGCGGCGTCCAGCCGAGGCCCCCCGCCCGGCCGAGCAGCTGGCCGGCGACCAGCCCCGCCACGCCCGGCGCGCCCGCCGCCAGTGACGCGCCGGGCGGTGGTACCCCGAGCAGTGATACTCCGGGCAGCGCGCAGGGCACTGATGCCCAGGGAACCGCGGCGACCGGCACCGGCTGGCCGGACCCCCCGGCGACCGCTGCTGCCCCCGCCGATCCTGTCGTCCCCGACGCGGCTGACTCAGACGACCGCCCCGTCGTCGGGTCCCCGGTCACGGGGCGGGCCGCTGTCCATCCGCAAGACGAGCACCGCGAACCCGCCGACGAAGGCGGCGACCGCGATGAAGGCGGCGAGGCCGGAGACGGTCCACCCGCACGCGGTGGCGATGATCAGGTAGAGCGGCCCGCCGAATAGCGCCAGCCAGGCGCCCTTGGTCACGGCGTCGAGCTTGGGCAGCGGCGGCGCGGGCGGCGGGACGTAGTGCTCGCCGGCCGGGTCCTCGGGTATCGGCGCGTCGCGCGGGCCGCTAGGCCTCGGGGCGCTGCCCGGCCCGCCCGCGCCGGGCTTGGCGATGTTCCCGGGCTTCGCGATGTCGCCTGGTCCGCCGCCGCCGCCGGCGCCCGGCGCCCGGGTCCACGGCTGCCCCGACGGCACCGGCCCCGATGGCGTCTCAGGCGCCTCTGGCAGCGGCTGCGTGTCTGCGGGGGGCACGGGTACCGCCGGGCTGGCCAGGTCCTCCCGGTCTGGCCACGGCACCGCATCGCCGTCGGCGGGCACAGGCGCGTCGTAGCGGGCGACCAGGTCAAGCCATGCCGCCTCTTCGCCTTCGCCGCCCGACCCGTCGCGAGCCTTGCTGCCGTCCGGCACGTCCCCGTTAGCCACTGTCGTTCGTTCCTTATGCCAGTTTTCCCGGTTGCCCTTGCTGCCGCTCCTCGTTCCCCCCGGTGGGCGCGGCATGCTGGCCAATCCATTCGGTTGTCTCGCTGAAGATCGTCGGCGCGTCGTTATCGAGCGTCGCCACGTGGTAGCTGTCCGCCAGCGTGCGCACCTCGACGGCGGGCAGCGCGCCACGCAGTACCCGCATGCTATTCGGCCCCACGACATGGTCAACCGCACTGCGGTACACGAGGAGCGGCTGGGTCACCTCGGGCAGGTGCGCGGCCGTGAGCTTCCACATCTGCGGCAACGTCGCCGCGGCGCGCACCGGTACCCGCTTGTACCCGCCCTCAACGGCGCCGGGCTTCCTGATGTCGCCCTCGACGCCCGGCAGCGACGACATCAGGTGCTTGAGCACCGGCGCGAGCAGGAACAGCTTCGTGTCCGGGGCCAGCGACGGGTTCACCACGACGACGCCGCTGACGGCCTTGCCGTGGACCTCGGCCAGCCGCAGGGCGAGGCAGCCGCCCATCGACAGTCCAGTGATGAATACCTGGTCGCACCGTGCGGTCAATCCGGTGAACGCCTCCTCGGCCGCCTGGTACCAGTCCTGCCAGCCGGTTCGCGCGAGGTCGGGCCAGGTGGTCCCGTGCCCGGGCAGCAGGGGCGCGCTCACGGTATGCCCAGCCTGCGCCAGGTGCTCCGCCCACGGGCGGATGGCGCGCGGGCTGCCGGTGAATCCGTGCAGCACCAAGACGCCGACCGGGCCTCCGTCATGGGAGAAGGGCTCAGCGCCAGGCTGGATTCCCTCTCGTGATGCAGGGGACATGTTCCGAATCGTCGCACGCCGGGCCCGTCATGCGCATCTCCGATGGAGGTATATATGTGGGGTGTTCTACTGGGTAGTCAAGTACACGCTGGGCATGGCGCTGAAGGTAGTGTTCCGGCCCTGGTCACGCGGAGGGCGCAACCTGCCCCGGCGCGGGCCGGTCATCCTGGCCAGCAATCACCTGTCCTTCGCCGACCATTTCTTCGGACCGCTGCCGCTGCCGCGCAAGGTGGTGTTCCTGGCCAAGGCGGAGTACTTTACTCGCCCCGGCTTCACGGGGCTGGTCAGCCGGGCCTTCTTCAGCGGCACCGGGCAGATCCCAGTCGACCGGACCGGCGGTGTGGCCAGCGAGCGCGCCCTGGCGTCCGGGCTGCGGGTGCTGGCCGAAGGCAACGTACTGGGCATCTACCCCGAGGGCACGCGCTCGCGCGATGGGAAGCTGCACAAGGGGAAGACAGGCGTGGCGCGGCTCGCCCTGGAGTCCCGCGCGCCGGTCGTGCCGTGCGCCATGATCGGAACGTTCGAGTTCCTCCCGTCAGGCTCGTTCCGGCCGAGCTTGCGGATCCGGCCCGGCGTGATCTTCGGCATCCCACTGGACTTCAGCCGCTATTACGGGCAGGAGGCCGACCGTGCGGTGCTCCGCGCGGTGACCGACGAGATCATGCAGGCCATCCAGAAGCTGTCCGGGCAGGAATACGTCGACACTTACGCGCGCAAGAGCGACGCCGACGCGGGAAACCAGGGGAGCCCGGCGGGGTCGCCCGGCCAGGATGAGGACGGAGATCCTGGCGATGGCATCGGGGGCACGCCGGAATTATTGCGGCGCCCGCCGCGCCCGTCCACTCGTTACCTCGCGTTATCGCCAGTGCCGTTGCGAGGCTGGCCTAGACCACTAGGCTTGGCTCTATGCGAGTGGGAGTCCTAACCGGTGGGGGCGACTGCCCCGGTCTCAATGCTGTCATCCGGGCCGTGGTGCGCAGGGGCGCACAGGAGTTCGGGCTGGAGTTCGTCGGGTTCCGTGATGGGTGGCGCGGCCCCCTGGAAGCGGACACGATGCCGCTGGACGTCAACGCCGTGCGGGGCATCTTGCCGCGTGGCGGGACGATTCTCGGCTCGTCGAGGACGAACCCGCTGAAAGATTCAGGCGGGTCCGGCCGCAGCGGCATCGCGCGGATCAAAGACAACCTGGCGGGACTTGGCGTCGACGCGCTCATCGCTATCGGCGGCGAGGACACCCTGGGCGTCGCCACCCGGCTGTACGCGGAGGGCATTCCCGTCGTCGGCGTGCCCAAGACCATTGACAATGACCTCGGCGCGACCGACTACACGTTCGGCTTCGACACCGCGGTGAACATCGCGATGGAGGCCATCGACCGGCTGCACACGACGGCGGAGAGCCACCACCGCGCGCTGATCGTCGAGGTCATGGGCCGGCACGCCGGGTGGATCGCGCTGCACGCGGGGCTGGCCGGGGGCGCTAACGTGATCTTGATCCCAGAGCGCCCGTTCGACATGGACAAGGTGGCCGGCTACGTCGAGCACCGGTTCCAGACGCGGTACGCCCCGATCGTCGTGGTCGCTGAGGGGGCACACCCCGCCAACGAGGACATCTCGCTGACGACGGGGTCGCTGGACGCCTTCGGTCACGTGCGGCTCGGCGGGATCGGGCAGCTCCTGGCCGCCGAGATCGAGAAGCGCACCGGCAAGGAAGCGCGCTGCACGGTGCTCGGGCACATCCAGCGCGGCGGCACGCCTACCGCGTATGACCGGGTGCTGGCGACGCGCTTTGGCGTGCACGCCGTGGGCGCGGTCCACGACGAGGCGTGGGGATCGATGGTCGCGCTACGCGGTAACGACATCATCCGCGTGCCGCTGGCCGAGGCGACCCGCGAGCTGAAGCTCGTCCCGCCCGAGCGCTACGCCGAAGCCGAGGTCTTCTTCGGGTAGCCACCTGCTGAAGCGTCCGCCGACAGCCTGGTTCGGATGACGTGCCGCCGTCGGCCTTGAGCGGCCCCAATGACGGCAGCCTTACGCGGGTTTTACCGGCGGCCCGGAACGCCAGCACCGTACATCTTCCCCCTTGCGATGGCCGCTCGTCGGCGTATACTCGTCTACGAGTAATCGGCTGCGAGTCCTCGATGGCGAGCATACGCAGGTGAGCAGCAGGGCAGAAGCGGAAGGCGGTGGAGCACATGGCGAAGCGGCGTAAGGTCGGCAACCTGCTCGCGCTCGCGCTGCTGTCGCTGCTGTCGCAGCAGCCGATGTACCCGTACGAGATGGCGCAGACGCTTAAGGCGCGCGGCAAGGACAACTCGATCAAGATCAACTGGGGCTCGCTGTACACCGTCGTGCAGAACCTCGAGAAGTACGGGTTCATCGAGGTCGACAGCACCGAGCGCGAGGGCCGCCAGCCCGAGCGCACCACCTACCGGATCACCGAGGCCGGGCAGGCCGAGCTCAGGGACTGGATGCGCGATCTGCTCAGCGTGCCGGGGGAGGAGGCCAGCGGCTTCGCCGCCGCCCTCTCCGAAGCTGGCGGCATGCATCCCGACGAGATCGTCGAATTGCTAACCACTCGGCTGACAAGGCTGGACGCCGTGAACGCCGCCGAGCAGGCAGGCCTCAAGGCGCTCGCGGAGCGGCTGCCCCGGCTGTTCCTCATCGAGTCCGAGTACCAGCTCGCGATGCGGATCGCCGAGGCGGGCTGGGTGCGCGGCCTGATCAGCGAGATCGTCACGGGCACGCTCAGCGGCGTCGACGCCTGGCGGAAGTTCCGCGACACCGGCGAGGTGCCGGACGTGCTCCGCCACCTGCTGGACGAGGAAGCCAAGGGGAGGTGGGACGAGGCAGGCATGTAAAGACCCCACGCCACGGTGCGGCAACACCGCGGCGCAGGGTCGCAAACCCCAGTCAGTCCAATCCCGTCGCAGGACGGAACCCGGCTCGACGAGGCCCAAGAAAGAGTCTAGCCGGAACCTCCTCGCGGGACCCATCACGCACGTCCGCGTGATAACAGCAACAAGAGGAGTTCCCTCATGCAACACGGCTGTGCCATCGAGGCACGCGGCCTCATCAAGACCTATCCCGGCAAGAGCGGCGGTGCCGCCCGCCCGGAGGACAAGGGCAGTGGCAAGCGCGCCAAGCCCCGCATCCGGGCGCTGGACGGACTGAGCCTCAGCGTGCCCCGAGGCACCATCTTCACCCTCGTCGGCCCCAACGGCGCGGGCAAGTCCACCACCGTCAAGATCCTTACCTCCCTCGCCCGGCCCGATGAGGGCACCGCGACTGTGGCAGGCATCGACGTGCTGGCCGACCCGGCCGGCGTGCGACGCGTCATCGGCGTCGTTGGCCAGCGATCCGGGGCGGATCCGAGCGCCACCGGCCGCGAGAACCTGATCCTGCAAGGCCACCTGCACGGCCTGGACACCAAGTCCGCCCGGCTACGCGCCGACGAGTTGCTGGGCCGCTTCCAGCTCACCAGCGCCGCTCGCCGCTTCGTGCGCCACTACTCCGGTGGCATGCAGCGCCGCCTCGACGTGGCACTCGGCCTGGTGCACCGGCCGAAGGTCTTGTTCCTCGACGAGCCGACGACCGGGCTGGACCCGGAGTCGCGGGCCGCGATGTGGCAGGAGATCGGCCGCCTGGCCAGCGAGGACCGGATGACCGTCCTGCTCACCACGCACTACCTGGAAGAGGCCGACCGGCTGGCCGACACGGTCGCGATCGTCGACATGGGCCGCGTCGTCGCGGAGGGCACGCCGTCGCAGCTCAAGGAGCGGACCGAGTCACGGACGCTCGATGATGTCTACCTGCACTACGCGGGCCGTCGCTTCGAGATGGCGGAGGTGACCCGCGCATGACCGCCATCACCGCCCCCACGGGAGCAGCGCCAGCCGTGGGGCACAAGAGCAGCCCCGTGACCGACACCTGGTACCTGACCGGGCGCAAGCTGCACGCACTGGTCCGCCAGCCCGTCGTCATCGCGTTCGGCGTGGTGCAGCCGGCCATCTGGCTGTTCCTCTTCGGGGAACTGTTCCGCAAGGTCATCGACATCCCCGGCTTCGGCTATCACGGCTCCTACCTCGCCTACCTGGTCCCGGGCATCGTCGCGATGAACGCGATGTCGAACAACATGTGGGCCGGGATGACGCTCATTGAGGAGATCGATCGCGGCACCCTCAACCGGCTGCTGGTCACCCCGGCCAGCCGGCTGGCGATCATGAACGCCTCAGTGGCCGAGCAGGCCGTCGGGACGATCGTGCAGACGCTGATCATCGTCGGTCTCGCGATGGCCGGGGGAGCACGCTACCCCGGCGGCGTGGCGGGCGTCGCCATCGCGACCGTCGCGGCGGTCCTCGTCGGCATCCTGTGGGGCGCACTGTCCAACATGACCGGCATGCTGCTGCGATCCCGCGAGGCGATCATCGGCGTCTACACGTTCTTCATGCTCCCGTTGATGTTCTTGTCATCGGCGTTCATGCAGCCCGACTTCATGCCCGGGTGGATGCAGGCCATCGCCTCCCGCAACCCGCTCAACTGGGAAGTCCAGGTCGGCCGCGCGGCGCTGTCAGCGACCCCTGACTGGGCCGGCGTCGCCGAACGATGCGGTGGCCTGCTCGCCCTGGCCGTCCTCGCCGTCATCATCTCGGTGACAACCTTCCGGTCGTACGCCAAGAATGCCTTATCTTCTGGGGGGATAGGCGCCAATCCCCCAGGCTCTGCTTCCCAGGGGGCTGCGCCCCCTTCGACCCCAAACCAGTGCACCTCCGCCCGTAGAATCCGGCTCGCGCGGAGGGCCCGCGGAAACCGCGCGGGCCCTCCGCGGCTTGCCGATCGCTCGAAGCTTCGCTCGTTCCTCGCTTCGCCTCGCGATGCCTCCGTCCTAGTCGCGATACCTCCGTCCGAACGGCGCACGCGGCTGGCTCGCGCCTCGCTTCGCCTCGCGTGGCAACCCGTCGAGGCCGCTCGGGACGTGCCTGAAATAGCTGTGGCGGCCTGGGCTCGCGCTCACGGGGGCCGGCGAAGAGGGTGGGGCGGCGGTGTTGCGGAGACGGCGGTTCTGCTTCGGGCACGGCGGTGGTGCTGGAGACTCGGCGGTGACAGTTACGGGCACGGCGGGGCGTTAACGGACGTAGTAGCCGAGGCCGGGGTAGCGGACCAGCAGGCCATCATCGAGCATGCGCTGCAGCGGCCGCGCCGCCGTCTGCCGGCAGCAGCCGTAGGTCTCTCGGAGCTCGTGGATGGTGGGCAGTGCCTGCCCGGACCGTAGCTTGCCAGCGGCGATCTTGGAGCGAAGGTCTGCCTCGATGCGCACGTGCAGCCGCGGGTCACGGGGGGACACCCGCTCGCCAGAAGCAGTGGTGGTCGTCACGTCCCTAGCGTAGTCGACGCTAGTCGTGATTGGGAGAGCTTATGCCGATCGGTCGCCAGCCCGCTCAGGACTGGCGGGCAAGGCGGGTCCAGGTGCCTGGCGGGTGGTCCTCTACCGGCAGCCAGAGCATCGGCTGGGCGTCGGCCAGTCCCGGCCCGTATCGCATGTCCCAGGGGAAGTTGCCGTCGTTGTCCGCCCATACGACCTGGCGGATAGGGGGCCGGATATAGCCGTGGAACTGGTCAGAGGCCAAGAACATGGAAGCCATCCGCCAGCTGTCGTGGACGTCGCGGATCGCTAGCCGCGCGGGGAACGCGTCACTGATCTCGTCGCCGATGTCGAAGCCCTCGTCGTCGGCGGCCCGCGTGCACAACGGCCGGATGATGGCGGCCAGCTGGCCAAGCGGACGGCCGAAAGCGGCCAGGTCCGGGTGCCCGTAGCTAGCCCAGAGGCCAACGCTGTACGCCCACGGCGACGCGTCGCCCTCGCCGAGCACGCCGGGAACCGCCCAGCCGCACGAGCTGACCTGGCTCAGGATCCCCTGCATGTAGGCGTCCGGGGCAGGGTCGGGGCCGTTTGCCTCGCGCGCGCAGGCCGGGCACTCGTGGTGGCGCTTGCGTAGCTTCATCTTCATGAGGCCACCGTATGGCGGGGTACTGACATTCGAGTCCTGCGACTGGGTTCCCGGCGAGTTCCTGGAGCAAAAGGTAGGTAGATCTTTTAGCGCAAGGGAGCGACGCCGTGGTACGGCGGGACTTGCCCTAAATGGCCGGCGGCCGCCCCCCGGACTCGTTACCATTGAGATACGTCGCAATACCGGCATCGTGATCCCGTGACGGAGTAGTGGCAGTAGACGCCCTCGTGAAATCTTCGGCGGCGAGCGTTCACCGACTCTTCCTGGTGGCGCTCCCGTATTTCGTCATGTTCGTGGTCGTCGTGGACGAGCTCATGCCCTACCACGACCGGGGCCTGCTGCCCCTGATGTCACTGGGGCCGGCGCTCGCCTCGGTGTCCAGGCGCGCCATCCCGACCGCGCTCATGGGCATGCTGGCGCTGACCGTCTGCGTCGGCCTTTCCTGGCACTACCACTACTACCTGCAGCCCCATGGGAACGTCCCGTTCATCACGATCGCCGGCGTGACGGTCGTGGGGGTGGTGGCGAGCGCGGGACGCCAGCGCAGGGAGCGGGAACTCGCCGACATCCGGGCGGTGGCCGAGATCGCGCAGGCGGTCCTACTGCGCCCCGCGCCCCGGGAAGTGCCCGGCGCGGAGCTCGCGGTCCGGTACATGTCCGCCACCGCCGCCGCGCGGATCGGCGGTGACCTCTACGAGGTGGCCACCACCCCTGATCGCGTGCGGATCATCCTCGGGGACGTCCAGGGTAAGGGGATCACCGCGGTGCGGACCGCCGCCATGGTCCTCGGCGCCTTCCGCGAGGCCGCCTACGAGGCCACGGACCTGGTGGAGATCGCCGCGCGGATCGAGCAGAGCATGCGCTACCAGGCGCCGGAGCAGGAGTTCGTGACCGCCGTCCTCGCCGAGCTGATCCCAGGCTGCCCGGTGATCGAGATCCTCAACTGCGGCCACCCGTCACCTCTCCTGCTCCGCAACGGCGATGTCATGCCCGCCGACTCGCCAGACCCGTGCCTCCCGCTAGGCCTGGCGGAGCTGGCCGATGACGAGCGCACGCCGAGCACCTGGCCGTTTGGCCCCGGGGACCAGATCTTGTTCTACACCGATGGGATCAGCGAGGCGCGGGACAAGACGGGAGCGTTCTACCAGTTGTCCCAGTGCGGCCAGATCCTGGCCGGGCATGACGCCGAGGTGGCGCTGGACCTGATCAAGGGGCAGGTCATCTCCCACGTCGGGCACACTCTCACCGACGACGCGGCGATGCTGCTCGTCAAGTGCGCGGCCGTCACCGAGTCCGCGGACGCCGCGCCGGTTGACCGGCCGGGCGCGGCCGGCCACGTCCCCGCGCAGGCCCTTCGCGCCCAGTCCGCCTCGGACCTTCCCGCCGGGCCGTCCCACCCCGGTGAGCCCGTCTCGCCCGGCACCGTACCCAGTCAGGCCTAGGAGCCCTGGCGCGCGGGCTGCCCCACGGCCGCTCCGGCGGGGCGGCTGACCGCGCGACGGGCGACTTCGCCCCGGGCGGGCCGACTGCGCAGCCAGGGGATCGCGGTGACCAGCGCAATCAAGGCCGGCGCGGTGAGCGCCCAGCCGCAGAACAGCAGGAGCGCCGTGACGGCCACGGCCGCGGGCACGGCCGCCACCCGGCCCAGGCCGCGCAGCAGCCGGATCGCGGCCACCGTGGACCCTAGGTAGACGCTCAGGAAGAGGGTGGTCGGGATCGCGACCAAGGGCGTCACGCTGATCAGCCCGGCCCCGTAGAGCGCGATCAGCGGGAATCCGGTCGCGGCGATCGTTACCAGCAGCCCCCGCCGAGCTTCGGGCCGAGCCTGGAGGCCCTCGCCGGACGGCGCGCCCGCGCGGCCTGCCCGCAGCGGGGGCAGCGTCCCCACCATGGCGCTCGCGCCCGTGATGTACGAGTTGGTGGCGCCTAGCGTCAAGATGACCGCCGCCACCGCGGCGACCGCCGGGCCAGCACTGCCGATGGCGGCCTCCAGCAGCCCGGCCAGGGGGATGGAGCTGCCGGCGTCCGGGCCGAGCACGCCGATCACGGTGATCGCCAGGCCCAGGTAAATCGCGGTGGTCACCGCGAGGGCGATGGCGATCACCCGCGTCAGCTGCCGCCTCGGGTCGCGGAATCGCGTGGTCAGCGGGGCGACCGCCTCCCAGCCGACGAACGACAGCATGAGCAGCGCCGCCGCGTGCCCGACCGCCGTCCACCCGCGCGGGGCGAACGGTGCCCAGTTCGCCGACCGGGCCATCCGCGCCGACCCGCTTACCGCCACGGTGACCACGACGATGAGCAGCGCGACCAGCAGCAGCTGGGCGGTGGCGCTGCTGCGCAGTCCGCCGGCGGCCAGGGCGAGGACCACGAGTAGCAGCACGCCCGCGATGATCGCCTGGGCGCCCGCCTCACCGGGCCCGCGGAACGCGCCGATGACGGCCGTGACGTATCCGGCCCCGATGATGCAGACGATGGGGGCGCCCGATATGACGCCGGCCAGGAACGACCAGCCCGCCGCCCGGCCTGCCCAGTCGCCGAGCCCGGCGCTCACGTAGCCCATGACTCCGCCTGCTGAGGGAAAGCCCCGGCCGAGCGCCGCGAACACGCAGGCGAACAGGGCCGACAGGCCCAGTAGCGCGATCCAGGCCACGACGGAGGCCGGTCCCGCCGTCCGGGCGGCGAGTCCGGGAAGCAGAAGCAAGCCCGGCCCGAGCAGGGCCCCGATGTAAAGCGCCGCGCCCCGCGCGGTCGTCAGCGGTGAGCTGTCCATGCCTTCAGCTTCGCAAGAACCGGCTCGCACGCGATGGCAAATATCGCCTCCGCAGGTCCATTAGCCGGCAGGTTATTGCGCGATATGCTCGATATACTCAACAACATGCCAGAACACACGCCAGACAAGGTGGATCGCGCCATCGTGGCCAAGCTGCAGGAAGACGGCCGGATGGCCAACGTGGACCTCGCCGACGCCGTGGCGATGTCCCCGTCCGCCTGCCTGCGCCGCGTCAAGGCCCTGGAGGCAAGCGGCATCATCGCCGGCTACCACGCGGAGGTAAGCCGGGTGAGGGCCGGGCTCGGGCTGACCGTCTTCATCGGGCTGAAGGTGACCGGCCATTCCCGGGAGAACTCACAGGCGGTTGAGCAAGCGCTGACCGCCATCCCGGCGGTTGTGGGGTGCTATCTCGTGTCCGGTCAGGACGATTTCCTAGTAGAGGCAGCCGTCCCGGACCTCGCCGGGTACGAGCAGTTGCTCATCGACCAGATCCTGACGATCCCGTCGGTCGTCGAGGCGCGCAGCACCTTCGCCATTCGCACCATCCTCAGCCGTGGCCCGCTGCCGCTTGGCCACTGGCGCTGACTCGCCAGGGACCGTGCCCGGCGCGGCCCGGTCGATGCGGTCATGGCGGATGTCTCGCGGGATCAGCGTGAGCGCCGAGACCCCGATCATCAGCGCCGCGGCCGCGAACTGCGTGGACGAGACGCCAATCGAGGCGGCTGCCGGCCCGGCGATCAGCGCGCCGAGGGGCATCGCGGCCATCGATCCCAGGGCGTCATAGGAGGCGACGCGGGCCAGCATGCCCGGCGCGATGCGCGTCGCCATCGCCACCGTCCACTGGACCATCATCACCTCCATCAGCGCCCCCAGGCTCAGCGACACCACGCAGACCACGGCGAGCGGCAGGACCAGTCCCAGGGCGAGCGGCGAGATCGCCATCGCGCCTCCGGCTCCGACGACCAGGAGCATGGGCCGGCGCGGCGCCCACCGCAGCGACACCACGCCACCCAGGAGAAGCCCGACGCCTTCGCAGGCGGTGATCGCGCCCCACGCGGCCGGCCCGCCGAGGTGCTGTCGCGCGACGACCGGCCCGAGCACGTTGAACGCGCCGTTCCAGGCCATCATGACCAGGCAGTACTGGATGACTGTGGCCCAGAGCCAGGTGTGCGAGCGGAACTCCGTCCATCCTTCTCGCAGTTCCCGCACCATGCCCGGCCGCTGCCCGGGCACCCCCGAGCCTGCCCGGGCCGTGATTCGCGTCAGCAAGGGCACCGTGCCGGCCACGCACGCACCCGACAGCACCAGCGCCCATCCAGAGCCGACGCCCGCGACGACCAGCCCGCCGGCGGCGGCGCCCGCCATCTGGCCGCCATTCATGCCCATCCGGCTGATCGAACTGGCCTCCTGCAGCAGCGCCGCGGGAACCACGCGGGGCAGCAGCGCCTGCGACGCCGGGTAGAACATGGCAGTGCCGGTGCCGGTCAGCGCCTCTAGCGCGATCATCGCCCACAGCGGCGGATGCGTGGTGAGCACCAGGATCCCGAACCCGCCCTCGCCGGCCACGATCGCCAGGTTGGCCGCGACCAGCACCGCCTGCGGCGGGAACCGGTCCGCCAGCACGCCCCCCACGAGCGCGAACGCCAAGGTGGGAGCGATCTGGGCGGCCAGCACGTACGACAGGTCGGCGGGGGAGCCAGTGGCGTTCAGCACCGCGAAGGAGACGCCGACCAGGGAGAAGCCGACCGAGGACATCGCCAGCAGCCGGTCGCCGAGCAGGAGCCGGAAGTCGCCGATGGCGAGCACCGGGAAGCGGCGAGCTAGCGCGCGCCAGGGCATGACAAGTCCGATCGCAGGCAAACAGGGAAGCGATCGAGCCTACGTGACCAGCAAGATCAACGGCAACTCATTTTCGTCGCCCCGATGCGGCCCGTAAGCGGATCGGCGTGCATCCCCGGGAAACTCAGCGCCGCTTGGCGTTCTCGCTGTTGATGACCATGATGGCGAACCAGATCGCCACGATCGCGATGACCGTTCCCACGGAGGAGTGCATGTTCGAGGCCACCACCGCCGTCGCGCCGACGCCGAGGCCCATCGACCCGAACGCGAGGATCACGGAGGCGACCGTCCCGCCGGCCCCACGGCGCGCCGGGGCTGCTCCCGCCGGGGCGGGGGGCTGCGGGATGGATGGCGGCCGCGGCACCTGGGCGACGGGCGGCGGTGCCGGGTGCGCGGGGGCCGGCCGTGGCTCTGGCATGCCCTGCGAATGCCCGCCGTAGTGGCTCATGCCGCGCAGTCGCGCGTCCACCCGCTTGTCGATCTCCGCACCGATACGCTCGACCAGGCCCTCGGCCACCGCGTCCTCATAGCGCGGGCCGAGTTCCGCGTGCGCCGCGACGGAGGCGGCGATCTCTTCACGCTCGTCCGAGTTCACGGTCACACGTTATGACGTGAGGCAAGCGCGCACAATGGGGTTGACCCCCGGAGAAAGCCGGAGGCTGCCCGGAGGTACCCGCGGGTGAGCGCCCGGCCGAAGGGCACCCGTCCCGGGGGTCCGGTGATTGGCGTGCATCCCCCAGGAGATACGGCAGACTGGGTAGATGGCCATCACCGATCCTGTCGCGATCGCCGGGGCGGCGCCGCTGGCGGCTGAGCGCGCCGGGCGGCAGGCACCTGGCGAGCCGTGCGTGCTGCTGAAGCTCGGCGAGATCGTCCTCAAGGGGCACAACCGGCAGCAGTTCGAGCGGCTGCAGCAACGCAACATCAAGGACGCGGTACGCGACACCGGGGTGGCGACGCAGGTGCTGCACCGCGAGGGCGTCGTGCTGATCCGGGTGCCCCGCGAGGACCGCACGGAGGCCGAGCACGCGGCGGCGGTTGAGAAGGTCGCGGCCCGCGCCGCTGACGTGCCGGGCATCGTCCGGGTCTGCCGCGCCTGGCGGGTCGACAAGACCCCGGAGGCCACCGTCGCGGCGGCCGTCGAGCTCACCCGGGGGACGACCGGCGCGTTCGCGGTGCGCCCGCGCCGCCGGGACAAGCGGTTCCCGATCACCTCCGCTGAGCTTGCGGTTATCGTCGGCCGGGAGGTGCAGAAGGCGCACGGGTTGCCGGTCAACCTCAAGCACCCGGCCACCGAGGTCTTCATCGAGGTCGACCAGCAGGAGGTGCTGCTGTTCACCGGCGGCGAGCCGGGGCTGGGCGGGCTTCCGGTCGGGATGAGCGGCCGGGCTGTCGCGCTGATGTCCGGCGGCATCGACTCGCCGGTCGCCGCGTACCGGATGATGCGGCGCGGGCTGCGCTGCTACTTCCTGCACTTCTCCGGCATGCCGCTGACGGGGCCGGAGTCCATCTACAAGGCGTACGCGCTGGTCCGCGGGCTGGACCGGTTCCAGGGCGATTCCCGGTTGTTCGTGGTGCCGTTCGGGAAGACGCAATCGGCGCTGAAGTCCTCCGGCGCGGACCGGCTGCAGATCGTCGCCCAGCGGCGGCTGATGCTCAAGACGGCCGAGGCGCTGGCGAAGCGGCTGAACGCGCCCGCGCTGGTTACTGGCGACTCGCTCGGCCAGGTCTCCAGCCAGACGCTGCCCAACATCACGGCGCTTGACGACGCGGTGACCCTGCCCATCCTGCGGCCGCTGCTCGGCATGGACAAGACCGAGATCATGGCGGAGGCGCGCCGCCTGGGCACGCTGTCGATCTCTGAGCTGCCCGACCAGGACTGCTGCTCGCTGCTGACCCCGCGCCGGGTCGAGACGCGTGCCCGGATCGATGACCTGCGCAAGATCGAAGTCCGGCTGGAGGCCGACGAGATCGCCGCCGAGCTGGCCGCCGGCGCGCAGGAATACCGCCAGGAGAGGGCCGGGGGCGCGCGGCGGCCGCTGGACTGAGCGGCGGGACCGAGGAATGAGGGAGCGGAGCGAGGGCGGTGTCCCCTGGGGGCACCCCAGGCCCCCCGGGCCGCGCATGGCGCGCCGTAGGCCGAGCGCGGCGTGACGTGTAGCCGCACGGGGAGAGAGCGCCCGCTAGCGTCCCGGACGGAGGCGAGCACGCCGTTGGCCCCGGAATGACCGTCCCGCGGCCGGGCCGATGCGGCATCCACCCGGAACCGCTGGCGGGCAGGTGCCGCAGCACCACGAATAGAACGTGCCAATGCGGCAGATGCCCCGAAACGAGCGGGCCGCACCCGGGCAATGTGACGATTACCCCGAGACGAGGGGCGGCTATTTCCGGGGCGATAGCGGCTGAGCCAGGGCACGGACGCCGACCGGCGCGGGTCGCTGGCCCCCGCGCCCTGGTAAGTGCCGGGTCGCTGGCCCTTCCGGCCCGGTTCGCTTGGCGGTCACCTGCCCTTCCGCCACGGATAGAGAAGGTCGATGGCCCTTCCGCCCCGGAACGTCTTCGGGGCGATTGCCCTCCAGCCACGGAACGGAGGCGCCGCGACGGCGTCATCGCATGGGTCTAGCGCAGGGCGGCTACGGCTACGGCTGGGGCGGGGGTGACGACCCGTCCCACGAGCGGGGACAGGTGGGCCGCGATGCTGGCTAGCTCGCGCAGGTCCGACTCGATGAGCGCCTGCGGGCCGTCGCACAGGGCGACCTCAGGGTGCGGGTGCACGTCCACGATGATGCCGTCGGCGCCGACCGCGATCGCGGCCCGCGACAGCGGCAGCACTAGGTCGCGCCGGCCGCCGGAATGCGACGGGTCGACGATCACCGGCAGGTGGGACAGCCGCTGGGTTACCGGCACGGCGCTGATGTCCAGCGTGTTCCTGGTCGCCCTCTCAAAGGTGCGGATGCCGCGCTCGCACAGCACGATCTCGAGGTTGCCGCGCTGGGCGATGTACTCGGCCGCCATCAGCCACTCCTCGATGGTGGCGCTCATGCCGCGCTTGAGCATGATGGGCTTGCCGCAGCCGCCGACCGCCTGCAGCAGCGGGAAGTTCTGCATGTTGCGGGTGCCGACCTGGAGCATGTCGGCGTAGGAGGCGACGAGGTCCACGTCGGCCTTGTCCACGACCTCGGTGACGATCGGCAGCCCGGTCTCGGCGCGGACGTCGGCCAGGATCTTCAGGCCGGCCTCGCCCAGGCCCTGGAACGCGTAGGGCGAGCTGCGCGGCTTGTAGGCCCCGCCGCGCAGCAGCGACGCGCCGGCGGCCTTGGCCATCCAGGCCGCCTCCAGCGTCTGCTCGGGCGTCTCGACCGCGCACGGGCCGGCGATCACGGTGAGCGTGTCGGGGCCGATCGGCACCCCGCCGACCCGGATCACCGAGCGCTCCCGCCGGTGCTCGCGGCTGACCAGCTTGTAGGGGACGGAGATGCGGACCACGTCGGCCACGCCCGGCAGCCCGGCCAGGTTCAGCGTCGCGGCGAGCCGGTCCATGTCACCGGTGATCCCCACGATCGTGCGCGACACGCTGCGGCTGACGAAAGCTGAGCCGCCAGCTTCCTCCACCACGGCCACCACATTGTCAGCATCCGCCTCAGTCGCGTCAGCGGCCATCACGACTACCATGTCGCCCCTATCCTTCGCTCCACCCAAAGCAGGTTATCCGCCAGTGCCGGTGCCTACGGCGGCCCTGGGCTAGTCTCGCGCAGTTCCTTCAGGACGGCGGATCCCCGCAGCCGCGCGTCCTGGTCCGGGTGCCAGGGGTGACCGCTTGCCGTATCAGAAGCCGTAGTAGACCTTGATGGTCGATCCCTGCGGGGCGGTCCCGGTGGGCTTGAAGAAGATGACCCGCTGCGTTGGCCCGATCCGGTGCGCCTCCACCTGGAAGCCCGCGTTACGCAGGTCGTTGGTGGCCTGGTCGATGTCCTCGCCCTGGATGTTCGGGATGTTCGCCATGGGCGGGCCGTTCGACACCCAGACGGTGATGGTCTGCCCGGGGGACAGGGGCGACTGCGGCGGGGGGTCCTGCCGCGTGATGGTGCCGGCCGCCGCCGTGCTGTTGGTGTCTTGCTGCACGTTGAGCGTGATGCCGTTCGGCTGCGCCCAGTTCTGCTGCACGGCCTGCTCGTTCTGCCCGATGAGGTTCGGCATCGGCGGGCCTTGCACGACTTCCACGTAGACGGCCTTGTTGGCTGGCCACATGGTGCCCGCCGGGGGGTTCGTCCCGGCGATGGACCCGATCTGCGCGCCTTGCTGGCCGACCTTCTGCGGCTGGTCGCTGACGGTCAGCCCGGCGGCCCGCAGCGCCGCGACGGCGCCGTCGAACGACTTGCCGGTCACCGGCGGGACCTTGATCATCCGCGGCCCGGACGAGACCGTGAGGGTGATCGTCGCACCGGATGTCGCCCGCCCCGACGGCGCCGTGCTGATCACGTCGCCCGCCGCATAGGTGTTGTCATGCACCGCCGAGCCGATGTGGACGCCGAACCCGTGCGCCCGCAGCATCGCCGCCGCCTGCGCCTGCGGGACGCCGATGACCGCCGGCAGCGGCGTGTACTGCCCGCTGGACAGCCACCAGCCGCCGGTGATGAGCCCGATGACCGCGATGAGCGCGGCGGCGACGTAGGCGATCCGCCTGCTGAACAGCCAGCGCTGCAGGAATGGCTCGTCCGCGGCTAGTCCGGCCCCGCGGCGCCCGCGCGACGAGGGTCGCCCGACCAGGCCGGGCAGGCCTGCCAGCAGGCCCGGTCCCGCGGGCTCCGTCCCGTCATATCCCGGATAGCCGCCGGGGACCACCATCGTGTGCGACGCGCCCTCGGCGCCGTGATGCCCGGGGAGGTCGTACCCGGGCTGCTCGTAAGGCGGCACCGGGGCGCCGAGGAACCCGGTCCGGCCCGCTAGGCCAGCGTCGGGCCCGGCGGCGGCGCTCAGGGCGGCATCGGGGTCCGCGCCGCCGCGTACGGCCCGCACGACCTGCAAGAACGCGCCCGCGTCGGCGGGCCGTCGCCGCGGGTCCCGGCTCGTGGCGGCGCGCACCAGCCGGTCCATCTCCGGCGGGACGCCCGCCATCCACTGCGAGGGCGGCGGGACATCGGAGTTCACGTGCTTGTAGGCGACTTGCAGCGGCGAGTCGCCGGTATGCGGCTGGTACCCGGTCAGCAGCTCGAACAGCATCACGCCGGCCGCGTACACGTCGGTGCGGAAGTCCGTGACGTGGCCGGTGACCTGCTCCGGGGCGATGTATGCGACCGTGCCGATGACGAGGCCGGAGCGGGTGTGCCCGGACGCCGTCTGCGCTCGGGCCAGCCCGAAGTCCACGACCTTGACCCGGCCGTCGGCGGTCAGCAGCACGTTCTCCGGCTTGACGTCGCGGTGCACGATCCCGGCCGTGTGCGCGGAGGCCAGCGCCGACAAGATGGGATCCATGACGTTCAGCGCGGCGTCGGCGCCGAACGGGCCGCGCTCGCGAAGCAGGCTGCGCAGCGTCCGCCCGGGAACGTACTCCATCGCCAGGTACAGGGACTGCCCGTCCGACCCCTGGTCGAAGACGGCCACGATATTCGGATGAGACAAACGGGCGACCGACTTGGCCTCGCCGATGAACCGGCTGACGAATTCCTCGTCTCGTGCCAGCTCAGCGTGCATTACCTTAAGCGCCACCTGCCGGTCCAGCCGGGTGTCGGTGGCAAGGTACACGGTGGCCATGCCGCCGTGCGCGATGCGAGAGCGGACGTGGTACCGGCGGTCGAGCACCCGGCCGATAAGCCCGTCAGCGATGACTGATTCCATCGGTTCCCGATTTTACGGTGCTACCCTCGGAGACTTTGCCCCGTTAAGCATATTGTCAGGCCCTGCCCGGTCCTGCCCCCCGCTGAGAGGGCCCGGTTGTCGCCGCACGTCGCCTCCCGCCCGGCCGCCGTTCAACGCGATTTTCATGCTGAACGACCGGGGCGTCCTTCCCGTTCCCGCCATTCCCCGCGGGGCGACCCAAACGGCCTCCCATGGCTCCCAGTGGTCCCCTCGCCAGTATGTTGGTGGGCGCGAACCGGTTTCTTTTGGGGCACGGGAGGGTTGCGGGCATGGAAGATCGCATTGAGCAGCGGATCACGATCCGGGCGACTCTGGACCACGTGTGGTCACTGGTTACCCGGCCAGGCTGGTGGCTGCCGGGCAGCGCCCCGGAGCCGGCCAGGGGGATCGGGCGCGCGACGGTTGAGTGGGGGGCGCAGCGGCGGCCATGGACTGTCGACGTTGTCCGCCTGGAGCCGCGGGGGTACGCGTCGTTCCGCTGGGCGAGCGCCTTCGGCGGGGTCGCTCCGGCGCAGGGTAACTCCACGCTGGTGGAGTTCTACGTGCGCCCGGTCGGGGATGAGGCCGGCGTGACGGTGGTCGAGAGCGGGTTCGCGTCGCTGGAGCTTCCTGAGGCGCTGCGCGAGGACCAGTGGAAGGCTAACGCGGGCGGCTGGCAGTACGAGCTGGCTGGCCTGCGGACGCGCGCCGAGACGGACGCGTCCGCCATGGCCGGCGCCGCGTCTAGCTAGACGGCGCCGCGTCACGCTCGACGGCGCCGCGCCGGGAAGGGCGGCACCGCGGCCAGCCAAACGGAGCGTTGATCGCCGAGGGCGCGTTGGTGACCCGCGAGTAACGAATACCGCTGGTTTGGGCACCGCCAGGATGTGGGACATTGGTCTCGTGGCACAGATAGACCTCGCGGCCGATGCCCTCGTCGGCGACTGGCTGTCACTCCCCGAGGTTGCCGAACGGCTCGGCATACCCTCCAGCCGGGTGAAGCAACTGCTCCGTGACCGCAAGCTGCTCGCCGCGGCCCGCCCGAGCGGAGAGCGCGCGGTACCCGCCGCGTTCCTTGACGGTGACCAGGTCGTCAAGGGCCTGCACGGGACGCTGACGGTGCTGTACGACTGCGGGTTTGACGACTCCGAAGCCCTCCGCTGGCTGTTCACGGCCGACGAAACGCTACCGGGGACGCCTATCCAGGCGCTCTGCAAGCACCGGGGCACCGAGGTCAACCGCCGCGCCCAGGCCCTGGCGTTCTGACGCTGGTGCCCTGACGCGGGATCACCTGAGCTCCCTGAGGGGCGACAGGTCCCTGACGCCTGCCGCCGCACGCCTTTTACCGCGCGAGCGCAAGCCATCCATTGTGGTGGGTCCACAATTGGCGCGGCTTCGGTTTATGCTTGAGCACATGCCGCCGAGACCGCGCCGACCGCATGGCGCTCATCGCTCCGGGTCAGCGAAGCACGCTCGCCGCCCCGCGCCCCGCGCCCAGAAGATCTCTGACCTGCTCAACGCCGGCGGGCACTCGTTCTCCTTCGAGTTCATGCCCCCGCGCACGGCGGCGGCGGAGGAGCAGCTGTGGCGGGCCATCAGGGAACTGGAGCCGCTGCGGCCCACGTTCGTCTCCGTGACGTACGGGGCGGGCGGCTCGACCAGGGAGCGCACTGTCCGGGTGACGGGCCGGATCGCCGAGCAGACCTCGCTCACCCCAGTCGGCCACTTCACGGCGGTCAGCCACTCCGTGGCTGACCTGCGCCACGTCATCGGGTCATACGCGGACGTCGGGGTGCGCAATGTCCTGGCCCTGCGCGGTGATCCGCCGGGTGACCCGAATGCCGAGTGGACGCCCCACCCGCAGGGCCTCGCGCACGCTGACGAGCTCGTCCGGCTGGTCAAGTCGTCCGGGGACTTCTGCGTAGGCGTCGCGGCGTTCCCGGAGGGGCACCCGCGCTCGCCCGACGCGGAGACCGACCTGCGGCACTTCGTCGCCAAGTGCCGGGCGGGGGCGGATTTCGCGATCACCCAGATGTTCTTCTATCCGGAGGACTACCTGCGGTTGCGCGACCGCGTCGCCGCGGCTGGCTGTGACATCCCGATCATCGCCGGGATCATGCCGGTGACCAGCTTGCGGGTGGTCGAGCGGGCGATGGAGCTCGGCGGCTGCCGGATCCCGGGTGGCTTGCTGGAGGCGCTGCGCGCCGCCGACGAACGCGGCGACAAGGCGGCGCTGCGCCACGTAGGCGTGGAGTACGCGGCGGAGCTGTGCGAGAAGCTGCTCAGCGAGGGCGTGCCAGGGTTGCACTTCTACACGCTGAACTTCTCCCGCGCGACCCGCGAGATCTACCAGTTGCTTGGCCTGGGGGACCGGGGGACTATGCCGTCGGGGACTATGCCGTCGGGGACCATGCCATCGAGCACGGCACCCGGGGAGGGCGTGGCCCGTAGCGGGAGCGCGGCACCCATCACCGCGTAGGGCGGCTCCGCGCCGGAGAACCGGAACCCGGTCAGCAGGTCGGTGAAGCCCACGCCCCGGTACAGCCGCCGGGCGCGGGACTCGGTGTCCTGGGTGGACAGCACCGCGGTGCGCTCAGGCCGGCCTGCGGTGAGCTCGAGCAGCAGCCGCCGCCCGATCCCGGCCCCCTGGTAGGCGGGGAGCACGTGGAGCTCGGCGACCTCGAAGGAGTCGGCCAGCCACGTGCTCGCCGACGGCGGGTACGTGCTGGCCAGGGCCGATGCCACCATGTCATGCCACCACTGGCCAGGCGCCCCGCGAAACCCGTAGGTGAACCCGGCCACGGCGGGGCCGTCGGCCGCGTCCGCGCGCACTATCAGCGCACGGAAGCCGGGGTTGGCCGCGTGCCGCTCCAGGATGGAGTCCCGCCCGGCCAGCATGCGCGGCGGCGGGCTCATCGCGGCGGCGTATACCGCGACAAGCCGCCCGATGGCCCGGCGGAACTCGGCGGGCCTTAGTTCCGTGAGCGTGATGGGCTGTGTCATCAGCGTCAGCTTACGTGTTCGCCAGGGCCTGCGCCCGCCTTCGGGCTCCTGGGCCATCTGGCCCGGCTAACGGGCGCCTGGCTCGAATGTCAGACCCCCTGAGTATCTTCGAACGTGAGTCGAAAGGGACTGGACTTTGCCGCGAACCTGTGTTCGAATTGATGATGTCCATGAAAGCCGTGCGGCGGACTCCGGCCCCAGCTCACAGGTGTTTTCTCAGCAGGCTCCTGGGAGAGCGGCGGTCGGCGCTGGCCGGGCGGGCGCGGGGAAGCGCTCCGCCCGGCCAGGTCCCGGCCTCACAGCGAAGGGGTGATGACGATGGTCAGCACGCTTACGGCGGTTGGCGTGAATGGGCCAGCACGCGCAGGGCTTGCCGGCCCGGGGCTTGGCAACACGGGGCTTGGCGATGGGGCGGCCATGCGTGACGACGTGCTGCCTGGCATGGAGGCCAGCGGGGAGGTCATAGGCCCCCGGCGGGTGCCCGCCACGGTGCTCAGCCTGCTCGATCAGGCGCGGCGCGGCCTGGCCGAGGCTTTCGCGGAGGCGGATCCGGGCACACGGTACATCTGCGCGCACCTGGCGGCATTGCGGGCGGCGGCGGCGATCGGGGCGGCTCGCGGCGAGCCGGGGACGGGAAGCAGGCGACGGCGCCCGCGCAGCGTGTGGGAACTGCTCCCGCAGGTGGAGCCGACCCTATCGGAATGGGCGGCGTTCTTCGCGGCGAGTGCTGCCAAGCGGGCGGCCGCGGAGGCGGGACTGCCGAGGGCGGCGTCGGCCCGGGAAGCTGAAGACCTGATCAGGGACGCGCGAACGTTCTTGTCGGTGGCAGAGCGGGCGCTGGGCATCGACGGCCAAGGGCGATTCCCGCTCAGGCCAGCTAGCTGAGGTTCCGCCCACCCGGCCATCGTGATCGTGCCGGGCGGGCGGGGGGTTAGCGGGCAGTGCACCCTCAGCGATACTGCCTGTTCAGCGATACTGCCTGTTCAGCGATACTGCCTGTCAGGCTGGCGTGCTTAGAAAGACTCGATGCTCGCGCTGCGCGCGTCCGCGTCCAGCACGCCCCAGCTGATCAGTTCCTCGGTCAAGTCGGCGGGCGACTTGTCGTAGATGACCGCGAGCGAGCGCAGGTCCTCATGCCGCACCGACAGCACCCGGCCGTTGTAGTCACCGCGCTGCGCCTGGATCGTGGCGACGTACCGCGCGAGCGGGCCGACTTTCTCCTTGGGCAGCGAGTTCATCCGTTCGAGGTCGATGACGAGCTTGGGCGCGGTCGGGATCACGGCGGGCGCGGCGTCGCCCGGCAGGAGCTCGGAGACCGGGACCCCGTAGAACTCGGCGAGCTCGGCGAGCTTCTGCACGGTCACCGACCGGTCGCCCCGCTCGTAGGAACCGACGACGACGGCCTTCCAGCGGCCGCGGGACTTCTCCTCGACGCCATGCAGGGAGAGTCCTTGCTGGGTGCGGATGGCGCGCAGTCGCGCGCCGAGTGTCTTTGCGTACTCAGATGGCATGTTTCCTCGGTTTCCCGGCCAATCGTCGCTTACGGTAACGGTTACGCACAGTGACGGTAGGCGGCGAAGGCGACAAGGTCAAGCCGAATGGCAAAAACTGGTTGAACTCGTCCAGTAACCGGGCTTGCCTCACGGATCGCTATGTACCCTCCCCCGAAACACGACAACCCCCGATGTAATCGGGTTTCGTGAGTTCCAGGCGACCGGACGAGAACTCTCCCGAGATCGCCGGACGTTATGTCACAGTCTGTCTTATGTGATCTAAATCACATTCTCTCATGGTCACTGAGTGGGATCAAGATCACTCGCCGGACGTGGCCGGGGAGTGTCGGCGAGTCGGTGAAATCCTCCCTTGCAGCGGGAACCTGTCGTAGGCACAGGCCACCGCTCCTACCGCGGGTAGCCCCGCGAGGCGAAGGAGCGGCGGCGAGCGAACCTTTGAGTGGCGGGGGCGAGCCGCGCGGTCCCGGTGCGAACGCGAAGGGCCCGGGCGGTGTAGCCGGATTCTACGGACTGCGGGCCCGTGCGGGGCGGGGGTTTGCCGGGTTGGCCGCTTCCCCGGGGAGGGCCCGGGCTACCTCGGGTTTCACACGGCGGGAGGCTGCTGGGGCTGGAGGGCCAGGGTTGGTGCGGACCCTGCGAGGGGGGCGCTGTACGGTTAGGCGCGTAGGCATCCTTTAAGGACCGTCCCGTGAGACGGGGAAGGAGGTCGTGACCTGTGTGCGCGATGACACCGCGGCCGCGTCATGAGCAGGGGACTGGGAACGGTACCGCCCAGGGGCAAGCCGCTTCGGGCGGTTCCACGGGGGTCGCCCCCCCAGGGCAAGCTTCGGGGGGCTCCACGGGGGTCGCCCCCCCAGGGCAAGCGGAGCGGAAGGCAGTCCTCGCGGCGGAGGAGATCCGCCGCGCGCTGAGCCGCATCGCCCACGAGATCCTGGAGCGCACGCACGGCGGCGACCAGGTCGTCCTGCTCGGTATCCCCACGCGCGGCGTCCCGCTGGCTCGCCGCCTGGCCGCCCGGATCAGCTCCTTCGAGGGAGCTATCGTCCCGGTGGGCTCGCTCGACGTCACCTTGCACCGCGATGACCTGAGGCTGCGCCCGGCCCGGGCGCTGCGCCGCACCGAGGTCCCGCCCGACGGGATCGACGGCAAGACCGTCGTCCTCGTCGATGACGTGCTGTTCTCCGGCCGGACGATCCGGGCCGCCCTGGACGCCCTGAACGACCTGGGCCGCCCGCGCGCGGTGCAACTGGCCGTCCTGGTCGACCGGGGCCATCGTGAGCTGCCCATCCGGGCCGACTACGTGGGCAAGAACCTCCCGACGGCGCACCGTGAGGTGGTCCGGGTGCTCCTGGAGGAGACCGACGGGGAAGACTCCGTCCTGCTCGGCGAGCAGGTAGCGGAGTGAAGCGCCACCTGATCTCGGCCGCGGACTTGAGCCGCGAGGAGGCGGTCCTCGTCCTCGACACCGCGGCCGAGCTCGCCAGCGTCGCCGGGCGGCCGATCCGCAAGCTGCCCACGCTGCGCGGCCGCACGGTGGTGAACCTGTTCTACGAGGACTCCACCCGGACGAGGACATCGTTCGAGGCGGCCGCCAAGCGGCTGTCCGCCGACGTGATCAACTTCTCCGCCAAGGGGTCAAGCGTCGCGAAGGGTGAAAGTCTTAAGGACACCGCGCTGACCCTGGAGGCGATGGGCAGTGACGCCATCGTGATCAGGCACGGCGCGTCCGGCGCGCCGCACCGGCTGGCAGGCTGGGTCACCGGCAGCGTGATCAACGCCGGCGACGGCACGCACGAGCACCCCACGCAGGCGCTACTCGACGCGTTCACCATCCGGCAGCGGCTCGGCAGTGGTGACCAGCACGGTGCTGACCAGCGCGGGACGGCCCTGGACGGCGTGCGCGTAACGATCGTCGGCGACATCCTGCATAGCCGCGTCGCCCGCTCGAACGTCCTGCTGCTGAGCACGCTGGGCGCTGAGGTGGCGCTGGTCGCCCCGCCGACCCTCATCCCGCACGCGGTCTCCAGCTGGCCGTGCAAGGTCAGCTACGACCTGGACGCGGAGCTGGGCAAGAGCGACGTGGTGATGATGCTGCGGGTGCAGCACGAGCGCATGACGGCGGCCTACTTCCCGTCGATCCGCGAGTACAGCCGCCGCTACGGCCTGGACGCCGGGCGGATGGCCTTGCTGCCCGAGCACGCGATCGTCATGCACCCCGGCCCCATGAACCGGGGCGTGGAGATCGCCGCCGAGGTCGCCGATTCGCCGCGCTCGACCATCGTGGCGCAGGTGGCCAACGGGGTCACCGTCCGGATGGCCGTGCTGTACCTGATGCTCGGCGGGGCAGGGGAGTCGCTATGAGCGATGTGACCGGAGAATGGCTGATCAAGGGCGCGAGCATCGTCGGCGGCGAGGTCGCCGACATCCGCCTCGCCGGCGGGATGATCGCGGCGGTCGGGCCGGACCTCCCGGCGGGCGCCGCCCAGGTCCTGGGCGCGGCCGGCCTGGTCGCGCTGCCCGGCCTCGTCGACTTGCACGCGCACCTGCGCGAGCCGGGTCGCGAGGACGCCGAGACAGTGGAGACGGGCACCCGGGCGGCGGCCCTCGGCGGGTACACCGCCGTCCACGCGATGGCTAACACCGAGCCGGTCGCCGACACCGCCGGCGTCGTAGAGCAGGTCTGGCGGCTCGGTCAGCAGGCGGGCCACGTGGACGTCCGCCCGGTCGGGGCGGTCACCGTCGGCCTCGGCGGCAAGCAGCTGGCCGAGCTGGGCGCGATGGCCGACTCGGCCGCGCGGGTGCGCGTCTTCTCCGACGACGGTCACTGCGTCGCCGACCCGCTGCTGATGCGCCGGGCCCTGGAGTACGTCAAGGCGTTCGACGGCGTGATCGCCCAGCACGCACAGGAGCCGCGGCTCACCGAGGGCGCGCAGTTGAACGAGGGCGAGGTCGCCAGCAGGCTGGGGCTGGCGGGCTGGCCGGCCGCCGCCGAGGAGGCAATCATCGCGCGGGACTGCCTGCTCGCCGCGCACACCGGCTCGGCCCTGCACGTCTGCCACGTGTCCACCGCCGGGTCGGTGGAGATCATCCGCTGGGCCAAGTCGAAGGGCTGGCGGGTCACCGCCGAGGTCACGCCGCACCACCTGCTGCTCACCGACGACCTCGCCGAGGGGTACGACCCGGTCTTCAAGGTCAACCCCCCGCTGCGGGCCCAGGCGGACGTCGACGCGCTGCGCGCCGCGCTGGCCGACGGGACCATCGACTGCGTGGCGACCGACCACGCCCCGCACCCGGTGGAGGCCAAGGAAGCCGAATGGGCAGCGGCCGCGATGGGGATGACCGGGCTGGAGACCGCGCTGCGCGTCGTCCAGCTCGCGATGGTCGAGACCGGGCTGCTCGACTGGCCCGGCGTCGCGGACCGGATGTCTGTACGCCCCGCCCGGATCGGCCGGGCCGCCGGGCACGGCCAGCGCATCGCGGAGGGCGGCCCGGCCAGCCTCGTGCTGTACGACCCGGCGGCGCCCCCGGAGGCCGTGGACCCCGCGACGCACGCGTCGAAGAGCCGAAACTCCCCATTCGCGGGCATGGCGCTGCCGGGACGTGTTGTCGCCACGTTCTTGCGCGGCACCGCGACGGTACTGGACGGAAAGGTGACGCGATGAGCGGCTCACCCAGGGGCAGCGCACCTGTAGGTAATGCGCGCGAGGCCATCCTCGTCCTGGAGGACGGCACGACGCTGCGCGGCACCAGCTTCGGCGCCGACGGCGAGACGTTCGGCGAGATGGTCTTCAACACCGGCATGACCGGCTACCAGGAGACGCTGACCGACCCGTCCTACTGCGGGCAGATCGTGGCGATGACCGCGCCGCACATCGGGAACACCGGCGTCAATGACGAAGACCCCGAGTCGGGCCAGGTCTGGGTGAGCGGCTACGTGGTCCGCGAGCCGGCCCGGATCGCCTCCAGCTGGCGGGCCACGGCCAGCCTCGATGAGTACCTGACGGCCCGCAACGTCCCCGGCATCGCCATCCGGGACACGCGCGCGCTGACCATGCGCATCCGCGAGCGGGGCGCGATGCGGGCCGGGGTGTCGACCATCGAGGCGGACCCAGCGGCCCTGCTGGAGCGGGTCCTGGCCAGCCCGCAGATGACCGGGGCCGACCTCGCGAAGGTCGTGACCACCAAGGAGCCTTACGTGGTCAAGCCCCCGGACGGAACGCGGACCCGGTTCCGGGTCGCCGCCGTGGACCTCGGCATCAAGGCCAGCACGCCGCGCAGCATGGCCGAGCGCGGCATCGCGGTGACCGTGCTGCCCGCCACGACAACGGCGGCGGAGATCCTGGCCGCCAGTCCCGACGGAGTGTTCTTCAGCAACGGCCCCGGGGACCCGGCGGCGCTTGATTACGCCGTAGCCGCCATGCGCGGCGTACTTGACGCCGGGGCGCCGGTCTTCGGCATCTGCTTCGGCAGCCAGATCCTGTCCCGGGCACTAGGCCTGTCGACGTACAAGCTCCGCTACGGCCACCGGGGCGTCAACCAGCCAGTCATGGACCTGGCGACCGGCCGGGTCTACATCACCAGCCACAACCACGGCTTCGCGGTGCTGCCCCCGGGGGCCTCCGTGCACGGCCGAGCCGACGGAGCCCCCTTCGATACCGACTACGGGGCGGCCGTCGTGAGCCACGTCAACCTCAACGACGGCGTCGTGGAGGGGATCCGGCTGCTGGACTACCCCGCCTTCACCGTCCAGTACCACCCCGAGGCCGCCCCCGGCCCGCATGACGCGGTAGACCACTTCGACCAGTTCTGCACCCTGATGGAGCGTGGGCATGCCGCGGCGTGAAGACCTCAAGTCGGTCCTGGTGATCGGGTCCGGCCCGATCGTCATCGGCCAGGGCTGCGAGTTCGACTACTCCGGCACCCAGGCCTGCCGCATCCTGGCGGCCGAGGGGATCCGGGTCAGCCTGGTCAACTCCAATCCCGCGACCATCATGACGGACCCGGAGTTCGCCGACGCCACCTACGTTGAGCCGATCACGACCGAGGTGCTGGAGAAGGTCATCGCCAAGGAGCGGCCCGACGCGGTGCTGCCCACGCTTGGCGGGCAGACCGCGCTCAACGCGGCCATGGACCTGCATGCCAACGGCATCCTTCGCAAGTACAACGTCGAGCTGATCGGGGCCGACGTCGACGCGATCGAGGCCTGCGAGGACCGGGAGAAGTTCAAGGGGATCGTCGTGGGCCTGGGCGCGGAGGTCCCGCGCAGCCAGATATGCCACACGCTCGACGAGTGCCTGGCCAGTGTGTACGGGACTGTGCAGGGCACTGCCCACGAGGCGGGACTTGGCTTCCCGGTCGTCGTCCGTCCGAGCTTCACCCTGGGCGGCCTGGGCTCGGGCATCGCCCGCGATGAGGATGACCTGCGCAGGATCGCCGGGGCGGGCCTGGACGCCAGCCCGACCACCGAGGTCCTCCTCGAGGAGTCGATCATCGGCTGGAAGGAGTTCGAGCTCGAGCTGATGCGCGACGCCCACGACAACGTCGTGATCGTCTGCTCGATCGAGAACATCGACCCGATGGGCGTGCACACCGGTGACTCCGTCACCGTCGCCCCGGCGATGACCCTCACCGACCGCGAGTACCAGCGGATGCGCGACACCGCCATCCAGATCATCCGCGCGGTCGGCGTCGACACCGGGGGCTGCAACATCCAGTTCGCGGTGAACCCGGCGACCGGCCGCATGGTCGTCATCGAGATGAACCCGCGGGTCTCCCGGTCCAGCGCGCTGGCCTCCAAGGCGACCGGCTTCCCGATCGCCAAGATCGCCACCAGGCTGGCGATCGGCTACACCCTCGACGAGATCCCGAATGACATCACCGGGCAGACTCCGGCCAGCTTCGAGCCGGCCCTGGACTACGTCGTCGTCAAGGTCCCCCGGTTCGCGTTCGAGAAGTTCCCGGGCGCCGATCCCGCGCTCACCACGCACATGAAGTCGGTGGGCGAGGCGATGGCGATCGGCCGGTCCTTCGCCGAGGCCCTGCAGAAGGCGATGCGGTCTTTGGAGGTCAGGCCGGCGCCGTTCAGCTTCGCGGGTCCCCTAGGGGATGCCGGCGCGCTGCTTGAGCTGTGCCGCACCCCGCACGACGGGCGGCTCGGCACCATGCTCAAGGCGCTGCGCGCTGGCGCCAGCGCCGCCGGGCTGGCCGCCGCGACCGGCGTCGACCCCTGGTTCGTGGATCAGCTGGTCTTCATCAAGGACCTGGCCGCCACGATCGCGGCCGCGCCGGGGCTGGACGCGCCGCTGGTGCGGGAGGCGAAGGGAGCCGGCTTTTCCGACTCGCAGATCGGCGAGCTGCGCGGCATCCCGGCGGAGGAGGTCCGGTCCCTGCGGCGCTCACTCGGCATCCAGCCGGCCTACCACGCGGTCGACACGTGCGCGGCGGAGTTCTCCAGCGTGACGCCGTACCTGTACTCCTCCTACGACGAGGGCAGCGAGGTGCCCGGCGGTGACACGCCCAAGGTCATCATCTTGGGCAGCGGGCCCAACCGGATCGGCCAGGGCATCGAATTCGACTACTCATGCGTCCACGCCTCGTTCGCGCTGCGCGAGGCCGGCTATGAGACCGTGATGGTCAACTGCAACCCCGAGACCGTCTCAACGGACTACGACACCTCCTCCCGGCTGTACTTCGAGCCGCTGACGCTGGAAGACGTGCTTGAGGTGGTGTGGGCCGAGCAGGCCACCGGTCCCGTGGTGGGCGTGATCGTGCAGATCGGCGGCCAGACCCCGCTGGGCCTGGCGCGGGCGCTGAAGGCGGCCGGGGTCCCCATCGTGGGAACCTCGCCGGAGGCCATCCACGCGGCGGAAGACCGCGGCGAGTTCGCGGCCGTCCTGGCGCGGGCGGGGCTGACCGCCCCGCGCGGCGCGGTGGCGCTGTCCGGCGACGAGGCGGCGGTGGCCGCCGCCGAGATCGGCTACCCGGTGCTGGTCCGGCCGTCCTACGTGCTGGGCGGGCGCGGCATGGAGATCGTCTACGACGAGGCCACGCTGCGCGCCTACGTCGGCCGCGCGACCGCGGCAGTGTTTGACGACATGGCGCCGGATAACCCGGTGCTGATCGACCGGTTCCTCGACGACGCCATCGAGATCGACGTGGACGCGCTCTACGACGGGGCCGACCTGTACCTCGGCGGGGTGATGGAGCACATCGAGGAGGCCGGCATCCACTCCGGTGACTCGGCGTGCGCGCTGCCGCCGATCACGTTGGGTCGCGCCGACATCGAGGCGATCCGCGTCGCGACGCTGAAGATCGCCCAGGGGACTGGCGTGCGCGGGCTGCTGAACGTCCAGTACGCCCTGGCCGCCGGGGTCTTGCATGTGCTCGAGGCAAACCCCCGGGCCTCGCGGACCGTTCCGTTCGTATCCAAGGCGACCGCGGTGCCGCTGGCCAAGGCGGCGGCGCTGGTGATGCTCGGGTCCTCAATCGCCGGCCTGCGCGCCTCCGGGGTGCTCCCCGCGACCGGCGATGGCGGCACGCTGCCCCTGGAATCCCCGGTCGCGGTGAAGGAAGCCGTGCTCCCGTTCGGGAGGTTCCGCGACAGCACCGGAGCCGGGGTGGACACCGTGCTCGGCCCCGAGATGCGCTCGACCGGCGAGGTGATGGGCATCGCCTCGGAATTCGGCACCGCCTACGCGAAGTCGCAGGAGGCGGTCTACGGGGCACTGCCGGTCCGGGGGCGGGTGTTCGTGTCCGTCGCCAACCGCGACAAGCGGGCCATGGTGTTCCCGGTCAAGCGCCTGGCCGACCTGGGATTCGAGGTCTGGGCGACAAACGGAACGGCTGAGGTGCTGCGCCGGAACGGCGTTCATGCCAAGATCGTGCGAAAGCACAGCGACGGTCCGGGACCAGACGGCGAGCCGACCGTCGTCACGCGCATCGTGGACGGTGAGGTAGACCTGATCGTGAACACGCCCTTCGGCGCTTCCCCCGCCGCCTCCGCGCGCCTGGACGGATATGAGATCCGTACGGCGGCGGTTCGCCGGGGGGTGCCGTGCGTGACTACCGTGGCCGGGCTGGCGGCCGCGGTGCAGGGCATAGAGGCCATCATCCGCGGCGAGGTGGGCGTTCGCTCACTGCAAGAGCACGCCCAGAGCTTGCATGGCGCGGCTTCGGGGGGTACGGGGGGTCGCCCCCCCGGGAGACAGCAGCATGGCAGCAGATCGTGATCGGGAAGGTGGCGGGTTGTCGCCGGTTCAGGTGCGCGGGACCGTGCTCACCGTGCGCCGGGTCGATGCCTACGTAGCGATGACGGTCGTGGCGCCCGCGATCGCCACGAGGTTCCGGCCGGGCCAGTTCATCGCCATCGCGGTCGGCGGGCCGCAGTCGGGGATGCTCTCCCGCCGGACGTTCTCGGTCCATGACGTGCGACCGGACCACGGCGGCACGGTGGAGTTCGTGTTCTTGCCCCGCGAGCCGGGAGCAGAGTGGCTGGCCGACTGCCGGTCCCGGGACGTGCTCGACATCGTCGGCCCGCTCGGGCGGCCGTTCCCGGTGCCCCGCGACCCCGCCTCCTGCCTGCTGGTCGGGGTGGGCGCCGCCGCCGCTCCGCTGTTCGCGCTGGCCGGGCGGCTCGCCGACCGCGGCTGCCAGGCAGACTTCCTGCTTGGCGCGGAGAGCGCGGACCGGGTATTCGGGGCGCTGACGGCGCGGCGCACCGGGCGCTCGGCGATGATCACCACCGCCGACGGCTCCCTCGGCGCGCGCGGCTCGGTCATCGACCTGCTGCCGACCGTCGTGCAGCAGGCGCGCACCGACGTGATCTACGCGGCCGCGCCGCTGGGCGTGCTGCGGGCGGCCTCAGCGCTGGCCGGCCGCTACGCGATCCCGGTGCAGGCGCTGGTTGACGCGCCCGCCATGGCGTGTGGGACGGGCCTGTGCATGGGGTGCGTGCTGCCCGCCGTCGGCACCGACGGGATCACCCGCATGGTCCGGGCCTGCGTCGACGGCCCGGTGTTCCGCGGTGACCGGGTGCGCTGGGATGACGTGGGGACCATACCGTTCGACGCGCTGGGCGCGCCCGGCTGGAAGTCGCGCGCCGGGGGAGTCGGCCCGGCCGCCACCAGCCTCACCCCGGGTCCGCGCGACATCCCAGAAGGGCGCCAGCATGCCGGTTGACCTGCGGACCAGGCTCGGCCAGCTGGAGCTGCCCTCACCCGTTCTGGCCGCCTCTGGGTGCGCCGGGGCCGGTCGCGAGCTCGCCCAGTTCACGGACGTGGCCCGGATCGGGGCGCTGATCACCAAGTCGGTGACGCTGGAGCCCCGGGCGGGCAACCCGGCGCCCCGCCTGACCGAGACGCCGAGCGGCATGCTGTCGTCGCCGGGGCTGCAGGGGCCGGGCATCGACGGCTTCCTCCAGCGCGACCTGCCCTGGCTACTGTCTCGCGGCGCGCGCGCCGTGGTGTCGGTGGCCGGCCATACCGTCCGCGAGTACGCCGAGCTCGCCGTGCGGCTGTCGGATGCCGCCGGCGTGTCGGCGATCGAGGTGAATCTGGGCTGCCCGGACGCCGCCGCGGCGGGACGGCCGTTCGCCCTCGACGCCACCGCGGCCGGCCAGGTGGTCGCCCAGGTGCGGGGTAGCGCGCGGTACGACATCCCGGTGTTCGCGAAGCTGTCGCCGGAGGTCACCGACATCGTGTCCGTCGCCCGTGCCTGCGTGTCCTCGGGCGCGGACGGGCTGTCCCTGGTTAACGCCGTGCCTGGCATGGCCATCGATCCGGTGTCGTTCCGGCCGGTGCTCTCGGGTGCGT
This sequence comes from Streptosporangiaceae bacterium, assembly GCA_025934375.1. Lineage (GTDB taxonomy): Bacteria > Actinomycetota > Actinomycetes > Streptosporangiales > Streptosporangiaceae > Trebonia. The sequence goes on along the minus strand of JAICYD010000010.1, from coordinate 22,247 downwards.
TCGGCGGGCTGTCCGGGCCGGCCATCAGGCCGCTGGCCATCCGGTGCGTCTGGCAGGTCCGCGAGGCATTCCCCGATGTCCCGGTCATCGGGACCGGCGGGGTGCGAACCGGACGCGACGCGCTGGAGTTCCTGCTGGCGGGCGCCGCGATGGTGGCGATCGGGACGGTGCTCTTCCACGATCCCTCGGCCTGCTCCCGGATCCAGCGGGAGCTGGAGGAGGAACTGGTGGCCCGGGGAATCGACCGGGTGAGCGAGGTGGTGGGGCGAGCGCACGACGGCGCGGGAGTCGTGGCCGACCGGCATAGCTGGGTCTTAGCACGTGCTTGGGCGGTAGCCAGTGGTGGAAAGTATCCTTAGAGCTACCAAAGGTGGCTGAAAGGGCAGGTGCCCGGCCGGCGGCTTCGCCGCTTCCTTCCCTGGGAGATGCTGGCCGCCAGGCGAGAAAGGGGATTGCGGTGCAGCATGGGTCTGCGCCCGTCGCGGTCGCGCTCGACGCGCCCGATCTGGAATGTGCCGCGCGGTGGGCCGGGCTTGTCACGCCGCACGTGTCGACCGTCAAGATCGGGCTTGAGCTCTACCTGCGCTACGGCCCCGACGTGGTGGCAACGGTGCGCGGGGCTAGCGGGGTCCGGGTGTTCCTCGACCTCAAGCTCCTCGACATCCCGGCGACGGTAGCCGCGGCCGCGCGGGCGGTAGCCCGGCTGCGGCCCGACTACCTGACCGTGCACGCCAGCGGCGGCCCGGGCGTCATCCGCGCCGCCGTGGAGGCGGCCCCGGGCACCTGCGTCGCCGCGGTCACCGTGCTGACCTCGATGGGTGACGGCGACCTGGAGACGCTGGGCATCCCCGGGTCAGTCAGCGACGTGGTTCGGCGCCTGTCGGTGATGGCGGTCGCCTCCGGGGCCCGGGGCCTGGTGTGCTCACCGCGCGAGGTCGCCGCCGTCCGGGCCGAGGTCGGCCCGGACATCACGCTGATCACCCCGGGCGTGCGGCCAGCAGGCTCAGCGGTGAACGACCAGGCTCGCGTGGCCACCCCGGAAGAGGCCATCCGAGCCGGTGCCGACTTGCTGGTGATCGGGCGCCCGATCACCGGGGCCGCTGATCCAGGGGCAGCCGCGGCGACGATAGCGGCCTCCCTGCGCCGCTTGCGGCCTAGCAGCCTCTCCCGCCCCCTGCCAGCCTGCTGAGGGCGCGCTAGCGCTGCCTGGGTGGTGTCTGGCGGGCATCGTCCTCGGACAGGGCGCTGCGGCCTGTAAGGCGCAGCCACCTGGCCTGCGTGCGTGGCCGAACGACTCTTCCTTCCGCGCGAGGATGAAGACGCTGGGGCCGAAGTACAGCGGCCCCAGCGGGCGCTGGGCGAAGCGCTCGGCGGCGAGCATCGCCCCCCGGGGCAAGATCGCCTGAGCCAGCGGGTGGCGCAAGTTCGAGACCGACAGCACCTGGCGGGCCTCCAAGCCCACCGTGGCCAGCTGCGCGCAGATCATGCCCGGGTGATGGCCAACATACGGGGCGTCGCCGCGCCGCCGGGACCGCGGGAAGGGGACCTCCACGGGCTCTTGCGTGGCGGGCCGGCCCCGCAGCAGGCCGCCGACGCGGCGGGCCGCGTGCACGGAGTTGGCCACCTCGATGACGGCGTACCCGCCCGGCCGCAAGATCCGCGCCATCTCCGCGAGCACTGGCTCGGGGTCGGCCAGGTGGCGCAGCACCCGGATAAGCGCCGCGAGGTCGATGCTGTCATCAGCGAACCGCAGGCGCGAGGCGTCCATGAGCTGCCGCTCGAACGGCGGCCCGCCGGGGAAAGCCTGGTCCGCCAGGCTGAGCCGCGCAGTGCTGGCATCGGTCAGGGTCACCCGGTCGGCGTACTCGCCGAGGATGACGCTGAGCCTCCCGTAGCCGCCGCCGATGTCGACCGCGGTAGCGAACCGGTGGCCGTCAAGCAGCCGCCGCAAGGCGATGACCTCGGCTTCGTGCTCATAGCCGCGGCTGGCCCTGAACCTGGAGTGGCCGGATGACGGGTCCTTGTAGCTTTCGGTATTCCTGGCCGTGGTGGTGCCTGATGACATGATGTCCCCCTCGCGGGCCGGGATACCCGGGCGTGCCTGGCGAATAACTCTAGGTGGAGGGCGGCGATGGGTTTCGCACCCGAAAGCACGCGCAGGTGGGGTGATCATGTGAAATCTGGCCATAGTTGGCGACTGAAGTGGAAGCCGACTCTGGTCGCGGGCCACGGTCGCGGTTGCCCGCGCCCGCCACCGCGGTCGCGGGTGCCCCCGACCCGCGCTGACCAGGCGTCGACACGGGCGTACCCGGCGTGTTACGTTCTGCGGTCAAAAGTTAGCGGGCCTCTGTGATCACCGCGCCGTGGTGGGTAAAATGTCCGACCGAGGTAGAACGCGAGCGCAACGTCCGTAGATCTGTGGAGAAGAGGTAAAAGTTACATAAGTCGCATATGTCGTATATAACCTAAACGTTGACGCATACCCACGGAAGGAGTGAGCGGTGCCAGCAGTCAGCGCTCGCGGCCAGGCGACCCGGCCGTCCCGGCGGAGTCTCCGCTCGGCCGCCCGCCGTGGACGCCCTACTGCGTGTAGTGTGAACCGGACGCTTGCGACGGGGGGCGCGGCGGGGGATTGGTGTTATGCGCGGGCGGGTCGGCGTCCACGTTCGGTACGGACAAGGGGAATATCCTGGGGTGGTCTGGGCGGTACGCCGAGAGCGCCGGGGGCCGGTGGTGAAGGCCGCGCGGGCAGGCGCGCGGGCCGCGCCGGACGGGCAGGCGCGACGTTGCTCATGCTTCGTTTTTATCGCGGAGCGAGAGCCGGAATGGCGGCAATGACCTGAAGATGACTACCTTGGGTAATGAAGCGAATGTGCAGAGTAATATATCCAGATTTGTGATGACCTAAATGGAGATTCTCGTTGCCGAAAGGGCATCGGAGTCGCTAGTTTCCCCTCCCGTCCAACCTTTTTCACGACGAAACCCGAGGTGACCCCGAGTGGCTCTTCCTCCCCTCACCGACGAACAGCGCGCTGCGGCCTTGGAGAAGGCCGCACGTGCCCGCAAGGAACGCGCAGAGGTTAAGAATCGCCTCAAGCGAGGCGCGACGACCTTGTCCGACGTCATCAAAGAAGGGACCACCGATGACGTGATTGGCAAGATGAAGGTCTCAGCACTGCTAGAGTCCCTGCCGGGCGTGGGCAAGGTCCGCGCCAAGCAGATCATGGACAGGCTCGGCATCGCGGACTCCAGGCGGGTGCGCGGCTTGGGCGCCAACCAGCGCGCCGCGCTTGAGCAGGAGTTCGGTGCGGACATTTAAGCTAGCTGACCGGCTGTGCGGACTGCCGGCCCGGGCGCGGGGGCATGACCGTCTCGCCCGGCGGTAAGTCAAGCGAGGCGGTAGCCGCGGGGGGTCCGGCGCCTGGTGGCGCTGGCGCGCCCGCGGCACGGCGGCATTCACGGCTGACCGTGCTCTCCGGGCCCTCAGGGGTCGGGAAGAGCACGGTCGCCGCTGAACTTCGCCGCCGCCACCCGGACATCTGGATTTCTGTTTCCGTCACCACCCGCAAGCCCCGTCCTGGTGAAGTGGACGGGCGCGAATATCACTTTGTGGATGAGCGAGAGTTTGACCGCCTGGTGGCCTCGGGGGAGCTTCTGGAGTGGGCAGAGTTCGCCGGCAACAAATACGGCACGCCGCGTGAGCCGGTACGGCGGCGGATCGGGCAAGGACTGCCTACACTTCTTGAGATAGATCTCGCCGGCGCCCGCCAGGTGCGCAAGACCATGGAGGACGCCGTCCTGGTGTTCCTCGCGCCGCCCTCCTGGGAGGAGCTCGTGCGCAGGCTCACCGGCCGCGGCACGGAATCATCCGAGGTGATCGAGCGCCGCCTGGACGTTGCCCGGGAGGAGCTAGCGGCGGTCGGCGAGTTCGACCACACGCTGGTGAACACGTCCGTCGAGGAGGTTTGCCGGCAGATGGTAACTTTGATCAACAGCTATCAATGAGGAAGGCGACACGTGCCTGCAACCCCGGCCGCGGACGGAATCATCAACCCGCCGATCGACGACCTGCTGGAAGTCGTTGACAGCAAGTACCGGCTCGTGATCATGGCGGCCAAGCGCGCCCGCCAGATCAACGCGTACTACTCCCAGCTCGGCGAGGGTCTGCTGGAGTACGTCGGCCCGCTCGTCGAGACCCGGGTGCAGGAGAAGCCGCTGTCGATCGCCCTGCGGGAGACTCGCGAGCGGTTGCTGTCCGTCGAGGCCACCAGCGAGGCGTAACCTCGCTTATCGCCCTGCGATATGGCGCGGGTAATCCTAGGCGTCAGCGCCGGAATCGCCGCCTACAAGTCGGCTTCCCTGCTGCGCCTGCTGCGCGAGGCGGGCCATCGGGTCCGCGTCATCCCTACCGCCGATGCCCTGCGGTTCGTGGGCGAGCCGACGTGGGCGGCCCTGTCCGGTGAGCCCGTCGCCACCGACGTGTGGACCGCGGTAGACGAGGTGGCGCACGTCCGGCTCGGCCAGAGCGCTGACCTGGTCATCGTCGCGCCCGCGACCGCCGACCTGCTCGCCCGCGCCGCCGCCGGCATGTCCGGCGACCTGCTGACCGCGACGTTGCTGACCGCCCGCTGTCCGGTCGTGCTCGCGCCCGCCATGCACACCGAGATGTGGGAGCACCCCGCCACCACCGCGAACGTAGCCCTGCTGCGCCAGCGCGGCGCGCTCGTGATCGACCCGGCCTCCGGCCGGCTAACCGGCGCGGACACTGGCCCCGGGCGGCTGCCGGAGCCGGAGGAGCTGTTCGCCGTCGTCCAGGCGCTCCTGGCCCGGCTCATGCCCGCGGCCGCATCCCTGGCGGGCAGGCGCGTGGTGATCTCGGCTGGCGGAACGCGCGAGGAACTGGACCCGGTCCGCTTCCTGGGGAACTGGTCGACCGGCAAGCAGGGGTACGCGCTCGCGCGCTCGGCGGCGCTGCGCGGCGCCGAGGTGACCGTGGTCGCCGCGAACGTGGAGTTGCCCGATCCGGCCGGCGCGCGGGTCGTGCGCGTGGTCTCGGCGCGCGACATGCACGCCGCGATGCTCGCTGAGGCGGGCATCGCCGACGCCGTCGTCATGACCGCCGCGGTCGCCGACTTCCGCCCGGTCGCGCGCAGCGACTCCAAGATCAAGAAGGACGGAAGCCAGCCCGATCCCATCGTCTTGACCGAGAACCCGGACATCCTGCACGACCTGGCCGGCCGCCGTGCCCGCGGGGGGCGACAGGGCCAGGTGGTGGTCGGGTTCGCGGCCGAGACTGACCCGGATCCGCAGGCCGCCCAGGCCAAGCTCGCCCGCAAGGGATGCGACCTGCTGGTCGTCAACCCGGTCGGCAACGGCCGGGGCTTCGGCAGCGCCGACAACGAGGCCATCGTCTACTCACGCGAAGGATCACAGACGCCGATCCCGCGCGGCAGCAAGGAAGCACTCGCCGAGGTCGTCTGGGACCTGGTCGCCGCCCGCCTCCAGTGAGGCGGGCTGAGGTGCCCGCGACCTGCGCTATCGTCGTATCCGCCCGCTAGCGACCAGCCCACTTAAACGATGGACGGAGAAAACGTTGGCCCGTCGGCTGTTTACCTCGGAGTCCGTGACGGAAGGCCACCCTGACAAGATGGCCGACCAGATCAGCGACGCCATCCTGGACGCGATGATCAAGGATGACCCCGGCAGCCGTGTCGCTGTCGAGACGCTGATCACCACCGGGCAGGTTCATGTGGCCGGCGAGGTGACCACCCGGACGTACGTCGACATCCCCGGCATCATCCGGGAGAAGATCCTCCAGATCGGCTATGACTCCTCCGCCAAGGGCTATGACGGGGCGTCATGCGGCGTCTCGGTGTCCATCGGCTCGCAGTCGCCCGACATCGCCCAGGGCGTGAACGATGCCTTCGAGCACCGCGAGGATGGCCTCACCGACGAGTACGACCTGCAAGGCGCCGGGGACCAGGGGCTGATGTTCGGCTACGCGTGCCGGGAGACCCCGGAGCTGATGCCGCTGCCGATCATGCTGGCGCACAAGCTGGCCCGCAGGCTATCGGAGGTACGGCGCTCCGGGCAGGTCCCGTACCTGCGCCCGGACGGCAAGACCCAGGTGACCGTGGAGTACGTGGAGGGCCGCCCGGTCCGCCTCGACACCGTCGTGGTCTCCACCCAGCACGCGCCCGACATCAACCTCAAGGAACTGCTCTCGCCCGACGTCAAGGACTACGTCGTCGAGCCGGTGCTGGGCGAGTTCGGGATCGACACGACCGGGTACCGGCTGCTGGTCAACCCGACGGGCAGGTTCGAGATCGGCGGCCCGATGGGCGACGCTGGCCTCACCGGCCGCAAGATCATCATCGACACCTACGGGGGCACGGCCAGGCACGGCGGCGGCGCGTTCTCCGGCAAGGACCCGTCCAAGGTGGACCGCAGCGCCGCGTACGCCATGCGCTGGGTCGCCAAGAACGTCGTGGCGGCCGGACTGGCGGACCGCTGCGAGGCCCAGGTCGCGTACGCGATCGGCAAGGCCGCGCCGGTGGGCCTGTTCGTCGAGTGCTTCGGTACTGAGACTGTCCCGGTGGAGAAGATCCAAGACGCCGTCACCCACGTTTTCGACCTGCGGCCCAAGGCGATCATCAGCAGCCTGGACCTGCTGCGCCCGATCTATGGGCAGACGGCGGCCTTCGGCCACTTCGGCCGCACCGAGCCGGACTTCACCTGGGAGCGCACCGATCGCGCCGAGGCGCTGCGCTCAGCTGTGTTATCTGGGGGATGCACGCCAGGTGACCGGGGGGATACGCGCCATCCCCCAGGCCCCTGGCTGGTGCGGCCTCCGTCCGTACATCCGGCAGTCAGCCTTCCGCGGGCACGGGTCAACCCCAAGCCTCACTATTCCTCTTCGCCCTTGGCGAACAGCAGGGTGCTGGCCTCGACGGGCAAATCTAACGAAAGCATGACGTTTCGCCAAAGATCGGTCGTAAGTCCGCAGTTTTCGCGTTTCATACCTCCAGGCCTAGGCCCGACGAACGTCGGGTCGGCGCTGAGCTGCTCGGACTACGTAGCGATACCGTGCGATCCCGCAGCGCGTACTAGGCGGGCCTGGACATTGTGCAGATGCGTATGAATTTGCGTATGCGTATGGTCGTGCTGAATCCCATGCTGATGCACGTGCATGCGATATGCTGCAGTGTGTCGGCGGTTCCACGACAGCTGCTGGGAGCAAGCGCTCACAGGCGGCAGACGTCAGCGCGCGCCGGGCCAGGCGGCGGTGCTTGACGCCGAATAGATGCAATGCGTCAGGAGACATGAAACGATGCAGGACATACACAACGGCATCTCGGCCGCTGAGCTCCTCAGCGCTACCTGGAAGAAGAGCCAGCGCAGCAACTCCCAGGGCGCGTGCGTCGAGATCGCCCGGCTCGCCTCGGGGACCGTGGCCATGCGCAACTCCCGTGACCCGCGCGGCACGGCCCTGGTCTACTCGACGGACACGGTCCGCGCGCTGGTCAGCGCGCTGCGTACCGGCGAATTCGACTACCTGGTCAGCTAGCGGTAGCCTCTGCCCGCCTGCGGGCATCAGCAGGCGAGCGGGCACCATAGGCCCGAACGGCCGGGCACGGGTATTGCGGCTACCCGTGCCCGGCCGTTCGCTGTTCCTACCGGCCGGAGGCCTTCGTCACGGACCCCTGACGCGCGGGAAGCGGGAGGCCCGGGATCCCGGCCTGCTCCGCTGGCCGCATTCGCTGGCCGGGTCTGGTAGGACGGTGGGATGGCGGAGAACCTGGACGACCGAGCACGCGCGGGGACACGCGACTCGGTCGCGCAGGTGACGGCGCCCGCGCCCGCGGTGCCCGCGGCGGCGTCCGGCAAGGCCGGGCCGCGGAAGAAGGCGGCGCGCAAGGACCCGCCGACGCTGGTGCCCGCCGCGGAGAACCCGGTCGCGCGGGTGGCCGTGGATATCCCGCTCGCGCACCTGGACCGCCCCTTCGACTACCTGGTCCCGCAGCGGCTCGCGGCACCAGCCCGGCCCGGCGTCCGGGTCCGGGTCAGGTTCGCGGGCCAGCTCACCGACGGGTTCGTGCTGGAGCGGGTGGCGCAAAGCGAGCACGACGGGCGACTCGCCTGGCTGGACCGGGTGACCTCGCCCGAGGTGGTGCTCACGGACGAGCTCGCCGGGCTGGCCCGGGCGGTCGCCGACCGGTACGCGGGCACTCTCGCCGACGTGCTGCGGCTGGCGATCCCGCCGCGCCACGCGGCGACCGAGAACTCCGCGCGCCCGGCCGCCCATGACGCGACCGTGGGCGGCGCGCTCCCCGCGCGGCCCGCCCCGGGGCCGTGGGCGCGGTACCCGGCCGGTGAAGCCTTCCTCAGCGCCCTGGCGGATGGCCGCCCGGCTCGCGCCGCGTGGACGGCGCTGCCCGGCCAGGCCTGGCCGGAGGAGATCGCCCTGGCCGCCGCCACGGCGGCCTCCGCCGGGCGCGGGACGCTGATCGTCGTCCCCGACGCACGCGACCTGGCCCGCGTTGACCAGGCACTGGGCGCGCGCACGGCGCGGCACGTCACGCTGAGCGCCGACCTCGGCCCGGCTGAGCGGTACCGGCGGTGGCTGGCCGTCTCGCGCGGCGAGGTCACCGTGGCGGCCGGCACCCGCGCCGCGATGTTCGCCCCGGTGGCCAACCTCGGCCTCGTCGTGCTGTGGGACGAGGGTGATGACTTGCACGCGGAGCCGCGTGCCCCGTATCCCAACGCCCGCGAAGTCCTCGCGCTGCGTGCGCACCGGTCCGGGGCGGCCGCCCTGATCGGCGGGTTCGCCCGGACGCCGGAGCTGGCCCAGCTCGTCGCCGCCGGCTGGGCGCGCTCGCTGGAGCCCGAGCGGGCCACGGTCCGCGCGGCGGCGCCGCGCGTCATGGCGGCCGCCGATGAGGCGGAGCTGGGCCGGGACGCGGCCGCCACGACCGCGCGGCTGCCGAGCCTGGCGCTGCGCACGATTCGCGCGGCGCTGTCCGGGGATCCGGAGCCGCGAGCCGGGGGCACCCGGAAGCCGCCAGGTCCGGTGCTGGTCCAGGTTCCCCGGCGCGGGTACCTGGCCGCGATCGCCTGCGGTCGGTGCCGGGCGAAAGCCAGGTGCGCCCGCTGCGGCGGGCCGCTGCGGGTCACCGGCGCGCAGGAGGTCCCCAGCTGCGGCTGGTGCGGCGCGCTGGCGGGTGGCTGGCGCTGCGATGAGTGCGGGCACGACAAGGTCAGGGCGATCGTCATCGGCGCGGCCCGCACCGCCGAGGAGCTGGGCCGCGCGTTCCCCGGCGTCAAGATCCGCGCGTCGGGAGGGGGCGCGGTGGTGCTCCCGGCCGTCCCCGACGAGCCCGCGCTGGTCATCGCCACGCCAGGGGCCGAGCCGGTGGCCGGGTACGCCGCGGCGTTGCTGCTGGACGGGTGGGCGCTCCTGGCGCGGCCCAGCCTGCGCAGCGACGAGGAGGCGCTGCGACGGTGGATGGCCGCCGCCGCCCTGGTCCGCCCGGACGGCACGGTCCTCGTTCACGCCGACGCCGCGCTCCCGGTAACCCAGGCGCTCATCCGGTGGGATCCGGTTACCTTCGCCGAGCGCACCCTGGCCGAGCGCGCGGACCTGCGCTTCCCCCCGGCGGTTCGGATGGCGGCCGTCACCGGCGACGGCGACGCCGTCGCCACCTTGCTCGCGGCCGTCCCGGAACCGGCGCACGGGCACCGCCTTGACGTTCTCGGCCCCGTCCCCGTCGATTCCCCGGGGCCGGGGGGCGACCGGGGGACGCCCCCCGGGGAGACACAGGTCCGCGCCCTGCTGCGAGTCCCGCGCGCGGACGGCCCGGCGCTAGCGCGCGTGCTGCACGCCGCGCAGGCGGCGCGCAGCGCCCGTAAGGAGGGCGGCGGCGTGCGCGTCCAGCTGGATCCCGCCGAGCTGATCTGACCAGCACGCAGTGCGCCCTGGAACGCAGTGCCCCTGGAACACCGCACCCTGGAACACTGCGCGCCCTGGAACACCGCGCCCTGGAACATCGGGCCGCCCAATAGACTTCTAGTAACCGGGCGATCGTCACGTGTTCACCGGGTGCCATGCCTTGCTCCCGAATACTCCGTCGGGCTGCCTGGCAAGACCATGCTAACCCCGAGCGACGACGCCGCATTACGGTGAGCTTTCCCTGGAGGATGTCCGTGCTTAGGCCAATACGGCTGTTTGGTGACCCGGTCCTGAAGACTCCCGCAGAGCCGGTGCGCGACTTTGACCTCGAGCTGCGCAACCTCGTGCGGGACCTCAACGAGACGATGCTGGACGCGCCCGGCGTGGGCCTCGCCGCCCCGCAGATCGGCGTGTCCCTGCGCGTGTTCACCTTCCACGTCGGCGACGAAGAGGGCGAGTCTGGCCACCTGATCAACCCGGTCCTCGCCCTGGATGGCGAGGAGGAGGAAGACGAGGAGGGCTGCCTGTCGCTGCCGGGCATCCAGTTCCTGACTCCGCGCGCGCCCCGGGTCGTCGCCAAGGGCTTCGACATGCACGGCGAGCCGATCACGATCGAGGGCACCGAGCTACTCGCCCGCTGCGTGCAGCACGAGACCGATCACCTGGACGGAATCTTGTTCATCGACCGGATGAGCAAGAAGGAGCGCAAGCTCGCCATGAAGGCCATCCGGGAAGCAGAGTGGTACGGTGCCCCCGTCCCGGAGATCCGGGTCTCCCCGCACTCCACCCAGCGGATCTCCTAAAGGAGGCGCACGACATTGCGGCTGGTCTTCGCCGGGACCCCGGCTGTCGCGGTGCCCTCGCTGCGGGCGCTGCTGGCGTCCCGGCACACGGTAGCGGCGGTCGTCACGCGCCCGGACGCGCCCGCCGGCCGGGGCCGGAACGTCGAGCCGTCCCCGGTGGCGGTCCATGCCCGTGAGCAGGGCCTGGAGGTCCTGACGCCCGCCCGGCCGCGCGAGCCGCAGTTCCTGGACCGGCTGCGGCAGATCGCCCCTGACTGCTGCCCGGTGACCGCCTACGGCGCCCTGCTTCCGCAGGAGGCGCTCGACATTCCGCGCCTCGGCTGGGTCAACCTGCACTTCTCGCTGCTGCCCGCCTGGCGGGGGGCGGCGCCGGTCCAGCACGCCGTGCTGCATGGCGATGACATCACCGGCGCGACAACCTTCCGGATCGTCGCCGAACTGGACGCCGGCCCGTGGTTCGGCCACCTCACCGAGCCGATCCGGCCCACCGACACCTCCGGTGACCTGCTGGGCAGGCTCGCCGAGGAGGGCGCCGCGCTGCTGGTCGCCACCCTGGACGGGATCGAGGACGGAACGATCCGCGCCGAGCCGCAGCCTGCCGAGGGCGTGAGCCTCGCGCCCAAGCTCACCCCGGCCGACGCCCGGGTCGACTGGAAGCTGCCCGCCCACCTCATCGACCGGGCCATCCGCGCCTGCACCCCGGACCCGGGGGCGTGGACGGAATTCGATAGGGCGAGGATCAGGATCTTCCCCGTAACGAAACCGGCCGACAGCTGCGTGCTCCCCGACCTCGCGCCCGGTGAGCTGCACGTCAGCCGGGGCGCCGTGCACGCGGGAACTGGCTCGCGGCCGGTCTTGCTGGGCGAGGTCCAGCCGCCCGGCAAGCGCCGCATGCCTGCCGCCGACTGGGCGCGCGGCTTGCGGGAAGCCGGGGGCTTCAGCTAATGCCGGCGACCCGCCATGAGCCGCGGCCCCGAAGCGGCCCCCGGCCGCGTTACCGGGCTGACCCGGCCCGCCGGGCGGCCTTTGACGTCCTGGACGCCGTGGACAGCCGCGCCGCGTACGCCAACTTGCTGTTGCCCCGGCTGCTAGCCGACCGGGGCATCGCGGGCCGGGACGCGGCGCTGGCCACCGAGCTCGCCTACGGCACGCTGCGCGGCCAGGGAACCTACGACGCGGTGCTCGCGGCCTGCAGTGACCGGCCGCTGGGCAAGCTGGACCCGCCCGTGCTGCTGACGCTGCGGATCGGCGCGCACCAGCTGCTGGCCACCCGGGTCGGCAGCCACGCCGCGGTGGCGACCTCCGTTGACCTGGCCAAGGACGTCGCGGGCGCGCGGGCCTCGGGATACGTCAACGCGGTGCTGCGCCGCGTCGCGACGCGCGCCCTGGATGAGTGGCTGCCGATCGTCGCGCCGGCGCCCGCGGCCGATCGCGACGGGTACCTGTCGGTCAGGCACAGCTACCCCCGCTGGATCGTGGCCGCCTACCAGGCAGCCCTCGGTCCCGGCGCCGCGCCCTCCGAACTGGAGGCGGCACTGGCGGCCGGCAACGAGCGGCCCCGCGTGACGATGGCCGTCACTCCCGGGGCCGCGGGCCGCGATGAGGTCATGCCGGCCGGGGCTGAGCCTGCCCGCTGGTCGCCCTACGGGTTCACGCTGCCTGGCGGTGACCCCGCGAGCCTGATCGCCGGGGGCCGGGCGGTCGTCCAGGACGAGGCCAGCCAGCTCGCCGCCCTCCTGCTCGCACGCGCGCCAGTCGCGCGGGCTGGCCAGGATGCCGGCCGCGCCCCGGCCTGGCTGGACATGTGCGCAGGCCCGGGCGGGAAGGCGCGGATGCTGCACGGGCTGGCCACGCTGGACGGCGCGCGGCTGGTCGCCGCGGAGATCCACCCGCACCGCGCCCGGCTGGTCGCCGCCGTGGTCAGGGGGCAGCCAGCGCGAGCCCGGGCCGCGTTGGGGACCAGGAAGGCCGAGCCGCGGACGGCGGGGGTGCTGGTCGCGGACGGCCGCCATCCGGCCTGGCGCGATGGCGCCTTTGACCGGGCCTTGGTGGACGTGCCGTGCACCGGGCTGGGCGCCCTGCGGCGCCGGCCCGAGGCTCGCTGGCGCAAGACCCCGGCGGACCTGCCCGAGCTGGGTGACCTGCAGCGCGCCCTGCTGAAGGCGGCCCTCGCGGCGGTCCGGCCCGGGGGAGTGGTCGCCTACGTGACCTGCTCGCCTGTGCCCGCTGAGACCAGCGAGGTCGTCGCCGAGGTGGCCGGCGTCGGCGGGGTGCAGATCCTCGACGCCCCGGCCCTGCTGCCCGAGGTCCCGGGGCTGGGCGCGGCCGCGGACAGCCGCTTCGCCCAGTTCTGGCCGCACCGGCACGGGACCGACGCCATCTTCATCGCCTTGCTGCGGCGATCCTGACCGCTGGCCGGGCTACCCCTGCCGCACCCGCCGAGCACCAGCGTGGCGCCCGCCAAAGCCGCGGCCGCGAGGGCCGCGCACATGGACCTCATGCGCTAAGGCGCGCCAGCGACCCGGTACGTTGCGTGCTCCGCAGGCTCGGCCTTAGCGGGGGGCGTCACCCATGCGGTAGTCGTGGGTCAGCTCGTCGAGCTTCTGCTTCAGGTCGTCGTCGAGCTTGTAGCCGGCTGCGGCGAGGCTGGCGTCCAGCTGGCCGGGATTGCTGGCGCCGATGATCGGCGCGGTGATCGCCGGATTGGCCATCACCCAGGCCACCGATAGCGTGACGATGCTGACCCCCGCCTCGTCAGCCAGGACTCGCACCTGCTCCACGGTGTCGAACTCCCGCTCGTGCCAGTACCTGTCCTGGTACATCCCGCCCGCGAGGCCGAGCTGGAACCGGGATCCCTGCGGGGGCGCCCCCTGGCGGTTGTGCTTGCCCGACAGCAGGCCGCCGGCGATCGGGTTATAGCTGATCACCCCGACCCCGTCCTCCAGGCAGAACGGGAACATCTCCCGCTCGCACTGGCGGAACAGCAGGTTGTAACGGGGCTGCACGGAGTCGAAGCGGGCCAGCCGCAGCGTCTCGCTGCGCCCGATGGCGCGCACCAGCTGGTAGGTCAGGAAGTTCGAGCAGCCGACGTAGCGGACCTTGCCTTGCCGGACGAGGTCGTCCAGGGCGCTCAGCGTCTCGTCGATCGGGGTGTTGTGGTCGTAGCCGTGCAGCTGGTACAGGTCGATGTAGTCGGTCTCCAGCCGCCGCAGCGAATCCTCGACCGCCGACATGATGTGCTTGCGTGAGTTGCCCCCCTCCCACGGCGCCGGGCCCACGGGCACGAAGCACTTGGTCGCCAGGAGGAAGCGGTCGCGCTTCCCGCGCAGCCAGCGCCCCATGATCTCCTCGGTGCGGCCCCGGGTGTCCAGGTCGCCGCCCAGGGGATAGGCATCTGAGGTGTCGAAGAAGTCGATGCCGCCCTCGGCGGCCCGGTCCATGATCGCGATCGAGGTCTCCTCGTCGCTTTGCAGCCCGAACGTCATCGTCCCCAGGCACTGCCGGGACACTTGCAGGCCGCTGCGGCCCAGTCGCACATGCTCCATGACTGGCACGCTACCCCGCTGCGGCGGGCTGTCCAGTCCGAATGACTGACATGTACGATCATTGTCGACTAGTCTTTGACGTTATGGGAGCGTTCGGGAACTTCTAATGTCAGTGGCCACTGACAGAGTCCGGATGCTCGGTCGTACCGCGGACCTGGCCGCCGCGCTGTCGGGCCGCTGACCTGCGCGGGAGGGCGCTCCATCGGGAAACGTGCTGGTCAGCCCAATAGCCGAAATCCGGTGCGGTTGATTGGCTAGGGTGGCCAGCATGCGATCACCGCCGAAACGATCAGGGTCGGTTCCCGTAGCGAGCGTCGCCGCCGCGGATGCCGAGCTGGCCGAGACACTGGATAATCTCGATGGCGCGGACAACTATGCCGCGTGGATCTTCGAGCAGGTCCAGCCGCACCTGGGGGACACGGTGCTGGAAGTGGGGGCCGGGCACGGCACCTTCACCGAGATCCTGAGCGCTCGCGGGGCGCGGGTGGTGGCCACGGACGTGTCGCAGCGGTGCGCTGACGTCCTGCGCGAGCGCTTCGCCGGCGACGAGCACGTCACCGTGGTGCGCGGTGGCGCGGACGCCGTCGCCGGGCAGCCCCCGTTCGACTCCGCGGTCCTGATCAACGTGCTGGAGCACATCCCGGACGATGACGGCGCGCTGCGGGACCTGGCGGCCACGCTGCGGCCCGGCGGCCGGCTCATCTTGTGGGTGCCCGCGTTCCAGCTCCTCTACAGCGACTTCGACCGGAAGATCGGCCACTATCGCCGGTACCGGAAGGGAGAGCTGAAGGCGCAGCTCACCCGGGCCGGCTACCAGGTGACCGAGATCCGCTACGTCAATACCGTCGGAGCGCTGGCCTGGCTGGTCGTGGCCCGCCTGATGCACCGGGCGCCTACCGGCGGGCGGTCGGTCAAGATCTACGACTCCTGTTTCGTGCCCGTCCTCAAGCGCCTGGAAGGAAGGCGGGGGGCTCCGTTCGGGCAGTCCGTGTTCGCGGTTGCCACCTGGCCCGGCTCTCGGTAGGCGGGCGCCCGCCGCCGCGCGGCGAGTTTCCCTCTCACGAAACCGGTCCGGTGGCCGTCTGCAGGGTGCGCCCGCTAAAGGGGCGCAGCCGACGCACGTGACAGGAGAGGGAGCAATCAATGTCGATCGAGGAAAACAAGGCCGTGGTCGGCCGGTGGTTCGCGGAGTTCTGGGGCAAGGACTTCAACCCGGCCGTCATCGATGAGCTGGCCGCCCCGGACATTCGCTTCGAGTACTCGCTGCACGCCCCGCTGCGCGGCCGTGACGCGGTCCGCGCGTTTGCCGGGAAGTTCCGGGCGGCATTCCCGGACCTGAACTTCTGGGGTACCGCCGACCTGATCGCCGAGGGCGACTACGTGGTCGGCCAGTGGGAGGGCGGCGGAACCCATACGGGGGCGGCGTTCGACGACATGCCGCTCGGCTCGCTGCCGGCCAGCACCGGCAAGGTGATGCGGTTTACCGGCACCACCGTATTGAAGGTCGAGAACGGTCGCATCACCGAGGAAATCGGCCTCGATGACGGCGTCACCGTGCTTCGCCAGCTGGGTCTCATCGCCGAGGCCGGAACCACCCGCGCCTGATTCACGACCGCAGCTCACGGGCGTGCCGTGGCGGAGCCCGGCTCCGCCATGGCACCCCACTGTCTTCTGCCGGCACTGTCCTTTCTGCCGGCACCTGTCTTCTGCCGGCACCTGTCTTCTGCTGGCTCCGACTTCTGCTGGCGCGTCCCCTGTCACCGCGCCGGGGGAGTCGCTGACTCCTGGTCCGTCGTCGCCGCCGCGGGCTCGGGCTGCTCGCGGGAGACGAAGTCCTTGCGCCGGATGAGCAGCATGGAGCACACTCCGCCAAACAACGCCAGGGCCGCCGTCACGTACATCAGGTCGTTGAGGCCAGCGGCGAAGCTGGACCGCAGCGCCAGCGCGGTGGCGGCGCGCTCGTTCACCGGCAGCGAGGCCAGCAGTTGCCCGACTGAGCCTTGCCTGATCTGGGACCCGATCGCGGCGGAAGACCCCGCCAGTGACGGCGGAAGCGAACTGGCCAGGTGATGCTGGATTCCCGAGCTGAAGATCGACCCCAGCGCCGCGATGCCCGTCGCGATGCCGACTTGGCGGAACGTCGCGTTTACCCCGGAGGCCATCCCCGCCTGGTGCGGGGGCACCACGCCGATGGCGGTGGAGGCCAGCGGCGGGTTCACTAGGCCCGCGCCGAGGCCGGACACGATGAAGCCAGGGATCAGCTGAGTCCACGAGCTGGTGCCCGACAGCCCCGCCATCACGATCAGGCCGACGCCGACCAGCAGCAGCCCCGGGCCGACCAGCCAGCGCGCCGGAACGCGCTCGCTCATCCGCCCGGCGAACGTCGCCGTCACCAGCTGCGCCACGCTGATGATCGCGATCCGCAGGCCCGCGCCCTGCGCGGAGAAGCCGAGGACGTCCTGCAGGTACAACACGATGAACAGCAGCACCGCGAACAGCGACCCGTTCATCGAGAAGGCAGCGATCGAGCCGCCGGTAAACGTCGGGGTGCGCATGATGGAAAGGTCGACCATCGGGTGCTTCACCCGCGCCTCAGTGACGACGAACGCCACCAGCAGCGCGGTCCCGGCCGCCAGGCAGCCGATGACGGCGGCATCCGACCACGTGGTCTCACCGGCCCGGATCAGCCCGTACACCAGGCTCACGAGGCCCCCGGTCAGCAGGACGAAGCCGATCCAGTCCGGCGGCTCCGGACGTGGCGAGCGCGATTCCCCGACCCGCCAGATGGTCACCGCGAGCGCGAACACGCCGATGGGGATGTTCACCAGGAAGATGCCGCGCCAGTCCCAGTTCGTCGTGATGACGCCGCCGAGGACCGGGCCCAGCGCCGTCGAGACCCCGATGACCGCGCCCCACACGCCGAACGCCACGCCACGGTCCTTGCCCCGGAAGGCATCCCCGAGCAGCGCCAGCGACGTGGCGAACATGATCGCCCCGCCCACCCCCTGCACGCTGCGCGAGACGATCAGCATCAGCGGGTTCACCGCGAGCCCGCAGAGCAGGGAGCCGCCGGTGAACACCACCAGCCCGATCGTGAACAGCAGCTTCCTGCCGTACCGGTCGGCCAGTACCCCCGAGGTGAGCAGCAGCGAGGCCAGCGTAAGCGCGTACGCGTCCAGGATCCACTGCACGTCGCTGAAGCTCGCGTGCAGCCCGGCCTGGATCGCTGGCTGGGCTACAACGACGATCGTGACGTCGAGCAACAGCATGAATATCCCCGCGCTGACCCCGATCAGGGTCCACCACTTCCTGTCCATGGCTCCTATGTTCCTCCGTCTATCGGCCGTGCCGCCATCCTGCCCCCAGCCGGCCCAGCGGCCCAACTTTGCCCACTCATAATCGGGGTGCTCAACGGCGGGCGGCCCGGCTGGGTCGACTGGTTCGTCCGGCTGCAGACCACGCCGGGCGCCGCCGACGCCATCGCCGACGCGCTCGCCCGCCGCCCCGACACGCGCTGGGTCAACCTGGCCTCCGGCGGCACCGAGATCACCTCCCTTCAGGCCCGCACCCCAGAGCACCGCAATGACCTTTTCCTGCGGGGCCTGCCCGGCAGCCGCCGGGCCTCACCACGCGGCTGCCCAGCCTGCCAGGAATCCGGTCCGTGGAGACCGCCCCCGTCATCCGCCGGGTCAAGCAGGCCGGCGCCCTTGACCGGACCCGGTTACCGGGTCAGCGCGGCGACCCCCCGCTTGAGCTTGGCCCCGCCGATGTCGGCCTTCTGGCCCTCCCGGTAGCCAGAGGCGTAGCCGTTGCCGGTATAGGTGACGCGGGTCTGCCGGGTGCGGGGATAGGCCTGCTGCGCCTGCCGCCGGATGGTCATCGCCCGGTCGGCCAGCACCAGCGCCGTGGACGGCCCGCCGTCCCCGGACTTGGTCCGGTCGGCATCCGAGGCCCGCGCCGCGCGCTCCTCGGCGTCCCGGACCCGGGCCACGACCGCGGAAGCGTAGCCGAGCATCCACGAGCGCCGCCACGCCTTGGCGCCGGACGCGGCGGCCGGGATGTCCGCGGCGGCCAGCGCGCGGGCCATCTGGACCAGCAGTGAGGTGAACAAGATGTCGGCCCGCTCGATGTCGGAGGCGTAGCCGAACACGTGCAGCCGGCTCCCGGGGGCGCGCCGGTTCAGCAGCACGCACTGGCAGCGCAACGCTGCGGCCAGCCCCGACAACAGGTGCGCCTTGACCGCGGCCCACGGGTTGTCGAGGTCGAAGACGCGGTCGGCGGGGGAGTCGCTGCCCGGGTGGAGCGCGCCGAGCAGGGCGCGGTCGATGCCGTAGCGCGCCATGAGCTCGGCGGCCTTGGCGGTCAGCGCCTCGGCCTCGGCCGGGGTGACCCCGTCATCCTCGGCCTTGGCGAGAAGCTTGCGGACCCGATCCAGCAGCTCAGCGGGGGGATCAGCGTGCACCGGCTACCTCCGTGGGGTTGGATTCGAACTCAGCGCCTAAGACTAGCGGCGGGGGCCGACATTCCAGCGATTCCCTGGGAGGGCACGGGCGCCGCGCCCGCGCACTCTACACTCGCAGGTGTCATGAGCGTTCAGATCTCGCCCAGCATCTTGTCCGCCGACTTCGCCCGGCTCGCCGACGAGGCCGCCGCGGTGGCGCCCGCCGCCGACTGGCTGCACGTCGACGTGATGGACAACCACTTCGTGCCGAACCTCACGCTCGGCCTGCCGGTCGTGGAGGCGCTGCTCAAGCACGTCGCCATCCCGGTCGATTGCCACCTCATGATCACCGACCCCGACCGGTGGGCTCCCGGCTACGCCGAGGCGGGCGCGGGCAACGTGACCATTCACGCCGAGGCGGTCCAGGCACCGGTCCGCACGCTGCGCGCGATCCGCGCGGCCGGCGCGCGCGCCGGGCTGGCGGTCAACCCGGGCACGCCCGTCGAGCCCTATGCGGACCTGCTGCCCGAGGTGGACATGCTGCTCCTGATGACCGTGGAGCCAGGCTTCGGCGGGCAGGGGTTCCTTGACCTCGTCCTGGCGAAGCTTCGCCGCGCCCGCGCGATGATCGCCGCCCGCGGCGGTCAGATATGGCTGCAGGTCGACGGCGGGGTGAGCGCAGCCACGATCGAGCGCTGCGCCGAGGCGGGCGCGGACGTGTTCGTGGCCGGGTCAGCCGTCTACGGCGCGAGCGACCCGGCCGAGGCGGTCCGTGCCCTGCGCGCCCAGGCGGAGCGGGCCACGGCGCACGCGTCCTGGCCCGCGGTCTTACCAGGGCTCAGCGCCCCGGGATGGTGACGCTCACCTGCACGTTGCCCGGCTGGAGGGTGACCATCTCGGTGCGGCTGCCGTTGTTGCCGCCTTGCCGGTTGCGCTCGGCGTAGATGATGACCGTTGCCCTCTGGCCCGCGCTGAGCGACCCGGAGGACTGCGCGTGGAAGCCGCCGATGTGCAGGTCCGGCGGCAAGCTGACCGACCAGCTGACGGTGGCGCTGGTGGTGTTGGTCAGGGTGATCTCGCCGCCGTAGACGCCGTACTGCGGGTACCAGGCCAGCGTGAGGCTCTTCGGCGAGACGCCGATCGCCGCCCCTGTCGCGGCCGCCGCGGTCGGTGGCTTGGAGGGGGCGGGGGCGCTGGTGGACGGCTTCGCCGTGGTGGCGGACGGGGAGGCGCTGGGGGAGGCCTTCGGGGCCTCGCTGGCCGGCGGGGTCACGTGCCCGCTGCCGCCGTCGGCTGACGGCGCGGTTCCCGGTGACGGCGCGACCGGCTGAGAAAGGTTCATCCGCGTCGGGAGGGCACCCGATCCCGTCGAGTGCTGTCCGCTCAGCGCCAGGGCCACCACCACCAGCACCACGACCAGCCCGGTACCAGCCAGCCCGGCGACCGCGAGGGGCATCCGCGAGCGGCGCCTGCCCCGCGACGCCGCGCCGGGCGGGTCAAGCGGCACCGGGAAGCCGTCATCGCGGAAGGGGGCCGCGCGCCGCACGATCATTGCCCGGTGCTCGAACCAGGCCAGCTCCTGGTCGAAGGCGGCCGCGAGCACCCGGTCCTTAAGCCGCGAGGTCACCCAGGCGGCCCGCCGCAACGTGTCGGGCGTCGTCGCCAGGCCCCGCATGGCGTCCGGCGACATGCTGAGCAGCACTGACGGGCGCAAGCCCTGCCTCCGCTGATCGGCGCAGATGTCGCAGCGGTCAATGTGCTGGCGTAGCTCCTGGCGCAGCGCGGGGGTGACGCGCCCGTCCCAGCCGGCGATGACCGCGTTCAGCGCCGCGCATTCCCGCCAGTCCGAGCCGGCCACCACGAGCACCCCGGCGGATGCCTCCAGCTGGTCCCGGGCGCGGGAGAAGCGCCTGAACGCCTCGTCGCGGGATATGCCAAGGACGTCGGCGCACTCCGCGATGTCCAGCCCATGCCAGGCCATGAGGATGAAGTCGCGCTCCACGGCGTCCAGGCCGCCGAGTGCGGCGCGCGGCAGCGCGCTGGCCCGAGCGTCGCCGGGATCGCCGTCGGCCCACGTCCCGCCCGCGACGTCAGGGGCGCCAGCGGGGTCGCCAGCGGCGGAAGAGTCGGCGGGGGCCGTGTCATCGCCATCGGGGAAGACACCGCGCGCCGCGGTCGCTGCCTCGCCACTGATAGCGCGCAGGCACTCGTTGCGGGCGACGGCGAACAGCCATGGCCGCAGGAGGCTCTCATCGGGCACGTCGGCGAGCCGGAACGCGGCGACGACGAACGCGTCGCGCACCGCGTCCGCCGCGGCGGCCGGCTCCTGCACAAGAGACCGGCAGTAAGCGTAAAGAGCGTCCGCGTAGTTGTCGTAGGCCTCATCGAGGATTGCCGCGTCATCGGCGACGCCCGGAATCGAGGCCCCTGGGACAGCTGGGACAGAGACATCGCTGTCGTGCACCTGGATAAATTAGCGGTAAACGCGACTAAGCGCAGGTATCTCCGCTGACATGTTGCCTGATAGTGGCTAACCGTGATCCGCCCGCGTCACAGCAGGCCCACCACGACCGCGACCTGCTGGCCGCCGGGGCTCACCGTGATGCGCGAGTCCAGGCTCGCCAGGCTGGTCGTGATCGTCACGGTGGCGCTCTGCCCCGCCTGGAGCGTCCCCGCTGACTGTGACACCGACACCTTCCCGATCAAGCTGGCCGGCTCGGCGATGGACCACGAGACCGGTCCGCCCTGCGCAGTGATCGTGAACGAGCTGCCGAGCAGCGGCGTGAGCACGACCGTGGCCGGAGATACGCTGATCGTCCCCGGTGCGGCCGCGGGCCGGGTGGCCGGCGGCCTCGACGGTGACGGCGATGTCGACGGGCCGGTGGCCGGCGGCGTGGCGGCCGGGGGCGGCTTGGTGGCGGGCACCGTCGTGGCCGGCACGGAAGGCGGCGCCGTCGCTGACGGTCCCGGGGCAGGCGATGAGGCCGGCTGCCCCGGTGGCGCGGACGCGGCGCCCGGCTGGGAGGACCCGGTCGTGGGAAAGCCGCCGCCACCTTGCCCTGGGGCACTGCCGGGAGCACTCCCCGGGGCACTGCTGGGCGCGCGTCCAGGAGCGGGGCGGGCACCCGGGCGGGCCGGGCCGGGGGCACTCCCGCCCGCCGTCGGGGTGACCGCTGGCGAGCTAGCCACCGGCCCGCCGGCCGCCCGGTCCGCCAACCCCCCGGGGGCCGGGCCGCCGGCCACCGCGGCGAACACGGCCACCGCGGCCGCCACCGCGGTCGTGCCGGCCGCCGCGGCCACCAGGTGCCCGCGCGAGATATCCCAGCGGCCGTAGCCAGGCCGATGTTGCGGCCGGGGAAACCCGTGCCGGCCCGATCCCGCCGCCCGGCCGGCGGCGGCCTGCCTGGCCGCCGCCGTGGGCGTCTTGCCGGCCGCCGCGCGCAGCACCGTGCGCCGCGCCGCGGCGGTCAGCGTGGCCGCCTGCCGGGCGTGCCCCGCCGCGGCGGCCG
>JAICYD010000113.1 GCA_025934375.1 Streptosporangiaceae bacterium | reverse complement strand
GCCCGGGGTGCCCATTGATTCGACAAGCTTAAATGCGGGAGGTCATCCGGGGCGAGCCGGCTTACCGCCGCGAGCCTTCCTCTCACGCTGGGTGCCGGCCGGCGCGCTCCGCGCCCCGCCGGCAACGCCGAATGACGCCATCTCGTTACCGGAACGCGCCGAGCGTGAGCGCCCGCCGATCCAGAACGCGCCCGGCGCGGCCCCTCGGCGGCATCGCCGCGAGCGCGAGCGCCAGCGCCAGCGCCAGCGCCAGCGCCAGCGCCAGCGCCTCTTGCTGTTATCAGCGGCGGGCCTGGATGACGGCGGTAGCCGCATTGCCCGCAGAGTAGATTGTCGACAATGCGGGCCACCGACAGCCACGCCCCCACGCCAGCGTCACGAGGCTACCCCGAAATGGTGCTTTATCGACAATGAAAAGGCGTCGCCGGGCAGTGTCGTCGGCCAGTGTCGCCGGGCAGGCTGCCCACCGAGGCTAGGAGCCGAGCCAGGATGGCGGTCCAGCGGGCTGGATTTAATTGCCCCGTCTACCGCTCATTCGCTACATTCAAGGCTGGACGATCGATCCCGCGGTGGGGGGTGGAGCGATTGGTCCGTCCGCAAGCTCACGGGGAAGAGCGCGCCGGCGCCTCTGACAGCGCCGCCTCTGACAGCGCCGCCGATGACGATCCTGTCCTCGATGGCTTCGCGCCGGACGGCGCGGACGGCCTGGATGAGCCCGCGCCGGATGCGGACGCTGGCCCCGGGCCCTTCCTTTCCGGCGCCGGGGGCAGTCCCGGGGGACGCTGGCCGGGGGTGGCGATCGCCGCCTTGCTCGCGATGTGGGGCGCCGCCGCGATCGTCGGGATGACCACGGCCCGCCACCAGCTCTCGCCCCAGTTCCCGTCGGCCCGGCCGGCGGTGACGGATCCCGGGCCGGGCGCGGGCGCGCGGCCAGCGTCCGCGCGATCGTCGCCAGGATCGGCGGGCTCGGCCATGTCCGGGCCCGGCTCAGAGCGGCCGCCCGCGAAGCCAGCGCTGGCGGGCACCGCCCGGCGCCCGGCGCCAGCCGGCCCGCCGCCACTCGCCGCCGGGCCGTCCGGTTCCCCGCCCGCCCCCGCCTCCCCGGACGCGGCACTACCCCCGCGAACGCGGCCCCCGGGAACACCGCCCTCAGGAACACCGCCCTCAGGAACACCGCCCCCGGGAACGCGGCCCCCCGCGAGATGGTGGACGTACGCCGACCCGGGCGGGTTCACGATCCGGCTGCCGCCCGGCTGGTCGCCCGGCCCCCGGACCGCGACTCATGTCACCTTCAGCGGGCCGCGGCCGGGCTTCACCGTGGTGGTGTGGTGGACGACCGCCCCGCAGCCGGACCAGCTCGCCGACTGGCGGCAGCAGGCCGCCTACAAGGCGCAGACCGATCCGACCTACCGGCAGCTCGCCATCCGGCGGGTGAGCTACCGCGGCTACAACTGCGCCAACTGGGAATTCTCCAACAGCTACCACGGCCAGGCGATCCACGTGCTCGACCACGGGTTCATCGTGACACCCGGCGCCCTCGCGTACGCGATCGAGCTGTACGGCCCGGAGGCCGGCTGGCGGAACGTCCGGGCGGGGACGTGGACCGGGCTGCTCGACAGCTTCACCCCGGCGGGCTGAGGGTCCCTCCGCCCGCTGGCGACTCGAACTGACGAGCGGTACGCTGCCGCGCCATCACCGGGCTGGCCGCCGAGCCGGACGTGATGGCCCTCACCGGCCGCGCGCTGCCCCTCGACGAGCTAGCCGCCCGCTACAACGTCGACGTGTCGGCTGAGCGCCATTGCGGCCCGCTCGGCCGGCGGGCCGCCCCCAACTATGATGACTTATCGTGACCATATTTTCACCAAATGGCACGCCCAGGGACTGGGCGCTGGTGCTGGACGCCAGCGGCGCCGACCTGGCCGGCTGGCCGCGCTCGGATGAGGGGGCCAGCAACGACTCCCCGGGCACCGTGCTTGTCAACGGCGACGGCGACCTGGTGCTGCGCACGTCCGGGGCGGACGGGAACGACGCGGCCATCGAGTCGCCGCAGGCCTACGAGCCTGGCGTCATCGAGGCGCGGCTGCTGATCCCCGACCACGAGGACGGCCTGATCCCCAACTGGCCCGCGCTGTGGCTGCTCGGCGCGGACTGGCCTACGGGTGGCGAGCTGGACGCCTTCGAGGGCATGAACGGGCTGAACTACGCCTCCTACTGGCAAGGCCCGGACCGCGACCACGTCGCCGGGCCGACTACCGGGGAGTCGTTCTCCGCCATCGGCTACACCGGCACCCACGTTGAGCCGGCCGGGCCGAACATCGGTCCCGGGTGGCACACCGTCGCGGTGCACCGCGCGGCCGGGTGCGCCAGCGTGTACTACGACGGGACCCGGTACGTGACCTTCCAGGGGACGCTCGATGCCCCGATGAAGATCATCATCAACAACACCCAGGGCCCGAGCGGGCTGCGGCCCCCGGGAACCGCCAGTGACCTGATCGTCCGGTACTGCCGCGCCTGGTGCCCGGCCTAGTGTCGCTGGCTCCCCGACGCCGATGGCGCCGCCCACGTCCCGGGACGGGCGAAGGTCGCAATCGTGTGAAGTCGCTTGACCGCCGCCGGCCGCCCTCACTATAAAAGGCTCGCCCAGGCAGGGGCGCGAAGCGCCACCGGGGCAGTGCTTTCAGGGCAGTGCTTCCAGGCTTTCAGGGCAGTGCTTCCAGCCAGTGCAGTACCTCCAGCCAGTGCAGTGCCTCCAGCCAGTGCAGTGCCTTCAGCCAGGCCTTCAGCCAGTAAGGGACACGGTCGGCTCATGCGCAAGTCAATCCTGTCAATCGCCATCGCCGCCACGACGCTCGCCGTGGCCTCGGCGTTCCTGAGCACCACCCAGGCCGGCGGCGAGACCAAGACGCCCGTCAGCGTCATCCTTGAGGAGGCGAACTGGCCGGCTAGCGGCGTCCAGTTCACCCCGGGGAACTGCGCCGCCCCCGGACCCTGGCGGCTCGCCGCGAACGGCGACTGCCCGGGCAGCCCCGTGGCCTGGTTCCCCCGTTAGCCGGCGCGCCGCGAGAACGCGGCCATACCGTGCTAGCGTGCCTCATGGTCACCGCGGCGGACGTGCGGGAAGTGGCCCTGAGCCTCCCCCGCACCGGGGAACACCTGATCCGGGAGCACGTCAAATTCCGTGTCGGCAAGATTGTCTACGCGTCGATCTCCCCGGACGAGACGACGCTGGGATTCGGGTTCCCCAAGGACCAGCGGGACGCGCTGATCGCCAGCGAGCCGGGAAAGTTCGCGATGCCCCGGCTTTCCGACCAGCGATTCCACTGGGCGCACGCCCGGATGGCGGCGCTGGGCACCGAAGAGATGCGCGAGCTCGTCATTGACGCCTGGCGCATGGTCGTGCCGAAGAAGGTCATCGCGGCCTACCTGGCCAGCGTCGACGGGGCACCGAAGCCCCCGAAATGACCGCGTAGGCACCCAAACCTTCGCGACACGGGCCGTCCTGGGGCAAAAATTGACGCGAGAAGGCCCGAAATGCATAGACTAAGCCGCACTATGGGCGAGTCGGACAAGGCGGGTGCTACGTGCTACTAAGGTTCCGGGTGGCGAATTTCGGCGCTATCCGTGACGAAGCCGAGCTCAGCATGGTAGCGGTCACCGACCACGCCGATATCGCGGTCCGGGCCGCTGCCGACGCTGGCGTTAAGGTGCTGCCCGCGGTCGCGATCTACGGGCCGAACGCGTCCGGCAAGTCAACGGTGCTCACCGCCCTGGAGTTCATGCGCTCGGCCGTCTTGGACTCTCACCAGGACTGGCGGCCCGGCGGCACCATCGGCAGGCGCCCGTTCAAGCTGGAGCCGCAGGCCCGGCAGCGGCCCACCACGCTGGCGATCAACATCATCTGCGATGACGTGCACTATGAGTACGGCTTCTCCGTCGATGACCGCCAAGTTCTCGAGGAGTGGCTCTACAGCTATCCCAAGAAGCGCGCCCGTGTCCTGTTCGAGCGCAACCAGAAGGACGGCATCAAGTTCGGCCCCACCCTCACCGGGCTGCGGCAGAACATCGCCAAGCTCACCCGGCCCAACAGCCTGTACCTGTCGGCGGCGGCGGCCAACAACCACGAGCAGCTCAGCAAGATCTACGAGTGGTTCGCCTACGGGGTCTTCCCGCTGCGCGCCGGCACCCAGCTGCTTGACTCCTTCACGATCCGCGGGTGGCAGCAGCACGACGAGCGCGGCCACGACGCGCTGCGCGACCTGCTGCGCTACGCCGATACCGGCGTGGTGGACCTGGAGATCGAGGAGCGCGAGCTCGCCGACTCGGTCACCGAGAAGGTACGGGAGATCTTCCGCGGCCTGGACCCCGACGCCGGCGACGGGCAGGCGCAAAGCCCGCCGCCCCGCGTCAGCTTCGTGCACCGGGCCGGGGAAGAGCTCACCCGGCTCTCGGCCGAGGAGGAGTCGAGCGGCACCCTGGCCTGGCTGATGCTCATCGGGCCGGTGCTGTCGGTCATCCGCTTCGGCGGCATCCTGCTCGTCGATGAGCTGGACGCCTACCTCCACCCGCTGCTCGCCGCGCACCTGGTGAACCTCTTCCAGGATCCCGTCACGAACACCTCGGGCGCCCAGCTGCTGTTCAACACCCACAACGTTTCCCTGCTCGGCCCGTCGGCCCCCGGGCGCCTGCGCCGCGACCAGGTCTGGTTCACCGAGAAGGACGACGCCGGCGCTACCCGGATCACTCCCCTGTCGGACTACCGCGTCCGCGACAAGGTGGAAAACATCGAAAAGCGCTACCTCAGCGGCCGCTATGCCGCTATACCGTTGATCGATGACCTGATTCTCGAGACCTTGCGGAGCAAGTGAAGCGTGGCCGCCCGGAAAGCCAAGCCGCTGCGCCGTCGCGCGGGCAGCCGCGATCAGCGCGAGCGGTTCCTCATCTACACCGAAAGCGACATCAGGGAGCCCAGCTACCTGAACGGCCTGCTCGGCGGCAGCCTTCCCGGCGCGGGAGCCGGCCGCCCGGGGCCGAGCGTCGTGTTCGGGAGCACGCACGGCGAGCCGCTGGGCCTGGTCCAGGCGGCGATCCGGCACAAGCGGCGCGAGCAGCAGGCCGGGGACGCCTTCAGCCAGGTCTGGTGCGTCTTCGACGTGCACTGCCCGCAGCCGCGCGAGTCCCTCGACGAGGCGATGCGCCTGGCCGAGCGGCACGGCATCAGCTGCGCCATCACGGCACTACCGTCATAGCAGTGCCGTCATGACTCCCCCGCGGCGTGGGCGGCCCGGGTGGCCTCGAGCGCGCCAGCTCGGGAAGGCGGGCAACCGAATTCCCGGCCGGGGACGGCCGGCGAGCCGCGGCTAGCCGTCGCCCGCTGCGGTCATCGCGTGGACGTCGGGCAGCAGCTCGGTCAGCGCGCCGAGGTTGTCCTTCGTCCAGGGGCCGCGCGGGGCCACCATGACATGCCCGAACCCCATCTCGGCCAGCTCTCGCAGGCGGGTGAGGAACGCCCGCCGTCCGGACGCAGTACCCGCCGGGGCATCGCCGGGATCGAACGGGACGTTCACGGTCTTCTCGATCTCCCGGTAGTCCCGGCCCGTCGCCGCGCAGTGCTCGCGGAGCACCGCCAGCTTGCGCCGCGGGTCCCCGCCGAGCGGGCCGTCGGCCACGTCGAGCAGGTGGCAGGCGTCGCCGTAGCGGGCGACAAGCCGTAGCGTCTTCTTCTCGCCCCCGCCGGCGATGAGGATCGGCGGACGCGGGCGCTGCGCCGAGGCGGGCGAGTTGAGCGGGCGCGCCAGCTGGTAATGCCGTCCCGCGAACGGCGTCTCGTCACCCCTCCACATCTGGTGCGCGATCGCCAGCGCTTCCTCCAGCATCTCGAAGCGGGCAGCGAGCGGCGGGAACGGGATGCCGAGGCCCTCGCCCTCGAACGCGGTGCCCGGCCCCTGGGGCGGCGGGTTGAACGGGGCGCCCGCGCCGATCCCGAGGTACATCCGCCCGCCGCTGAGCACGTCCAGCGTGCTGACGGCCTTGACGAGGACGCCGGGGTGCCGGTAGGCGACGGATGTCACCAGCGTCCCCAGCCGGATCCGCTCCGTCTGCCCGGCCAGCACGCCGAGCAGCGCGTAGGCCTCGGGCATCGGGGATTCCGGCGGGTTGCCGGTCAGCCGGATCTGGAAGAAGTGGTCCATGACCCACAGGCTGTCGAACCCCGCCTCGTCGGCGGCCCGCGCGACCCCTGTCACCTGCGCGGCGAGCTCGGTGACGGGCACCGGCCAGGAGAAGTCGCCGAGCACTATCCCGATCTTCATCGTGTGAGACCCCCTAGAATCGTTAGCCGGATAACTAAAATCGAATGATAGCCGGCTAACGAATCGCCGTCACCAGGTCACCGCATAGTCGGCATGGCACAGTGGCACAGCCGGGCAGGCACAGTGGCACAGCCGGGCAGGCACAGCCGGGCAGGCAGTCGGCGCGGCACGGTCATGTGCGGCACAGTGGCCCTGCCGTACCCTGTCACTTGCCATGTCAGATGAATCAGCCCCCGGCCGCGGCGAGCCCCCCGACTTCCAGACCGCGTTCTGGTCGGCGAAGCACGCGCTCGCGCACGCGTCGGCGACCGCGTTCGCCCGGCACGGCGTCTACGAGGGCCAGCAGTACGTGCTGCGGACCCTGTGGCGCGAGGATGGCCTGTCCCCCGGCGAGGTCGCCCGGCGGATGGGCCTGGCGACGCCCACGATCACCAGGGCGGCCACCCGGATGGAGGCGGCCGGCCTGCTGCGCCGCGAGCCGCACCCGGGTGACCGCCGCGTGGTGCGGCTGCGGCTGACCGACCGGGGCCGGGCGCTGGAGAAGGTCATCGACGCGGAGATGGACCAGCTCACCGAGCGCGCGCTGGCTTCACTGACGAAGGCCGAGCGCGACGCGCTCATCAGCGCCCTCGAACTGGTCCGCCGCAACCTCGGGTCCCGGTAGCGACGCCGCCCCGCCGGGGGCCGGCTACCGGGGCGGCAGCGATCGCGGCAGCCCGAACCACGGCAGGACGCTGCCCTCGAAGCGGGCCAGGGCGCTGATCTGGTCGCCGGCCAGGGTGAGGACGAAGACGCCGGTGGCGTGGCGGACGCCGTCGGGGCCGCGCACGTAGGAGCCGAACGCCGGCTGGCCGTTGGCCCGGGTCGGGATGAGGCTGTAGGCCCGCCCGGAGGCCAGCAGCAGGGCGAAGAACCTGGCGGTGGCGTCCCGTCCCTCGTATTCCAGGGGCATCGGCGGCATGGACGTGAAGACGTCGTCGGTCAGCAGGGCCACGAGCGCGTCAAGGTCGGCGGACTCGTAGGCGCTGGTGAACCTGGCGACGATCGCCTCCTCGGCGGGCGACCCGGCCGCGGGCGGCCGGCCGCGGCGGGCGCCCGGCGACTGGTGGCGCTGGAGGCTGGCGCGTGCCCGCTTGAGGGCGCTGTTGACCGACTCGACGGTCGTGTCGAGCATGCCGGCTACCTCGCTGGCGCGGTAGCCGAGGACGTCGCGCAAGATCAGCACCGCGACCTGGCGGGGCGGCAGCAGCTGCAGGGCGGTCACGAAGGCCAGGGAGATGGACTCCGCCTTCTCGTAGCGCGCCTCTGGGCCAGGCGGCGCGCCGATCGCGCCCTCCAGGAGGGCGTCGGGGAACGGCTCCAGCCAGGTGACCTCGCCGAGCCGGGTCGGCTCGGGCGGTTCCACGTTGGGGATGTTCCACTCCTGGGCGGGCCGCCGGCTGGCCGCCCGCAGCGCGTTGAGGCACCGGTTGGTGGCGATCCGGTACAGCCAGGTGCGCAGGGACGCGCGCGCCTCGAACCCGCCGAGGCCCTGCCATGCGGACAGCAGCGTGTCCTGCAAGGCGTCCTCGGCGTCTTGCAGGGACCCGAGCATCCGGTAGCAGTGCACCTGCAGCTCCCGGCGGTGCGGCTCGGTTAGCTGCCGGAAGGCGTCGCCGTCCCCGGCCCGCGCCCGTTCGATCAGGTCGGCTGCGCCACGCTCCACTGTCGCGTCACCCTCTTCCCTCGCATGTTCCCAGGCTCCTATCGGGTACCGACCCCGGCCGGGGGGCGAACTGGGCGGCCGCCGGCCGCCCAGTTCGCGGGCGCCGCGGGTTCTGCCTCAGTGGCAGCCAGCAACCCGACCAAGGGAGGACCGAGATGGGGAGAATCATCGTCAGCGAGAATGTCACGCTCGACGGGGTCGTGCAGGACCCGACCGGCGAAGAGGGATTCAAGCACGGCGGCTGGTTCCTGAAGATGACCGACGCGGACCGCGCGCAGTGGGCCGCGGTGGAGCTGGAGGAGGCGCTCAGCGCCGAGGCGCTGCTGCTGGGCAGGCGGACCGATGAGTGGTTCGCCGAACGGTGGCTCGGCCGCGGCGGCCAGTGGGCGGACCGGCTCAACGGCATGCCCAAGTACGTCGTGTCCGCGACCGCCGGCGAGCCCCGGTGGAGCAACGCGGCGGGCTTCAAGGGCGCGATCATCAAGGGCGACGTGCTGAGCGAGGTCGCGGCGCTGAAGCGGCGGATCGCCGGGGACATCGTCGTCTACGCCAGTAACCCGCTCGCGCGGACGCTGATGGAGCACGACCTCGTTGATGAGCTGCGGCTGGTCGTCTTCCCCGTCGTGCTCGGGACCGGCCAGCGCCTGTTCGGCGAGAATGCCGGCATGATGCCCGTGCGCCTGGTCAGCGCGCGGGTCATCGGGGAGAGCCTCACCTTGCTGACCTACGAGTTCACCCGGGCCGGCTAGCGGGCGGGCGCCCGGGGTCAATGGCTCACGCCCATGCCCGAAGGCTACCCGCCGCCGGCCTGGGGAGCACTGCGCTGGTGACAGCGCCGGCGGCGCTCGCGCGAGCGCGCGGTTGTCCCGATTCGCACGCCCAGGTGATCGTTTAGGGGCATCATGGTCGGTTGCGGGGGGTCGGGACGACTTGCGGAGGGTGTCGGGTGTCTGACGGCGTGGGTGAGGCACGGCCCGAGGCGGAGGGCGAGCTCGCCCTGGCTCGCATCGCCTTGGACAGTGGCGAGGCCAGGCACGCGGCCACGCACGCGGGCAACGCGATCGCCAGCGACCCCACGCTGCGGGACGCGTATGGGCTGCTGGACCAGCTGGCCGCCGCCGGTGACGTGCTCTCCTGCTTCCCGGTGGGCGGCCGGGTCCACGTTGGCTCCGCGGCGGCGCGCTCTTACCTGCTGGCCCGTCAAGGCGCCCTCGACGAGGCGTTCGGCCTGCTGTGCCAGGCCGCCGCGATGATGCCGGGCACGCCATGGGCGGCGGGCTGGCTGGCCGCGCCCGGGGCGTCCGTGACGTCGCTGGCGAGCCGCATGGACCCCGCGCGCGCGTCAGCCGCGCTGCACCGGCTCGCCATGTCCCTGCCCGACCCCGCCGACGACGCGGCCATCGCCGCGCTCAGGCCGTTCCTGGACGTGGCCCGCCACGTCGTCACCGCCTGCCCGGGCCGCGCCGACTTCCTGTCGCTGCTGTCGGCGCTGGCCCGGCGGCTGGGCGCGCACGAGGAGGCCATCGCCTGGACCCAGCGCGCCGAGCGGGCCGCGCCCAGCTTCATCTCCGCCGTCATGCTCGGATACGCGCTGCGCAGCGCGGGCCGCTACGACGAGGCGCACAAGGCCTGGGTGCGGGCGCTGGGCCGGAACCCTTCCGACGTCGACCTGCGGGTGGACATCGGCGAGCTGCTGGTCACCCGCGGGCGCCTGGACGACGGGATCCGGTGGCTGGAGGAAGGCCTGGCGCTGGAGCCCGATCATCCCAAGGCGTTCCCGTCCGCCTGCGGCGTCCGCTACCTGCGCGATAACGACATCACGCACCTGGTGACGCTGGCGGACTGGTGGCGCGCGCACCCTGGGCACGACTACGCCGACGTCATCTTGGGCAAGGTGTGCCAGGGGCGCCCGTGGCTAGGCCAGGTCCCGTGGCCCACCGAGGCGGTCTCCCACATGCTTCGCAGCGTCATCGACGGCGGCCGCGACCTTGCCGCGATGCGCGAGGAGACCGTGCGGCTCACCTTGTCCGCGCTGGAAGTGCCGAGCGCCGTCGCCGCCGCCCGGGCGGCCCTGCCGGGGCTGTGCTACGCCGCCGACCCCCCGGCCCCGGCCCCTGACATCCGGGTGCCGCTGGGCAGCGTCCGGTACCGGCTGTGGACGTACTCGGGCGTTGAGGCGACGCCGGCGGTGCCCGCCCCGTCGCCTGCCGCGATCGCCGCGCTGCACGCGGCCTCGGCCGGCGGGTGGCCGGCGCACCCGGTCGCCGCGTACGACGCCGCCCTTCCGCTCGCCGGGCTGGCCGTCGATGACCTGCTCGGCCTGATGGCCCGCGTGCCGCCCCCGCCCGGCACCCCCGAATGGCGGGACGTCCACGCCATCGACCCCGGCTACTGGCCGCGCACGGCCCAGGCGTGGGCCTGCCTTGGCCTGCTGCACCACAAGCCCGACGAGCCGTGGCCGGCCTCCACCCGGCGGGCGGTCCTGGTCGACCTCACGCGCGGCGTTGAGGACTGGGCGACCGACGCGGCCATGTACGCGCTGGTCACCGCCGCGTGGGCCGACCCGGCGATCCGCGCCGACGTGGTCGGCCTCATCGGGTACCGCTTGCTGGACGGGATCAAGGCCAAGGAGCGACGTGAGGTCACCATCATCGAGCCGATGGCTCACCTGACGCTGGCCACGCCCGACATGGATCGCGGGGTGGTCGCCCTCGTGCGCGACTTCCTGAAGGTGATGGCCGGGCCGGACGAGGCCGGGCCCGCGCCGAAGGATGGCGCGCGGGCCCGGCGCGGACTGTTCCGGCGGCGCTAGCCCGCGCTGCCCAATGCGCGTCGCAGGGCGTCGAGGCGGCGCTCCCAGATACGGACGGACAGCGGCGCGTCCGGGGCCAGTGCCTCGCAGGCGTGGTAGGCACCTGGGCTGACGTGCAGCTCGGTGGGGACGCCAGCTTGCATGAGCCGCATCGCGAAGGCGATGTCCTCGTCGCGGAACAAGTCGACGGTGCCGACGTCGATGAAGGCGGGCGGCAGGCCGGACAGGTCCTCCGCGCGGGCCGGGGCGGCGTACTGGTCGGGCTTGCCCTCGCCCAGGTACCACTTCCACGCCTCGATGTTGCCGGCCCGGTCCCAGATGCCGATGTCGGTGATCTCGTGGCTGGACGGCGTCTCGTTCGCGTCGTCGATCATCGGGTAGATGGGCATCTGGAAGGCGACCGCGGGAAAGCCCCGGTCGCGGGCGAGCAGCGTGACGGCGATGGTCAGGCCGCCGCCGGCGCTCCCGCCGTAGACGGCCAGCCGTCCCGGGTCGAAGCCGAGGGCGGCCGCGTTGCGGGCCATCCAGGCCAGGCCCGCGTAGCAGTCCTCGGACGCGGCGGGGTGCGGGTACTCGGGGGCCAGCCGGTATTCCACCGAGACCACGACCGCGCCGACCTCGTCGCAGATCATCTCCGCGGTCGCGTTCTCCGCCTCGACGTTGCCGAGGATCATCCCGCCGCCGTGGATGAAGTAGACCCCGGGCAGCGTCAAGCCGACGTCGGTGATGCGCGGCCGGTAGATCCGCACGCTGATGTCGGGCGCGCCCTGCGGGCCGGGGACCGTCCTGTCCTCGTGGATGACGTTCGGGTTCGGCGGAATGGGAATGGCCTTCATCAGCTGCTCGGCGGCTTGCCGGCGGGCCACGATGTCCGGGATCGCGTTAAAGCCTCCGGGGAGCAGCTGCTGCAGCTGGTCCAGCGGTACGCGCGAGGCCGGGTCGATCAGGTCACGTCGGGACATTGAACCCTCCTTTGGGGTTCGGCCTACGGTGGAGGCGAGATCGTGTTGATGGCCATGCTCCCCTGCCGCCGGGGTTCTGGCCAGGGGCCCGCCGGACGCTGGTCACCGGCCGCCGGGCCACGCTCAGGCGTGCCCGGCCTGTAGCTCCCTGACCACCGCGAGGGCCGCGTTGATGTGCCGTCCGATGTGGACCTGCGAGTTGACGACATGCCGGACGACGCCGGCGCGGTCGATCACGTAGGTGACCCGGCCCGGCAGCAGGCCCAGGGTCGCCGGGACCCCGTAGCTCTTGCGGATCCGCCCGCCCGCATCGCTGAGCAGCGTGAAGGGCAGCTTGTGGTGGCCGGCGAACCCGGCGTGGCTTTCGACCGAGTCGGAGCTGACCCCGATCACCTCGGCCCCGGCCTCGGCGAACACCTCGTAGCTGTCCCGGAAGGCGCAGGCCTCCCGGGTGCAGCCCGCGGTCTCGTCCTTGGGGTAGAAGTACAAGACCACCACCCGCTCGCCGAATCGGTCACTCAGGCGCACCTGGTCGCCGGACTGCGATGGAAGGCTGAAGTCGGGGGCCTTGTCCCCGGCCTGGACACCGCGCGCCATGCTGGTCCTTCCCGTGCATCGGGTCCGAAAAGTTCGACGCAATCCTATTGCACGCAATATGAACGTGCAATTGGTATCATCCTGGCATGGCCGGTTACCCGCAGTTCGAGCTTGACCATCAGCTCTGCTTCGCCTTGTACACCGCCAGCCGCGCGATGACCCGCGCGTACGGCCCGCTGCTGGCCGACACCGGGCTGACCTACCCGCAATACGTCACGCTGCTCGCCCTGTGGCGAGACCCGGGCCAGCCGCGATCGGTCGGCGAGCTCGGCGAGCGGCTGCACCTGGACAGCGGCACACTCACCCCGCTCCTGAAGCGGCTGGCGGCGATGGGATACGTGACCCGCTCCCGCGACGCGGCCGACGAGCGACGGGTCCTGGTGACCCTGACCACGGACGGGCTGGCCCTGCGCGACCGGCTGGCCGCCGTCCCCATGGCGATCGCCTCCTGCCTGGGCATGGCCCCGTCGGAGGGCATGGCCCTGCGCGACCAGCTGACCACGCTCACGGCATCCCTCGAAGCGACCCGCTAGCCCCCGCGCGGGCCGCGCCGTGTTCCACCCTCCTCCCGCCTGCCTCCGGCGCCCGACCATGCCATGCCCGGGCCTGTCGCATTGCCCGTGTTCCGGCGCAAATTGACGGTTCATGCGGGAAATCGTGGTTTGAGCGGAGTGGGTCAGGGGGAGCGGAGAGCGTGGCATGCCTTGCGGATTCCTTCCCGGGTACTTCCCAACCCGTGATGCGGAGGTGGCGTCGTGCGGCGGTTCGTGGTTCCGGTCATCGCGTTCATGGTCGTTTGCGCTGGGAGCGTGGCACCTTCCGCCGCGCTGTCTGCCGCGGCGGCACCCGGCGGCGGCATGACGTCGCCCGGCTCGGCGCTGTCGGTGAGCTCGGAGCTGGACCTTCGCCGGTACGCGGCGGCGGGTGACCGTGCCTACGAGCTCGGCACCGAAGACGGCCGGTTCCCGGCGATGGGCTTCCACACCCGCGGCGAGATGGGCGGCATCTGGACGCCGCCGGTCAAGTTGCTCGATGGCCTGTGGCTCGGCATCAACGGCCAGTGGATCGGCCCGGCGACGCGGTTCACCTCCGGCTTCGGCTACGTCCAGATGGCGCTGCCGGCCACCGGCGGGGTGCGGCTGGGCCGCACGGACTTCGCGCCCGACGGCCGCCGCGCGGTGGAGATCGGCCTGACGCTGTCCGCCGGGTCGCGCGCCGTCCGCGTGAACCTCAACGTCGACGCCCACTCCGAGCTGATGAGCGCCTACCCATGGGGCTTCACCGCGCCCGACCAGACCACGTTCAACACGCCCGACGCGGCGTCGTTCAACGGCCGTCAGCTCGTGTTCACCGACACCGGGGCCCCGCCCGTGGCGGGTGCCCCGCGCCACGACTGGGCCGCCGTCGTCGGCGCGGCCGGCCTCACCCCGGCGTCGGGGACGACCGGCGCGGGCTTCCGCGGACCGCAGGACCCGCCGGTCATCTGCCCCGTTGGCACCCAGCCGGACAAGTTCCGTTGCGATGACACCGCCTACGGCAAGGGCGCCGGCGGCGAGCTGACCTACCCGGTCACCGTGCCCGCGGGCGGGAGCCGGACGATCTGGCTCACGGTGGCCGGATCGGACCAGGGGCTGGCCAGCGCCCAGGCGCAGTTCCGGGCGGCCAGCGCCCGGCCGGCGGCCGAACTGGCCGCGAAGGTCGCCGCGCGAGCGCGGCTGGACGCCCAGACGCGGGTGTCGCTGCCCGGCGACCCCGGCCTGGCGCGGTCCGTCACCTGGAGCAAGCAGGACCTGGCCGACCTGACCCAGCAGGCGGACAACCTCACCATTCGCGACACCGAGCAGGGCACCGTCTACCCCGCGCCACTAGCCACCGTGCCCAGCATCCGGTTCGAGGGCGCGGGATACCCCGACTACCCCTGGATGTTCGCGACCGACCAGGAGTACACGGTGTTCGCCTTGCTCGCCGCCG
This sequence comes from Streptosporangiaceae bacterium, assembly GCA_025934375.1. Classification (GTDB taxonomy): domain Bacteria; phylum Actinomycetota; class Actinomycetes; order Streptosporangiales; family Streptosporangiaceae; genus Trebonia. Next base: position 8,658 of record JAICYD010000113.1, on the reverse strand, counting down.
GGCAGTTCGCCACCGCCGAGGCCGGCCTGCGCTCGCTGGCCCAGGTGAGCGTCATCGCCAATCACGACTCCGGCAAGGTGGTGCACGAGACAGTCACCGACGGCTCGGTGTACTACGGCCTGAACGACGAGCCCGGCGACATCGACGAGACCGCCAAGTTCCCCGACGCGGTGGCCATGGTCTGGCGCTGGACCGGCGACAACGCCTTCCGGGACCAGATGTATGCGTTCACCAAGAAGAACCTGCGGTACATGATCGGCCTGGCCGCCGGGGACGATGACCCGTGGCCGAAGGGCGCGGGCAACGTGGAGTCCAGCGTGCTGGGCGACAAGGCGGTCGACGTGGCCGCGTACACCATCCGCGGCCTGTACGACCTGGCCGACATGGCCGCCAGCAAGGGCGACACCGCCACCCGGCAGTGGGCCGGCAGCCACGCCGCGGCGATGATCAAGCGCTTCTCGGCCGCCTGGTGGATGCCGGCCGTCCCGCAGTTCGCCGACTCACTCGCCGACCCCGGCAACGCCCAGCTCATGCAGCGCTGGTGGACCGGCGTCACCCCGATGGAGGCCCAGCTGTACCCGGGCGGGACCCCGGGGCCCGGCCTGGCGCCGGCGCCGGAGGCGGTCGCGGCCCTGAAGCTCCGCGAGACGTCGTGCTACTCCGGTGCCTACGGCCTGTACGTCGAGGGCGGTCCCGGCTGCGACCCCGGCACCTACCCGGGCCACACCCAGCAGGCCTACACCCTCAATACCGGCGTCATGGCCGTCGGCCTGGGCAACTACGGCCTGCTCGGCCCCGGCGACCAGCAGCGCTACACCGACGACCTGGCCACACTGCAGCTCGGGAGCGTCGCCGAGCAGCCCGGCGCGATGCCCGAGATCGGTCCCTCCCCCGACTTCGCCGCCAACGTCAGCCAGCCCTTCAACGAGCGGTCCTCGCTGGACCAGGCGTGGGGAACCTACGGCGTGCTCTGGCCGGTCGTCAACCAGCAGCTCGGCGTGCACCCCCAGCTGGGCGCCGGCCTGCTCGAGGTGGCACCCGACGTGCCCCCCGGCCAGTCGTCGGTCAGCGGGAGCGACATCCGGGCGGGCGCGGGCGCCATCGACGTCGCCGCCACCCGCCACGGGAGCACCTATACCACCACCGTCACCGCCCGCGACATCACCGCGGGCCTGGCCTGCACCCTGCGCGTCGGCGCCACGCTGCCCGCCGGCGCGCGGATCCGGCAGGTGACCCGCAACGGGGCCGCGGCCCGCTACGCGGTCCGCGACACCAGCGCGGGCCGGCAAGTGCTCGTGCCCGCCGCCTGCGACGGCCGCCCCTGGCAGGTCCGCATGGTCGCCGCCTGACCGGCCCGGCCGCCCTGGCCGCCATCCGCGGCCATCACTGGATGCGCCGCAGCACCTGGAGGCTCCGGGCGGCGACGGCCACCTTGCCGCCGGCTCGGTGCAGCTTCCTCTTGGACCGGGCGGGCGACGGCGCGGCCGAGTCGATGTCGATCGCCCACTGCTGCCCGAAGGCCCGGCCGGGCAGCGTGAACTGGACGTTCTCGTGGTGGGCGTTGAACAGCAGCAGGAAGGTATCGTCGGTGAGCCGCAGGCCGCGCCGGCCGGGATCGGGCAGCGCGTCGCCGTTGAGGAAGACGCTGATGGACTTTGAGAACCCGGCGCCCCAGTCCTCCGCCGCCATCTCCTTCCCGTCTGGCCGGAACCAGCCGATGTCGGCGTCGGATTGCTTGCCGCCGGTGATGGGACCTTCGAAGAAGCGCCGCCGCCGGAAGACGGGGTGCTGGCGGCGGAAGTCGATGAGCTCGGCGCAGAAGTCGAGGAACTCGACGTCGGCGTGCTCCCAGTCGAGCCAGGAGATCTCGTTGTCCTGGCAGTAGGCGTTGTTGTTGCCGCGCTGGGTGTGGCCGATCTCGTCGCCATGCCGGATCATCGGCACGCCCTGGCTCAGCAGCAGCGTCGCCATCAGGGCGCGACGGCGCCGCTCGCGGGTCTCCAGGGCGGCCTGATCGTCGGTGGGCCCCTCCGCGCCGCTGTTCCAGGACCGGTTGTCGTCGGTGCCGTCCCGGTTGTCCTCACCGTTGGCCTCGTTGTGCTTGTGGTCGTAGGAGACCAGGTCGGTGAGGGTGAACCCGTCGTGCGCGGTGACGAAGTTGACGCTCGCGTACGGGCGCCGCCCGGTGGTGCCGTACAGGTCGGAGCTGCCGGTGAGCCGGTAGCCAAAGTCCGCCAGGGTGCTGTCCTCGCCCCGCCAGTAATCTCGGACGGTGTCGCGGTAAAGGCCGTTCCACTCTGACCACAGGGTCGGGAAGTTGCCGACCTGGTAGCCGCCCTCGCCGACGTCCCACGGCTCGGCGATCAGCTTGACCTGGCTGACGACCGGGTCGACCTGGATCAGGTCGAAGAACGCCGATAGCCGGTCGACCTCGTGGAACTGCCGGGCGAGGCTGGCCGCGAGGTCGAACCGGAACCCGTCCACGTGCATCTCCGTCACCCAGTAGCGCAGCGAGTCGATGATCAGCTGCAGCACGTGCGGGTGCCGCATGTTCAGCGTGTTCCCGGTGCCGGTGGTGTCGAAGTAGTACCGGCCGCCGTCCGCGAGCCGGTAGTAGGCGGTGTTGTCGATGCCCTTGAATGACAGCAGCGGGCCCAGGTGATTCCCCTCGGCGGTGTGGTTGTAGACGACATCGAGGATGACTTCGATCCCGGCCGCGTGCAGTGTCTTCACCAGGTACCGGAACTCCGAGGTCACCTGCTCCACCCCCCACGCTGAGTAGCCGGCGTCGGGGGCGAAGAACCCGATGGAGTTGTATCCCCAGTAATTGCGCAGGCCCCGGTCGACCAGGTGGTGATCGTGCAGGAAGTGGTGCACGGGCATCAACTCCACCGCGGTGACTCCCAGCTGGGCCAGGTGGTCGATCACGGCCGGATGCGCCAGGCCAGCGTAGGTGCCGCGCAGGCGCTCGGGCACCTCCGGGTGGCGCATCGTCATGCCCTTGACGTGGGCCTCATACACCACCGTCTCGTGCCAAGGGGTCCGCAGCGGCCGGTCGTCGCCCCACTCGAACCACGGGTTGGCCACAACGGCCTTCGGCATGAACGGGGCGCTGTCGCCGTCATTGCGCTTGCGGTCGTCGCCGCCGAGCGGGTAGCCGTACACGGCCGGGTTCCAGGTCACCTGCCCGTCGACCGCCTTCGCGTACGGGTCGAGCAGCAGCTTGACGGGATTGCACCGCATCCCCGCCTCCGGGTAGTGCGGGCCCGCCACCCGGTAGCCGTATCGCTGCCCCGGCCCGACGCCCGGCAGGAAGGAGTGCCAGACGTAGCCGTCAACCTCGGTGAGGGTTACCCGCTCCTCGCCGCCGCCCGCGTCGTCGAAGAGGCACAACTCGACGCCGTCGGCCATCTCCGAGAACAGCGTGAAGTTCGTGCCGATGCCGTCGTACCACGCGCCCAGCGGATACGGCTCGCCGGGCCAGACCTCGCGTTTCATGATCGGCAACTGCCCGCCATGCCGCGAATTAACGCGATCCGCTCGTGAAAGTCATCTCAGGCCCAGGCCTTGACAGGCGCGGTGACCCTCAGCCCGGCCCGGCGGCGGGGGCACTGCCCCGCCGCCGGGGAGCCGTCGCAGCCGGCTTCAGCTGGGCTCGGTGCCCCAGACCAGGGCCCCGTTGACGTACAGGGTCACGGTTTGCGTGTCTTTGTACGTGAAGCTCTCGTCGGAGATGAACGAGTACGAGTCCGTCGTGGTGAAGTTTGACCAGTTGACGTGGTGGACCCGCGTCTGGATCTCGCCGGTGCCCTGGCCGGCCGCCACTGATCCGGCCGCGGCGGTGAAGCCGATCTCCAGGTAGGTGTTCGCCTTCGTCCGCGTCGGGGAAAGGGTTACGAACTTGGACGTAATGTTGGCGCAGTTCACCTGGGCCCAGTCGCACGCGAAGACCAGCGGGTCGGCGGAGTTTTCGTTGGTGAACCAGTACCGCATCGTCACCGAGGTCAGCGGCACGGAGTCCGTGCCGCTATTGAGAATCTGATAGAGCGCGTAGAGCGTGTTATCAGGATTGTCATTGTCATGCGAGCGGTCCTGGACCCTCAGCCCGGAAGCGGCTGCCGCCGGAGCGGCACCCCTTTGCGCGGTACCGCCCTGAGCGGTACTGCCCTGAGCGGCCGGAACGGCGCCAAACCCAAGCAACGCAGCGAGGAGGCCGGTAGAGATGATTGCCGCGTTTAGTCGCCCTTTTTTCACTCCTGTGCTCCTTCCTGACGGACACCACGGCGGCTCGGCCGCCATGTGGTGATGCCCCCCACGGTCCCTCGGAGTGTAACCACCCCTTATCGCCGGGAAGAATGGCCCCGACTTTGGCCGATAGCGCGAGGGTGGCATAATCCGCACGTCAGGATGCTGATCGACAAGATGGCACCCTTTTCACCAGGCGCCAAAACAGGTGAAAGATTCAGCCCTGGCCTTGGTGACGGCCGACGTTCTATATGAGAGCATGAAGCTCTCATATAGAACCAAGCTATACGGGAGGGCACATGGGGGCGCGCACCGGCAGGGATTACCTGGAGCGGCTGGACGCCTCGCGCCCGGACGTCATCGTGCACGGCGAGCGGGTCTCCGGCGGGATCTCGGCGCACCCGGCGTTCCGGAACGTCACCGCCAGCTACGCCCGGCTCTACGACATGCAGCATGACCCGGCGCTGCGCGACGTGCTGACGTATGCGTCCCCGGCGACCGGCGACCGGGTCGGCATGTCGTTCCTCGTGCCGAAGGCGGCCGCGGACCTGGAGCGGCGGCGGGCCGCGATGTCCGCCTGGGCGCGGGTGTCCGGCGGCATGCTCGGCCGGACCGGCGATTACCTCAACAGCGCGCTGATGGCGCTGTCCCAGGCCGGGGACTGGTTCGCTCAGGCCGACCCGGCGTACGCCGGCAACATCGCCGCCTACTACGAGCGAGTGCGCGAGCAGGACCTGCTGCTCACCCACACGCTGATCCCGCCGCAGGTCAACCGGTCGGTTACCGGCAGCCAGCAGGGCGGCGGCGCGCTGATGGCCCGGATCACCGGCCAAGACGACAACGGGATCACCGTGCGCGGCGCCCGGATGCTCGCCACCATCGGGCCGATCGCCGACGAGCTGCTCGTGTTCCCGTCCACGGTGCTGCGGGCGACGGCCGACGACGCCCCGTACGCGTTCGCCTTCGCGATCCCCTGCGACACGCCGGGCTTGCGGTTCATCTGCCGCCAGTCCCTCGACCACACCCCGCAAGAGGGCCGCACCCACCAGGACGCGCCCTTGTCGTCGCGGTTCGAGGAGATGGACGCGGTCGTCGTCTTCGATGACGTGCATGTCCCCTGGACGCGGATCTTCATGCTCGGCCACCCGGAGCTGTGCAACGGGTTCTACTCCGCCACCGACGCCGTGGTGCACATGACCCACCAGGTCGCCTGCCGGACCACCGCCAAGACCGAGTTCATCCTCGGGCTGGTGTCGCTGCTCACCGAGGCGATCGGGATCGAGCAGTTCGGGCACGTCCTGGAGGACGTCGCCGAGATCGTCATCGCGCTGGAGACCGCGCGGGCCATGCTGCGCGCCGCCGAGGCGGACGCGACGGTCAACGAGTTCGGCGTCTTCACCCCAGCCTGGGCGCCGCTGAACGCCTGCCGCAACTGGTACCCGAAGGCCTACCAGCGGTTCCCGGCGATCATCCGCAAGCTGGGCGCGAGCGGGCTGATGGCGCTGCCCACCGAGGCCGACCTGGCCGGCCAGGCCGCGGCCGACATCGACGCCTACCTGCAGGCGAAGAACCTGAACGCGACCGACCGGGTGCGGCTGTTCCGGCTCGCCTGGGACGCGGCGCTGTCGGACTTCGCCGGACGGCAGGCGCTGTATGAGTACTACTTCTTCGGCGACCCGGTGCGCATGGCCGAGGCCCTGGTGCGCGGGTACGACCGCGAGCCGTACAAGGAGCGCGTCCGCCAGTTCCTGCGCGGCCAGGACTGATCAAGCCCGGCGCGGCGACGATCCGTTGCTGATGATGGGCCTGCTGATGATGGCCTTGGCCGTCCCCCGCGGGCCCCGGTCAGGCCAGGGCGCGGGTGATGCGCCTCGCCGCCGCCGCCAGCTCGGCGGCCAGGCTGGCCGGGGGCGCCGGGGACTCCACGAACACGACCGCCAGGGCCGCCGCCGCGCGGGCGTCGGCGCCGAGCACGGGCACCGCCACCGAGCGCAGCCCCGCGATCACCTCGCTGTCGGACTGCGCCCAGCCGCGCTCGCGGGCCCGCCGCAGCGCGTCCCGGTCGCCGGCGGCCGGCGCGTCGGGCATCAGCAGCGCGAGCCCGGGCGCGCCGCGGTCGACCGCGTGCCGGGTGCCCGGCTGGTAGGCGACGTGCGCGGCGGCCGCGCGGGGCTCCACGCTGGCGATCGTCACCGCCTCCGCCCCGTCGCGGACCACCACGAACGCGGTCACCCGCAGCGCGTTCGCCAAGGCGGTCAGCTCGGGCAGGGCGGCGGCCTGCAGCGTCCGCCGCACCGACCGCGCGAGCGCGGCCAGGCCCACGCCGGGCGCGTAGCCGCCGGCCGTGTCGCGCTCCACGAGCCGGTGCTGCTCAAGCGTGCGGACCAGCCGGTAGGCCACCGAGCGGTGCAGGCCGATCGCGGCCGCGATCTCGACGACGCTGAGCGGGCGGGGCGCCGCGCTGAGCACCTCCAGCACCCGCAGTCCCCGGTCGAGGGTCTGCGAGAGCGCGGCACCGCCGTCGCCTTCGTCAGCCAAGCCCGCCACCGTCTCCTCCCCTCCGCTGCCGGGAGTCTACGGCCTAGGCTCATCCCAACACATGACAGAAAGCGGGGTTATGCCGTGGACACCGCCTCCGCGCTGGCGCTGCGCTCGTGCCTGAGCCGGTTCGTGACCGGGGTGGCCGTCGTGACGTTCGACGGGCCGCGCGGTCGCAGCGGCCTCACCGTCAACTCGTTCACCTCGATCTCCCTTGACCCGCCCCTGGTGCTGGTCAGCGTCGCGCGCGGCGCGCGCTCGCACGATGAGCTCCCCGGGCGGGCGTTCTGCGTCAACGTGCTCGGCGCCGAGCAGGAGGCGATCGCCCGCTCGTTCGCGGGCCGCCCGGCCGGGGAGCACGCCTGGCTTGACCACCCCGTCGCGCCCCGGCTGGCCGGCTCGCTCGCGTGGCTGGCCTGCCAGCCGTGGCGGGAGTACGACGGCGGCGACCACACGCTGTTCATCGGCCTGGTGGCCGACTTCGGCCACCGCGACGGCGATGCCCTCGGCTACGCCAACAGCCGGTTCACCGTCTTCGCGGAGCCGGCCTACGGCCATGAGTTCCTTCTCTAAGGCAGGCGCCTCCCCCGCTACGTGATCACCGTGTGCACGACTCCCCCGGCGTCCACCCGGCCGGCCGGGACGAACATCTCAAGGAAATGGGCATCCAATTCGCCTGCCGTGCTGGCGCTGAACCCGCAAAGGCACATTAACCCCCGATTCCCTTCCAGGTGCACCGCCTACGTGTCGAAGTCGTAGACGGTGACGGGTACGCCGCGCTGGCACAGCGCGGCGTCGATGAGCGGCTCGATCCGGTCCCAGCGGCCTCCGGCCAGGCCGCAGCCGATCCTGGGCATGTGCACCGAAGCCCCGAGCTCGATCGCCCGGTCGCCGAGGATGCGCAGGCACTGCTCCACGGCGGGGTAGCGAATCGGCGGCCCGTTGCTCCCCTCGCGCATCCCGTGCTGCCCGATCATGTTCGCGACCTAGATGTCGGCCTGGACGGGGACCAGCCGCACCGCGCCCAGGGCGAAGTCGTTGCCGGCCCGGTGCCGGTGCCAGTCCCGGTAGTCGCGCTCGGGCTGCGGCCACCTCTTGGAGATGGCCAGCACGAATCCCTTGCCCCAGCCGCCCAGGTCGTTGCAGACATGCGCGATCACCTTGGGCCCCTTGGCCTGCGGGCTGGTCGCATCCCCCTTGACGATCCGCATGGGAACGGCGGTGGTCATGTCCCTCCCCGTTGGTGGCGCGAATTCGGCGTGCCAACAGCCTAGGGCGGATAACTGGGGGGCCGGATGCCTGTGCCCTTTCCGGCGCGTCACGGTGGCGGACCGCGCTGGAGGACGTGCGGGGCTGGCTGGCTGTGTGAGATGTCCCTCTCCCGTCGTCGTGGCGCTGGCGTCCCGGGGAGGCTGACGATGTAGGGATGACATCCTCGCCCCGCCCGCCCAACGCCGACGCAGGGCCCGCTCTCGCCCGCGGGTACCTGCTGGACAACGCGCGCGCCGAGGCGGGCGAGCGATTCGCCTGGCTGGCCGAGTTGTTCGACGGCGTGACGCGCGGGCACCTGGAGCGGCTGGGGGTCAGGGCTGGCTCGCGCTGCTGGGAAGTGGGGGCCGGCGGTCCCGGTATCCCGCAGGCGCTCGCGGCGGCCGTCGGCCCGGCCGGGCACGTGCTGGCCACGGACATCGACCCGTCGTGGCTGAAGGCAGGCGAGGGGTATGGGGTGCGCCGGCACGACGTCGCCGCTGACCCGCCCCCGGAGCCGGGGACGTTCGACCTGGTGCACGCCCGGCTCGTGCTGGTCCACGTGCCCGACCGGGCCCGGGCGCTGGCCACGATGGCGGCCGCGCTGCGGCCCGGCGGCTGGCTGCT
>JAICYD010000121.1 GCA_025934375.1 Streptosporangiaceae bacterium | reverse complement strand
GGGTGCACGACTGAATTGTGAGGGTTCTTTGCCTGGGCAGGTCAGCGGCGTAGTCTGAGAGTTGTTGGTACTCAGATGCGGAGGTGGCCGCGTGGCTGACTTGTCCGGTCGTGACCTGGCGTGGCTGGAGCGCCGCCGCGCGGAGCTGCTCGCCCTGATGTCGCAGGTCGGGGACTTCCGGCGAGGGGCGCTGAACGCGGTGTGGCGCAAGTGCGGCAAGCCGAACTGCGCGTGCGCGCAGCCCGGGCACCGCGGTCACGGCCCGCAGTACAACCTGACCCGCCGCATCGGCGGGAAGACGGTCACCGTGCACTTCAAGCCCGGGCCGGAGCTGGAGAAGGCACGCCGGGAGGTGGCCGAGCACCAGCGCTTCGCCGCGCTGGTGGAGGAGGTCAGCGCGGTGAGCGAGGCGATCTGCGCGGCCCGGCCGGTCACCGGGACGGCGCCCCTCCCGGCGGAGGGGCAAAGGGGGGGCTCCCGGCGGACCTCCAGGAGATCGCCGCCGCCGAGGTAGGCAAGCTGGCCGGGCTGGCCGCGTCGATGCTTGGCGCCGGCGCGGCGCTGGGCGTGCTGGAGCAGGCGATGCGCGCCGCGCTGGCCGCGTCCGGCGCGGCGCTGCTGGAGGCGGTGCTGGCCGGCGACGGCGACGGGTACGCCGGCCCGCACGCTGAGTGCGGGCACGGCCACCGGGCCAGCTACGCCGGGTGCCGGCCCAAGGTCATCACCACGGTGCTCGGCCCGGTCCGGGTGGCCCGGGCCTGGTATCACTGCCGGGAGTGCGAGCACGGCTTCGCCCCGCGCGATGAGCAGCTCGGGGTGCCCGGGACGTCGCTGTCGCCGGGCCTGGCCGAGATGATCGCCCGGGCCGGCGCGGAGGTCCCCTTCGGCAAGGCCGCCGCGCTCGTCAAGGACCTGGCCGGGGTCGCCGTCAGCGCGAAGACGACCGAGCGGTCGGCAGAGGCATCCGGCGCGGCCGCCCGCGCGGCAGCCGAGGCCGAGTCCGCCGCGATCCGCGGCCGGCGGATCGTGCCGCTCCCCCCGGCCGGCCCGGTCCCCGACATGCTCTACGTCGAGGTGGACGGCACCGGCGTCCCGGTCCGGGCCACCGAGACCGAGGGCCGCCGGGGCAAGGGCGAGGACGGCAGCGCCCGCACCCGCGAGGTCAAGCTCGCCCGCCTGTTCACCGTCTCCCGCCTCGACGAGGCCGGCCGGCCGGTGACCGACGCCGGCTCGTCCACCTACGTGGCCACCTTCGACGGCAAGGACGCCCTCGCCCCGCTGGTCAAGGCCGAGTACCTGCGCCGCGGCGGCGACCACCACCGGCAGGTCGTCGCGCTCGGCGACGGTGCCGCCTGGATCTGGACGATGGCCGGGGACCTCTACCCGCACGCCACCCACATCACCGACATCTACCACGCCCGCGAGCACCTGCACGACCTGGCCGCCCACCTGGCCTTCATCACCCCCGACCCGCCGGGCTGGCTCGCCAGCCGCCTGAAGGAGCTCGACGCCGGCGACATCGAGGCCATCATCGGCGCCGCCCGCGCCTACCCGCTCGAAGGGGTCAAGGCCAGCGAGCTGGACACCAAGATCGGCTACTTCGAGCACAACATCCACCGCATGCGCTACGCCCGCTACCGCCGCCTCGGCATGTTCACCGGATCAGGCCACATCGAGGCAGCCTGCAAGCAGATCGTCGTCCAGCGCGCCAAGCAGTCCGGCATGCACTGGACCGTGCAGGGCGCCGCCAGCATCATCGCGCTGCGCACCCAGCACGCCAGCGGCCGGTGGGACGAGCTCTGGACACCAGGCCCCGGACAGCCCGCCCCGCCCCGGGCAGCCATCTGACAGACACCAAGACTCAGACCCAAAGGCAGCAGGCCCGGGCAAGATCATCTCCAACAAACCTGCCGTGCACCCCGCGTGGCCAAGAGCCGCCCGGAATGTCAGTGCCCTCTGGCATGCTTGACGAGAACATGAGCAGGCGCGGGACGAGTCCAGTCCTGATCGGGCGCGGTGAGCAGATGGCCGCCTTGGAGGCCGCCTTCGCGGCGGTGCGACAAGGCGGCCCGTCTGCCGTGCTCGTCGGCGGTGAGGCCGGGGTGGGCAAGACCCGGCTGGTCAGCGAGTTCACCGACGCGGCGCGGCGACGCGGTGCCATGATCGTGGGCGGCGGCTGCCTGGAGCTCGGGGCCGAGGGACTGCCATTCGGCCCGTTCACGGCGATGCTGCGGGGCCTGGTGCGGAAACTCGGGCCAGACGGGGTGACCCGCCTGGTGTCCGACGGCGGGCCAATACGGGAGCTGGCCCGGCTGCTGCCCGAACTACGCGGCCCCGCGGCCGCAGACGGCGTCGTCGATGGCGCATACCAGAGCAGTGCTTACCAGAGCAGTGCGTACCAGAGCAGTGCGTACCAGAGCAGTGCGTACCAGAGCAGTGCGTATCAAAGCAGTGGCGAAGCGGGCCCGGGCGAGGCGCGGGCACGGCTGTTCGAGGAGTTCCTCACCATCTTGGAGCGGCTTGCCGCTACCGCGCCGCTCATCGTCGTCATCGAGGACATTCACTGGGCGGACCGCTCCAGCCGGGACCTGCTCGCGTTCTTGATCGGGTACCAGCGGGCACTGGGCAACACGCTGATCATCGCTACCTTCCGGTCCGATGAACTGCACCGCACCCACCCGCTGCGGCCGTTGCTGGCGGAATTGTCGCGGGTCGACTGGGTCGAGCGGATCGACCTGCCGAGGCTGACGCGCCGCGAGGCCGCCGAGCTCGCCGCCGCGATCCACGGCGGGGAACCAGACCGGGACCTGACCGACGCGCTCTACCGGCGGGCCGAGGGCAACCCGCTGTTCACCGAGGAACTGCTGCGTCACGACGGCGGCCGGGCCGCCCACATCCCCGATACCCTCGCCGACCTGCTACTGCAGGCCGTCCGCCGCCTTCCCGAGGAAACTCAGGAGGCGCTGCGGGTGGCCAGCGCGGGCAGCGGCGCCAGCAGCCACGCGCTGCTGGCGAAGGTCACCGGCCGCGGCGAGGACGAGCTGACCCGGGTGCTCCGCCCCGCCGTCACCGGCAACGTGCTGGTCACCAGCGACGACGGCTACGCGTTCCGGCACGCGCTGATCCGCGAGGCGGTGCACGAGGACCTGCTGCCCGGCGAGCACAGCCAGGTGCACGCCCGCTTCGCCGGCGCCATCGACGCCTTTCCCGCGCTCGTCGCCGACGGCCGGGCCGAGATCGAGAAGGCCCACCACTGGTATTCCGCGCACGACACGACGTGGGCACTGATCAGCGCGTGGCAGGCATCCTTGCAAGCCGGACGGTCTGTCGCGCATGCCGAGCGGCTCATGCTGCTGGCTCGCGTGCTGGAACTGTGGGACCAGGTTCCCGATGCCGCGATCCACATCGGCGCCGACCACGCCCGGGTCTACGAGGAGGCGGTGGCCGCCGCGGTCGACGCCGGCGAGGATCAGCGTGGCATGGCGTTCGCGACGGCGGCGATCGCGGAACTCGACGAGAGCGCCGAGCCGGTCCGCGTGGCGCTGCTGCTGCAGCGGCGTTACTCATTCCGCAAGCACCTCGGCTTGCCGTTGTCGGATGAAGACCTTGAACGGGCGCTGCGGCTGGTCCCGGCGAACATCGCGCCCCAGGCCCGGGCGCAAGTGCTGCTCGCCGCGACCCACTGGGGCGAGATGCGCTACAGCCAGAAGTACCGGCTGTGGGCGGAGGAGGCCCTGCGGATCTCCCGCGCGACGGGCGACCTCGCCGCCCAGTCCCACGCACTGCTGACCATCGCGCTGGCCGAGGCAGATCCGGGATCGCTGGCCAACTCCGACAGCGAGACGCTCGCCATGATCGCGCAAGCTCACGAGCTCGCGCTGCGCGCGGGCGCCTACCAGCCGGCGTGCAGGGCGACCGTCTTGGAATCGCACCTGCTGTGCGGGGCCGGTGAGTATGAGCGCGCCGCCGACGTCGCCCGCCAGGGGATCGCGGACTCCAGGCAGTACGGGCTGACGCGGACCTCCGGCGCGTTCCTGGCCATCAACGTCATTGAGCCCCTGCTGGCCTCCGGCGCCTGGGACGAAGCCCTGCGGGTGGCCGACGAGGCCCTGGACCTCATGCCACCGCCGATGACGGCGGCGGGGCTGTGGATCTCCAGCGGCCTGATCGCGGCGGCCCGCGGCGACACCGAGGCAGCCGCCCGGCACGACGCGGCGGCCCGGGCGGTGCTCGCCACCGCCCGCTACGAGGACCAGTATCACCTGGTCCTGGGATGGCTGGATGTCGCGCTGCACCTGGCATCGGGCGACCCGGCCGCCGCCGTCGCCGCCGCGGCCGACGCCCTGGACACCTTCGACCTGTCGGTGAGCAGCCCTCGGTATACCTGGCCGCTGCTGGTCATCGCGGCCCGCGCGGCCCGCGCCGCCGCGCCCGCGCCCGCCCCCGGAGCCGCGGACGCGGCCGCCTTGATGGAGCGGCTGCGGGCGGCGGCGGAGAAGACGGAAGCGTTCGGCCCCGTCCAGCACGCGTGGCGGCTGACGTTCGCCGCCATCGCTTCGCCCGCGGCGCTGGCCCCCGCCGGCCGGCTCGCGGCGTGGGACGCCGCCGCGGCCGCCTGGGAGGCGGTGAGCCAGCCCTATGAGACCGCGACCGCGCTGGTTGACGCGGCCAAGACGGCACTTGAGGCCGGCGCCGGACGCGAGGCGCGGGAGGACGCCGCGGGCCGGCTGCGGCGGGCCGCGCCGCTCGCCGCCGGGCTGGCCGCGCACCCGCTGACCGACGAGATCGCCATCCTCGCCCGCCGGGCCGGGATCACGCTGCCCGGCGACGGCGTGCCCAGCGCCGGGGGGCCGGCCGCCAGCGTGCGGGGCGGACTGGGCCTGACCGCCCGCGAGTTTGAGGTACTCCGCCTGGTCGCGGCCGGGCAGTCCAACCAGGAAATCGCCGACGCGCTGTTCATCACCCGCAAGACCGCCAGCGTGCACGTGTCCAACATCTTGGGCAAGCTTGGCATCGCCAGCCGCACCGAAGCCGCCGCCAAGGCCCACGCCCTGCGCCTGTTCGACGGACCTGCCCTCGGCAACCCCGCCCTCGGCAACCCCGCCCTCGGGGACACCGCGGCTTCATAGCCGCGGGCGCGGCGGCGCGGGCCCGGCCTGGCCCTAGGGTGAGGGAACGTGACGAAACTGGAGATCCGGCCACTGACGGCCGACGATGACCTGGACGCGCAGCGAGACCTCGGGGAGCGCGCCTTCGGAGCGATGCCCCCGGCCATGCGGGACGGCTGGCTGCGCAGGAACGCGCGCACCGTCGCCGCCGGGCGGTACCTCGCCGTGTTCGACGGCTCCCGCCAGGTCGGCGGAGCGGCCTTCTTCGACATGCGCCAGTGGTGGGCCGGGCGCGATCTTCCCATGGCGGGGGTCGCCAGCGTCAAGATGGCCCCCGAGGCACGCGGCCAGGGCATCGGCCGCCGGCTCATGACCGAGCTCCTGCGCGAGATCGCCGAGCGCGGCTACCCGCTGTCGGCGCTGTACCCGGCGACCATGCCCATTTACCGGTCGCTCGGGTGGGAACTGGCCGGGGGCCGGTACCAGGCGACCATCCCGACCCGCTCCCTGCGCGACCTCCTCCCGCCCGACGCGGCCCTCGCCGTCCCTGGCCGCGACCTCCCGGTCCTCCGCAAGGTCACCGCGGCCGACGCGGCCAGCGTCATCTCGGTGCTCGGCCGCGCCCACCAGGCCGCGCGCGACTGCGGGCCGGTCACCCGCGACCTCGCCTCGGTCGAGGAATGGCTCGCCCACCGCGAGGAGTACCGGTACATCGGCGATGACGCTTTCCTGGCCTACGAGTGGCAGCGCGGCAACACCGGGCTTTTCGCCGGCTGGCTGGCGGCCGCCTCCCCGGAGGGCACCCGCGCGCTGTGGTCGCTGCTGGCGGCGCACTCCTCCACCGCCAATACCGTCGAGGTCCGCACCTCCCCGGATAACCCGGTCTGGCTGTTGCTGCGCGAGCGCGACGCCAGGCTGGTCAAGTTGTCGAAGTGGATGCTGCGCGTGGTGGACGCCAAGACGGCGATCGAGGGGCGGGGCTTCCCGGACGGGGTCAGCCTCACGATCCGGCTGACTATCGTCGACGATTGCCTGCCGCGGAACTCCGGCCTCTGGAACCTGGTAGTCGATGGCGGCCAGGGCAGCCTAGAGCGCGCCGCCAGCGCGTCTAGCAGTACCGCGTCTAGCAGTACCGCGTCTGGTGGCGCCGGGACGCTGACGCTGGGCGCGCGCGGCCTCGCCGCCTTGTACGGGGGAACGCCCGTATCAACGCTGCGCCTGGCCGGCTTGGCGGCCGGCGGCAGCCCCGCAGGCGACGCCGCGCTGTCGGCCGCGTTCTCCGGGCTGGCATTCATGCTCGACGACTTCTGATAACAGCAACGGGGCGCCGGGGCGCCGGGGCGCTGAGCGCGGCAGGCGGTGGCGAGGTAACAGCAAGAGGCGCGGAGGCGCCGGGCGCGACACGCGGGGCAGGGCTGCGGGACGTGGAGGCGCCCGGGGCGGTATGGTCAGGGCGAACAGATGTTCGCCGCAACGTGGTCGGGCGTCCTTGTCGGGCGTACGGTGATCGGATGGTGACGCGGGATGACGGGCTACGGGCAGGTGCGGCCCGCCCGGGTGCTCGGCGTTGACCCTGGGCTGACGCGGTGCGGGCTGGGCGTGGTGGAGGGCGTGCCCGGGCGGCCGCCCAAGCTCGTGGCGGTCGGCGTGGTCCGCACCGGGGCCGGGGAGGACATCGCGGCCCGGCTGCTGGCGATCGAGATGGAGATCGAACGGTGGCTCGATAAGCACCAGCCGGACACGGTGGCCGTGGAGCGGGTCTTCAGCCAGCACAACGTGCGCACCGTCATGGGGACGGCGCAGGCGGGCGCGGTCGCGATCGTCTGCGCGGCGCGGCGCGGCCTGCCGGTGGCGCTGCACACGCCGAGTGAGGTCAAGGCCGCGGTAACCGGAAACGGCCGCGCGGACAAGGACCAGGTGACGACAATGGTGAGCCGGCTGCTGCGACTGGACGAGCGGCCCAGCCCGGCCGACGCGGCCGACGCCCTCGCGCTGGCGATCTGCCACCTGTGGCGCGACAGCGCGATCTTGCGGCGGGCCGCGCTGAGCCGGGCGGGCCTGGAGAATCAGCAGGCCAGGAGATGAGCGAAGGCGGCTAGGTGGGAAGCCGCGCGGGAGGTAGAGCATGATCGCGCACCTGCACGGGACCGTCGCCGGGGTCAGCCCGGACGGCGCGGTGATCGACGTCGGCGGCGTGGGGCTGCGGGTGCAGTGCACCCCGGACACGCTGGCGACGCTGAAGCCTGGCGAGCCCGCCCGGGTGGCGACGTCGCTGGTGGTCCGGGAGGACTCGCTGACGCTGTTCGGCTTCGGCAGCGACGATGAGCGAAACGTCTTCGAGCTGCTGCAGACCGCCAGCGGCATCGGGCCCCGGATCGCCCTGGCCATGCTCGCGGTGCACTCCCCGGACGCCCTGCGCAAGGCCGTCGCCAACGAGGACCTGAAGGCGCTGACCATGGTGCCCGGCATCGGCAACAAGGGCGCGCAGCGCATCATCTTGGAGATGAAGGACCGCCTGGGCGCCCCCGGCGACCTCACCGGCGCGCACGGCCCGGCGCCGGCGGCCAGGGCCGCCGCGTCCTGGCGGGACCAGGTCGCCTCGGGCCTGATGAACCTCGGCTGGTCCGCGCGCGACGCGGACGCCGCCATCGCCGCCGTCGAGGCCGAATACGAGCAGGCCGGCGGCGCCGCGCCCGACGTGGCCACCGCCTTGCGGGCCGCCTTGCGCAAGCTGAGCAAGGCATGAGCGAGTGCAGGGGCGCGGTGGTGCCTGGACTGAGCGGGGCGACCGAGGGGCGAGGGAGCGCAGTGAGGGAAGGCGCCGCTCCTGGAGCGCCCCGGAGCGAGCGGGAAATCGGGCGTAAGGGGCAGCCCCATGGGCGATGAGGCACTGGCCCGGGCGGAGGAGGCGGAGCTCGCCCGGCGGCGGGACGGCGAGCTCGAGGCCCAGGACATCGTTTCCCCGGTCGCGGACGGGGACGAGCGGGCCATCGAGGGCGCGCTGCGGCCCAAGCGGCTCGATGACTTCGTCGGACAGGCCCGCGTCCGCGAGCAGCTCTCGCTGCTGCTGCGCGGCGCGCTGCGGCGGGGCAGGCCACCGGATCACGTGCTGATGTCGGGGCCGCCGGGCCTCGGCAAGACGACGATCGCGATGATCATCGCTGCCGAGCTCGGCGCCCCGCTGCGGATCACCTCCGGGCCGGCGATCGAGCGCTCCGGTGACCTGGCGGCCGTGCTGTCCACGCTGCAGGAGGGCGAGGTCGTCTTCATCGACGAGATCCACCGGCTGGCCCGGCCCGCCGAGGAGATGCTGTACCTGGCGATGGAGGACTTCCGGGTCGACATCGTGGTCGGCAAGGGGCCTGGGGCGACCGCGATCCCGCTCGACATCGCCCCGTTCACGCTGGTCGGCGCGACCACGCGGGCGGGACTGCTGCCCGCGCCGCTGCGCGACCGGTTCGGGTTCACCGCGCACCTGGACTTTTACACCCCGGAGGAACTGGGCGTGATCGTCCGGCGGTCGGCCGGGCTGCTCGGCGTGCACATCGACGACGGCGGCGTCGAGGAACTGGGGCTGCGCTCGCGCGGCACGCCCCGGATCGCCAACCGGCTGCTGCGCCGGGTGCGCGACTTCGCCGAGGTCAAGACCGACGGCGTGGTGACCCGCGAGGTCACCCGGACGGCGCTGGAGCTCTACGAGGTCGACGAGCTCGGCCTCGACCGGCTGGACCTGGCGGTGCTCAGCGCCCTGGTGCGCCGGTTCGGCGGCGGGCCGGTCGGGCTGTCCACCCTCGCGATCGCGGCGGGTGAGGAGGCCGAGACGGTTGAGGTGGTCGCCGAGCCGTTCCTGGTCCGCCTCGGCCTGCTGGCCAGGACCCCCCGCGGCCGGGTGGCAACCCGCGCGGGCTGGGAGCACCTCGGGCTCACCCCGCCGCCCGCGACCGACGCGCCCACGCTGTTCGACTGAATGGCCCAGCCGCCCGGGGCGCGTTGAGTATGGAAATGCTCTTAGATCGCGCCTGCCAGCTGGGCGTTAGCTGAATGTTGCATAAGTGTGGGAATGATGGCCGTGATCGTCCGCGTTCAAGCAGAGGCTCAGGGGGCGCGTCGAGCGTCCGTGAGCACCGCCTGACGTGCGGCGGGAGGCCCTGGCAATAGCGGCCCGGCGGGGTTGGATTATCACCCCATGGAGGCCGGGTCACGATCAGGGGCTGAAACCTCGTAGGGTATATGTGCGTTCTACTGAGCGCCGCTACACTGCGCAAGGCTGGCAGTGACCGTCGGAATCACGGCGGGGCCAGCCAGCCACCGGAAAGTCAACTGGAAGGATGCCCCGCCATGGGGATTACGAACATCGCCGCCGCGGCCGCGGCTAGCAAGTCGGGCGGCTCCAATTACACCTTCATCCTCGTGATCCTGGTGGTCTTCGTCGGGTTCTACTTCCTGATGATCCGGCCCCAGCAGCGCCGCCGCCAGCAGGCCGCGCAGCAGCAGAACACCGTTGCCCCGGGTGCCCGGGTGCGGACGACGGCGGGCATGTACGCGACGGTTGTTGACGTGGACGGCGACGACGTGGTCCTCGAGGTGGCCCCGGGTGTCGAGGTGCGCTACATGAAGCGCGCGATCATGGACGTGGTCAGCCCGGGCGAGGCGCCCGAGGAGACCTACGAGGAGCCGGCGACCGAGGAAGAGGCCGAGGACGACACGGTGGCGGACGAGACCGTCGCCGACACCCCCGCCGCCGGGACCGCCAAGGCTGACGCTCAGGACGGCGACGCCGACTCTCACTCCGTCGACGCGGCGTACGAGAAGGCCACCGGCAGCAAGAAGGACTAGTCCCGGCGCTCGCTCACCGCAGGCACCGACGCAAGCTCAGAGGCAGGCTGACAAGTGGCACCCCCTAGCAGAAGCGCCCCCCGTCCGTTGCGGGCGCTGGCCGGCTTGGCCGTCATCATCTTGGTGATGCTGTTCTCCATCCTGGGCAAGGAGACGTTCGCCCCGGCCAACTGGCACCAGCAGTTCAAGGTCGGGCTGGGCCTCGACCTGTCCAGCGGCACCCAGGTGGTGCTCCAGGCGGCGACCCAGAAGGACGGCAAGCCGCCGACTGCGGGGGCGATGCAGCAGGCCATCACCGTGCTGGAGTCCCGGGTGAACGGCACGGGCAACTCCGGTGCCAAGGTGCAGCAGGTTGGCAGCGACCTGATCAACGTCTCGGTACCCGGCAAGGGATCGCAGGAAGTGATCGGCCTGGTCAGCACCACCGCCCAGCTGCGGTTCCGGGCGGTGCTGCTCGAAGAGCCCTACCAGAGCGCGGCGGTTGCCCCGAAGCCGACGACGTCGCCTAGTTCCTCCGCCTCGCCGGGCGCGTCGACGTCCCCGTCAGCGACGCCAACGACATCCCCGTCCGCGACGCCGACGACATCCCCGTCCGCGAAGGCAGCCGGATCGGGGACCGCCAAGGCGAAGACGGCGGCGTACATCGTGCACAACGCCGCGGCGGCCTCGCCGACGGCAACCCCGAGCGGCACCACGCCCAAGAGCACCGCGACGCCGACGAGCACTGCCACGCCCACGACCAGCGCGAGCGCCACGCCAACGCCGACCGCCACCGCGTCGGCCCCGGCGGCGACCGTCACCTACGGCAACTCCGCCAAGGTCAACGCGGCCACGATGAAGCTGTTCAACAAGCTGAAGTGCACGCCGAGCAAGAACGGCACCACCGTCGATGACTCGTGGAAGCAGACGGTCGGCTACACCGACGCCGGGGCTCAGTTCGACCAGGACACCCAGATCGTCTCCTGTGACGCCAGCGGCACCAAGTACGTGCTGGACAGGCCCGTCTTCAAGGGCGAGCAGATTACGAACGTCAACACCGGCATCCAGCAGAACTCCACCGAGTGGGTGGTGAACCTGACGCTGAACCCCGGGGCCGCGGGCGCGTTCGGAAAGCTGACCACGGACCAGTACAACAGCTACTTCAGCGGTGCGCAGACCGGCAACCAGGATGACGCGGTGCTCGACTCCACCGCGGTCGTCCTCGACGGCAACGTGCAGTCCGCCCCGCAGACCCAGCAGCCGATCACCGCCGGGCAGGTGCAGATCAACGGCGGCGCCACCGGGTTCACCCAGGACCAGGCGACTCAGCTTTCGAACGTCCTGAAGTTCGGCGCGCTGCCGGTGTCGTTCCACCAGCAGTCGGTGAGCTCGATCTCCGCGACGACCGGGCGCGACTCGCTGCACGCCGGGCTGATCGCCGGGATCATCGGCCTCATCCTGATCGTGATCTACCTGTTCTTCTACTACCGGGGCCTGGGCATCGTGGCGGTGTGCAGCCTGCTGATCGCCGCGCTGCTGTCCTACCTCGCGGTGGTCTTGCTGAGCCGGTACCAGAGCTACACGATGGAGCTGGCCGGCATCGCGGGCCTGATCGTCGCGATCGGCATCACCGCCGACTCGTTCATCGTGTTCTTCGAGCGATTGCGCGATGAGGTGCGCGACGGCAAGACGCTGCGCCCGGCGGTGGAAAGCGGCTGGAAGCGCGCCCGCCGCACGATCTTGGTCTCCGACACCGTCTCGTTCCTGGCGGCCGTGCTGCTGTACAAGTTCGCCGTCAGCGACGTGCAGGGCTTCGCCTACACCCTGGGCCTGACCACCCTCATTGACGTGCTCGTGGTCTTCTTGTTCACCAAGCCGATGGTGACGCTGCTGGCCGGGACCAAGTTCTTCGGCGGCGGCCATAAGTGGTCGGGGCTGGATCCGGAGCGGCTGGGCGCCAAGACGTTGTGGCGATCCTCGACCCGGCGGACGGTCCGCACTCAGCGGTCGGCGTCGGCCGCCAGGGCCAGCGCCCCGGCGAACGCCTCGAACCCGAAGGAGGCATGATGTCGCGGGTGCGTGACATCCCCGGGCGGCTCTACCGGGGCGAGGTGTCGGTCAACATCGTCGGCCGCCAGAAGATGTGGTACGCGATCTCCGGCATCATCCTGCTCGTCAGCGTGGCCGCCCTGCTGGTACGGGGACTGAACTTCAGCGTCGAGTTCAAGGGCGGGGCGGTCTTCAAGTTCCCGGCCGCTGCTTCGGTGTCTCAGGGCGACATCACCCGCGTGGTCACCAGCGCGGGTGGCGGCGACTCCAGCGCGCAGTACGTGTCCGGGCTGCACCAGTGGCAGGTAACCACGGCCCAGCTGACGTCGGCGGCCTCCGAGCACGTCCAGGCAGCGCTGGAGAAGGCGTTCAACGTCGCGCCACGCGACATGGGCTTTTCGTTCACCGGGCCTAGCTGGGGCAGCCAGATCACCTCCAAGGCGATCACCGCGCTCATCATCTTCCTCGTCGTGATCGTGATCTACCTGGCGATCGCGTTCGAGTGGAAGATGGCCATCGGCGCCTTCACCGCCTTGATGCACGACATCTTGATCACCGTGGGCGTTTACGCGCTGATCGGCTTCCAGGTGAGCCCGACGACCATCATCGGGTTGCTGACCATCCTCGGCTATTCGCTCTACGACACGGTGGTGGTCTTCGACAAGGTCCGGGAGAATACCGCCGGCCTGCTCACCAGCGAGAGATCGACCTATACCCAGGCGGCCAACCTGGCGCTGAACCAGACGCTGATCCGGTCGATCAACACTTCGCTGACCGCGCTCATCCCGGTCGCGTCGATCCTGTTCATCGGCGGGGCGCTGCTCGGCGCGGGCACGCTGAACGACCTGTCGCTAGTGCTGTTCGTCGGCATGCTCGTTGGCACTTACTCCTCGCTGTGCATCGCCACCCCGGTCCTGGCCGACCTGAAGGAGCGCGAGCCGGCCTACCGCAAGCTGCGCGAGAAGATCAACCGCAAGCAGGCCGGCGGCCGCGCGGCCGCCAAGGCCGCGGCCACCATGAGCGGGGCCGCCGCGAGCGCGGCGGCCGGCGCCAAGGCGGGAACGTCAGCCGGGGCGCCGGCGGGAGCGAGTGCCTCGCCGCCGGCCGGGACGACGGTGACCGCCGTCACCGCGCCCGCGGGCGCGGTGCCCACCGCGAGCGGCGTGGTCCGGGAGACCACCGATGACCGCACCGGCGATGACCGTACCGCTGATGACCTAGCCGACGATGGCGAGGACGCGGCGGACACGACCGACCTGAGCGCGGCCTCGCCGGCCACCCAGGCCACGGCCACCCGGCGGACGACCGTCCGGCAACAGCCCCGGCCGGGCTCGGGATCCCAGCGGAAGAAGCGGCGGTAAGCGCCCGATGACCACCCCGGCCGCCGCTGCGAGCGGGGCTGACGCGGACCTCACCAGGCTTATCCTCGCCCGCATCCGTGACGTGCCGGACTACCCCAAGCCGGGCATCGTGTTCAAGGACATCACGCCGCTGCTGGCCGACGGGACGGCGCTGCGCGCCGTCGTGGACGGCCTGGCGGACTTGTTCGGCCCGGTGGACAAGGTAGTCGGCATCGAGGCGCGCGGGTTCATCCTGGCCGCCCCGGTCGCCTGCCGCCTCGGCGCCGGGTTCGTCCCGGTCCGCAAGCAGGGCAAGCTGCCGTCGGCGACCTACGCCGAGGAGTATGACCTGGAGTACGGCAGCGCCGTCATCGAGGTCCACCAGGACGCGTTCACGCCCGGCGAGCGCGTCCTGATCGTGGATGACGTGCTGGCCACCGGCGGCACCGCCGCCGCGACCGCCAGCCTCGTCCAGCAGGGCGGCGCGAAGGTGGCCGGGCTGGCGTTCTTGATGGAGCTGTCCTTCCTGAACGGCCGCGACAAGCTGCCTGAACTGGAGTCGCGCTCCCTCCTCGTCGTCTGAGCGCCCACACCGGATTCCCGCACGAGCAAATGCACGTGCGGGAATTTTGGGTTGCTACTCCCGGGTTAAAACGGGCAAGTAGAATGGTGGTTCGGCAGATGCGAGGAGCGCGAGTGGCCGGTGATGTACTTACAACCGCCACGGCCAGCGCCGACGCTGCCCGGATCGGGGATGCGGCAGAGTCTCTTGAGGGAGCACAGCCCCTGAAGGGGACACAGCCTCTGGAGGGGGTCCAGGCTCTTAAGGGGACAGGGTCTCCTGAGGGGACGGAACCTCTCAGCGAGGAGACCCGCGACCAATCGAACCAGGCGAACGAGGCGGCGGCGACAGGGCCTGATGTCGCCGCGCCCGCCCACCCGCAGCGGCAGGCGCGCCCGGAACGGCCGCAAGGCCCCCAGCGCGCCGAGCGCTCATCGCGCGCCGAGCGCCAGGAACGCGGCGAGAACGCGCCGGCACCTCAGACAGCCCCGACCGGCGTCGGCGTGCGCCGCCGCCTCGCGAGGCTGGGAGCCCAGCGGGGGTCCGGAGTGAACCCAGTCCTAGAACCGCTCATGAAGACGATCCGCGCCACCCACCCGAAGGCGGACATCCGCACAGTGGAGCGCGCCTACGAGGTCGCTGCCTACTGGCATCGCGAGCAGAAGCGCAAGAGCGGCGACCCGTACATCACCCACCCGCTCGCCGTGGCCACCATCTTGGCCGAGCTGGGCATGAACACCGAGACCATCTGCGCGGCGTTGCTGCACGACACGGTCGAGGACACCCCCTACACGCTGGTGGAGCTGCGCGGGGAGTTCGGCGAGGACATCGCGGCGCTGGTGGACGGCGTCACCAAGCTGGACAAGGTCAAGTACGGCGAATCCGCCGAGGCGGAGACGGTCCGCAAGATGGTCGTCGCGATGTCCCGTGACATCCGCGTCCTGGTCATCAAGCTCGCCGACCGGCTGCACAACATGCGCACGCTGCGCTACCTGCCCCGGGACAAGCAGGAGCGCAAGGCCCGCGAGACGCTGGAGATCTTCGCCCCGCTCGCGCACCGGCTCGGCATGAACACCGTGAAGTGGGAGCTTGAGGACCTCGCTTTCACGATGATGTACCCGAAGAGGTACGACGAGATCGCGCGGCTGGTGTCCCAGCGGGCTCCGCGCCGCGACCAGTTCCTCCAGGAAGTGATCGCCGACCTGTCCGCTGACCTGCACGAGGCACGGATCAAGGGCACCGTGACCGGCCGCCCCAAGCACTACTACTCGATCTACCAGAAGATGATCGCCCGCAACGTGGGCTTCGACGAGATCTACGACCTGGTCGGGATCAGGGTCCTGGTCGACTCGGTACGCGACTGCTACGCGGCGCTCGGCACGATCCACGCGCGATGGAACCCGGTCCCCGGCCGGTTCAAGGACTACATCGCGATGCCGAAGTTCAACATGTACCAGTCGCTGCACACGACGGTCATCGGCCCCGGCGGCAAGCCGGTTGAGCTGCAGATCCGTACCTGGCAGATGCACAAGCGGGCCGAGTACGGCGTCGCCGCGCACTGGAAGTACAAGGATGAGATGAACGCCGCCGCGGGGGCGGCGAGCGCGCCCGGGACCACCGCCAAGGGCGCCGGCGGACGGAGCGGCAAGGCCCGCGGGTGGGACGAGACCACCGAGATGGCCTGGCTGCGCCAGCTCGTCGACTGGCAGCGGGAGACCGCCGACCCGGCTGAGTTCCTTGACTCGCTGCGCTTCGACCTGGCCGGCAACGAGGTTTACGTGTTCACCCCGCGCGGTGAGGTCGTCCAGCTGCCGCACGACTCCACCCCGGTCGACTTCGCCTACGCGATCCACACCGAGGTCGGCCACCGCACCATCGGCGCGCGGGTCAACGGCCGGCTGGTCGCGCTGGAGTCCACGCTGGACAACGGCGACACCGTCGAGATCTTCACCTCCAAGGCGCAAGAGGCCGGGCCGAGCCGGGACTGGCTGACGTTCGTCAAGAGCGCCCGGGCGCGGAACAAGATCCGCCAGTGGTTCACCAAGGAGCGCCGGGAAGCGGCCGTTGAGGCCGGCAAGGACCAGATCGCCAAGGTGATGCGCAAGCAGGGCCTGCCGTTGCAGCGGCTGACCAGCGCCGACACCCTGCGCGAGATCGCCAGGGAACTGCGCTACCCCGACTTGACAGCGCTGTACGCGGCGGTCGGCGAGGGCCGGATCAGCGCCCTGTCGGTGGTCACCAAGCTGGTCGCCCTGGTCGGCGGGGACGACGGGGCGGAGGAGGACCTGGCCGAGACGACGCTGCCGGCCCGCGCGGCCCGGCCGTACGCGCCGTCGGACGCCGGGGTCGAGGTCGCGGGCGCCCCGGACGTGTGGGTACGGCTGTCCAAGTGCTGCACCCCCGTGCCCGGCGACGAGATCGCCGGGTTCGTCACCCACGGCCACGGCGTGTCCGTGCACCGGGTCGACTGCGTGAACATGCAGCACCTGACCGGGACCCAGCGCGAGCGGATGGTCGACGTCCACTGGGCGCCCAGCGACGGCGCGGTATTCCTGGTCGCCATCCAGGTCGAGGCGCTGGATCGGACCAAGCTGCTCGCCGACGTCACCCGGGTCCTGTCCGACCAGCACGTCAACATCCTGGCGGCGTCGGTGACCACCACCCGCGACCGGGTGGCGATCAGCCGGTTCACGTTCGAGATGGGCGACCCGGCCCACCTCGGGGACGTGCTGCGCGCGGTGCGCGGCGTAGACGGCGTCTACGACGTCTACCGCATGACTAACTTATCCGGGGATACACACCAGCCCCGAGTGCTGCGGCATCCGTCCGTACATCCGGCTGCGGCCAACTCGCCGTTACGCGGTAACCGGTGTAAGTTTCAGCGGTATTCGGGGGAAGGCGCGGTCAGCTGGTGAACTCGGCGAGGGTGCGTTCGGCTTCGGCTAGCCAGGAACGGCGGGCGTCCAGGGCTTCTTCGGCCTTGCGGATGCCGGTCTGGTCGCCGCGCTCGGTGGCCTGGGCCAGCTGTGATTCCAGCGACGCGATGGCTGATCGCAACTGGTCGACGGTGCCCTGGGCGCGGGCGAGGGCCTCGGGGTTGGACTTGCGCCACTGGGTGTCCTCGGCGCGGCGGACGGCCTCCTCGACCTTGCGCAACCCTGATTCCAGCTGCTCGCGGGACTCGCGCGGCACCGGGCCGGCGGACTCCCAGCGCTCCTGGATGCCCCGCAGCGCGGACCGGGCGGCCTTCAGGTCGGTGACCGGCAGCAGCGCCTGCGCCTCGGCCAGCAGTTCCTCCTTGGCGGCGGCGTGCTGGCGAAGCTCGGACTCCTTGGCGGCGAACACGTCGGTGCGGGCGGCGAAGAACTTGTCCTGGGCGTCCCGGAACCGCTTCCACAACTCGGCCTCGGCGTCCCGCCCGGCCCGCCCGGCTTCCTTCCAGGCGCGCATCAGCTCACGGTAGGCGCTGGTCGTTGGGCCCCACTCGGTCGAGTCGGCGAGCGCCTCGGCCTCCTGGACGAGCTTTTCCTTGCGGGCGCGGACGGACTCGCGCTCGGTCTCCAGCGTCGCGAAGTAGGCCTTGCGCCGCTTGGTGAAGGAGTTGCGGGCGGCCGACAGCCGCTTCCACAAGACCGCCTCGACGGCCCGGTCGGCGTGCGGGGCGCCCTTCCACTCCTCCAGCAACTCGGCCATCCGCTCGCCGCTGGCCTTCCAGTGGGTCGCGGTGGCCGCGATGTGCTCGGCCTCCTCGACGATCCGCTCCTTGACGCCCTTGGCCTCGGCGCGGGCGTGCTCACGGGCCGCCTTGACCTCCTCGCGGCGGTGGTCGACCGCCGAGGTCAGTCCCTCCAGCCGGGTCTTCAGCCCGGCCAGGTCACCCAGCGCGTTGGCGTCGGTGACCGACGCGAGCAGCCGCTGCACGGTCGACTGGGCCTGGGCGGGGGAGACGTCCGTCGCCGCGATGCGCTGCTCGATGAGCGCGACCTCCGTCTCCAGCGCCTGGAACTTGCGCCGGAAGAACTCCAGCGCCTCCTCCGGGCTCCCCGCCTGCCACGAGCCGATCACTCGCTCGCCATCGGCGGTACGCACGTAGACCGTCCCGTCGGCGTCTACCCGACCCCATGGATCGTTGGCGGTGGTCACGAGCGAACCTCCTGGTTCATGTGCTGCCCCGGTGCGGGGCGTGTGGTGCTGCTCAGGTCTTCTTTATCGAGACGCTGTTGATGACGACCTTCTCCTTGGGGACTCCGCCGCCAGCTCCCTGGTACGTGCAGGTAGTCCCGGCTTTTCCTACATTCTGGAGGATATCCAGCCCAGAGGTAATGGTTCCGAACGGTGTGTAGCTGGCCGGCAGGTCCGTGTTCTTGAAGACCAGGAAGAACTGGCTTCCGTTAGTGTTCGGCCCACTGTTGGCCATGGCCAGGGTGCCGGCGGGGTAGGTGGCCCCCTTCAGGGCCTCGTCGCCGAAGGTGTAGGACGGCCCGCCGCTGCCCGCCTGGTTGGATCCCGTGCAGCCCAGGACCTTGCTCGCCTTGGCGGTGGGGTCGCCGCACTGCAGCATGAACAGCCCGCCGTCGTCGGACACCCGGTGGCATTGCGTACCGTTCCAGAAGTTGGTCTGCGCGAGATGGACGAACGAGTTGACCGCGCAGGTCGCCGTCGAGTTCGCCAGCTTGATAGAGATCGGCCCGCGGTTGGTGTTGATCGTCGCGGTGTACGTCGCCTTATAGTCCGGGGTCGCCGTCGGCATGCTCGGCGTGCTGCCCCCCGCCGCGCTGGACGTATACGTACAGTGATGAGCGGGCTCGCTTATCGCGGCGGCCGAGGTGGTCGCGGAGGCCGAGGGGGACGGGGTAGCGGTTGCCGAGGCCTTCGGCTTGGCCGCCGCCTTCGGGGTGCCGCCACTTATGAAAGTTAGTGAAAGGCCCACGCCCAGGGCCGCCACCATAGCGACAGCCACACCGGTCAAGGTCCACTTGCGGACCTGACGCTGGCGCGCCATCCGCTTGGCCCGCTGGCGCTCATAGTGCTCGCGAGCGCGCCTGCGCTGCCGCTCCTTGCTCCCCGGCATGGGTCCTGACCTCCTCGTATACCGATTCCAGGCGATACGTTCGCGTTGCTCAAAATGTGCCTGATCGTTCGCGAATCGTACCTGCCCGCAGCGCGAATCGGTACTGTCGTTACCGGTTCGCTGCGCAGCAAGCCCTATCGGTAGCCTGATTGCGTGCTAGTCACTGGGTTTCCGGCCGGGGCGTTCGCCGCCAACTGCTACCTCATTGCGCCATCCCCGGGCGAGGAGTGCGTGATCATCGACCCAGGACAGGACGCGCAACGGGGCATCGAGGAGCTTGTCGCCCGCTACCGACTCAAGCCTATCGCGGTAATGCTCACACACGGTCACCTGGACCATGTCTGGTCGGTTGGCCCGGTCTGCGGCGCGAAGGGGATACCCGCCTATATCCATCCCGATGACCGGGCGCTGCTCACCGATCCCGCGAAGGCGCTGTCGTTGCAGGCGCAGCAGCAGCTGTTTGGCGGCGCGGTGACGCTCAGTGAGCCCGATGACGTGCTCGAGCTGAGCGATGACACCGTCATCACGCTGGCCGGCCTGGACTTCCGCGTCGGGCACGTCCCCGGCCACACCGAGGGGTCGGTGACTTTCCGCACGCTGGACGGGGAAGGCGATGACGAGCTGGACGCCCTGTTCTCCGGTGACCTGCTGTTCGCCGGGTCCATCGGCCGCACTGACCTGCCCGGCGGAGATCACCGCAAGATGATGAGCAGCCTCGAGAAGACCCTGACGCTGCCCGATGAGACCGTGGTCCTGCCGGGCCACGGCCCGCACACCACGATCGGCGCCGAGCGCGCCGCCAACCCGTTCCTGACCGGCTTGGGCAAGCCGGCCCAGAAGGGGCTTTAGGAGCGGCCGAGCGGGCGGAGCGCGCGCGGCTGGGCGGTCGTGGCATCGTCGGCCCGCAGGTGCAGGTAGGCGGTGAAGCCCGCGCCCTCCAGCCGGGTGAGCTGGGCGGCGAGCTTGCCGCTGCGCCGGATGACCTCCGTCACCTGGCCTTCGGCGCGCAGGCCGCGAGCGACGGCGAGGGCGTCGGCCGGGGCGACGTCCGGCTCGGCCAGCACCGCGACCGCGTCGCGGGGCGGGCGGGCGGCGATCAGGTCGGTGATGCGCTCGAAGCCGATCGAGAACCCGCAAGCGGCCACGTCACGGCCCAGCCACCGGCCGATGAGCTTGTCGTACCGGCCGCCGCCGGCGACCGAGCCGCCAAAGCCCGGGGTGACCAGCTCGAAGACCTGCCCGGTGTAGTAGCCCATCCCGCGCACCAGCGTCGGGTCGAACTCCCAGGCCAGGTGCCTGGTCGCGGCCAGGCGCTCCAGGCACGCGGCGGTCGCGGCCAGGTCGGCGGCCACGTCGTCGGGCAGGCCGGGGACGGCGTCGGCGACGCCATCGGCGATCTTGCCGGCCGGGATATCGCGCACCGCGGCGATCAGGTCCGTGGCCGCCATCGCCGCCTCCGGCGCGATGGCGCCGCCGGCCAGCTCGGCCCGCACGCCGTCCCAGCCGATCTTGTCGAGCTTGTCGAGGGTGATGAAGAACGCGGCCTGCCCCGGGGCCGGGATGCGGGCGGCCTCGGCGACGGCGGTCAGGAACCGGCGGTCCGACAGCCGGACGGTCACGTCGGCCAGTCCGACCGCGGCCAGCGCCTCGGTGGTGGCCTCGATGAGCTCGGCCTCGGCGAGCACGGTGGTCTCGCCAATGATGTCGATGTCGCATTGGTAGAACTGCCGGTACCGGCCCTTCTGCGGCCGCTCGGCCCGCCACACCGGCCCTACCTGCAAGGACCGGAACGGCGCCGGCAGGCGAGCCTGGTTCGCGCCGTAGAAGCGGGTCAGCGGGACGGTCAGGTCATAGCGAAGGCCGAGGTCGACCAGGTCGCGAAGCGGGGTGCCCGCCTCGACCTCGGCCGCCAGGCCGCGCTTGAGGACCTGGTAGATGAGCTTCTCGTTGTCCGCGCCCTGGCCCGACTGCAGGCGGTCGATGTTCTCCAGCGCAGGGGTCTCGATCCGCTGGTACCCGTACTGGGAGTAGACACCGGTGATGGCCGACAGCACATGATCCCGGGTGGCAGTGTCGGCGGGCAGCAGGTCCCGCATCCCCCGGGCTGGGCTGTTGTCGGTCTTCACCAGTGGTCCCTTTCACGTGGTCGTGGCGTGGTGGCGACCGAGGCGATCGCACACGCCCATGGTAGGAGCACGGCCGTCCCCGCGCAGTTGAGTATTGGCCCGGTGCTTACTGCTTGCTCGGGCAGTGTTTAATCGGGGGCGCACCCGGCACCGAACGGCCGGCATGGGGGCGCGGCGGGAGCGGCTGTCGGTTCGCGGGGCGGGAATCTCAGTCGGTAGCCTGTGTACCTAGGAGCTAGTCACTGGGTCTCCCGCCGGAGCGTTCGCTACCGGCGCCGCGTTGTCGCGCCAGCCCCGATCAAGGACCGCGAACAGCGTGACCCCGGGGCAGCCGATCGAGCTTACTGGTGACGTGACGGGAGAGGTCGACGCTATGAGCGAGCCCTGGTTCTCTCAGGCGAGGCCGGCAGCAGAGCGGGAGGTAGGGTGATCCGGACTCATGAGGCCGGGACGCTGCGTGGCGAGCACGCGGGCGAGCGGGTAGTTCTCGCGGGGTGGGTGGCGCGGCGGCGCGACCACGGGGGCGTGGTCTTCATCGACTTGCGCGATTCCAGCGGCGTCGTCCAGGTCGTCTCGCGCCCCGAGCAGGCCGGAAGCGCTGTGCAGGCCGGAAGCGCTGTGCAGGCCGGAAGCGCTGTGCAGGCCGGAAGCGC
>JAICYD010000164.1 GCA_025934375.1 Streptosporangiaceae bacterium | reverse complement strand
GCTGTATCGGAATCGTTCTTTGCAACGTACAAGAAGGAGCTGGTCCACACCCGGCCGTGGCCGTCGCTGGCGATCCTGGAAAAGCATACTTCCGACTGGATCGACAACTACTATAATCCGATCCGGAGACATTCCGCCCTCGGCTACTTGACACCCGAGGAATACAAGCTAGGATATAGGCAACTTAGTCAATTGGCAGCCTAATCCGGTGTCCAAAAAAGCGGGAACACTCCAGTCGGCGATCTTCTCCAGCCGCTTGACCGGCGGTTCGAAGGCGCTTGCGAGCAGTTCCGTAAGGGCATCCTCACCGATCGGGCCGAGCCGCGCTAGCGCCGGGCCGTTGCTGCCCTCGTGTTCGGTCTTCCACTGCCGGAGCAGTTCCGGCGGGTATAGCTTTTCGCCCGTCTTCTTGTCGTCTACCTCGCTGTGGTGCGGCAGGCACAGCAGGAGCAGATTAGTGAAGTTGTTGAGCTGCGCCCAGTCCATGGACGCGACATGGCGTCCGGCCCTTACCCCGTGAATGTGGGCGACCTGGGCGTTCTTGCGGTACACCCCGGGCCGCACCTCGACCACGACCGGGGCGATGCACCCTGGCGCGTAGCAGTGCCTGTTACTGAGGGTCCACAGGGCCGCGATGGTTGCTTGGGGCACGGGCTTGCGGCTGTCTGCCACTGCATGCTCACCATGGACGCGGGGCCGCACCCGAACCCTGCCAAGGCGGCAGACGGCAAGCGGATGCACAAGCTCGACCTTGACCCCGAGACGGCTCACGCGGTCCGGCGCATCTTCGCCGAGTTCATCGGCGGGCGCGGAATCTTCGCCATCGCCGAAGGCCTGACCCGGGACGGCATCCCCAGCCCATCCGCGCACGACCCGGCCCGCAATACCCACCGAACCGGCATCGCCTGGTCCAAGAGCGCCGTCCGCGCGATCTTGACCAACCCCCGGTACACCGGCTACCAGGTATGGAACCGCCAGCGCACCGATGAAATCCTGCTCGACGTCGAGAACGTCGCGCTCGGGCACACATCCAAGATGCGATGGAACCCCGCTGACAAGTGGGTCTTCTCCGAGCAGCCCGCGCACCCGCCGATCATCAGCAAGGAAGACTTCGAACTCGCCCAGGCCACGCTCGCCGGGCGCGGCAGCAAGACCCAGCACAAGCCCCACAGGACACCACGCCACTACGCGCTGCGCGGAGTGATGCACTGCGACCTGTGCGGACGCCGCATGGGCGGCAAGTTCAACAACGGCCACGCCTATTACCTGTGCCGGTTCCCCGCCGAGTACGCCCTGGCGAACAAGGTCGAGCACCCCAAGAACGTCTACCTCCGCGAAGCCGACGTGCTCGGCCACGTCGATAACTGGCTAGCAGAGCTGTTCGGCCCCGACGGCATCCGCGCGACGCTGGCCCAGCTCGCCGAGCGCGCGGCCCACATCCAGGACCCGGCCGCCCTCTCCCGGGCGGAAGCGGCCCGGGCACGGATCAACGAGTATGACGCCGAGATCGGCCAGTACCGGGCAAGCCTCAAGGCCGGGGCAGACCCGGCCGTCATCGGCCCGTGGATCGCCGAGACCCAGGCCAAGAAGGTCGCCGCCCAAGCCGAGATCCGCGCAGCGACCGGGCAGCGCCAGATGGGACCCGACGACATCGCGGCCATCGTCGCCGCCCTCGGCGACCTGGCGCGCGTAGTCCAAGACGCCGAACCAGCGGACAAGGCGGAGACCTACGCCCAACTCGGGCTAACGCTCACATACCAGCCAGAAAGGCGACTAGTGGAAGCAATCATTAAGCCGCGCCTGAACATGCGCAAAGGGTTTGTGTCCGAGGCGGGACTTGAACCCGCACACCCTTTCGGGCACTAGCACCTCAAGCTAGCGCGTCTGCCTATTCCGCCACCCGGACTGGGATGCCGATCACATCGGCTGGCTAAGGCTAGCAAACCTCCGCCTGCTTCGCGAACCCCACGAAGACTTGGCCCGGGCTGGCCGAACAACCCCGGCCGCGCTGTCGGCTTGCCCCGCCGCGCCCCGCCGCGCTCGCCCCGCCGCGCCCCGCCCTGTCCCGCCGCGCCCGCCCCGACCCAACCGTGGCGGCCCGGCCCGAAGAGGGGCTGAGCCGGCCACGCCATCCAGCAGCGCGACCCCGTCCGGGGAGAGCCCGGACGGCAGCACCGGCAGCGTGAAGGACACCGCAAGCCCATTGTCCTGCGCCTCCAGCATGGCCAGCGCCTGGTCGCGGCGGGCGTTGGCCGCCGTATTGGCGACCGCTGCTCCCTCGACGGCGAAGTCGCTGATAGCCGGCTGGTACGCGCACGCGCCGTCGGTCACCGTCACCAACTAGCCCCCGCTAAGGTTCCGCCGAAAGCCATTGCAGCCAGGTGCCGTGGCCGTCCGTCAAGGCGATCGGGGCGCCGCCATCTCGCCTCAGCACGAAGTACCCGTCCTGGCGCGCCGCCGCGGAAACCGGGACACCCGCGACGACGCCCGGGGCCTCGTTGGAGATCCAGGTGGCGTCCAGGCTCCGCACGGTCCGGCCGAACTCGTCGCGTCCCGCCCGGGGAACGTAGGCCAGCACCGCGGAGTGGAAGATGACGAGCGTCGCCCCGCGCGGTGCCTGCCGGGCCAGCGCCGGAACATCAGTCAGCAAATCGCCCTGGTAAACCGGCGGCGGGTCCCGCCGCGCGGTCTCCACCGCTAGCCGCAGGCGCTCGCGGCGGTCGGCCTCGCCCGGCCAGACCAGGCACTCCAGCCAGCGAATGTCGTCATCGCTGGTGACGTCGAGCGGGTTGAGATCCAGCCCCGCGCGCCAGGCGACTCGGGGACGCGCCGCGGCAGCGGCACCGGGCCGTGCGGGTCGCACGCGATCACCGGCGCCCCCGCGCCGCCGCCGCCGACCCGGTAGCCCGCGTAGTCGTAGGAATACCGGTCAGGCAGCAGGGTGAGCCCGGCGCTCGCGCCCACCTCCAGGAGGGCAAGTGGTTGCGGCAACATGGCGAGCAACGGAAGCAGGGTGGCGCAGCGCGCGGCCTCGTTAGTCTGGGTCCGGCGGGCAAGCATTAGCGTGCGCAACTCGGTGTCCCGGTCAGCGACGAGGGCGCGCAGCGCGGCGACGTCCGCGTGCTCGCCGAGCAGGTAGCAGGCGGCCGCGAAGAGCAGGTTCGGCTGCTGCTTGGCGCGCGGCAAGCTGGCCAGGAACGCCAGCAAGCCCGCGTCCGCGGCGGCCTCGCTCGCCAGCCGCTCATATTCAGGGGACCGGCCGCGGGCCTCCCGGGCGAATGCCCGGTAGTTCTCCGCCGTGCTGGCGGTCAGGTCGTGGCCGCCCATGGACATGCGCCCAGGCTAGCGCGTGGGACAATGACCTGGTGACGGACAGCACTGCGCGCACCCCCCGGAACACCGCTGAAGATGAGGTCACGGACCTGTGCCGTGAGCTCATCAGGTTCGACACCTCTAACCCGGGGGATCACTCGGGGCCGGGGGAACGGGTCGCGGCAGAGTACGTAGCCGGGCTGCTGAGCGAGGTGGGGCTGGAGCCAACCGTCGTCGAGTCACACCCGAAGCGGACCAGCGTCGTGGTGCGCATCGAGGGGGAGGACCGTTCGCGGCCGGGCCTGCTCGTTCACGGCCACCTGGACGTGGTGCCCGCCAACGCCACGGACTGGCGCGTCGACCCGTTTTCCGGCGAGGTCCGCGATGGCCTCGTCTGGGGGCGCGGGGCCGTCGACATGAAGGACATGGACGCGATCATGCTCGCGGTGACGCGCCAGCGGCTGCGCGAGGGCCGCAAGCCCGCGCGCGACGTCGTGCTCGCCTTCACCGCCGATGAGGAGGCGGGCGGCAACTGGGGCGCCAAATACCTGGTTGAGCAGCATCGAGACCTGTTCGAGGGGGTGACCGAGGCCGTCGGCGAGGTCGGCGGGTTCAGCATCTGCGTTGGCGACCAGCGCATGTACGTCGTGCAGACCGCGGAGAAAGGCATCGCCTGGCTGCGGCTGACCGCGACCGGGACCGCGGGCCACGGGTCCATGATCCACGGTGACAACGCGGTGACCACGCTCGCCGAGGCCGTCGCGCGGATCGGACGGCATGAGTGGCCGGTGCAGCTGGCCCCGTCGGTGCGGGCATTCCTGGAAGGGGCTAGCGCGGCGATCGGAGTTCCGTTTGACCCCGACGACCCGGGGAGCCTCCTCGGGAAACTCGGCCCCGCCGCGCGCATGATAGGGGCAACCCTCCAAAACACGGCCAACCCGACCGGCCTCAAGGCGGGCTACAAGGTAAACGTTATCCCGAAGACGGCCACCGCGGAGGTTGACTGTCGTTTCCTGCCGGGGTTCGAGGATGAGTTCTTCGCCGAGCTCGACCGCCTGCTGGGCGACAATGTCAAGCGCGAGTTCATCCACCATGACATAGCGCTGGAGACCACCGCCGACGGCGACCTTTACGACGCCATGGCCGCCTCCCTCGTCGCGGAGGACCCGGAGGCGAAAATCGTTCCATATTGCCTCTCGGCGGGCACTGACGCGAAATGGTTCAGTAAGATCGGAATCAGGTGCTTCGGGTTCAGTCCACTGCAACTGCCCTCTGAACTGGACTTTTCCGGAATGTTCCACGGGACGGACGAGCGCGTGCCGGTCAGCGGCCTGCGGTTCGGCGCGCGGGTCTTCGATAAGTTCCTCGGTATCTGCTGAATTGCTGCGCCTCGTAACGATAGCCGGTTTCGCGGCTTTTCTCCGATGGTTATCCGAACTTTATTGAGCGCGCTTCACGCGCCTGATTAGCTATGCCCGGAATCCGGGACCGGGCGTTGCGGGGCAGTTGTGTCGTTCGCAGTTGCAGTAGCGACGAGAGCCCGTCCCGCGCTCGCCGCGAGCCGGCGTCGCTGGCCGGCGGAGATGGCGGGCGGTGATGGCGGGCGGGCAAGCATGGCATCCGCCGCAGGCTGGCTGACGGGGGTGGCTGGGCGGCTAGCTGGCGCGCAGGCTGATCCACAAGCGGGACCGCCGCTAGCCCTGCGCCTCCGGGGCCTCCCCGGCGTGCTTGACCCGGCTTGCCCCCTCAGAATGTCCGTACGGCACGTATTATGCGACGGCGGAGGGTAACCTTCCTGCTGCCGTCGGCGTACAGCCGGAGCCTGGCTAGCTCCCACTGGCCATACTCTGCATGGTCAGTAAGGATGCGCCGCGCGGCTTCGCGGGACGTTCCGCGTGGCAGGCGCACAACGAGGTAGTCGTACTCAGCCATTACCTAATATTGTGCGCCGGTTAAGACAGGATTCAACCCGAAGTTGGCACCGAACTTGCTCCTGGTACGTTTCAGGTCAGTTGGCGCAGGTCACGGCGGATCCCAGGGTTCCCGGCGGCTAGCCGGGGAACAGTACGGGCGCCAACCGGGGTTGATGGGATAGCGGGCCGGGACGGGCGTTTTGCGGCCGCGCCGCGTATGGTACTTGCGGCGGCGTTCGTCGGTGGCGGTGAACGCGATGGTGTCGGGCAGGTAGCCGTGCCGGGCTAGTATCCCGGCGACGAAGTACCGCCAGGCGCGATGACGGGCCAAGGGCGCGGATGTGAGGTTGGGAAAAGCGTGCCAGCAAGGAGCAAGGCCGCGGGCAAGGAAGCGGCCTCGGACAACGCGGGGGCAGCCGACGGTGCTCGCCTGGAGAACGGTGCTCGCCTGAAGAGCAGCGGCGCCGCCGACGGCGCTAGCCGGGGAACTACCGGAAGCAGTGCGTCCACAGGCACTGCGAACGGTCACGGCACCCGGCTGGTGATCGTGGAGTCGCCGAACAAGGCGCGGACGATCGCCGGGTACCTCGGCAAGGGGTACGTGGTGGAGTCCAGCATCGGCCACATCCGCGACATGCCGGACAAGGCGGCGGAGATCCCGCAGAAGTACCGCGGCGAGGCGTGGGCGCGCCTTGGCGTCGACGTCGACCGTGACTTCCAGGCGCTGTACGTCGTCCCCAGTGACAAGAAGCAGCAGGTCTCCAAGCTAAAGGCGCTGCTGAAGGACGCCGACGAGCTCTACCTCGCCACTGATGAGGACCGCGAGGGCGAGGCCATCGCCTGGCACCTCCTGGAGGAGCTCAAGCCCAAGGTGCCCTACCGGCGGATGGTCTTCCACGAGATCACGCCGGAGGCGATTGCCCGCGCGGTGGCCAACCCGACCCAGCTCAACACCGGCAAGGTGGACGCCTACCAGGCCCGGCGAGTCCTGGACCGGCTGTACGGGTATGAGGTCTCGCCCGTGCTGTGGAAGAAGGTCATGCCCCGCCTGTCGGCGGGCCGGGTGCAGTCCGTCGCCACCCGGCTGATCGTGGACCGGGAGCGGGAGCGGATCGCGTTCCGCTCGGCCAGCTACTGGGACCTGGAGGCGGAGTTCGCCACCAGGGAGCATGGCAAGTCGATCGCTCCTTCTCGGGGGGTCGAAGGGGGGTCGTCCCCCCTAGGGAAAGCAGGGCTCCCGGGCAACCCGACGAGCTTCATCGCGACGCTGCTGACCGTCGACGGCCGCCGGCTCGCCCAGGGCCGTGACTTCACCCCGCAGGGCGAACTGCGCGCCGCGAAGTCCGGCGAGGCCCCCGTCTTGCACTTGGACGGCGAGCAGGCCGCCGCGCTCGCCCAGCGGCTGCACGCCGCCAGCTTCAGCGTCACCAGCCTGGAGACCAAGCCGTACCGTCGCTCCCCGTATGAGCCGTTCCGCACCACGACGCTCCAACAGGAGGCGTCCCGCAAGCTCGGGTTCTCCTCCAAGTACACGATGAGCGTGGCGCAGCGGCTGTACGAGAACGGCTACATCACCTATATGCGGACCGACTCGATCACGTTGTCGCAAACGGCGATCGACGCTGCCCGCAAGCAGGCGCGCGACCTGTACGGCGCCGCGTACGTGCCGGAGAAGCCGCGCACGTACGCCAACAAGGTGAAGAACGCGCAGGAGGCGCACGAGGCGATCCGCCCGGCCGGTGACCGGTTCCGTACCCCCCAGCAGGCCGCCGCGGGCGGCCTGAGGTCTGATGAGCTGCGGCTGTACGACCTGGTGTGGAAGCGCACG
This sequence comes from Streptosporangiaceae bacterium, assembly GCA_025934375.1. GTDB lineage: Bacteria > Actinomycetota > Actinomycetes > Streptosporangiales > Streptosporangiaceae > Trebonia. The sequence goes on along the minus strand of JAICYD010000164.1, from coordinate 7,722 downwards.
GTCGCCAGCCAGATGAAGGACGCGACCGGCGAGTCCGTCTCCGTCCGGGTGGCCGGGACCAGCAGCGCCGACGAGCGCGCCGAGTTCGGCGCCTCCGGCAAGGTCATCAACTTCTACGGGTTCCTCAAGGCCTACGTCGAGTCGACCGACGAGCAAAACGGCGACCGGGACGACCAGGAGCGCCGCCTCCCGCCGCTGGCCGAGAACGACCCGCTGCGCGCCCTGCGCCTGGGCCCGGCCGAGCACTCGACCCGCCCGCCCGCCCGCTACACCGAGGCGTCCCTGATCAAGGAGCTGGAGGACCGGGAGATCGGCCGCCCGTCGACCTACTCCTCCATCATCGGGACGATCCTCGACCGCGGGTACGTGTTCAAGAAGGGCTCCGCCCTGGTGCCCAGCTTCCTCGCGTTCGCCGTGGTCACGCTGCTGGAACGGCACTTCAGCGAGCTGGTGGACTACGAGTTCACCGCGCAGATGGAAGACGCGCTCGACGAGATCGCCCGCGGCGAGGCCGAGCGGGTCCCGTGGCTCAAGCGGTTTTACTTCGGTAACGGTGCCCCTAACGGTCAGGGGGCAGCCGAGCGCGAAGCAGCGGCTCGTTCGGGGGAAAACAAGGGGTTGAAGGCCCTCGTCACCAACATCGGGGACATCGACGCGCGCGACGTGAGCTCGTTCCCGCTGGCCGGCACCGACATCGTGGTCCGCGTGGGCCGCTACGGGCCGTACCTGGAGCGAGATGGCCAGCGGGCGAACGTCCCCGAGGACATGGCGCCGGACGAGCTGACCCCCGAGCGGGCCGAGGAACTGCTCAGCCAGCCCAGCGGCGACAAGGTGCTCGGCACCGACCCGGAGACCGGGCACGTGCTGGTGGCGAAGGCAGGCCGGTTCGGGCCGTACGTCACCGAGCAGCTCGACGAAGGGTCGAACGAAAAGCCGCGGACGGCGTCGCTGCTGAAGACGATGACGCTGGACACCGTGACGCTCGACGACGCGCGCAAGCTGCTCAGCCTGCCGCGGACGCTCGGTGACATCGACGGCGAGCCGGTCACCGTCCAGAACGGCCGGTACGGCCCCTACGTCAGGCGCGGGGCCGAGAGCCGGTCGCTGGCCACCGAGGAGGCGATGTTCACCGTCACCCTCGAGGAGGCCAAGGAACTGCTGGCGCAGCCCAAGCCGCGCGGCCGGCGCACCGGCGCCGCCGCGCCGCCGCTGCGCGACCTCGGGGCGGCCGACCCGGCGAGCGGTCAGCCGATGGTGATCAAGGACGGCCGGTTCGGCCCGTACGTCACTGACGGCGAGACCAACGCTTCACTGCGCACGGGCGATGATGTGGCAACGATCACGCCCGAGCGCGCCGCGGAGTTGCTGGCCGACCGCCGCGCCGCCGCGCCATCGACTCGGGCCAAGCGCCCGACGACCGCCAAAAGCGCGCCGACGGCGAAGAAACCTGCTGGTAGCGCGGCTAAGAAGGCTCCCGCGAAAAAGCCCGCGACGGCTCGCAAGAAGTCCGAGCCATAAGGGAAGTAAAATCATCTTAAGAAACCCCCACCAGGGACGCCGTCTGCAGTCGATACCCTTACGCCGTGAACTTCCGCGCCACGCCCGCAAGCGATAGCCCGGAGGACGGGCCGCCGAGCCGACGGGCAAGGCGGAGCCGCTCCGGGGAAAGCGTGCTGTCCATCAAGCCGTTCCGGTACCTCTGGATCGCGCTTTCCCTGTCGAGCCTGGGTGACTGGCTGTCGATCCTCGCGCTGATCGCGCTGGCGCCGCAGGTGACCAACGGCGGCGGGGTCGCCAAGAGCTCGGCGGTCGGCGGCGTGTTCCTGGTGACGCTGCTGCCGGCGCTGCTGCTCGGCCCGGTCGCCGGCGCGCTGGCGGACCGGTTCGACCGCCGGATGACGATGATCATCGGTGACGTGATCCGCGGCCTGCTGTTCTTGTCGATCCCGCTGTTCCCGAACCTGACCTGGATCTACGTCGCGAAGTTCCTCGCCGGGGTCACCTCGCTGTTCTGGAACCCGGCCGCCGCCGCGACGATGCCGAACCTGGTGCCGAAGGAGAAGCTGGAGCGGGCCAACCAGCTCAGCCTGCTCACCACCTACGGCAGCGCGCCGCTGGCCGCGGGCCTGTTCAGCGTCATGGCGCTGATCGTCCACGGCCTGAGCCTGGTCACCCCGTTCCTGCACACCGGGAACAACAACAACTCCAGCGCCTACCTCGCGCTGTACTTCAACGCGGTGTCCTACTTCGTCTCGGCGATCACCGTCTACTTCGTGCGGGAGATCAGCAACCGGCGCGACGGCGACGAGATCTCCGTCCCCTCGACCGCGAAGGCGATCTGGGAGGGCTGGCGCTTCATCCGCCGGACGCCGGTGGTGCGCGGGCTGGTAATCGGGATGCTCGGCGCGTTCTGCGCGGCCGGCGTCGTGATCGGCCTGGGCTATTCCTACATCCACGACACCCTGGGCGGCGGCAACGCGGGCTGGGGCCTGGTGTTCGCCGCGATCTTCGTCGGGCTGGCCTTCGGCATGGGCTTCGGGTCCCGGCTGTTCGGCGAGCATTTCTCCCGGCGGCGGCTGTTCGGCGTGACGCTGACCGCCGCCGCCATTCCGCTGGCGATGATCGGGCTGGTGCCCAACCTGGCCGTGGTCGTCATCTTCGTGCTGATCCTCGGCGCCGTCTCCGGCATCGCCTACCCGACCGGGTTCACCATCGTCGGGCTGGAGGTCGACGACGACACCCGGGGCCGGGTCTTCGCGTTCTTCCAGAACACGATCCAGGTGATCCTGCTCGCGGTCATCGCGGTCGTGCCGTTCATCTCCGCCGGCCTTACCCAGATCATCAAGACGATCTCCGGCTCCGGTGACGTCCGGTTCGCCCACGTCGCCTACATCAACGCCGGGCAGAACGCCACGCTGCTGCTGGCAGCCCTGCTCGTGGCCTACGTTGGCATCAAGTCCTACCGGCGCATGGATGACCGCAAGGGCGTGGCGCTACGCGATGACCTCGTGGCCGCCTGGCGCGGGGAGGAACTGCGGGCCACCCCGGCGCGCGACCTCGTCCACGCTAACGGCGCTGGCCCCGCCATCACCAGCAGCGGCCTGTTCTTGGCCTTCGAGGGCGGCGAGGGGGCTGGTAAGACCACCCAGGCCCGGCTGATCGCCATCTGGCTGCGCGAGCAGGGCTTCGACGTGGTCACCACGCACGAGCCGGGCGCCACCAAGATCGGCATGCGGCTGCGGGCGATCCTGCTTGACACCAACAACACCGGCATGTCGTCGCGCTGCGAGACGCTGCTGTATGCCGCCGACCGCGCCGAGCACGTCGCGTCGGTGATCGAGCCGGCCCTGGACCGCGGCGCGGTCGTGATCACCGACCGGTTCGTCGACTCCTCGCTCGCCTACCAGGGCGCCGGCCGGGGCCTGCGCACCGCTGAGATCGCGCGGCTTAACTCGTGGGCGACCGGCGGGCGCAAGCCTGACCTGACGATCCTGCTCGACATGCCGCCCGAGGCGGGGCTGGGCCGGCGCACCGCGTCGGCGGACCGGCTGGAGGCCGAGCCGCTGGACTTCCACCGCCGGGTCCGGGCCGGGTTCCTCGCCTTGTCGCGCGCGGAGCCGGATCGCTATCTCGTGATCGACGCCTCGCGCCAGCCCGAAGGCGTGTCCGAGGAGATCAAGGACCGCATCCGCGAGATCCTGCCCGACCCGGTGCCGCAAATGGCGGAGGCGGCCACCGGATCGTTCCCGGCGATCACGGCGGACTTCGATCCCCGCGCTGACCACCGGGATGACCACAGCGACTACCGGGGCGACTACGGCGCGAACGGCGCTAGCAATAGCAGCCCCGCCCCCGCCAACGGCGCCAGCCCCCGGCCGAAGCACCGCCGGTGAGCGATCTCCCGGGCATCTTCGCTGACCTCGCCGGGCAGGAGGCCGTCGTCGCCCAGCTCCAGCGGGCGGTCGCGGGCAAAGCTCTGCCTGCCCTAGGGGGGACGACCCCCCTGCAATCCCCCGGCGCGTCGCAAGCTCCGCGAGGGATGACTCACGCCTGGCTGTTCACCGGGCCGCCCGGTTCGGGCCGGTCCACTGCCGCGCGCGCCTTCGCCGCCGCCTTGCTGTGCGAGTTCGGCGGCTGCGGAGTATGCCCGAGCTGCCGCCAGGTCCGGGCCGGGACCCACGCCGACCTGCTGCTCGTCCGCCCCGACGGGCTGTCCTACGGCGTCCGGCAGACGCGCGACCTGGTGCTGCGCGCCGCGGGCGCCCCCTCCGGCGGCCGCTGGCTGGTGGTGCTGTTCGAAGACGCCGACCGCTGCACCGAGCAGGCCGCCAACGCGCTGCTCAAGGCCATCGAGGAGCCCGCCCCGCGCACTGTCTGGCTGCTGTGCGCGCCCAGCGCGGAAGACCTCGTGACCACGATCCGCTCCCGCTGCCGGGTGATGACCCTGCGCGTGCCCCCGTCCGAGGCGGTCGCGAAGGTCCTCACCGAACGGGATGGGATCGACGCGGCCACGGCCCTGCGCGCCGCCAAGGCCGCGCAGGGCCACATCGGACGCGCCCGGCTGCTCGCTACCGACCCCGAGGCCGCCAAGCGGAGAGCGGCCGTCCTGCGGGTCCCCATGATGGCAACCTCGCTTGGCCCGGCCCTGGCCGCCGCCGCCGCGCTGGTGAAGAACGCCGAGGATGAGGCCAAGCTGCTCACCGAGCAGATGGACGAGCCGGAGCGCGAGAAGCTGCGGCAGGCGTTCGGCGAGGGGTCGACCGGCAAGGGGATCGCCAAGGCGATGCGCGGAGTGGCCGGCGCGATGAAGGACCTTGAGGACCGCCAGAAGTCGCGGGCCACCCGGATCAAGCGCGACACCCTCGACGGCGCCCTGCTGGAGCTGGCCGCGTTCTACCGGGACGTGCTGATGACCCAGCTCGGCGCGGACGTGGAGCTGGCCAACGAGGACCGCCGCGATGACCTGCGCGCCCTCGCCGCCGCCAGCACGCCCGAGGCGACCTTCAAGCGCATCCAGGCGATCATGCGCTGCCGGGAGCGGCTGCCCCTCAACGTCGCCCCCCTGCTGGCCGTCGAGGAGATGGCTGTCAGCCTCGTACAACCTTCACTCTAAAGCTCCTGTGTTATTTTCCAGTGACCTTTCTGTGTCCGCGCCGTACTCTAGGGCGGTGGGCATGATGATGGCGGTGAGCTTCGAGCGGTACGGGCGCCTGTATTACCTTGATCCCGGCGGGCTCTCGCCCGCGATCGGCGACAAGGTCCTGGTGCCGACCGACAGCGGCCCGGAGGTCGCCGAGTGCGTATGGGCGCCGCAGTGGGTCTCCGACGATGTCGAGGGGCTCCCGGTCTGCGCTGGCCTCGCCGACGAGAAGGCCCTCGCCCGCGATGAGTCGAACCGCAAGCGCCGCGCCGAGGGACGCCTGACCGCCAAGCGCGCCATCCGCGAGCATGACCTGCCGATGAAGGTCATCGCGGTCGACTACGTCGACACCACCAACGTGTTCACCGTCTACTTCGCGGCCCCGCACCGGGTTGACTTCCGCGCCCTCGTCCGCGACCTGGCCGTCAAGATGCGGGCGCGGGTCGAACTGCGGCAGATCGGCCCGCGTGATGAGGCCCGGCTCCAAGGCGGCATCGGCCCCTGCGGCCGGGACCTGTGCTGCGCCACGTTCCTCAAGGACTTCGAGCCCGTCTCGGTGCGGATGGCCAAGGACCAGGACCTGCCGGTCAACCCGCTGCGCATCGCCGGCGCCTGCGGCCGGCTCATGTGCTGCCTGAAATACGAGCACCCGCTGTACGCCGACTTCCGCAAGGACGCCCCGCCGGTCGGGGCGCGCGTCGACACCCCCGAAGGCGCCGGCACGGTCGTCGGGCACAGCGTCCCGGCCGACGCGGTCGTCGTCAAGCTGACCGCCGACGGCCGGACCTGCGCCTGCCCGAAGGCCAGCGTCTGCGGATCGCGGAAGGCTTACGAGTCCGCGTACGGCAACCAGGGCGTTACTCCCGCGTGACAAAATAGGCGGTGATGATTCCCGCCACCGCGCGCCTTCGCCCTTTCCGGTTGAGCGCTGCCCGGTTGAGCGCTGCCCGGTTGAGCGCTGCCCGGCTAACCGCTTCGCTGCTCGCCGTCACCCTGGTCCTCGGGGTGAGCGCGGGCTGCACCGCCGCCCCCTCGGGGTCTCATGGCAGCTCCCCAGCCCAGGGCAATCCATCTGCCAGCAACGCCGCCGGGGGCGCTACCGGAACTGGCCCCGCCCAGCCGCCAGTCACCCAGGGCCCGTCACCCATGACCCTCGCCGGGTTCTACGCGCAGCGCCTCACCTGGGTGCCCTGCGACAACGGCTTCCAGTGCGCCCGGCTGTGGGTGCCCTTCGACTACGCGCACCCGGGCGCCGGCCCCGCCTTCTCCCTGCCGGTGATCAAGCTCCCGGCCGCCCAGCCCGCCCAGCGCATCGGGCCGCTAGTCATCAACCCCGGCGGTCCCGGCGGCTCCGGCCTTCAGTACGCGCTGGCGGCCCGCAGCGGCGAGTTCACGGCGGCCGTCCGCGACCGGTTCGACATCGTCGGCTTCGACCCGCGCGGCGTCGGCGGCAGCCAGCCATCGCTGCGCTGCATGACGAGCCGCCAGCTCGACGCGTACTTCACGGTCAACGAGGCGCCTGTCACTGCCGCCCAGCTATCGGCCGCCGAGTCCGCCAACCAGGCGTACGCGCAGGCCTGCACCCGCAGCGCGCGTGCGCTCCTGCCGTACCTGGGCACCACGGCGGCCGCCCGGGACATGGACGTCCTGCGGGCCGCCCTCGGCCAGTCCAAGCTCACCTTCCTCGGAAAGTCATACGGAACGGTCCTCGGCGCCTCCTACGTTCAGCAGTTCCCGCGGCGGGTGCGCGCCCTCGTCCTCGACGGCGCGGTCGCTCCCCAGGCAACCGGCCTCGACCTGGACATCGCCCAGGCCCAGGGCTTCACGGTCGCGTTCGGCCAGTTCGTGACCTGGTGCGCTAGCCAGCGCGGCTGCCGACTGCCGGGGACGCTCCCGCAGGCCACCCAGCAGGTATCGGCGCTCCTCACCCGAGCCAACACCCGCCCGCTGGCCAGCGAGCTGCCTGGCGGGCAGCCCGCCAACGGGGCCATGATGCTGCTGGGAATCGCGGCCGCGCTCTACAGCAAGTCCACCTGGACGATCCTCAAGGATGGCCTGTCTCAGGCGCTGATGAGCGGCGACGGCAGCGTGCTGGTTGAGCTGGCCGACTCCCTGGTCCAGCGCAACCCCGATGGCAGCTACAGCAACCTCTCCGACGTGGGCACCGCGGTCGACTGCCTCGACCGGCCCTGGCCCCGGTCCATCCCTGCCTGGCAGGCCGCCGCCGCCAGGGCCGCTAAGGCCGCGCCGCTGTTTGGTCCCACGCTGGTGTACGGATCACTGCCCTGCGCTTACTGGCCCGTCCCCTCCCAGCCAGTCCTGTCCGGCGCCTCTTCCGGGGGCACCGCGCCCGCCGGTGCGCCCCCCGTCCTCGTCGTCGGCGACCTTCACGACCCGGCGACCCCGTACGGCTGGGCGGTGGCGCTCGCCCGCTGGCTGCACCCGGGGGTACTGCTCGGCTGGAACGGCGAGGGCCACACGTCCTACATGCAAGGCAGCGGTTGCGTCGACAACGCCGTCGACGCCTACCTGATCTCGTTGCGGACGCCGGCGAACGGGACCGTGTGCCCCTAGCGAGCTAG
>JAICYD010000032.1 GCA_025934375.1 Streptosporangiaceae bacterium | reverse complement strand
GACCCCCCTTTCACCCCCCTTCCCGGGGAACCGGCACAAACCGCCGGCCCCCGGGCCTCCGGGTTGCCGGGCTGGCGGGCCCCCTGTCGACCCCCGCCAAAGGGGGGGCGACCCCCCATTCACCCCCCGTCCCGGGGAACCGGCACACACCGCCGGCCCCCGGGCCTCGGGGTTGCCGGCTGAGGGCACCCCCGACACCAGCTATCAGACCCCGGGTCCCGGTGGCCGGGCTGAGGTCAGCCCTCTTACTCGCTTTGTGCGGCTGCTAGGCGGGTCAGGGCCAGTTCGGTGAGCAGGGCGGTGCCGTCGGCGAGGACGCTATCGTCGAAGATCGCCCGGGCGGAGTGGTTGGACGGCGCCCCCGCCGGGTCGGTTCCCGGCGGGCAGGCGCCCAGGAAGACGAACGCTCCCGGCACCTCCTGCAGCACGTAGGAGAAGTCTTCCGCGCCCGGCACCGGGTTGCGCAGCGTGCTCGCGCGGCCCGCCCCGAACAGGTCCGCCACGCATCCGCCGGCGAACTTGGCTTCGGCGGAGTGGTTGACCGTCACCGGGTAGCCGGGCACCCACTTCGCCTCCGCTGACAGGCCATGAGCCTCGGCGACATGCCGGACGATCCGGGTCGACTCCGCCTCCAGCCGGGTCCTCGAGCCGGCGCTGAACGAGCGCATGGTGGCGTGAAAGACGGCCTCGTCCGGTATCACGTTGTTCACGGTGCCGGCGTGGAAGCTGCCCACCGTGACCACGACCGGGTCGAACACGTCGAAACGCCGGGTGACCATCGTCTGCAGCGCCATCACCATCTCGCAGGCGGCCGGGATGGGGTCCGCGCTGACGTGCGGGCGGGAGGCATGGCCGCCGCGCCCGCGGACCGTCACCTCCAGGACATCAGCCGCCGCCATCAGCGGGCCGGGCCGCGTGGTGAATACGCCCGCGGGGTCCCGGTCGGATATGACGTGCAGCCCGTAGGCGGCGACCGGGCGGTCGCCCGCCGCGTCCAGGACGCCCTCCTCGATCATGAGACGGGCACCGTGCTGGCCCTCCTCGCCGGGCTGGAACATGAAGATCACGTTGCCGGCCAAGGTGGCCTGCCGCGCGCTGAGCAGCCGCGCCGCGCCGGCCAGCATCGCCGTGTGCAGGTCGTGGCCGCAGGCGTGCATGACGCCGTCAATCCGCGAGGAGAACTCCGCGCCGGTCGCCTCGGTCACCGGCAGCGCGTCCATGTCGCCGCGCAGCAGCACGGTCGGCCCCGGCGCGGCCCCCCGCAGCACCGCGGTCACCGAGGTCAGCGCCATGCCCGTGCTGACCTTTAGCGGAAGCCCGGCGAGCGCGTCCAGCACCTTGCGCTGCGTCTTCGGCAGGTCCAGCCCGATCTCCGGCTCGCGGTGGATCGCATGCCGTAGTTCCGCGATCTGCCCGGCGATCGCAGCCGCCTCATCCCGCACGCTCATCGCATCCTCCTGCAAGGTCAAGTCTTCGCGCTGGTGCTCACACGCGCAACGCCCGTCGCAGATGTCAGGCTAGTCTCCGGGCGGCGGGAGCGGGCACCGCCTCCAGGAACCCCGGTGCCTCCATTGACCGGCCCGCGAGCTCCTCCGCGACCGCCGCGCGGACCTTGGCCAGCCGCTCAGCCGGGACCAGCGCCAGCACGGACCCGCCGAAGCCGCCGCCGACCATCTTCGCTCCCAGCGCCCCGGCCGCGCGCGCCGTCGCCACGGTGACGTCGGCCTCGGCCCAGGAGACCTCGAAGTCGTCCCGCAGCGAGGCATGCCCTTCGGTCAGCAGCTGTCCGATACGCTCGAACGTGCCTGGCTCCGCGGCCGCGTCCAGCGCGTCGGCGATCTGCCGGGCGCGCCAGCTGTCACAGATCACGTGCCTGGCCCGGCGGCGCAGCACCGGGTCGGCCAGCCGGCTGAGCGCGCGCTCAACGGCCTGCCCGAACGATTCCGATTCCGACGCCGTCGCTGCCACGGCCGTCACGAGCGCCCCGAGGGAGGGCACGCCGAGGTGGCGCGCGGCCTCCTCGCACTCCGCCCGGCGCGCCGCGTACTCGCCGTTGACCAGCGCGTGCGTGACGCGCGTGTCGATGACCAGCGCCACTAGTCCCGCGCGAACGGGGTCAAACGGCACTTGCCGGATCCGCTGCGTCCCGCAATCGAGCAGCATCGCGTGCCCCGCCTGGCACAGCAGCGCCGCGTACTGGTCGATCATCCCGGTGGGCGCGCCGACGAAGTCGTTCTCCGCCCGCCGGGCGATCGCGGCCAGTTCCCGCCGCTCGAGGGCGAAACCGCTAAGCTCGCACAGCGCCAGCGCCACCGAGCACTCCACCGCGGCTGAGGAGGAGACCCCCGCGCCCACCGGCAGGTCGGAGTCAATGTCGATGTCGGCCCCCCCGGCCGGGTAGCCCGCCGCGGTGAGCGCCCACGCGACCCCGGCCGGGTAGGCGGCCCAGCCGCGCACCGATCCCGGCGACAGCCGGGTGACGTCAACGACCACCGGGTTGCCGGTCATCTGCTTGGATCGCATGACCAGCAGCCCGTCCGCCCGCCCGGCGACGGTGGCGGTCACCCCCTGGGCGAGCGCGAACGGCAGCACCATGCCCCCGTTGTAGTCGGTGTGCTCGCCCATCAGGTTGGCCCGGCCGGGCGCGAACCAGGTATTCACAAAGCCGACAATCTATCGTGCGGCGCTGGTCCGCGTGAACTGCCAGGCGTCGGCGACCATGGCCCGCAAGCCAGCGGTTGGCCGCCAGCCCAGGTCGGCCTGGATCCGCTGCGACGACGCCACCAGGACCGCCGGGTCCCCGCCCCGGCGGGGGGCCGTCCGCACCGGGATGTCCACGGCGGTGACGTCACGGCAGGCGTCGATCACCTCGCGCACCGAGAACCCCGTCCCGCTGCCGAGGTTGTACACCCGGTGCAACCCGGCCTGGCAGGCCCGCAGGGCGAGCAGGTGCGCGTCCGCGAGGTCGGCCACATGGATGTAATCCCGGACGCAGGTCCCGTCCGGGGTCGGGTAGTCAGTTCCATACACCGCAACGTGTTCACGGTCCCCGCCGGCTGCCACGCGACTGGCGACGCGCAGCACGCTCGGGATGAGGTGCGACTCGGGGTGATGCCGCTCGCCCACCCAGGTGCCGTCCGCCGCGCCGAACGCCCCGGCCACGTTGAAGTAGCGCAGGCTGACCGCTCCCAGGCCGTGCAGCCGGGCATACTCGGCGAGCGTCGTGTCGACCGCCAGCTTGGACGCCCCGTACGGGCTGGCGGGCCTGGTCGGCGCCGTCTCCGGGATCGGGACCTGCTCGGGCTCGCCGTAGACGGCGGCCGTGGAGGAGAACACAATCCCTGTCGTCCCGGCCGTGCGCATGGCATCCAGCAGGGCCAGGGTGCCGCCGAGGTTGTTCGACCAGTACTTGGCCGGGTTCGCGACCGACTCGCCGACCTGGGAGTGGGCGGCGAAGTGAAGCACGGCGTCGGTGCCGTCACCGAGCGCGGCCTTGCCGTCAGCGCGCAGCGTGCCCTGGATGAACGTTGCCCCTGCGGGAACGGCGTCGGCGAACCCGGTCGACAGGTCATCAAGGACCGTCACCTGATGCCCAGCCGCGACGAGCTTCGCGGCGACGACGCTGCCGATATATCCGGCGCCGCCGGTGACCAGAAGCTTCACGGGCTCCTCCAGGTCCTGGGATCGTGTCCTGCGTGCGCCGGCCGCGAGCCGCGGACCGACGTTGCCCTGAGAGTACCGGCTGCCACCGATCCCAAACCGAGTCCCGCCGCAGAGTCCAGCGGGAGATGACTATCGGATAAGTTTTGGGGGGTCTGGGGGGTTGGTGTGTACCCCCAGAGAGAACCTCCCCTTAAACTGACCGGACACGCAAGCCCCCGGGGGAGGAAGTCGGCGATCACGGCGTGAGCAAGGTCGTCTGGGACGTCATCATCGTCCTCATCATCGTGTCCATTGGCGGTTTCTTCGCCTCCGCGGAAATGGCGCTGGTATCACTACGCGAGGGCCAGGTGCGCAACCTGGCGCGCCGTGGTAAGCGCGGGGCGAAGGCCGCCAAGCTGGCCTCAGATCCCAATCGCTTCTTGTCCGCCGTGCAGATCGGGATGACGCTGGCCACGCTGGTGTCCGGCGCGTTCGGCGCGGAAGCCCTGTCCGGCGTGGTGCGGTCGTGGTTTGTCCGCCACCACATGAACGGCGCTCTCGCGACGACGCTGGCCTTCGCCATCGTGACGGGGTGCATCACGTTCATCACCTTGGTGCTGGGTGAGCTGGCTCCCAAGCGGCTGGCGCTCCAGCGGGCGGTGCCGTTGTCATTGCTGGCCGCGCCGCTGCTGGACCGTATCGCGACGCTGGCCCGGCCGGTCGTGTGGCTGCTGTCGGTCTCGGTGAACCTGGTCGTCGCGCTGCTCGGCGGTGACCCGCGGGCCGGGCGCCAGGCGATGACCGAGCAGGAGGTCCGTGACCTGGTGACCGAGACCCAGGCGATCAGCGCGGACGAGCGGCATATCGTCGGTGAGGTCTTCGACGCGGGCAAGCGGCAGATTCGCGAGGTGCTCCTGCCGCGCACCGAGGTGGAGTTCCTCGCCGCCGGGACGACGATCGCGGAGGCCGCGGAGATCGCCGCGAGCGTCCCCTACTCCCGGCTGCCGGTGTTCCAGGGGTCCTATGACAACGTGATCGGCTTCGTGCACATCCGGGACCTGTTGGGCCCGGGCGCGGGCCGGGTGGCGCTGATCGACCAGGTGGTGCGGCCGGTGAAGTTCCTGCCGATCAGCAAGACGGTGCTATCGGCGCTGTCGGAGATGCGCCGCGAGCGTGCGCACCTGGCCATCGTCGCCGATGAATACGGCGGGACCGCAGGGATCGTTACGCTGGAGGACCTCGTCGAAGAGCTCATCGGCGATATCAGGGACGAATACGACAGCGGGGAGTCGTCGGCGAAGCGCCTGCCGCGTGGCGAGGTGGAGGTGGACGGGCTGCTCAACCTCGACGAGTTCGCCGAGCAGACCGGCATCGAGTTGCCCGAGGGCCCCTATGAGACGGTGGCCGGCTACGTGCTCGCGGCGCTGGGCGTGGTTCCCTCGCCAGGCGACTCGGTTCGCGTTCCCGGGTTCGTGATCAGCGTCATTGAAATGGACGGCCGCCGGATCGCGCGGCTACGGGTAACGCCGTACCTTGCGGGGGATACGAACCAATCCCCCACGCCCCCGGACATAGGGGGGAGTCCCTCCCCCCTATCACCCCCCTCTCCCGAGCCGGGCACAAAACGCCCGCCCCGGGAGAGCGCTGGGACCCCGCCCGGCTCGCCGGAAGCGCGAAGCTCCGCAACGCCAAACCGCCAGACGGAGCATCCCCGGGAAGAGCCGGCCTCCGGTCGGCAGGGGAACTCCGTCCCCCCCGCCGCCGCGCAAAATCGTCCCGCCGTAGCCCCGCGGGAAGATGCCGCCGTAACTCCCCGGCGGGAGGACCCGCCCGCAGCGCCGCCGCCGCAGGCTCCGCCGCGCAAGGCCACCCCACCTTAGCCCCCGGGGAGATGATGGCCTCCCTGCGCTTCCCCAGGCACCCATGAAGTCCCCGTTACACTGGGGAATTCCCTGGTAGATAGGCGGTGAATGTGCCCGGAACCGGTGCGTTTGACACGGTATTGGTCGTTGACTTCGGCGCGCAGTACGCGCAACTGATCGCGCGCCGGGTCCGCGAGTGCCATGTCTACTCAGAAATCGTCCCGTCGACGATGCCGGTCAGCGAGATGCTGGCTAAGCGGCCCAAGGCCATCATCTTGTCCGGTGGCCCGTCCTCCGTCTACGCACCGGGCGCGCCAGCGGCCCCGGACGGGCTGTTCGAGGCGGGCGTCCCGGTCTTCGGCATCTGCTACGGGCATCAGGTCATGGTTCAATCGCTGGGCGGCGCCGTCGAGCGGACCGGCGCGGCCGAGTACGGCGGGACGCCGCTGGAAATCCTGCCCGACGCCGGACGCCTGCTGAGCGGCCTGCCCGGGCAGTTCAGCGTCTGGATGTCGCACGGTGACACCTCGACGGTCGCGCCGCCCGGGTTCACGGTGACCGCGCGGACCGCGGCGACCCCGGCGGCCGCGATCGAATCGCCCGCCCGCGGGCTGTATGGCGTGCAGTTCCACCCCGAGGTCATGCACACCGAGCACGGCCACAAGGTCCTGCGCCGGTTCCTGGAGGCCGCTGGCTGCCGGCCGAACTGGACGATGGTGAACATCGTCGAGGAGCAAACCGAGCGCATCCGCGAGCAGGTCGGTAGCGGCCGCGCGATCTGCGGCCTATCGGGCGGGGTCGACTCCGCGGTCGCCGCGGCGCTCGTCCAGCGGGCCATCGGTGACCAGCTGACCTGCGTCTTCGTCGACCATGGGCTGCTGCGCAAGGGTGAGGCCGAGCAGGTCGAGAAGGACTTCGTCGCCGCGACCGGGGTCCGGCTGCGCGTGGCCAGCGAGGCCGAGGCGTTCCTCGGCGCGCTCGGCGGCGTCACCGACCCGGAGGCCAAGCGCAAGCTCATCGGCCGGGAGTTCATCCGGGCGTTCGAGCGCGCCGCCCGGGAGATCACGGCCGAGTCGGGCGCGCATGGCGAGGCGACCGACTTCCTCGTGCAGGGCACCCTGTACCCGGACGTCGTCGAGTCCGGGGGCGGAACCGGCACCGCGAACATCAAGTCCCATCACAACGTCGGCGGGTTGCCGGACGACCTGAAGTTCCAGCTCGTCGAGCCGTTGCGGTCGCTGTTCAAGGACGAGGTGCGCCGGGTCGGCGAGGAACTGGGCTTGCCTTCGGAGATCGTCTGGCGCCAGCCATTCCCTGGTCCCGGGCTCGGGATCCGGATCATCGGAGAAGTCACCGCGCAGCGGCTGGCCGTCTTGCGGGAGGCGGACGCGATCGCGCGCGCCGAGATGACCGCGGCCGGGCTGGATGAGTCGATCTGGCAGTGCCCGGTCGTGCTGCTGGCCGACGTGCGCTCCGTGGGCGTGCAGGGGGACGGGCGCACTTATGGGCACCCGGTGGTCCTGCGCCCGGTGACCAGCGAGGACGCGATGACCGCCGACTGGGCGCGGCTGCCGTATGACGTCCTGGCGAGGATCTCCACGCGGATCACCAATGAGGTGCCCGAGGTCAACCGCGTGGCCCTCGACGTCACCAGCAAGCCCCCGGGCACCATCGAGTGGGAGTAGCGACCGCGCCTGTGGCCCGGGGGCCCGGGACCACAGGCGCGACCGCATGCCGCTAACTGGCCGGTTGCCTTAGTTAGCCCGGCGCGTGCCCCGGCGCCGGGCGGAGCAGGGCCTCGGCGAGGGTCAGCACCGTGTCCTCCAGGGAGGACAGGCGGGTGGCGAGGTCCGCGTGGACGTTCTGGACGACCTTCGTGACCAGTTCCTCGATCTCGGTGCGACTTGGCCGGGCGCGCACCTCCTCGGCCAGCGGGGTCAGGGACTCCGCGAACTGGCCGCCGAGCCCGGCTATCCGGGAGTCAGCCGCGGCGAGCCGGTTGTCGATGGACGAGACCCGGTCGTACTGGTCATCCAGTCGTTCGTCAAGCCTCTCGAAGCGGGTGTCGAGCGCGCTGACCCGGCCCTCAGTGCTCGCGTGCTTGGCGTCGTTGCTGGCCAGCCTGCTGTCTATGCCAGTCAGCCTGCCATCGACCGCCGCCAACTGGGTGCTCACCGTGGACATCCCGGCGGACACCCCGTCGAGGGTGGCCGAGAGCCCGGCCAGTCGCTGGGCCTGCGGAGCGATCTGCTCAGCGACGCGGGCGGCGATATCCGGCTCGCCCCCGGCGCGGTCGCGCAGATCGGCGAGGACCCGCTCCACGCCCGCCAGCCGCCGGTGGATCTCCTCCAGTGCCGTCGACGTCGCCCGCTCGCTGGCCGCGTGACCAGCGGTGCTGCGCGCGAGGAGCTCGCGCATCCGGTCGGCGGCGCTCCCCGTCGTGGCTGTTTCTTGCTGGGTACTGTCGTTCGAGGCGTCGCCGTGGCGACTGCCGCCTTGCGGCGGCACCCGGATGGCCGCGTCCTTAGCCCCGGCGGCGTCCTCGGCGACACTGCCATCATCAGCGTGGCCGTCAGCCAGCGCGCCATCCTGGATTGCCGGATCCGACGAACGGCCCTCGGTGACACTGCCCTGTGCGGCACTGCCCTGTGTGAGGTTGTCCACGCTGGCCTCCTGCCCGGTGCCGGTCTCCGCATTGGCGTCTTGCACGGCGCTGGCGCTGGCCTCCATGTATTCCGCGTATTCGGCGTACTCCCCGGGGCCGCCGTGGACCTGCTGGCCGCGCGCCTGCTGGTCAGGATGGCCCTGCTGGCCGCCATTGGGTCCCGCGACGTAGCCGTTGAATCCGTTCGCGCCCTGGCCATTGCCGTTGTTTCCGCTGGCAGCGTGGCCGTTGCCGTCATATCCCGTCCGCCCGTGGTAGCCACCCCGGCCGTTGAGGGTCTGCTGGTTCATGTGCAGTGTGAAGTGGCCGATACCCGGCTGGTCCATGATGCTCCTCCAGGAATGGGGGTGACCGTGGGGGGTGGAACCCGACACACTCTAGTGGCTTCTTGTAATCAAGTGAGTGCAGAGAGAAAATCTTTTGCCTTGCCCGGGTGCTTCCCCCTGGGCCGCCGGCCGGGGGCCCCCCGTGTTGACGGGTCAAACCTGGGCGGCTAGTGTTCGGGATTAGCACTCACTGATGTAGAGTGCTAATGCGACGAGGCAAGGCCTGATCCCCGCGACGGCAGGCCATGGCCCTGGTCGTCCTCGCAAGCAACTCACAGAGACCCTTTTTCGGAGGGGGAGGTCAGATCGTGACGACCGCCACCAAGGTTGTCCTCAAGCCACTCGAGGACCGTATCGTGGTCAAGCCGCTTGAGGCAGAGCAGGTCACCGCATCCGGGCTGGTTATCCCGGACACCGCGAAGGAGAAGCCCCAGGAGGGCGAAGTCCTCGCGGTTGGCCCTGGCCGTGTTGACGACTCGGGCAAGCGCATCCCGCTCGACGTCAGCGTCGGCGACAAGGTGCTGTACAGCAAGTATGGCGGCACCGAAGTGAAGTACTCGGGCGAGGAGTACCTGGTGCTCTCGGCCCGCGACGTGCTCGCGATTATCGAGAAGTAGCGCGCTCTCGTGCCTCCGGCGGCCCGGCCATACCTAAGTCGGCCAGGCTGCCGGGGGCGCGTCGGCGTTCCGCCATCGCACAGCAATTCTTCTGGCCCTCGGCTCAGATCCAACCCGTAGGTTGAGGTAGTTCAATGCCCAAGATCCTAGAGTTCGACGAGGACGCCCGTCGCCACCTTGAGCGTGGCGTGGACCGGCTCGCGAACGCTGTCAAGGTGACGCTCGGCCCTCGCGGCCGAAACGTCGTCATCGACAAGAAATGGGGTGCTCCCACCATCACCAACGACGGCGTGACCGTCGCCAAGGAGGTGGAGCTGGAGAACCCCTACGAGAACCTCGGCGCTCAGCTGGCCAAGGAAGTCGCCACCAAGACCAATGACGTGGCCGGCGACGGCACCACCACCGCCACCGTGCTCGCGCAGGCGATGGTGCACTTGGGCCTGCGCTCGGTCGCCGCTGGCGCCAATCCGATGGACCTCAAGCGCGGCATCGACGCGGCCGCCACCGAGGTTTCGGACCGGCTGCTCAAGTCCGCCCGCGAGGTCACCGAGCAGGGGGAGATCGCGAACGTCGCGACGATCTCGGCTCAGGACCCGAAGATCGGCGACCTGATCGCCGAGGCGTTCAGCAAGGTCGGCAAGGACGGCGTGATCACCGTCGAGGAGTCCCCGACGCTGGGCCTCTCGCTGGAGTTCACCGAGGGCCTGCAGTTCGACAAGGGCTACATCTCGCCCTACTTCATCACCGACCAGGATCGCCTGGAGGCGGTGCTGGAGGACGCTTACGTCCTGGTTAACCAGGCCAAGATCTCCTCCATGGCCGACTTCCTGCCGATCCTGGAGAAGGTCGCGCAGACCAAGAAGCCGCTGCTGGTCATCGCCGAGGACGTGGAGGCCGAGGCCCTGGCCACCATCGTGGTCAACAAGATCCGCGGCCTGCTGAACATCGCCGCGGTGAAGGCGCCCGGGTTCGGTGACCGCCGCAAGGCGATGCTGGCCGACATCGCGACGCTGACCGGCGCGACCGTCGTCAGCGAGGAGCTCGGCATCAAGCTGGAGTCCGTCGGTCTCGACGCGCTGGGCTCGGCCCGCCGCATCGTGGTCACGAAGGACGACACCACGATCATCGACGGCGCCGGCGACGGCACCGCGATCGAGGAGCGCATCCGGCAGATCCGGACCGAGATCGAGGCCACCGACTCGGACTGGGACCGCGAGAAGCTGCAGGAGCGGCTGGCCAAGCTGTCCGGCGGCGTGTGCGTGCTCCGCGCCGGGGCGGCCACCGAGGTCGAGCTCAAGGAGAAGAAGCACCGCCTTGAGGACGCGATCTCCGCGACCCGCGCCGCGATCGAGGAGGGCATCATCGCCGGCGGCGGCAGCGCGCTCGTGCACGTGGCCTCTGAGCTGGACGACCTCGGCCGTACCGGTGACGTGGCGACCGGCGTGTCCGTCGTGCGCAAGGCACTGTCCGAGCCCGCCCGCTGGATCGCGATGAACGCCGGCCAGGAGGGCTCGGTCGTGGTCGCCAAGGTGAGGGACCTGCCCGCCGGGCACGGCTACAACGCCGCGACCGAGGAGTACGGGGACCTGATCGCGCAGGGCGTCATCGACCCGGTCAAGGTCACCCGCTCCGCGGTGCAGAATGCCGCTTCCATCGCCGGCATGCTGCTGACGACCGAGACGCTGGTCGTCGAGAAGCCGGAAGAGGACAAGCCCGCTGCGGCCGACGGCCACGGGCACGGCCACTCGCACTAAGCGGTGCACAGCTGAGTAAGCGGCGGGGAGCCTTCCGGCTCCCCGCCGCTTCGGCTTTCCCGGAAGAGCTGTCCTCCCCAGCCCGGCAATCGGGAGGCCCGGGGGATACTCCGTCCCGCGGTTTGCGCGGGTTCCCCGGGGAGGGGGTGAAAGGGGGGTCTCCCTTTGCCGGGGGGCGACAGGGGGCTCGGCCCCGGGGGCATAGAGAGGCTCGTCCCCCCGGGGAAGCACTGTAGGATGAAGCGATATCCCACCGTTACCAGCTGCGGACACCCGTAGCTTTCAGCCGTGAGGGCATCAATGACGCACCCACCGAAGTTCTCCCCGGTCGGCCTGACATTTGACGATGTGCTGCTGCTTCCGGCGCGCTCGGAGGTCCTGCCGAACGAGGCCGACACGAGCACCCGGATCACCCGGAAGCTGCGGCTGCGCATCCCGCTGGTCTCCAGCGCGATGGACACCGTCACCGAGGCGCGCCTGGCGATCGCGATGGCCCGCCAGGGCGGCGTCGGAGTCTTGCACCGCAACCTGTCCGTCGAGGAGCAGGCGCAGCAGGTCGACCTGGTCAAGCGGTCCGAGGCCGGCATGATCACCGACCCGGTCACCTGCGGGCCCGACGCGACGATCGCTGACGTCGAGAGGCTGTGCGCGCACTACCGGATCTCCGGCGTACCGGTCACCAGCGACGACGGCATCCTGCTGGGCATCGTGACCAACCGCGACATCCGCTTCGAGGCCGACCACTCCGTCAAGGTGGCCGCCGTCATGACCCCCATGCCGCTGGTCACGGCTCCGGTGGGCGTCGCCGCGGAGGAAGCGCTGCGACTGCTGAAGCAGCACAAGGTGGAGAAGCTGCCGCTCGTCGACCAGGCGGGACGGCTTCGCGGCCTCATCACCGTCAAGGACTTCACCAAGAGCGAGAAGTTCCCGCTCGCGACCAAGGACGCCGGCGGCCGGCTGGTGGTGGGCGCGGCCATCGGCGTCGGCGAGGACGCCAAGCGAAGGGCGCAAGCGCTGGTCGAGGCGGGCGTTGACTTCCTCATCGTGGACACCGCGCACGGCCACGCAGTCTCCGTGCTCGCCATGGTCGGGCAGGTCAAGGCCAACACCGACGTTGAGGTCATCGGCGGCAACGTGGCGACCAGGGACGGCGCCCAGGCGCTGATCGATGCGGGCGCCGACGGCGTGAAGGTGGGCGTTGGCCCGGGATCCATCTGCACCACCCGCGTGGTCGCCGGCGTCGGGGTCCCGCAGGTGTCGGCCATCTACGAGGCGTCGCTGGCCGCCCGCCCGGCGGGGATTCCCCTCATTGGCGACGGCGGCCTGCAGTACTCAGGCGACATCGCCAAGGCGATCGCGGCCGGGGCCGACACGGTGATGCTCGGCAGCCTGCTGGCCGGCTGCGAGGAGAGCCCCGGCGAGATGGTGTTCATCAACGGCAAGCAGTACAAGATGTACCGGGGCATGGGCTCGCTGGGCGCGATGCGCAACCGCGAGCGCGGCAAGTCCTACTCCAAGGACCGCTACTTCCAGGACGACGTGCTCCGTGAGGACAAGCTGGTTCCTGAGGGCATCGAGGGGCAAGTACCGTACCGAGGCCCGCTCTCGACGGTGGCCGACCAGCTCATCGGGGGCCTGCGCGCCGCCATGGGATACTGCGGCGCCCGGACGATTCCCGACCTCATGGACGCCCGGTTCATCCAGATCACCGCGGCGGGCCTGAATGAAAGCCACCCGCACGACGTGCAGATGACGGTAGCCGCGCCCAACTACTCCGGCCGTGGCTAGGTACCATAAACACACGTGACTGACATTGAGATCGGGCGCGGCAAGACTGGCCGCCGTGCCTACGCCCTCGACGAGATCGGCATCGTCCCCGCCCGGCGGACCCGTGACCCCGAAGAGGTGTCCATCGCCTGGCAGATCGACGCGTACCGCTTTGAGCTGCCATTGGTCGCCTGCCCGATGGACAGCGTCGTCTCGCCCGCCACGGCGATCGCGATGGGCCGCCTCGGCGGCCTGGCCGTGCTGGACCTGGAGGGCCTGTGGACCCGGTTCGAGGACCCGGAGCCGCTGCTCGCTGAGGTCGCGACCCTGCCGGAGGAAGCAGCCACCCGGCGGCTTCAGGAGATCTACGCCGAGCCGATCAAGGAGGAGCTGATTGGCCGCCGCATCGAGGAGATCTCCAGCGCCGGCGTCATCACCGCGGCCCGCCTGTCGCCGCAAAAGACCGCCCGCTACTACAAGGCCGTCGTCGACGCGGGCGCCGATATCTTCGTGATCCGCGGCACTACGGTGTCGGCCGAGCACGTCTCCGGCCGCGCCGAGCCGCTGAACCTCAAGCAGTTCATCTACGAGCTGGACATCCCGGTCATCGTCGGCGGGTGCGCGACCTACACCGCCGCACTGCACCTGATGCGCACCGGCGCGGCGGGGGTCCTGGTCGGGTTCGGCGGCGGGTCCGGCCACACCACCGCCGCGGTGCTCGGCGTCGCCGTGCCGATGGCCACCGCGGTCGCTGACGTGGCCGCCGCCCGGCGCGAGTACCTTGACGAATCCGGCGGCCGCTACGTGCACGTCATCGCGGACGGCTCGATGACCCGCAGCGGCGACATCGCCAAGGCCCTGGCGCTCGGCGCGGACGCGGTGATGGTCGGCTCCCCGCTGGCCCGCTCGGAGCAGGCGCCCGGCCGCGGCTACCACTGGGGAAGCGAGGCCAACCACCCCGAGCTGCCACGCGGAGCGCGGGTCGAGGTCGGCACGATCGGGACGCTGGAGCAGATCCTGCATGGCCCGTCGACCGTCCCCGACGGCTCGATGAACCTGATGGGCGCGCTGCGCCGCACGATGGCCACCGCCGGCTACACCGAGCTGAAGGAGTTCCAGCGGGTCGAGGTCGTCGTCACCCCGCCTGGCCAGCGCTCGCGCTGATTTCCCCGGGGGACGACCCCTGTCGACCCCCTCCCCGGGGGAACAAGCACAAGCCGCTTGCCCCGGGTCTGCCCGCCGTCGCCCTGACCGTGCGCCCACTACACTGCGGGGCATGGCAAATCGTCGCGTCTTTTCTGGCATCCAGCCCACTGCTGACTCCTTCCACCTGGGGAACTACCTGGGTGCCGTGAAGCAGTGGGTTGACCTGCAAGAGACCCGCGACACCATCTACTGCGTGGTCGACATGCACGCCGTCACCGTGCCGTATGACCCGGAGTTGCTGCGCCGCCGCACGCGGGTGGCCGCCGCCCAGTTGCTGGCGGCCGGCCTGGACCCGGAGCGGACCATCTTGTTCGTGCAAAGCCAGGTCCCCGAGCACGCGGAACTGAACTGGGTGCTCGGATGCCTGACCGGCTTTGGCGAGGCGAGCCGGATGACGCAGTTCAAGGACAAGTCGGCCAAGGGCGGGGCTGACCAGGCGAGCGTGGGCTTGTTCACTTACCCGATCCTCCAGGCCGCCGACATCTTGCTGTACAAGACGAACGAGGTGCCCGTCGGGGAGGACCAGCGCCAGCACCTGGAGCTGTCCCGGAACCTGGCCCAGCGCTTCAACCACCGCTTTGGCGAGACGTTCGTGATCCCCGACGCCTACATCCTGCCGGCCGTGGCCAAGATCACTGACTTGCAGGACCCGACGAGCAAGATGAGCAAGTCGTCGTCCGCGCCGCAGGGGATCATCGACCTGCTGGACGAGCCGGGCGTGATCCGGCGCAAGATCGCCCGCGCCGTGACCGACGCCGAGGGGAGCGTCCGCGCCGATGACGCGGCCAAGCCCGGCGTGACGAACCTGCTGCGGATATTCGCCGCCTTGTCGGGCCAGCCCGTCGCCATCCTGGAGGCGACCTACGCCGGCTCCGGCTACGGCACCTTCAAGAAGGACCTCGCCGAGGTCGTCGTGGACGCCTTCGCCCCCATCCGCGAGCGCACGGCCAAGTACCTGGCCGAGCTCGACGTGCTCGACGCCGTCCTGCTCGACGGGGCCCGGCGCGCTCGGATCGTCGCCCGGGAGACCATGTCCGAGGTCCGCGACCGCTGCGGCTTCCCCGCCGCCAGCTAGCAAAAGAGACCTCCCGCCATAACGGGGCCGCCGCGTCGACGCCATGCCCGATCCATGCCCGCGCCATAACGGCAACTCGGGCGGGGAGCCTTCGCCTGCCACTGCTCCCGGAACCCCCTTCCCGGTTCAGCGGCGTTTCAGTGCCGTTTCAGCGCCGTCGGTCAGTGTGAGCCACATCGCGAACGCGGGCTCGGGGGCCCGCGGGCAAACGCAAGGGGAAGCGCATGAATGCACGGGGAGCACTGATAGCGCTGGGGAGCGCGGCATGCTGCACGCTCATGGCCGGGACGGCGATGGCGAGCCCAGCGTCTGGCAGTTACGGGTCCGCGGGGGTGAGCACCGACTCACACGTGCGGTCCCAGCTGCCCACGTCAACGGCCCTGACGGTGTCGGCGGCCAGGGTGGTGTTCGGCCACGAGCAGACCGAGCGCCTCACCGTCACCGTCGCCGGGCCGGCCGGGGTAGCTGGCGATATCCCGACCGGGCAGGTCACCATCACGGTCGGCTCGGTCGTCGTCACGACGGTCGACCTGGTGGGCGGCAAGGCTACCGTGACGCTGACCGCCTCCCAACTCCGCCCGGGCAGCTACGGGCTGATCGCCAGCTACAGCGGGGATCAGGCTAACTATGCCTCGGCCTCGGACGCGCAGCACCTGGCCGTGATCTGCGCGCCGGCGACCGCCAACGGCTAACCATCGCGCGGTCATGACCGCCGGTTCGAGCGGATGTTCAGCCTTACTTCAGGCACATAGGTAACCGTGGACCACGGGTCGCGGCGGTGCGGCAGAGTTTCCGCCGCCGCGGCCCGTCATGGTGATTGACAACGTTGCCCCCGGAGCGTTTCACCGGCTGCGGACCGGGAAGCAGTCGCCCGTCTTTAGCTAGGAGGACGGGCAATGAGGCGTAGTCCCCGGCGACCCCTGCGCGCCGTACAGGTTGGCTCTGGATTCACCGCACTCGCCGCGATAGTGCTGTTCGCGATGCCGGCCGCCACGGCCGGGCCAGCGGGCACCCGGGCGGCTGATAGCGCCGCGGGCCAGGCGGCCCTGGCTTCCACCCGGCTGCCAGGCGCCGGTCTCTCGCCCGCGACCAGGCAGCGGCTGGCGTCGATCGCGAGCCAGGTTGACTCGCTGCTCGCGAAGATGACGCTGCCGGAGAAGATCGGACAGCTGGAGATGTCCGGCCCCACCGGCGCCAACGGCACCCCCGGGCAGGCCCTGCTCGACGAGGTCAAAAGCGGCGAGGTGGGCTCGGTGCTCGACCTCGTCGGCGTCGCCAGCATCAACCAGGTGCAGCAAGCCGCGCTGCAGTCGCGGCTGCGCATCCCGGTCATCTTCAGCCTCGACGTCATCCACGGGTACAAGACGATCTTCCCGGTGCCTCTTGGCGAGGCGAGCAGCTGGGATCCAGCCGCCGTCACCAGCGACGCGTCGATCTCGGCCAGCGAGGCGACCGCCGACGGGATCAAGTGGACCTTCAATCCCATGGTGGACGTCAGCAGGGACCCGCGCTGGGGGCGCGTGGTGGAAGGCTCTGGCGAAGACCCCTACCTCGGCTCGGCCATGGCAGCGGCGAAGGTACGCGGCTACCAGGGCAGCGCCTTCAGCGCGCCGGACAAGATGGCCGCGACCGTCAAGCACTTCGGCGCCTACGGCGCGGTGCAAGCTGGCCGCGAGTACAACACGACTGACATGTCGACGCAGCAGCTGTTCAACGTCTACCTGCCGCCCTACAAGGCCGCCATCGACGCGGGCGCGGCGACGGTGATGAGCGCGTTCACCTCGCTCGACGGGGTGCCCGCGACCGCGAACCCGTACCTGCTCACCACGATCCTCCGCAACGAGTGGCGGTTCGGCGGCACGGTGGTCAGCGACTACCAGGCCATCGAGGAACTACAGGACTTCGGCTACGCGACCAGCGGGGCGCAGGCCGCGCAGTTCGCGCTGACCGCCGGGGTGACCATCGAGATGGGCGTGCAGGTGCCCAGCCAGTTCTCCACCTACACGCTCTACGCGCAAGACCTCGTCAAGAGCGGCAAGGTAAGCATGGCGACCATCAACGCCGATGTGCGGCACGTGCTGACCCTGAAGTTCCTCGCCGGGCTGTTCACCCATCCCTCCACCGACCCCAGCCGGGTCAAGAGCGCCGAGCTCACGCCGGCGAACCTGGCGGCGGCGCGCACCATGGCCGGCCGGTCCATGGTGTTGCTGAACAACCAGGGCCACGCGCTCCCGCTCAGCGCCAGCGTGCCGTCGATCGCCGTGGTCGGCCCCCTCGCCGACGACCCGTCGGATCAGCTCGGCCCGGACGTGCCGATCGGGTACTCCGCCGCCGACCTCACCTCGGTGGTCTCCGTCCTCAACGGGATAAAGGCCGCCGTACCGCACGCGACCGTCACCTACGCGCAGGGCTGCGACAGCAGCTGCTCCTCTACGTCCGGATTCAGCGCGGCCGTCGACGCCGCCAAGGCCGCCGCCGTCACCGTGATCGTGGCCGGGGAGCCGGCCGCGGACTCCGGTGAAGCGTCCTCGCGCAGCGACGTCAGCCTGCCCGGCCAGCAGTCGGCCCTCATCCAGGCGATCGCCGCGACCGGCAAGCCCTACGTCGTGGTGCTGATGAACGGGCGCCCGCTGACGCTGGGCTGGGTCGCCGACAACGCGCCAGGGCTGCTCGAGGCATGGTACCCGGGCACCGAAGGCGGCAACGCGGTCGCCGACGTGCTCTTCGGGAAGGTGAACCCGGGCGGCAAGCTGCCGATGAGCTTCCCGCGCGACGTCGGGCAGATCCCGATCTCCTACAACGAGCTGCCCACCGGGCGCCCGGCCGACCCGAACAACAAGTACACCTCCAAGTACCTCGACGTGGCGAACACCCCGCGGTACGCGTTCGGCTACGGGCTTTCCTACACCACCTTCTCACTGTCGAGCCCGCGCGTTTCCGCCAGCGCCGTCTCGGCGGCCGGCCCGGTGCGAGTCAGCGCGGACATCACCAACACTGGGTCCGTCACGGGCGATGACGTGGTCCAGCTCTACGTCCACCAAGACGGGACCACCATCTTGCAGCCAGTCCGGCGGCTCGACGGGTTCCAGCGGGTCACGCTCGCGCCCGGCCAGGCCAAGACGGTCACCTTCACGCTCGGGCGCGACCAGATCGGCTTCTACAACAACCTGGGGCAGCTCGAGGTCGATCCCGGAACGGTCGATGTCTACGTCGGGGACAGCTCGACTGGCGGGCAGCGGACCCAGTTCACGGTCCGGTCATGAGAAGGCTGCCCCCGCTCGCGGCCCTCGCGGCCGTCACGCTCTGCCTGGGCACCGCCGCGCTCACGGTGAACGCGGCCTCGGCGGACACAGTTTCGGCGGACACGGCCTCGGCGAGGACGGTGCCCGCCGGCGTCGCGCCCTACGGCGGCCTGACGGCGGCCCAGCGTTCGGCGTTGCTCGGCATCGCCCGCGATACCTGGAGGTTCTACCAGGCTGACGTCGATCCTGGCACGCACCTCCCGCTGGACAACCTCACCTTCGCCGGCGGTTCGGCCACCCCGACCGCTTACGGCCGGTACACCTCCGCCGCGAACATCGGCGTGTACCTGTGGGCGGTGGTCTCCGCCCGGGACCTCGCGCTGATCACCAGGCCGCGGGCGCGCGCCCTCATCGAGGCGACACTCAACGAGGTCGCCCGCCTGAAGCGTTTCGACGGCTTCTTGTACCAGTGGTACGACACCAGCAACGCAGACGTGCTCAGCGATCCGGGCCAGCCCGACTGCGGGCAGGCCCCGCCCGCGTTCGATAACTGCTCCTTCGTCTCCAACGTGGACAACGGCTGGTACGCGTCGGGCCTGATCGTGGTCCGAGAGGCCCTGCCCGAGCTCCGCCCGCTGGTCGACCGCCTAATGGCGCCGATGAACTTCGGCATCTTCTACGACGGCCGGGCGCAGACGCACTGCGACACCAACCCGGCGATCCCCGGTAACCAGCCGACTGGCCAGATGTACGGCGGCTACTACGCCGGCCTCCCGCCCGATCAGGGCGACAACTGGACGCACTACTACCACAACGGGGCGCTCTACAGCGACCCGCGGATCTCCGCCTACATCGGCATGGGCCTGCACCAGATGCCCGGCAACGTGTGGTGGCGCAGCTGGCGCGAACTGCCGCCGCCCGCTCCCTATCCCGACTGCCAGGCGGCCGACCCGGACTTCTCCTGGCAAGGCCAGTGGCCGATGGGCGGCTCCTGGCAGGGCTACACCGACCCTCAGTCCGGCCAGCGGTTCACCGTCTGGGAAGGCCACTACACCTATCCCGGCGTGAACCTGACGTTCATTCCCACCTACTCGGGAGGGATGTTCGAGGGGCTGATGCCGGACGAGGTCGTCCCGGAGACCAGCTGGGGCACCCGCGGCTTCGGCCTCGCCGACCAGCGGACCGTCCAGGTCCAGGTCAGGTACGCGCTTGCGCAGCTGCGGGACCCCGTATGGGGCATGTCGCCCTCCAGCACGCCCGACGACAGCGGCGGCTATGCCGGGTACGGAGTGGAAGGCCTGGCATTCCCCTACTACGGGACGGGCGCCGACGCCAGCCACCCGAACCAGGGCCTGTCGCAATGCCACGGCTGCGCCGGCGAGGACGTGGTCACCCCGCACGCGTCGTTCCTCGCGCTGGACGTCGCCCCGCGGCAGGCCTACGCCAACATCCAGCGGCTGCGCGCGCTCTACCCCGGCGTGTACGGAGCCGACGGGTTCTTCGACGCCGTGAACCCCGCCACCGGGGCCATCGGGCACCGCGACCTGGTGCTCGACCAGTCCATGATCATGGCGGCGCTGGACAACGCCCTTGGCGACCGGTCCCTGCAGCGTGACTTCGCCCGGGACCCGGTGTCCTGGGCAGCCCGCGCCTACCTGACCCTGGAGCACATGTCCCTGTAACCCCGCCGAAGCCGCGAGCCCCCGCGTCCCATCGGAGGGCGCGGGGGCTCGCGGCGGGCGCGAAGCCCTACTTCGTTACGGTGAGGGATTTCTTGACGGAGGTGGACCCCGCGTAGGGCGAGGCCGCGGCGTAGCTGGCGGTGAGGGTGTACTTGCCGGGGCGAAGCTCGCTGGCGCTCAGCAGGCAGGTGCCCTTGGCCGACTTGACAGTGATCACGCACAGGGTCACCGAGCCGGCCTTGATGGTGACCTTGCCGGCCGGGAAGCCGCTGGTTTGCGGCTTGACCTGGACCGTCAGCTTCTCGGTCTGCTCATGCCCGGACCGCGCGCTCGGCGCGGAGAGGGTCAGCAGCGTAGTCGTCGGCTCGGCGGCCACCACGAGGGTCGCGGCCGCGGTGGACGGGTTGTTGGCCAGGTCGCCGCCGTAGCTGGCGGTGAGGGTGTACCGGCCGGGGCGTAGCTTGGCGGCCCCCAGGATGAGGGTGGCCGTTCCGCCGTTCAGCGTGACCGCGCCGAGGGGGACCGACCCGGCCTTCATGGTGACCGTCCCGCCCGGGATGTCGCCGGCTTGGCCGGGCGCGGTGACGGTGACGATGACGTGCTTGACCTGCTCACGGCCGAAGGTCACCGTGGCTGGCGCCAGGCTGGTGGCGGTGGCGACCGTCGCGGGCAGCACGTTGACGGCATGCCCGGACCCCGTGGTGTTCGCCCTGTTGTAGAACCCGTCACCGCTGTAGAAGGCGAACAGGGTGTAGCTGGCGGGCGGCAGGCTCCCGGCGGGCAGGGTGCAGTCACCGGTCCCGTTCGCCAAGGTGATGGTGCACACGAGCTGGTTGCCGGCTGGGGCCGTGGTGTCCGCGACGACGTCGACCGTCCCGGTCGGGGTCCCGCCGGTGGCCCCGGCGACCTTGACCGTGACGTGCTCGGCCGACTCGTTGCCGACCGCGACGTTGCCGCCTGTCGTGGAGAGCGCGACGGTGACCACCGGCGACGCGTTGGCCACGAATCCCTGGAAGTGCCCGGCGGCATCCTTGTAGAACCCGCCGATGCCGCAGTCGCCGGCGCCCCGGCAGGACGCGGAGTTGACCGCCGCGACCCCGCCGGCGTTCAGGTCCCCGGCGACCTCCAGCCCGGGGCCCCAGTTGCCACCGCTTGAGCTGGCCACCCACGCCTGCTGGCGCCCGGCGGGATCGTGGAATTCACCGCCGGTGAGGCAGCTGCCCTGGTCCCCGCAAGCCATTGGCCCGGCTTCGGCGTTCGGGCTGTTGAATATCGGGTTGATCTGCTGCGCATTGTGCCACACGTTGCCCGAGGAGGAGGCGACGAACTCGTGGGGGTTGTGGTTGACGTCGTCGAACGTGCCCGCCACGGCGCAGTCGTCGGGGAACCCGCACGTGATCTGGTTCACCACCGCGAACCGGCCCTGGTTGAGCTCGGCCGAGCTGGGGATCGTCTGGTCGACCCAGTCCGCGTCGGGGGAGTTGAGCAGCGTGCCGACGAAGACCTGCTGGCCGCCGGTGGTGTCTCGGTACACGCCGCCGGCGACGCAGTCGCCGTTGCCCGCGCAATCGACCGACATGATCGATGAGTCCCCGCCGAAGCCGATCACGCTGGGGCTGGTCAGGCCGACCAGGGGAATTCCGGCGCTCCAGATGCCGCCCGACTGGAAGGCGTACATCGCCGTCTCATGCCCGCTGAGGCTGGTGAAGTTCCCGCCGGCCAGGCAGTGCATGGGCGCCCAGCACTTCAGCGAGAAGATCTCCGATGGCAGGTTCGTGGTCTGGATCCCCGCCAAGGGAGCGGCCGCGCCCCAGGAGCCGTTCGACTCGGTGACGAGGAACGGCTTCGGCTGGATGAGGCCACCCGGCAAATCGATCGGGAGGCTCACGGCCGCCACGCATTCGCCCGGTGCGGTGCACGCCACCGAGGTGACCCGCGCGACCGCCTGATGGTGCAGGGCATCGGCCGGGAACAGATTTCGCGGCGGGCCGAACGCACGGTTTTGGCTCTCGGCCACGAACGGCTGGATCCCGTTCTCGTTGTCCTGGTACTCCCCGCCGAGGACGTAACTGCCATTGCCCTGGTAGGTCAGCGTCTGGACGAGGGCCTGGCCGCCCGTGTTGAGCGCGTTCAGCCCGGGTATCGTCGTCGCCTGCCCCCAGGTGCCGTTGACCTCGTTGGCGTAGAACACCTGATTGTGCCTGGCCGCGTCCCAGTAGGTGCCCACCGCGGTGCAGTTACCCGCTCCCAGGTTCACCGGGCAATCCACGATGGCGACCCGCGCGTTCCCGCCCGCGTTCAGCGCGGCCAGGCCGGGGATCTGCCGCGCCGGGCCGAAGTGGCCGACCGGGAGTGACGGGACAACCGCCGGACGGGCGGTCGTCGCGGCGCCCGCGGGCCCGGCCGCGGACATCGCCGCCGCCCCCGCCGGACTGGCGCTCATCGCCCCCGCGACGAGCGCGGTGCACCCCGCGCTCGCCAGCGTCGTGATTACTGATCTCCACCTCATGGCTTCCCCTTCCCCGTTTGGCCGGTGGGCCTGCCGAGCGGCGAAGCAGGAACTCAGCTATCGCCACCGCAGCATCCACCAGGTTGCCGGGCGGGGCTGGAACAGCGCTGACGCGTGGCTGAAGCGCTAACCGCGGGCGATCGGCGGGTCGGGTCTACCGCGACTGCCGGCGCCGCGCCGCGATGAGCCACAGGGCGAGCGCGGCGACGGCCGCGGTGGCGAATCCGATCGCGACGAACGCGGGGGTGCCCAGGCCGCCGGAGGACGACGCCGTGGCCGCGTCGGCGCCGCCGGGCCGGGTGACGGACAGGCGTGCGGGGCGGGGGGCCCTGGCCGGGCCGACCGGGACGGGCGGAACCAGGGTGCCGACCGGCGTTACCTTCCCGCCTGCGGCGAATCCCCAGTCCAGCAGCTTCTCGGCGCTGGTGATCTCGGTCAGCGCCGGGCAGTGCATCAGCGTCACGATGAGGGTCACGCTGCCGCGCCGGGCCATGCCGATGTAAGTGGCCCCCGCTGCGCTCGTCCACCCGATCTTCCCGCCGATGCCGCCGGGGTACCTGGTCAGCAGGGTGTTCTGGTTGAAGATCGTCTCCGAGTGCCCCGGCTTCACCGGGAACGGCGCGGACCGCACCTGGTCGTAGTGAAGGAAGCCGGGCGTCGTGAGCGCCCGCCGGGCGATCAGCGCGAGATCGTAGGCGGAGGTGAGCTGGCCGGGCGCGTCCAGGCCGTTCGGGTCCACCGCTCGCGTGTCGCGGGCCTGCAGCCGCGCGGCGGTGGCGTTCATCAGCGCGATGCCCCGCGCGTACGATCCGGGTGCCTCCGCCAAGGCGATGGCCGCGTCATTCGCCGACATCGTCAGCAGCGCGGTGAACAGGTCCGAGATCTTGTATCGCTGCCCGGCCAACAGGCCCGCCACGTTCGGCTCCGCGGACGCCGCCCTCCGGGACGCGATCGTCGTGGCGTCCGGTTTGAGGACCGGGAGCAGCGCGACCGCGGTCAGCACCTTCAGCGTGCTCGCCGGGAGGAAACGGCCATGCGCGTCCTTGGCCGCCAGGACTTGCCCGGACCCGGCGTCGGCGACCACGAACGAGGAAGCAGACACATTTGGTAGCCGGGATAGCCTGGCCGCCGGGTAGTTCACGACCAGTCCGGCCGAGCCGAGCTGTGGCCCGCCGACCGGGGCGGCGGGGACGGTGCCGCCCGCCATGCCCGCGGCGGCGACCGCCAGCAGCGCGCCGCAGTAGAAGGCGCGGCTCTTATCACTCTCCGTAATCAAGCGCATCAGGTAAGCATAGGCAGTCGGGTGTGGAGCACGCGCGCCGGGGGCGGTCCAGGCGTCCAACGTGTGGAAGCCCACCCCTCGACATGGAATCTCCGGGCAATCAGGGCGATTCAATCCCGGAGAGCTGGAAATCGTTAGTTTGGCACCCAATCGTGCCGATTTCCCGTGACTGGAGCGTCCGCGCCACGGACGCACGGCCTGGAGCGTAGCTGGAGGTCACCATGCCGACCATTGAGTGGAACGCGTCGAAGGGGACGACGCTGGGGGTCGAGTGGGAGGTCCAGCTGATCGACGCGCAGACGCGGATGCTGCGCCAGGACGCGGGCATGGTGCTAGCGGGGCTGCCGGGCCTGGCCGAGAACGGTGAGCACCCGCAGATGCGCTATGAGCTGATGCAGTCGACCATTGAAGTGGTCACGGGGGTGTGCGGCACGGTCAGCGAGGCCAAGGCTGACCTCGCTCACTCCATGAAGGACCTGCAGCAGACGGCCGCGCCCCACGGGATCGTGCTGGCGGGGTCCGGGACGCACGCCGTGAGCGACTGGCGAGACGCGAAGGTGGCCCCCAGCCAGCGGTACGCCGAGCTGGTCGACCAGATTCAGTGGCCGGCCCGCAGGCTGCAGACCTGCGCGACCCACATCCACGTTGGCCTGCGCGACGAGACCCGCGTGATGCCCATCATCAACGCCCTCGCCGTGTACCTGCCGCACATCCTCGGCCTGACCGCCTCCAGCCCGTTCTGGTCCGGCCATGACACGGGGATGGCCTCTACCCGGACCGTCGTCTTCGGCGCGCTGCCCAACGCCGGCCCGCCGCCTGGCCTCCCGGACTGGCCTGCCTTCGAGTCCTACATGGCGACTCAGCTGCGGGCCGGAACGATCCGCACGATCAAGGAAGTCTGGTGGGACATCCGCCCCCACCCGGACTTCGGCACGGTGGAAGTCCGCGTCGCCGACTCGCTGCCCACCTTCCGTGAGGTCGGGATGCTCGCCGCGATAGTCCAGTGCCTGGTGCAGCTCTTCGACGCCCAGCTCGACCGCGGGTACGTGCTGCCCCGCCGCTCGCCGTGGGTGATCGCGGACAACAAGTGGCGAGCCACCCGGTACGGGCTGGACGCGATGGTGATCACGAATGAAGCCGGCGCGACCGCTCCATTGCGTGATGAGATCTTCGAGCTGCTCCGCGACCTGGAGCCGGTAGCATGGCGGCTCGGCTGCCCTGAAGAGCTCGCGGTGGCCTCTGAGGTGCTGGAGGCGGGTGCCTCATGCGACCGGCAGCGGGCGGTCAGGGCCGCCGCCGGCGGTGACCTCGCTTGCGTGGTCGACGCGCTGGTGACGGAGTTCGCGGAGGACCGGTTCGTCGTGACCGATGAAGGTGGTGGGAATGGCGGGTGATGCGGGGGATCGCCCCCCCGAGCACTCCGGGCGGCAGCGCTATCGGTCGCCGTTCGCGGTCGTCATCTGGTGGCTGTGGGCGCTGTTCGCGCTGGCCAACCTGATCGACCTGGCGGTACAGGGCCGTGACCGCTTCTCGCTGGAGACCGCCGTCGGCCTGGTGCTGATCACTGGCGGGGTCTACGCCGCCGCGCTGCGGCCCCGGATCATCGCCGACCACGACGGCCTGACCATCGCCAACCCGCTTCGCGAGCACCGGATCGGCTGGGCGGCCGTCACCGCGGTCGATGCCACGGAGCTTGTCCGGGTCCGCTGCGCGTGGCCGGCGGCCGGACAGGTCATCCGGGAGCGCGCGATCTACGCGTGGGCGGTGCATTCCTCGCGCCGCAAGGAGGCCGCCACCCGGATGCGCGCTGCCCGCCGCCGCACCGGTGGAATCTTCGGCGGGGCCGGCTCTGGCCGCCGGGCCGGCTCCGGGCCCGGCGAGGGCTTTGGCGGAGCCAGCCGCTGGCCGGCCGGGTCCCCTGGCTGGCGCTCGGGCCCTTCCGGAGCTGGCCAGTTCCCCCCTGGCTCTCCCGGCTGGCGCTCGGGAACCGCCATGCCAGCGGGCGATGCCCCGGCCGCCGTTCCGGTGATGGACGCCGAGCACGTGGCGACGGCGCTGACCGAGCGCGCCGAGCGGGCCCATGCCGAGGCCGGGGCGTCCGGCGCGATCCCCCCGGTCTCCCGCTGGCACTGGCCGTCAATCGCCGCCATCGTCGTCCCCGCGCTCGCCCTGATCCTGGTAATTCACCTCTAACGGCGCGCTCACAGCCCTGCCCGCCCGCCGCGCCAAAAATCCTGCGCCCGACGCTCCGACGCTCACCCGTACCCGACGCCAACCCGCGACCGCCGCGCCCGAAACCTGCGCCCGACGCCCGCTCCTGCCCACCCGTGGCTGTCCGACCGGATCGATGGCGTGGCCGCCACGGGTCTGATTCGTGGCGCGATGGCCAGCGACCCGGAATCATTCCGGGTCAGGGGGGCCAATGACCTGCTCTTACCGGGGCAGGAGGGCAGGTGACCGCTCAACGTACCGGGCCGGGAGGGCCAGCGACCCGGCACTTCCCGGGGCGCGAGGGCCACTGCCCCGCGTCCGGACGGCCTCGCGCCGGGGCGGGATGGCCAGCGCCCCGGTACCGGCTTCCGTGCCACCTTGCCCACGGCCACGAGTCCCGGTGCCGCCCGCCCAACCGCTAGGAACGGCGTCGAATGTCAGTGGTCGGTGGTGGAATTAAGGCGATGAACGGTTACCGACTTGTCCGCCGTCCGGTGGCCCCGGCGGGCGAGGGACCTGCCGGCTTCCCGGCGCCGAGGCTCGATGAGGCGCAGCAGCGCGTGGTCGGCCACGCCGGCGGGCCGATGCTCGTGCTGGCCGGCCCGGGCACGGGCAAGACCACGACGATCGTGGAGGCAGTCACCGACCGCATCGAGCAACGGGGCACCGACCCTGGCCGCATCCTGGTGCTCACGTTCAGCCGCAAGGCCGCCGGTGAGCTGCGCGAGCGGATCGCCGCGCGGCTGCACCGGACCACCCGCGAGCCACTGGCGCTCACCTTCCACAGTTACGCGTACGCCCTGGTGCGGCGGGAGTTCGTCCTGGCCGGCGATCAGCCACCCCGGCTGCTGTCAGCCCCGGAGCAACTGCTGGAGATCCGTCGCCTGCTGCGCGGCGAGATCGCCGACGGCGCCGCCAGGTGGCCCGAGCGACTGTGGCCAGCACTGCCGGCGAGGGGCTTCGCCGAGGAACTGCGCGACGTCTTGATGCGGGCCGCCGAGCGCGGCCTGGATGGAAAGGCGCTGCGCCGCCTCGGCCGGGCTGCCAAGCGCGACGACTGGACGGCCGCGGGAGATTTCCTGGACCGGTACGCGGCCCGGTTCGACCTCGCTCCGGTGCCCGCCTACGACTACGCGGAAATCGTCCGGATCGCGGCCGCGCTGCTGTCACGAGGCGCGACGCGGCAGCGCGAGCGCGATGCCTACGACGCCATCTTCGTCGATGAGTACCAAGACAGCGACCCGGCGCAGGAGTCCCTGCTGCTGGCC
This sequence comes from Streptosporangiaceae bacterium, assembly GCA_025934375.1. Classification (GTDB taxonomy): domain Bacteria; phylum Actinomycetota; class Actinomycetes; order Streptosporangiales; family Streptosporangiaceae; genus Trebonia. The sequence continues at coordinate 28,972 of JAICYD010000032.1, read as the reverse complement.
CTGGCCGGCGATGGCCGCGACCTGATCGCCGTCGGCGACCCGGACCAGTCCATTTACGCGTTCCGCGGCGCGGACGTGCGGGCACTGGCGAGCTTCCCCGAGAAGTTCCGCGCCCCGGACGGCAATCCGGCTCCCGTGGTGGCGCTGCGCACCTGCCGCCGCAGCGGCCCTGTCTTGCTGGCGGCGTCCCGGAGGGTGGCTCGCCGGCTCCCAGTGGCCCTGCCTGCCCCCGGGGGCCAACCCCCCGGTGACCCCGCGGACAGGGGGAACTCCCCGTCCGCCCAGGCCCCCCTGGCCGGAGTCCCGGGAGCCCGCCGGGACTCCGGTGAACCATCCGCCGCCCCGCCTGCCGGCACCCCGAGGGTGTTCGGGAACTCAGTGCACCGTGCCCTGATCCCAGTGCCGGGTGCGCCCGAAGGCGAGGTGCGGATCCTCATAGCCGACTCGGCGACCCAGGAAGCGGCGCTGGTCGCTGACATCTTGCGCCGTGCGCACCTGGCTGATGGCGTGCCGTGGGCCAAGATGGCGGTCCTGGTTCGCTCGGCCCAGCGTCAGGTCCCGCTGCTGCGGCGGGCTTTGGCCGCCGCCGGCGTCCCGGTGAGCGTGGCCGGCGATGAGCTGCCCCTCCCGGACGAGCCGGGAGTCCGGCCGCTGCTCACCGTGCTGCGCTGCGGTCTGCGGCCGGCCGCCCTCGACGAGGAGACCGCCGCCGACCTCCTGACCGGCCCGCTCGGCCAGACCGACGGCCTTGGCCTGCGCAAGCTCCGCCGTGCGATGAACGGCAGGCCGCTCACCGAGGCTCTCACGCAGCCCTCATCCCTCGACCTTGTCTCCGACCGGATCGCGGCACCGGCTTTGCGCGTCGCCACGCTGCTTAAGACGGCTCGGCGGGCCATCGCCCGCGGCGGCACCGCTGAGGACATCTTGTGGGCGGTCTGGACGGCATCTGGCCTGGCCGACCGGTGGGAGCGGCTGGCCGAGCAGGACCCGTCCGCCGACCGGGACCTGGATGCGGTGCTCGCCCTCTTCGACCGGGCCGCGCGATTCGCCGATGAGCTGCCGCCGGGCAGCCCGCAGCTGTTCCTCGACAGCCTGACCGGCCAGGAGATCGTCGCCGACACCCTCGCCGAGCAGGCCGCCCGCGAGGACTGCGTGCGGGTGCTGACCGCCCATCGCTCAAAGGGCCTGGAATGGGATGTCGTGGTGGTCGCCGGGGTGCAGGAGGAGACCTGGCCGGACCTGCGGATGCGTGGCTCCCTGCTCGGGGCCGATGAGCTCGCCGAGGCCGCCGCGCCCCAGGCCGTGCACCAGTCTCCGGATGTCGCGGTCGCCGCCCTGGCCGCGAAGCTGCTCGCCGAAGAGCGCCGCTTGTTCTACGTCGCGGTGACCCGGGCCAAGAAGCTACTGGTGGTGACGGCCGCTGGCGGGGAGGAATCAGACCTGCGGCCATCCCGTTTCCTGGCCGAGCTGGCCGGTGACGATGTTGACATCCAGCGCGCCGGGGCGCACGCCCGCTGGCTGTCCCTGCCCGTGCTGGTGGCGGACCTGCGCCGGGCGGCGGCGGACGAGGCCCGGCCGCTTGCGCTCCGCGAGGCGGCCGCCGCGCAGCTGGCCCGGCTGGCGCGAGCCGGCGTGCGGGGCGCCGACCCCGCGCAGTGGTACGCCCTGACCGAGCTATCCGACCAGGGGCCCATCGTCGCCGATGGCGAGACCGTCCGCCTTTCACCGTCTCAGGTCGAGTCGTTCGCCCGGTGCGGGCTGCGCTGGCTCCTGGAGTCAGCCGTCGGCGCGGGCCGCTCCGATGTCCTGCGCCACCTGGGCACCGTGATCCACGCCGCCGCGCAGCTCATCTCCGAAGGCGCGTCCGAGCGTGATGTCGCCGCCCGCATTGACGACATCTGGCACCACCTCGACTTCGGGAGCATCTGGTACGGCACCCGGCAGCGCGAGCTCGCCGAGCAGATGGTCCGTAAGTTCCTGGACTGGCACGCCGCCAACCCGCGCGACCTGCTGGCCGCTGAGCAATCGCTGCGGGTCCGGGTCGGCCAGGTGGAGATCACCGGCCGGGTCGACCGGCTCGAGCGCGATAGCCAGGGCCGGGGAGTCATCGTCGACCTCAAGACGGGCGCCAGCGCCCCCCGCGATGACGAGCTCGACAGGCATCCGCAGCTTGGCGTCTACCAGCTCGCCGTGCTGCTCGGGGCCTTCGAGCGGCTGGGGCTGACCGAGCCGGGCGGGGCGGAGCTCGTCCAGCTGGGCAAGGCGGGCTTCAAGGCGACCGCCAAGATCCAGCGCCAGGGCGCGCTGTCCGATGACCAGGAGCCGGGATGGGCTAAGGACCTGGTTGAGGCGGTGGCGGTCGGCATGGCAGGGCCGATCTTCCACGCCCGCGTTAACCCAGGCTGCCGCACCTGCCCTGTCTCGTCCTGCTGTCCCGTCCACCCCGACGGCGCCCAGGTGAGCCAGTAGCCGACGTCCCGTCGCCGGCTCTACGCCTCCCACCTCGCCCTTCTCCGCCTCCTCGCAGGCCGCGGGTATATTTGTGGTAAGCGAAGTAACGAGTTACGGGTGGGAAGCGGTGCGCGACGAGGGTGGGGAGCACATCGATGCAGGCTGACCGACACGCCTGGGCCAACCAGGGGATGGAAGAGCTCGGCGGGGGGATCTACCGGATTCCGCTTCCGCTCCCCGGGGACGCGCTGACCGCGGTGAATGTCTACGCGCTCGTCGGTCCGGACGGGGTCGACCTGATCGACTCGGGCATGGCTTTGGTCCAGGCCCGGGAACGGCTGACGAAAGACCTGGCGCTGCTCGGCCTGAGCCTCGGCGACATCCGCAACTTCTTCATCACCCACGTGCACCAGGACCACTACACGCTCGCCGTGGAGCTGCGCACCACGCTGGCGGGCAAGGTCAGCCTCGGCGAGGGCGAGCGGGTCAACCTGGAGGCCATCCGCGCCGTGCACGAGCGCCACAGCGACCCGGGCTTCATCGAGATGCTCTACGGCATGGGCGCAGGGCACATCGCCGACCAGGTCCGCGGATTCCTGGCGCCCGGGCCCGGCGACCCGCAGCCCGGCCTCGCCTGGGCCGATCCCGACCGCTGGCTCACCGACGGTGCCGTTCTCGACCTTGGCTCGCGCACGCTCCGCACGCTGCACACCCCCGGCCACACCAGCGGCCACGTGGTGTTCCATGACGCGACGGGCGGCATCCTCTTCGCCGGGGACCACATCTTGCCGCACATCACGCCGTCGATCGGCTTCCAGCCCGTCATCATCCGGACGGCGCTCGCCGAGTACCTCAGCTCCCTCCAGCTGATGCTCACGCTGCCCGATTCCAAGCTGTTCGCGGCCCACGGCCCGGTTCGCGACAGCACCCACTCGCGGGTCAACGAGCTCCTCGAGCACCACGAGAAGCGGCTGGCCCAGACGCTGGAGACCGCCTCCGGCGAACCGGTGACCGCCTTCGCCGCCGCCAACGAGATCCCCTGGACCCGCAGGCAGCGCAAGTTCTCCGAGCTTGACCCGATGAGCCAGCTCCTGGCGGTCGGCGAGACCGCCGCGCACCTGGAGGTGCTCATCGCGCGAGGCCAGCTCAACCGCCAGCGTTCCCCCGAAGGCATCGAGTCCTACTTCATCCCTGGAGCGTGATCTCCTAACGCCCCGCCCCTGCTCCGGGGGCTTGGTCGGTAGCCCCCGGAAAGCACGGCTCGAATGTCGGCGGGCTCTGGTGGAATGTCCTTGTGAGCATCCAGTACAGCCCCGCGCACCTGGCGCGCCTGCTGCGGCTGCCGGAGCCGACGGCAGAGCAGGCGGCGGTGATCGGCGCGCCGCTGGGACCGATGGCGGTGATCGCGGGAGCTGGCTCGGGCAAGAGCGAGACGATGGCCGCCCGGCTGGTCTGGCTGGTCGCGAACGGGATGGCCCGTCCTGACCGGGTGCTCGGCCTCACCTTCACCCGTAAGGCCGCTGGCGAGCTCGCCGACCGGGTGCGGTCCCGTCTTGACCGGCTACGTCGCGCCGGGCTGGCGGCGGACACCGCGGGCGCGCCGCCCGGCGCCGTTCAGCGCGGCGATAGCGATCAGGCTGACGAGGAGTCGGCGCTCTGGCCCGGGGAACCGGTCATCGGTACCTATCACGCCTACGCCGGGCGCCTGGTCAGCGACCACGCCCTCAGGGAGGGCCTCGAGCCGTCGCAGCGCCTGATCACTCCCGCGCTGTCTTGGCAGATGGCGGCCTCGATCGTGGCCGCCTACGACGGGCCGATGGATGAGATCGGTTGGACCCCGCAGACGGTCACCGCCGCCGTGCTGCAACTAGCGGGGGACCTTGCCGAGCACCTGCGCGAGCCTGCCGATATCGCCAAGGTCGGCGAATGGCTTGCCCGGCAACGCGACGCGCTGCCGGGCAAGCCGGCGGCGGCCGTGCGCCGGGTCTTGGAGTCGCAGCGCGCCCGAGAGCAGATGCTGCCGCTGGTCAGCCGGTACGCGGTAGCCAAGGCGGCCCGCGAGGAGCTCGACCATGGCGACCAGGTCGCCATCGCTGCGCGCATCGCCTCCCGGCATCCCGAGGTCGGAGCCGCCGAGCGAGGGCGCTACCAGGTCGTCTTGCTCGATGAGTACCAGGACACCAGCCACGCGCAGCTCGTGCTGCTGCGCTCGCTCTTCGGCGGCGGCCATCCGGTCACCGCCGTCGGCGACCCGTGCCAGTCCATTTACGGGTGGCGTGGCGCGAGCGCCGGCAACCTGCGCCGGTTCACCACGGACTTCCCGTCGCGGACGGGAGCGCCGGCCCCGGTGAGCCTCTTGTCCACCAGCTTCCGCAGCGCCGGCCACGTACTGGACGCGGCGGCGCTCGTCCAGACGGAGCTGCGGCGGGCCGCGCCGGACGTGCCCTTGCTGGCCCCGGCACCCGACCGCGCAGCGCGAGGCGCGGTGACCTGCGCGTTGCTGCCCGCTGTGACCATCGAGGCGGAATGGGTGGCCAATGAGGCAGCCGGCCTGCTGGCGTTGCCGCCAGGATCGGCGCCGGACGGCAGGCCCTGGCCGGACGGACGCGCGGCGGGCGTCCGGCCATCGGATATCGCGGTGCTCTGCCGCAAGCGCTCGCAGTTCACCGCCCTGCGGCGGGCGCTGGAGCGGCGCGGCATCCCGTGCGAGGTAGTCGGCCTTGGCGGCCTGCTCAGCGTTCCCGAGGTGCAAGACGTGGTAGCGACGCTACGGGTGCTGCACGATGCCTCGGCCTCAGACGCGCTAGCGCGCCTGCTCACCGGCCCGCGCTGGCGAATCGGCCCGCGCGACCTCGTCGCCCTGGGTCGCCGCGCCCGCGACCTCGCCCGAGGCCTCGACACAGTGCCGGAAAACACCGGGCCGGAAAACACAGCGCCGGAAAACACAGTGGCGGAAGACACGGTGCCGGAGAACACCGGGCCGGAAAACACCGGGCCGGACAAGACGGCACCGGGCGCCGCCGAGCCCGGTGCCACCGGGCCGGGGGAGGCCGCCTCCACCCTCACCGGCACCGTGCTGGCGCACGACGACGAGGTTCCGTGGCCAGCGGGCCCGGCCGACGACGAGGAAGTCCCCTGGCCATCCGACGAGGACTACCACGACCGCGACGATGATGGCGAGGGCGAGCACGGTGACCACGCGCGGCCCGGGCCGCCGGCCAGCGCTGCGGCGGCCCCGGACGCCGACTCCGATGCGATCGCGGAGGCGGTAACGGACCTGACGTCCGACACCGGGTCACTCGTCGAAGCGCTCGATGACCTCGGCGATCCGGCTGGATACTCCCAGGCCGGCTACGCCCGCCTGCGGGCACTGGCCGCGGAGACCCGTCGGCTGCGCGCGCACGTGAGCCGGCCGATCGCCGACATCATCGCTGAGGTCGAGCGGACGCTCAGCCTGGACATCGAGGTCGCGGCCAGGCCCGGCCTCGACCAGAGCACGACCCGGGCCGACCTGGACAAGTTCACCGACGTGGCCGCGGCCTTCGCCGGCGACCAGCCCGAGCCCACGCTCGGCGCGTTCCTCGCCTACCTGACGGCGGCGCAGCAGGAGGAGTTCGGCCTGGAGACCGGGCGAGTGGGCGAGGCCGATACGGTCAAGCTGCTCACCGTCCACGCGGCCAAGGGCCTGCAGTGGCCGGCGGTCTTCGTGCCGGGACTGGCCGCGGGCGACAAGTCGCAGGTCTTCCCGGCCAGGCCACGACAGTCCACCAAGTGGACGGATAACCCACGGCTGATCCCGTTCAGCCTGCGCGGCGACGTCGCTGACCTGCCGTCGCTCAGGGGCCTCGACGCGGACTCGCTGGCCGAGTTCACCGCCGCCTGCGCCGACCGTGACCTCGCCGAGGAGCGGCGGCTGGCGTACGTCGCGGCCACCCGGGCCGCGTTCTGGCTGGGCTGCTCTGGTTACTGGTGGGGAGAGGGGACCGCGCCGCTCGGGCCGTCGATTTTCCTCACCGAAGTGCGCGAGGCGTGCGAGGCTGGCGCGGGAACCGTCAGCGAGTGGACAGAGCCGCCCGATGACGAGGCGAGCAACCCCCTGCTCGCGGCCGTTGACGAGGCCGACTGGCCGGTAACCGTGGCCGGCCAGCACTACGCGGCCGTCCACTCAGCCCGCCTGCTCGTCGAAGCCGCGATGCGCAACGCATCGGGCGGCACAGCATCGGGCGGCGCAGACTCCGGCGGCAGCCCTTCAACGACCGGGCCCGCGGCGGCGGCGACCCCGGCCGCCGGGCGGCGGCGGCGGGGCGCCGATCAGCAGGACGCCCTGTTCACCAGTGAGGAACTGGCGGGCCCTCCTGGCGGCATCCCCTCCGCCGGGGGCTCACCCGCCGTCCCCGCGCTCGACCCGGCCGAGCAGGAGCTCGTGGCGGCCTGGGATCTTGATGCCGGGTTGCTGCTGGCCGAGCGGGCACGCCAGCAACGGCGCGGCAAGGGTCCCATCCCGGTCATGCTGCCCGCCCGGCTATCGGTGTCCGCGCTCGTCGCACTCGCGCGTGATCCCGACGAGCTGGCTCGCCAGGTGCGCAGGCCCATGCCGCAGCCGCCGGCCCGCCAGGCGCGGCGCGGAACCGAGTTCCACCGGTGGCTGGAGGAGCGGTTCGGACAGCAGCGGCTCATCGCCGACGACGACCTGTTCGCCGACCCCGAAGCCGAGCCTGACGGTGCCCTCGCCCGGCTAAGGGAGAAGTTCGAGGCGGGCGAATGGGGCGATCGCTGGCCACGAGAAGTCGAGGTGCCATTCGACACGCTGATCGGCGACCGGCAGATCCGGGGCCGGATCGACGCCGTCTTCGCCGATGGTGAGGGTGGTTTCGACGTCGTGGACTGGAAGACCGGCCAGCCGCCGCGCAGCCAAGCCGACAAGGACGCCGTCGCGGTCCAGCTGGCCGCCTACCGGCTGGCGTGGGCGGCGCTCGCCAGGATCCCGCTGGACCAGGTCCGCGCGGCGTTCTACTACGTGCGCCACGACCTGACCGTCCGCCCCGCCGACCTGCTCGACGAGACGGGCCTCAAGGCCCTCATCGACCGCGTCCCGGTCGTCAGCCAAGCCGGGTAGCCGAGCCGCATCGGCCCGCCTGGATAGCCCCGGCGGGTCAGCCGTCGCCGGCCAGGTGACGCTCCACCGTTTCGACTTTCGAGGTGAGCGCGCCGGTCACGCCGGGCCGCAGGTCGGCCTTGAGGACCAAGCTGACCCGCGAAGCGCGAGCGGCGACCGCGTCGACGGCTGCCTTGACGACGGCCATCGCCTCGTCCCACTCGCCCTCGATCGTGGTGAACATCGCGTCGGTGCGGTTCGGCAGGCCGCTGGCGCGGACAACCCGGACGGCCTCGGCGACGAGCTCGCCGACGTCTTCGCCGGCGCCAATCGGAGTCACAGAGAACGCAACAAGCATGAGATCACGCTAGCCGCGCCGCCGCGGCCTACCGGATCAGGGTGTCAACGTAGCCGGCGCCGATGCCGACCTTCTCGTAGTGCTCCTTGCAGAGCTTGATGTAGTCGAACGCGTCGAAGGTCCCGTTCGGCTCGCCGTTCTCGTCCAGCCAGATCAGCGGCCCGGTCACGTTGAAGGTGACCATCATCGGCTCGTCCGACTCGTAGGCGACCAGCGTGTGCGCCTCGCCGGGGGCCTCGTAGACGAAGTCGCCCTTGGTCGCCACCCACTCGTGCTCCAGGTAGCCCCACTTCCCGGAGATCGTGTAGGCGAACACCTGCTGCGGGTGGTAGTGCCGGTTCACCAGGCCAGCGGTGCTCGCGTACAAGATGTCGCACCAGCGGTTCTGGGTGGGGGAGATGTACAGCGGCCGGCTGCCCACGGTGGGCGACAGCGGCGCGTACCAGCGCGGGTCATAAGTGGCCGCGTCGTGAATGTACTGCTCCGGTACCGCACCCGGGCGGAAGACCTCCGCCACCGGCTTCAGTTCCCGCCAGAACTCGTTGGCCATGGGTAACCCCTCATCTGCCTGATATGCGTACGTGCCTACTGTGGCGCGCGGCAAGGCGTCCGGGCAATGGGGTGGCGCACGGGTGAGGCGGGTGAGGATTGTGCTGGCCCTTCAGGCCGGCGGCGCATCTGGCGTGCCAGTCCGCGGCGGGCTACGCCTAACCCACTGCCCGCAACGGGCTGACCGGCCCCGATGAGTTAACCTGGCGTTCGCATGGGCCTACGCCGACAGGAAGCCGAGGATGATGCCGGAGACGCCGCAGGAGAGCGCACCCTCGACCTACGCCGCAGCGGGCGTGGATGAGGAGCGTGAGCAGAATGCCTTTGCCCGGGTGATGCGCCCGTGGCTGGCCCGCACCCAGGTCAAGTCTCCGATGGTCACCTCGATCACCGGCCTGTCCAGTGGCTACTTCGCGACGCTCATGCACCTGCCCCCGGGGCCGCCGCTCGCCCTGACGACCGATGGCGTCGGCACCAAGATCCTGCTCGCCCGCGAGGCCAACCGCTGGGAGCCCATCGGCGTCGACTGCGTCGCCAACAATGTCAACGACCTCATCTGCGTCGGCGCGGTGCCGCTCGCGCTACTCGACTACGTGGCCACCGACCGGATCGACGAGGGCGTCCTCGATGAGGTGGCGCGCGGCCTGTTCCTCGGCGCCGAGCTAGCGGGGATCGCCATCCCCGGCGGCGAGATCGCGCAGATCGGCGCGATGCTGGCCGAGTCCGCCAGCGGCGGCCCCATGCTCGACCTGGTCGGCACCGCGATCGGCGCGCTGCCGCCGGCCCGCGCGGGCGGCACCGAGTACCGCACCGCTGTTGACGGCTCGGCGGTCCGCTCCGGTGATGTCGTCATCGGCCTGCCTAGCTCAGGGCTGCACAGCAACGGCTACTCGCTCGCCCGGCACGCGCTGTTCACCAAGGGCGGCATGTCCCTGACCGACCAGGTGCCCGGCACCGGGCGCCGCCTCACGGACGCCCTGCTCCAGCCCACCCGCGTGTACGTCAAGGCGGCGGAGTCGCTGTGGGCCGCCGGCATCACCCCGCGCGGCATGGCGCACATCTCCGGCGGCGGCCTGCTCAACATCGCCCGGCTGGCCGCTGACGTCTCCTATGAGCTGGACGCCCTGCCGGCCCCCCCGGAGATCTTCACGCTGATCGCGGACAAGGGCGAGATCGGCAAGGCCACCATGCACGCCACGTTTAACATGGGCATCGGCTTCTGCGTCGTCGTCGCCAAGTCCGAGCAGGCGGCCGCCCTCGACGCGCTGAAGGCCGCAGGCGAGGATCCCGTCCGGATCGGCTGGGTGACCTCCCGGGCCGGCAAGTCGGTCTCGATCCCGGCGGCCGGCCTGTACGGCAAGGGCGACTCCTTCGAGCAAGTGAAGGGGCACTGACGCCGGTAGGTTAGAGCCATGGAAGTTCGGGAGTGCGTAGAGGCGCATGCGGCCGAGTTCGCGCAGAGCTTGTGCGAGTGGCTGGCGATCCCCTCGGTCTCGGCTGACCCGGCGCGCCGCGATGACGTTCGCCGCTCAGCCCGGTGGCTGGCTGACTACCTCAGGCAGACGGGCTTCCCGGTCGCCGAGGTCTGGGAGACGGGAACCAGCGGGGAGGCCGCCGGGCTGCCCGCCGTCTACGCTCACTGGCCCTCCGGAAACCCCGGCGCCCCGCGGGTCCTCATCTACGGCCACCACGACGTCCAGCCCGCGGCGCTCAGCGACGGCTGGGACTATGAGCCGTTCGAGCCGACGGAAAGGGACGGCAAGATCTTCGGCCGGGGCGCCTCCGACGACAAGGGCCAGGTGCTGTTCCACGCCCTCGGCATCCGGGCCAGCCTGGCGAGCAGCGGAGCGCAGGCGCCCCCGGTCACCATCACCATGCTGATCGAGGGCGAGGAGGAATCCGGCTCTCCGCACTTCGCCGGCCTGCTGAGGGCCCGCAGGGAACAGCTCGGCGACCTCGACTACGTGGTCATCAGCGACACCACGATGTGGGCGGCGGACATCCCGAGCATCTGCACCGGCATGCGCGGCCTGGCCGAGGCCGAGATCACGCTCAGCGGCCCGTCCCGGGACCTGCACTCGGGGGCCTTCGGCGGCGGCGTGCCGAACCCCGTGCACGCCCTCGCCGACCTGCTCAGCGGGCTGCACGACGACGACGGCCGCATCACGCTCCCCGGCTTCTACGACGACGTCGTGCCGCTGACCGACACCGAGCGCGAGCTCATCGCCAAGCTTCCCTTCGACGAAGGCGCGTGGCTCCACGACGCCGGCGACAGCCAGGCGGCCGCCGGTGAGCAAGGCTTCAGCACGCTGGAGCGCGTCTGGGCGCGGCCGACCGCCGAGGTCAACGGGATCTGGGGCGGCCATACCGGCCCCGGCCCCAAGACGATCGTTCCGAAGGAAGCGCACGCCAAGCTGTCCTTCCGCCTGGTGGCCGACCAGGCTCCGGACAAGGTCCTGCGGGCACTGGAGGAATACGTGCGCGCCAGTACCCCGGAGGGCATCACCGTCACCATCAAGCCCGGCCCGGGCCAGCGCGCGTGCCGGGCCGCGATCGACTCACCCGGCGTGACCGCCGCGCGAGCGGCGATGGAGCGGGCCTTCGGTGCCACCGTGCTGTTTACCAAGGAGGGCGGCAGCGGGCCGGAGGCCGACCTGGCCGACATCCTCGGCGCGCCGCTGGTCTTCGTCGCGGTAGGGCTTGACGCCGACCGCATTCATGCGCCAAATGAGTACGTAGACCTCTCCCGGCTACTGCGCGGCGCCGAGACCGCGGCCTACCTCTGGGAAGAGCTCAGCAGCACTCCCGCAGCAACGCGTAAAGGCTGAATGAAGACTTGAGCCAGCAGCCCCCGATCACCCAGCAGCCCGGCAATCCACTGCTCAGCGGCCCCATAGCCTCCAAGCTTCCTCCACGCAACGAAACCGGCCCACTCGGTCAGCTAGCCCTTTCCCGCGCAACGGTGGACCGCGCGGCGACCCTGCGCAACGACCTCGAATGGATCGAGCAGGCGTGGGCGGATCCCAAGACGCGGGTGGTCGTGGTCCAGGACTCGCGGGCACTGGTCCGCACCCGCGGCGGCCACCCGGAGGATCATCCGGAGCTCATCTTGCGCGCTGCGCAAGATGCCCCGGCGGGGACCCGGTTCCTGCTTGGCGTGGACGCCGACGACGTCGCCTATTTCGGCGTGAGCGGGGAGTTCGCGGCAGAGGGCACGTCTCGTTCGGGAGTGGAGGAAGGCGTTAAGGCCCTTCAGCTCCGGCAAGTCGGCGCGACGCTGAGCGACCGTGATGCCGGCCTGTTCACGCACGCGGTTGCCCTGGCCAACTGGCATGATACGCACACCCACTGCCCGCAGTGCGGCACGCCGACCGTGCCCGCCCCGGCCGGGCACCTGACGAAGTGCCCCAAGGACGGGACCGAGCACTTCCCGAGGCTCGACCCCGCCGTGATCATGCTGGTCACCGATCCTGACGACCGGTGCCTGCTGGCTCGCAACGCGTTGTGGCCTCCCGGGCGAATGTCGGTGCTGGCTGGGTTCGTCGAGCCGGGAGAGTCGTGCGAGCACGCGGTGGCGCGAGAGGTCATGGAGGAGGCGTCGATCATCGTCGGGCAAGTGCAGTACCTGGGCAGCCAGCCCTGGCCGATGCCGCGCAGCCTTATGCTCGGGTTCCAGGCCATCGCGGCCAGCGGGCAGGAGATCGAGGTCGATGCCGACGAGATCGGCGAGGCGCGCTGGTTCACCCGGGCAGAGATGCTGGCCGCCATCGAGGACGGCACGCTCGGCGTGGCCCCGACGTCGTCGATCGCCCGGCGGCTGATCGAGTTCTGGTACGGCACCGAGCTTCCCGAGGGCCCTAACTCCTGGGCCACCCCACCTAACCGCTAAGCCCCGATTCCAACCCGCCGGCCTGGCCGCCGCGACCACGCTAGCCAGCGCGAGCCCGACCTCAGCCCTGGACGTTCGGGCCGGCCCTCGTCACGGTGATCCGCAGCAGGACCCGCTGGTCGCGTACCATGGCGGCCCGGTAGTCATCCCAGTCCGGGTGCTCGCCGGAGATGCGCCGGTAGTAGTCGACCAGGCCATCCATCGCCTCTGGCAGCTCCACGATCTCCGCCGTCCCCGAAAGCTGCACCCACGTGCCGTAGAACCGGTCCGGCAGGGCGCACAGCCAGACCCGGGGATCACGCCGGACGTGGCGCACCTTGTAGGCCGTCTGCCGGGTGCTGATGATCGCGTGCCCGGCATCGTCGACGCCGACCGTGACGGGGGACAGTTGCGGGGTGCCGTCCGCCTTGAGGGTTGCGAGCACCGCGTTGTGCTGGGAGGCGATGAACTCAATAGCCGCGTCGATGTCCATGCCCCCATCCAACCAGTGCTACCCGGGATCGGGCAGCAGCGTGCCCGGTTCCGCATGTTCCGCTGGACCCGTCCACGGTATGACAGTCAATGACATTTGACAGGCTACGTCATGTGTCAGTAACTGATAGCATCGGCCGCATGGAAGAGTTCCCTGTCCTCGGAGAGCGCGGTGCCGGAGAGCGCGGTGTCGTTGAAGAGCGAAGGGAGCGGAAGAAGCGGCAGACCCGCGAGGCGCTCGTCCGCGCCGCGCTGGAGCTCTTCGACGTCAAGGGCTACGAGCACACCGCCGTGCGGGAGATCACCGACGCGGTCGACGTGTCGGAACGCACGTTCTTCCGTTACTTCGCCAACAAGGAGGACCTCGCCGTCTCCTTCGCCCGCGACTGGACCGACGCGATGATCGCGGCTCTGGCCGGCCGCCCGGCGGGGGAGGAGCCGCTGGCCGCGATGCGCGCCGCGTTCCGCGAGTCGCTGCTGACGCTGGCCGTTGACGAGGGGACCGGCGCCGGGGCGCCCACCTACCTGCTGGTCACCCGGCTCATCGACAGCACCCCGTCCCTGCTCGCTCAGCACCTGCGCTACGTGCACGACCGCGACGAGGAGATCGTCGGCCTGCTGGCCGCCCGGGAGGGCGTCGACCCCGCCGTGGACCCGCGCCCCCGGGTGCTGGCCGCGGTGTTCGGCGGGCTCATCTTCCTGGCCACCCGCGCCTGGCGCACCGAGGGCTCCACCACCGCCGAGCAGATGCTGGCGGCCTTCGACCGGTACGCCGATGAGTTCACCCCCGCGCTGTTCGGCCACTGGGGCGCGGGCGCGGTCTAGCCGATGGCGAGCACGCGGGGCTGGTTCGAATCCGTCGCCGAGGCGCGCCGCCGGGCCCAGCGGCACCTCCCGGCGCCGGTCTTCCAGGCGCTCGAGGCCGGCGCCGAGGCGGGCATCACCCGCAAGGACAACGTCCGCGCCTTCACCGAGATACGGTTCGCCCCGCCACGGGTCGCTAGTCCGCCGGGCGCCCCGCGCTGGCCCGCGCGGCGCGACCTGGGCACCAGCGTCCTCGGCACCGCGATCGCGCTCCCGGTCATCGCATCCCCGGTCGGCGTCCAGGCGGTGCACCCCGCCGGCGAGGCCGGGATCGCGCGGGGCACGGCCCTGGCCGGCACCGCCATGGGCCTGTCGGAGTTCGCCAGCCTGCCCGTCGAAAGCGTCATCCGCGCAAACCCGAGCCTGTTCTTCCAGGTCCACTGGTCCGCCGGCCGGCAAGACCTTCATTTCCGGGCCGAACGAGCCCGGGCCGCCGGCGCGGCGGCACTCATTCTCACGCTGGACTGGGCCTTCGCCAGCGGGCGCGACTGGGGCAGCCCGTGGATCCCCGAGCGGATGGACGCGGCCGCGATGGCGCGCTACGCCCCCCGCCTGCTAGCGCGGCCCGGCTACCTGGCCCGCTGGCTGCGCTGCGGCGCCCGGCCGGACTTGACCGTCCCCAACATGGCGGCCGCGGGCGGGCCCGCTCCCGGGTTCTTCGCCGCCTACCGGGCGTGGCAGCGGGTCAAGCCGCCCTCCTGGGACGACATCGCCTGGCTGCGCGGCCAGTGGGACGGGCCGTTCATGGTCAAGGGGATCATGCGGCCCGACGATGCCCGGCGCGCAGTGGACATCGGCGCCACCGCCGTCTCGGTCTCCAACCACGGTGGCAACAACCTCGACGGGACCCCAGCGTCGATCCGGGCGCTGCCCGCGGTCGCGGCGGCAGTCGGCGATCAGGCTGAGGTGCTGCTGGACGGCGGTATCCGTCGTGGCGGCGACGTGGTCAAGGCGCTGGCGCTGGGCGCCAGGGCCGTCATGATCGGCCGTCCCGTGCTGTGGGGCCTGGCCGCGGGCGGCCCGGCCGGGGTCGCTAACGTCTTCGAGATCTTGCGGGCCGGCATCGACTCCACCCTCCTCGCCCTCGGACGCCAAGGCATCCGCGACCTCACCCCCGACGACGTCCTGCTCCCCAGCGGCTTCACCGTCCCCCGGTAGCCGGCTGCGAGGCGAGCCTTCCACCGGCGAGTCACGTAACCCCACCCGTTTCTTCTGTGTACTAGCGCGCGCGACAAATCGATAAAAATCACCCAGATTTTTGCCCCCTGATACGCAGAGTTCCGATTTGTCGGGTCTCGGGGCGGCGGCCTAGATGGGCGGCGCGCTTCCCACGGGATACCTTTGGGGTTATGGATGAGAGCCGGGCACGAGAGTTGCTTGTCGCCGAGCGCGCGGAAGTAGCGCAGCTGCTGCGGGAGACCGAGTCGGCCGCCGCCATTGACCTGAAGCAAGACGACGGGCCGGGGGACTCCGCGGACGCCGCCCAGCCGCTGGCGGCGCAGGCCGACGAGGAGGCCGTCGCCGAGCGGCTCCGCGAGCGGCTCGGCGCGATCGACCGGGCGCTTGGCCGCATCGAGGCGGGCACCTACGGGAAATCGCTGCTCAGCGGGCAGCCGATCCCGCCGGAGCGCCTCGAGGCAGACCCCGCCGCCGAGCTGACCATCGAAGAGGCCCGCGCCCAGCACGACGGCTAGTGGTCGGTTGTCCACATCGCTATCTGCGTGCGGGAATGGAAGCCCAGCTTCTTCATGATGTTGGCGATGTGCCGGGCGACCGTCGCCGGGCTGATGTACAGCTCTGCCGCGATGTCCTTGTTGGAGTGCCCGCGCGCCACGAGCACCGCGATCTCAAGCTCCCGGATCGACAGCAATCCCTTCCCGCTGACGGCGGGCGCCACCACGCTGGAAGGCACAGTACTGGGAGACATCGCGTCGGGTGACGCGGCCTGGGCCAGGGAGGGCGCCGACGATATCGGCTTGATGGCCAGTTCGATCGCGGACTCGGCGCTCAGCCCGCGGCCGCGGTTCCAGAGCCGGGACGCCAGGTGGTCGCCCAGTTGCCGCGCCGGGGCAAGATACCGTTCGGCCCGCGCGGCCGGCAGCGGCGGCAGGCCGCTTGCCTCGCGGAGCGCTGCCGCGGCGGCGGCCAGCGTGACCGCCCGCTCGGTGTCGCCTTCGACGATGGCCAGCCCGGCGAACGCCTCCAGGCCGCGCGCCACCCCGATCCGGTTGCCCGTCCGGCGGCACAGCTGGATCGACTCGGTGAGGTGCTGGCGGGCCACGCCGGGCTCACCGAGGCTAATCGCGACGCGGGCCAGGCCGACTAGGCAGCGGGCTATCTCCGGGCGGGCGTCGACTTCCCGCAAGATCGCCAGCGCCTCGGTGTACCGCTCCCGCGCGTCGTCGTGCTCTCCTTGGATAACGGCCAGGTCGCCTAGGCCCAGCTGCGCTCGCGCGGCCCCCCACGCGTGGTCGAGGGAGCGCATGATGGCGATCGACGCGTTCGCTAGCTCGCGCGCCTCCTCGGCCTGCAGGCGCAGCCCGGCGACGGCGGCCAAGATGCCCAGCGAATAGCCCTCGCCCCACTGATCGCCGGTGGCCCGGGCGATCGACATGGCCTGGGTGGCGAAAGCTTCCGCCTCGTCGGTCCGCCCGGTGTGCACCGCGATCTCGCTGAGCACGTTCAGCGCGGTCGTCGTCCAGTAGTCGTCGGCCGCCGCGCGGACCGCCTCCAGGCCGGACCGGGCCAGCGGCTCGGCGGCGGCCGGGTCACTGGACAGCAGCAGCTGGGCGTATCCGATGAGCGCCGAGCCGCGCACCTGCTGTGGCACCTGTGCGGCGCCGGGCGCCGACAGGAAGTCCTCCAGCCACTTGGAGCCGAGCCGGTACTCGCCCCGGGCCAGCCACACGGCCCTAGCCGAGACGCACATCAGCATGCCCGCCGCCAGGTCGCCGTCGGCCAGGCACTGGGCGATCGCCTGCCACAGGTTGCTCTCGTCGACGTCATACCGGCGGAACGTGTCGACCCGCTCCGCCCAGGTCCCCGGCACGATCGCCATGCCCACGCGGAAGTTGCGCTCCAGCACCGCGCGCACGTAATCGCGGTGCCGCCGGCGGAACTCCGGCTCCTCCGCGGCCGCGGCCAGCTTCCCCTCCGCGTACTCGCGGATCGTGTCCAGCAGCCGGTAGCGGGCCTGACCGAGCGCCTCCGGCTCCCGCACGACCAGCGACTTGTCCACCAGGGCGGCGAGCAGGTCCAGCGTGTCGGCGGCCCTGATCCCGTCACCCGCGCAGACCTCCTCGGCCATCTCCAGCGACCAGCCCTGGAAGACCGCCAGGCGCCGCAGCAGCACCTGCTCCGGCCCGGTGAGCAGGTCGTGGCTCCAGTCGATCGCGGCGCGCAGGGTCCGCTGCCGGCCGGGTGCCGTCCGGCCGCCCGAGGTGAGCAGGCCGAACCGGTCCCCGAGGCGCGCGCGGATCTGCTCTACCGACAAGACGGGGACCCGCGCCGCCGCCAGCTCGATCGCCAGCGGGATGCCGTCCACGGCGCGGCATAGCTCGGTGATCGCCCGCGCGTTCTGGGCCGTCACCGTGAAGCCGGGCAGCGCCGCCTGGGCGCGGTCGGCGAACAGCCGGACGGCCTCGGGCGGGGTATCCGGCAGCGGGGTCACCGACAGCGGCGGCACCGGCCAGACGGACTCGCCCGCCACGCGCAGCGGTTCCCGGCTGGTGGCCACGACGCGCAGCTGCGGCGAGGTGGCCAGCAGGTGCTGGCACAGCTGGGCGACGGCGTCGATCAGGTGCTCGCAGGTGTCCAGCGCGAGCAGCATCCGGCGGCCGCGCAGCGCGTCGGCCAGGGTGTCGATGAGCGGGCGGCCCTGCTCCTCGGTCACGCCGACCGCCGCGGCCACCCTGGGCACGACCATGTCCGCGTGGCTGAGGCTGGCCAGCTCGACCAGCGACGTCCCGTCGGGGAAGTCCGCGGCGACCGCGGCCAGCAGCCGCAGCGCCAGCCGGGTCTTGCCGATGCCGCCCGGTCCGGTCAGCGTCAGCAGCCGGGTCGCGGGCACGAGCCCGCGCAGCTTGCCGAGCTCGCGCTCACGGCCGACGAAGCTGTTCGGTTCCTGTGGCAGGTGTGGCCTGATCTTGCTACTCCTCTGGGCACGGTCGGCGGTACCGCTCCAGGCAGTCGATACATGCCCAAATACATATTTTGGATGATGTGCGCCTGCGGCGATTTTGCGTAGGCTCGACCGCATTGCAGGGTACCGGAAGGCATTTTGTGTCAGGTGCCATAGTTTGGCATGTCCGGCCCCCTGCCCGCCAGCCCGGCTTTGCGAAGGCAAGCCGCCGCTGGATGAAGCTATGACCCCGGTCGTCGCGGCTCACCACGTTGGGGGGGTGTGACGGGCGCCGCACGGGCCGCAAAGCCCGTCCGTTGCGCGTCGCGTGGAAACACCGGTCGCGGCGACCGGTCATAGACTTCTTCAGGCGTTACCTGCTATCTCGAAGGCCTTTAGCAGGCGGTAGAGTTTTCATCGGATAAGGTGAAAATTGACGCCATGCGAAAACTATTCGGGCAATGACGTAAAGCTCTTAACTCTGCGGCCCCGCGAGTACCAGAAGCCCCGGTGGCGAAGGACTGGCGCAGTCGCTGCTTCGCCGGGGCGTCCGCGCCCAGGTGGTCCAGCCCGAGCAGCGCGGCGCCGGCGACGGGCGCGACGCTGGCTACCCGGATGATCGCCCCCGGAGCGCCCGTGGCGAAGGCCGCCGCCAGCTCGCGGGAAAGGAGCGGATCGCCAGCTTGCAGCAGGCCTCCGCCCAAGACGATCTCCGTGCCAGCGGCGGTCATCCCGAGTTGCCGCATGGCGGTCACCGCCATCACGCAGACCTCCTGCGCCTGCCGGGCCACCAGGCGCAGCGCCACGCCATCCCCGGTGGCGGCGACCTGGAACAGCACCGGCGGCGCCATCGCGACCAGGTCAGTCTCACCGAGCCGCCCCTGGTGGATTGCTACCGTCACATCCGATACCGAGGCCAGTCCAAAGTGCGCGGCCACGTTCGCCCCCAGGTCGGTTTCCGGTCCGCGCCCGTCCGATCCCCGCATGGCGTGCCACATGATCGCCTTGGCCAGCCCCCAGCCGCCGCCCCAGTCACCGGTCAGCTCGCCGAGCGCGAGGTAGCGGAAGATCCGACCTTCGGGGGAGACGGCAACGCAGTTGATGCCCGCGCCGCAGGTCACGGCGACCCCCGACATGCGGGCGGCAGCGTCGGGTAGGCCCGCGCGCAGCACCGCGAACGTGTCGTTCATCGCGACCGCCGTCGTCGACCAGCCCTGCGCGCGCAGCGCCGCCGTCAGTGATTCCTCCTCCGACGGGAGGTCGCATCCAGCCAGGCATGCCGACGTGTGCCGGGCGACGGGGCCATCAACGGCCACGTCCGCCCTCGCGGTGACCTCGCGCACCAGCCCGCCGAGGATGCCGATCGCCCCGTCGATGCCGTAGTCCTCCTGGCTGGCGCCCGGCCCGCGCAGCGACGCGAGGACCGTCCCGTCGACGGCGATCAGCGCGACATCCGTCTTGCTGTTGCCCCCGTCAATTGCCAGCACGGCCGGCTGGCCGCTCACGATCAGGCCCTGCTTCCCGCTCACCCCGTCACGCTCAGGCCCTGCTTCCCCGCTCACTCCGGGGCGCCCTTGGAGGCGGTGCCTTCCCTCGCTGCGCTCCCTCGTCCCTCGGTCGCTCCGCTCAGTCCGGGCACCGCCGCGCCCCTCTGCTCACTCATGCCCACGGCAGGAAGCTGGCGTTCTCCGCGATGAGCCGGTCGGCCATGTCCTGGGCCAGCCCGAACTGGCCGATCAGCGGGTGCGCCAGCAACGCGGCGGCGACCCTTGCCCGCCCGCCGCGCAGCGCCGCGTCGACCGCGAGCTCCTCGTACGCCGACACGTGCGCGATCAGCCCGCGCGGCAGCGGCGGCACCGGCGCGGCGGGCACCGGCGAGGGTCCCCCGGAACCGATGACCGCCGGCCCCTCGATCACCGCCGAATCCGGCAGGAAGGGCAGCGTCCCGTGGTTGCGCATGTTGACGACCTGCACGTCGCGGGCGTCATCCAGCAGGGAGGCGAGCAGCGCGACGGCGGCCTCGGAGTAGAACGCCCCGCCCCGCCGGGTCAGCGCCTCCGGCTTGACGTCCAGCTCCGGGTCGGCGTACAGCTTCAGCAGCTCATCCTCGATCATCGCCACCTCGGCGGCCCTCGTCGGGGCCTGCTTCTGGTGCTCCACGACCTCGTCGTGGGCGTAGAAGTACCGCAGGTAATACGAGGGGACCAGCCCGGTACTCTCCATAACGCCCGGTGCCAGCTGCACGTGCCCAGCCACCTCGTCCAGGTTCGCTGACAAGATCGCGGGCAGCTGATCAACCCCGTCCACCAGCACCGCCCGCTCCCAGCTCAGGTGATTCAGCCCGATATGATCCAGGGTTACCCGCTCCGGGGCTACGCGCAGCAACTGAGCGAAGTAGCGCTGGAGGCCGATCGCGACGTTGCACAGCCCGACCGCCCGGTGGCCCGCGTCGAGCAGCGCCCGGGTGACGATCCCGACGGGATTGGTGAAGTCGATGATCCAGGCGCCCGCCGCCGCCCGGCGGCGGGCCAGCTCAGCCAGCTCGAGCACGAGCGGGACCGTGCGCAGCGCCTTGGCCAGCCCGCCCGCCCCGGTGGTCTCCTGCCCGACGCAGCAAAAGTCCAGCGGCCATGTCTCGTCTCGGTTCCGCGCCGCCTGCCCGCCGACGCGCAGCTGGATGAGCACCGCGCCCGCGCCGTCCAGCCCGTCATCCGCGTCGGTCGTCCACCGGAGGAGTCCCTGGTGCCCGTGCCTGCGCATGATCCGCGCCGATACCGGCCCGACGGCGGCCAGCCGCGCCTCGTCCGGGTCGACGAGCACGACCTCGCTCACGGCCGGGGCGAGCCGCCCCAGCCCGTCGGCCAGCTCCGGCGTGTACGTCGACCCGCCCCCAATGACGGCGAGTTTCATGTGGGCTCCTTGACGGCATGCGCGACGTGGCAGGCGGCTTCACGGGCGGTCTGGGTGCCCGGGAACGGGAGCAGCGGCGGGGTGACGGTCGCGCACACGTCAATGGCGAGCGGGCAGCGCGGCCGGAACCGGCACCCGGGCGCGGGGTCGATGACCTTCGGGGGCTCGGTGTTCCCCTGGGGGCCGAGCCCCCTTTCGACCCCCGGCAGAGGGGGGACTCCGTCCCCCCTCTCACCCCCCTGGCCCGGACCGGAACCGGGCACAACCCGCCCGGCTCCGGTGAGCTCGTAATCCGCTTGAGGTGGCGGCGCTTTGGGGTCGGGGACGTTGGAGACGAGCAACTGCGTGTAGGGATGCCTCGGGTCCGCGAGGACGTCCTCGATCGGACCGGACTCGGCGACCTGCCCGGCGTACATCACGATGAGCCGGTCCGCCACGTACCGGGCGCTGGCGATGTCGTGCGTGATGTACAGGATCGACACCCCTTCCTCGTCGCGCAGCTTCGCCATGAGGTTGAGCAGCCCGATCCGCACCGACACGTCCAGCATGGACACCGGCTCGTCGGCCAGTATCAGCTTCGGCCTGGTGGCCAGCGCCTGGGCGAAGCCGACCCGCTGCCGCTGGCCGCCGCTCAGCTCGTGCGGGTAGGCATCCAGCTTGTCGGCGGTCAGCCCGACGACCTCGAACACGCGGGCCGCCTCGGCACGCCGCTGCGCGGCCGACAACTCGGGCCGGTGCAGCTTCAGCGCTCGCAGCACGCCGTGCGAGACCCGGAAGACCGGGTTGATCGAGCTGAACGGGTCCTGGAACACCATCGGGACCTGGCCGCTGTAGCGCAGCCCGTCCCGCCGCGACCGGATCCGGGCCAGCGGCTCGCCGGCGAACGTGACCGACCCGGACGTTGGCCGGTACACCCGGGCGAGCAGCCGCGCGACCGTGGACTTCCCGCTGCCGCTCTCTCCGGCCAGCGCGACGATCTCCCGCTCCCCGATAGTGATGGACACATCGTCCACGGCGTGCAGCGTCTGCCGGGACAGCGCTCCGCCGATCTTGAAGTGCCTGGTGAGACCTTCGGTTTTCAAGAGCGTGGCGGCTAGCAGTTCAGGCATCGCACCAGCGTTCCGTCCTTCTCGATGAGCTCAGGCACCCGCGTCGCGCACTCCGCCACCGACTGCGGGCAACGGGGCAGGAACCGGCATTCGTTGGGGATAGTAGAAAGGCTCGGCGGGGCACCCGGGATGCCGGTGAGCGGGACCTTGGGGCCGCGGATCGCGGGGAAGGCCTCGAGCAGGCCGCGCGAGTACGGGTGCAGTGGCTGGTCGAAGACGTGGCGGGTCGCCCCGAGCTCGGCGACCTGCCCGGCGTACATGACCAGCAGGCGGTCCGAGAAGTGGCTGACCAGCGACATGTCATGGGTGACGAAGACGATCGCGAACCCCAGCTCGGCCTGCAACTGCTTGATTTGCGTCATGAGCGAGCGCTGCGCGACCACGTCGAGCGCGGACGTGGGCTCGTCCATGATGACCAGGTCGGGGGTGAACAGCAGCGCCATCGCGATCATGGCCCGCTGCCGCATGCCGCCCGACAACTGGTGCGGGTAGCTGTTGAGGTGCACCGGATCGACGCCGACCAGCTTGATCACGTCGGCGGAGCGGGCCGCGATCACCTTGCGCGAGCGGGTGCCGTGCGCGCGCAGCGCGTCCGCGAACTGGGCGCCGACGGACTTGACCGGGTTCAGCGCGTTCATCGCCGACTGCATGACGACCGACAAGTGCTCCCAGCGGACGGCGGACAGCTGGCGGTCGGTCATGGCGACGAGGTTGTCACCGCGGAACGTGACCGTCCCGGCGGTGATCCGCGCGGGGTCCGACAGCAGCCTGGCGATCGCGAACAGCAGGGTCGACTTGCCGCAGCCCGATTCGCCGACGATCGCCAGGAACTCGCCGCGCCCGACGGTGAAGCTGACGTCGTCCACAGCCACGACGGGGCTGCCGCGCCCGGTCGGGTAGTGGACCGACAGGCCGGATACCTCAAGCACGGCTGAGTTCCTCCTGGCGCGGCCGCCGCGGCAAGGCTAGCCGCCGACGCCCGCGCACTGGTCGCAGGGCTGGGTTGCCGATCTCGTCGAAGGCGTAGTTGAGCAGCGCGAACCCCGCGCCGAGGAGCGCGATCGCCGCGCCCGGCACGATCGCCTGCAGGTAGTACCCGGTCTGCAGGGCCTCGTTGTTCTGCGCCCAGTAGAGCATGGTGCCCCAGCTGGTCGAGTTCGGGTCGCCCAGGCCGATGAACTGCAGGCTGGACGCGAACAGCACGTCGTACAGCGCGTTGGTGAGGAGCGCGGCGACCAGCAGCGAGCTCATGGTCGGCAGGATCTCCACCGCGATGATGTAGCTGGCCCGCTCGCCGCGCACCCGCGCCGCCGCCAGGAAGTCCCGGCTGCGCAGGGCGAGGGCCTGCGAGCGCAGCTGGCGGGCGGTGTAGGACCAGCCGGTGAACGTCAGCACCGCGATCAGCACGCCGGTGCCGGAGTTATGGACATAGGCGGCGATCACGATCAGCAGGGGGAACAGCGGGATGACGAGGACGACGTCGGTGAACAGGCTCAGCGCCGCGTCGGCCCACCCGCCGAGGTAGGCGGCGGCCACGCCGATGAGGGCGGCCAGCAGCGTGCTCGCCAGCCCGGCGCCGAACGCGATCTCCAGTACCTGCCGGGTCCCGTACACCGCCTGGGCGAACGTGTCCTGGCCAAGGCCAGTGGTGCCCAGCAGGTGGGCGCCGCTGGCCCCGAGGTTGCGGGGATACGTCTGCGCCGTCGGGTCATCCCTGGCGAACAGCCCGGGCACGAGGGCGAAGACGATGAAGGCGAGCAGGAGCAGCGCGCCGACGGTGGCCTTGGCGTTGCCGGCGATCGCCTTGAGGAGCCTCATTCGGCGCCCCGCCGGCGTTGGGAGTCCCGCGCGGTCATCGGGTGGTCCTCGTTCGGGGGTCGAAGATCGCCGTCGCGATGTCGGCGAGCAAGATCGCCACCAGCACCGCGACGGTGATCAGCAGGAAGAGCGCCTGCATCAGCGGGTAGTCCTCGTTCTCCACCGCCTGCAGCAGCATGTAGCCGACTCCGGGGTAGTTGAACACGTACTCGATCAGTATCGCGCCGCCGACGACGAAGCCCAGCGACATGGCGAAGCCAGTGAGGTTGGGCAGCACGGCGTTGCGGGCGGCGTAGTCGAGCATGATGCGCGGGCTGGACAGGCCCTTCGCCCGTGCCATCCGGACGTAGTCCTCGGCCAGCGTGGTCACCATGTTGTTGCGCATGGTCAGCGTCCATGTGCCGATCGTCGTGATGAGCAGCGCGAGGGCGGGCAAGATGGCGTGCTGCACCACGTTGCCGATGAACTCCCCGGTCCACGCCGGGGTCTCGGTGATGTCCATCCCGCCCGACCACGGCAGCCACTGCAGCTTGAGGCCGAAGATCAAGATGAACATCATCCCGACCCAGAAGTACGGGATGGCGCTGGAGATGACCAGCAGCGGCGGCGCGACGCTGTCCACGACGCCGCCGCGCCGCCACGCGCTGATGATCCCGACTCCGGTGCCCAGGATGAAGGCCAGCACGGTCACCACGCCGAACAGGCCGAGGGTCCACGGGATCGCGGACCGCACGACCTGCCCGACGGGGGAGGGGAAGAAGAACAGCGACGTGCCGAAGTTCCCGGTCGCCATGTCGCCGAGGTAGTGCCAGTACTGCGCGAGCAGGGACTCGCGGGTGTTCACCCCGAAGATCGTCTCCAGGTTTTGCAAGGCCTGGCCGGTCAGCCGCCCGTGGAACTTGCCCATCATCGCGAGGGCCGGGTTCCCGGGCATCATCCGGGGCAGGAGGAAGTTCAGCGTGACCGCTGCCCACAAGGTGAGCACGAAGAACCCTGCCCGGCGCAGTAGGAAGCGCATTTGTGGTTAGACCGCCGTATCCAACGTCATCCGCGTTATGCGCTACTTCGGGGACAGGTGCAACAGGACCTGGCCCATGTCGGGGAAGGCGTACGCGGCCGGGATGGCGTACGGGTTGTCCTGCGTCGGCCAGCCGGTGAACTTCGCGGTGTTGTACTGGAACCAGCCGACCTCCTCGGTGATCGGGATGTACGGCACGTCGCTCAGCACCACCTGCTGGAGCTGGTTGACGATGTCATGCTGCTTGGCGCTGTCGGTGGTGATCGCGTAGGAGTTGAGCAGCTGGTCGGTGGCGGGGTTGTTGTAGCGTTCCCAGTTGCTCGCCGCGGCCTTGCCGATCGGCGCCGAGTTGGCCGAGTACAGCCACTGGCGGAACTCGTAGTACGGCGTGGGGCCGCCGGTCTGCGCGTAGTAGGCGAAGTCGAAGTCGCCCGCGTACAGCCGGTTCAGGTAGTCGTTTTGCGCGAGGTTCTGCGCCGTCAGCTGGATGCCAGCCGCCTTCAGCTCGGACTGCACGACGGACATGGAGGCGACCCAGTCGGAGTAGCCGCCGATGTTGATGACGGTGAAGGCTAGCTTCTGGCCGCCCTTGGCGTAGATCCCGTCACCGCCCTTGGCGTAGCCGGCCTGCGTGAGCAGCGCCTGCGCCTTGGCCGGGTTGTAGCCGTAGTTGTACTTGGCGGCCGATGTGTTGTCCATCCAGGCGCTGAACGTCGGGGTCGCGACGCCGTTCTGGTTGGCGCCTGGCTCCTCGCCGTACTCGCCGATCTGGCCGACCTTGTTGCGGTCAAGCGCATACGCGATCGCCTGCCGGACCGCGACGTCGCTGATGCCGGGCTTGGTCAGGTTGGGGATCAGCGAGACGTTGGCGATCGGCGCGAACCAGTAGTGGTTGTCAGGCGACTTGGACGTGTAGAACTTGTCGATGTTCGGGATGAACTGGCTGCCCCACTGGGCCTGACCGGTCGCGAGGTAGGTGTTGGCCGGGTCGTTGGAGGTGAACGCCGGGTACAGCACCTTGGCGATCTTGGGCAGGCCCGGCTGCCAGTAGTGCGGGTTGGCCATGTAGGTGATGTTCTGCGGCGTGCACGGGCTGACCGTGTACGCGCCGGTCCCGACGGGGTGGCTGTCGGCGTAGTTCACCGGGTCCTTGATCGTCGACCAGATGTGCTGCGGCACGATCGGGACCTGGTCGGCGATGTAGTAGAAGTAGGGGACCGACGGGTCCTTGAACTGCATGGTGACGGTGTCGCCGGCCTGCGTCACGCTGGTGAGGACCGACCACACCGAGTTGACGTCGAGGGCGGGCACCTTCTTGATCAGGTTGAACGTGAACGCGACGTCGGCGGCGGTCATCGGGGTGCCGTCGCTGAAGGTGACGTTCTTCTGGATGGTGAACGTCAGCGTCTTGTTGTCGCCGCTCCAGGCGTAGGCGGAGGCCAGCCACGGCGTGACCTTGGCGTTCTGCAAGGTGTTGACGAACATGAGCGGCTCATAGACCTGGCCCATGGTCACGCCCTCGCCGAGGTTGCCCGGGAGGAACGGGTTGAAGCTGCAGGTCCACTGGGTGCCCTGCTCGTTGGAGATCGTCAGGGTTCCCGTCGGGCCCTTGCCCGGACTGGAAGATCCGCTGCTAGTGGAGGGTGAACTGGAACTGCACGCGGCGAGCGCAGCGGCCAGCAGCGCCGCGGCACCGGTGAGGATAAGGCGTCTCATCGCGATGGTCCTTCGCTTTGTCAGCCCCGGTTTGAGCGGGCCGAGGCGGGGAGTTTGAGCGTCGGCGTCGAGTGGCGGCATTGCCGAGATTGGATTGTTCTGCCAGGATTGTTAGGACAGTATCCTAACTATCAGGGCTTGCCTAGCCCTCGTCGCGAAACCGTGATCGCTGCAAAGGGGGGACGCGGCCTTGGCGGAGTCGCCCACCGATCCAGTGCAGCTCAGTGGTGCTGGGCAGCTCAGCGTAATGCAGGTCGGCGGTGCCCCGAGCGCAGTGTCCGCCGGCCTGTCGGCGGCGCGCCCGCGGCTGATCCGGGCGCTGAACGAGCAGTTGCTGCTGGAGCACATCCGCGCCTCCGGGCCGTGCTCCCGTGCGGACCTGGCCCGGGTTTCCGGGCTGTCCAAGCCAACGGTCTCCCTCGCGCTGGCCAACATCGAGCGAGCCGGGCTCGTGCAGTTGGCCGGGCAGCGCACCGGGGTCCCCGGCCGCTCGGCCCTGCTGTATGAGATCCGTCCCGAGGCCGGGTTCGTGCTCGGCCTCGACATCGGCCTGAAGTACCTGCACGGCGCGGTCGCCGACCTCGCGGGCGTCGTCCGCGCCCGGCGGTCCCTTCCGGTGACCGCCATGAGCGTCGCCGACCGCGTGACTGAGCTGGTCCGGCTGGCTGATGAGGTGTGCGAGCAAGCGGGCATCGAGCGGAGCGCGGTCACCCAGACCGTCGTCGGCTCGCCGGGCATTTACGACCCGAACCGTAACGTGATGGCGCTCACCGGCGGGCTGCCCGACTGGGACCGGCCCGAGGCGCTCGGGCGGCTGCGGGAGGCGTTCGGCCCGTCGCTGGCGATCGAGAATGACGTGGACGCCGCGGCGCTGGCCGAGCGGGCCCACGGCCACGGCCGAGACGTCGACGACTTCGCGTTCGTGCACGTCGGGACCGGCATCGGCATGGGCGTGGTGCTGGGCGGCCGGCTGCACCGCGGCGCGCACGGCGTCGCCGGGGAAATCGCCTTCATGCCGCTAGGCGGCGCGGGCCTGGATCCGGGACCCGGCCCGGGCTCCGCCCCCCGTTCCGCTCACCCAGCCGCCGGCGAAGCGCCCGCTGATCCCGTTGATCCCGAGGAGGCCAGGCGGCGGGGGATCCTGGAGACGGTCGCCGCCGCCGACGGGATCGTCCGCGCCGCGGTGCGCGCCGGGGTGCCCGCCCCGCTGACGGCCCGGACGGTCTTCGAGGCCGCGGCGGGCGGGGACGAGCGGGCCGCCGCCGTGGTCGCCCGCGAGGCGCGCCTGGTCGCCAGTGCCATCTGCTGCGTGATCACCGTGGTCGACCCGGCGCTCGTGGTTCTCGGCGGCGGCGTCGGCCAGGCGCCGGGGTTCGCCGAGGCGGTAACGAAGGAGCTGAGCGTCCTCGCCCCGGTCCTGCCGGAGGTCCGGGTCAGCGCGCTCGGGACCGACGTGGTAGTCGACGGCTGCCTGGCCGAGGGGACCTCCCTGGCCTGGGACCAGTTGACCTCGGGAGTCTCCTAGCGTTGGGCTACGCGCCCTCGGGCTCGCGGGTAACGGGGCGCTCGGCTTCGATCCGGTCCCACATCGCGGGGTCGGCGAGCGACAGCTCCGGGAGGAGGCTGCGCCGGAAGCGCAGCCACACCCACACGCGCACCGCCCACCGGACGAGGGTGAAGACCGCGGCCGCCAGCAGGAAGGCCAGGGCGGAGATCCACAGCGGCGAGAGCACCCACCACCACGACCAGTCGACGGCGCCGGCCAGCTTGAGCACCAGGAACACCGGGAGCACGAGGCTCACCACGATCCCGGGAACCCGCCGTAGTAGCACTCGGGCTCCGCCTGGCTGTCGCATGCCCTCAATGATACGTAACGTTGTAATCGCTGGTAAACGTCTGGTTTAGCGACGAGTCTCAGCCCTCTCTCAGCTTCTCCTCCAGCCGAGGGCGGGGCCGAGCTTCCCGGAAATGTCGGTGAGGATCTGGACGTAGTCCGCGTGCTCGAACGTGAACGGCAGCGCGAACGCGACCTCGGTGACCTCCCGGAACCCGGCGTGCATGTAGAGCATCTCGGCGATCTCGCCTGAGGAACCGAGCAGGTCGCGCGCGAACATCATCCGCTGCGGGCCGATCGGCGCCGCGGTGCGCGGGGTGCGGGCTGCCACGTAGGCGGCGTACCTGGCCTTCTGCTCGGCGGTCGCGCTGTCGGTCGGGATGACGACTGGAGGTGCCGGTGCCGCAGCCACGCGCTGTCGAAGCCGAGCCGCTCGCCGAGCTCGATGACCTCCAGCGTGCTGCGATGGCCCGGCCCGGGGTCATCGCCGTCGAACAGGCCGATGGTCAAGAAGCCGAGCTTCGCCAGCGGGGTTCCGGGCTGTGGCATGAAGCATTGCTCCTGGCATCGGGGCGGGAAACCGGCTCTCCCGATCGTAACGTCCGGCCTGCCGGGAACTGGCGACGGTTAGCCTCCGCTATTCAGCGGTGAATGCCCTTCGGCCGTGAGCGTTGCCGTGAACTGGGGTTTTGCGGGTTTCCGGGTATCGCGGGCTTTCACCTTATGGGTGCGGGGCGATCTGGGGGCGGCGAGGCGGGAAGAGGGGCGGG
>JAICYD010000209.1 GCA_025934375.1 Streptosporangiaceae bacterium | reverse complement strand
TGAGGAACTTGTCGACCAGCGGCTGGGTCGCCGGGACCAGGGGCAGCCCGTCGGACCAGCCCTGCTCGTAGCAGTGCTCGATGGCGGCCTGCGCCATGTCGGGGTCTAGGGTCGCCGCCGGACCCGGCTCGGCGGCCGGGCCCGGGGCGGCGTTCGTGGCGGTCTCGGTCATGCGGCCGCGGACGGGTCGGTGACCAGGGCGATCACGTCGCCGATGACGCTCGCGGCGCGTGCCTTGACCTGCTCGTCGGTGAGCACCGCGACCGGGTGCGCCGTGGTGGCGTACTTGAAGTCGGCCGCGCCGCGCAGCTCGGCCATCTTCTCGACCGTCGTGCGGAAGGACTCGGTGATGATCGCGGCGACCGGCACCCCGGCGGCCTCGAGGACGACGCTGTCGGCGGCGGCCGCCGCGCTGCAGGACCCGCAGTCGCCAACGCCGGTCACGATCACCTCGGCCTCGGCGGCGAGGTCCTTGATGACCTCCTGCGACTCGGGCGCGGCGAAGTTCAGCTTGGTGTGCCGGGCGGTGATGACCGCGCCGTGGTCCTCGACGAGGATGCGGCCGACTTCTTCGAGGAACGGGCGGGCGTTCTGCTTGGTGTTGATGAGCAGGCCCACGCGCGCGCCGGCCAGGCTGGCGCGGCGGGCGGCCCGCGGGGCGGCGGCCTTCTTCTGCAGGCGGGTCGCGCCGGTCGGGTCGAGGATGGCGTTCGGCATGTCAGTGCCTTCCTTGCTTAATGCTGGTGCTTGATGACGCCGCGGATGTTCTTTCCTTCCATAAGGTCGGCGTAGCCCTCGTTAATTTCGTCCAGCGTGTACGTCTTGGTGATCAGCTCGGTGAGCTTGATCTTCCCCTCATGCCAGAGGCTGAGGACCTTGGGGATGTCATGCAGCGGGTTGGCCCCGCCGAACAGCGACCCCTGCATCCGGCGGTGGTAGCCGATCAGGATGCCACCGGGCAGCACCATGTCGTAGTACCCGACGCCGGTCATGACTACCGTGCCGGCCTTGCCGGTCATGTCGACGGCCGCCTTGACGACGTCGTTGTCCATCTCGCCGACGGTGCAGACGACCACGTCGGCGAGCTGGCCGTAGGTGAAGTTGATGAGGACTTCCTTGGCCTTGGCGGGGTCGCCGAACACGTGGGTCGCGCCGAACTGCAGGGCCTGCTGCTGCTTCCACTCGTTCGGGTCGATCGCGAAGACGGCCTTGGCCCCGGCGAACGCCGCGCCCTGGACCGCGTTCATGCCGACGCCGCCGGTGCCGAAGACCACCACCACGTCGCCCACGCGGGTGTCGCCGGCGATCACCGACGAGCAGAACCCGGTGGTGACGCCGCAGCTGACCAGGGCGGCGAGCTCCATCGGCACGTAGTCCTCGATCTTCACGCAGGACCACTCCGACAGCACCGAGTACTCCGCGAACGAGCCGACGACGCACATGCCGCCGAGGTCCTCGCCGTTTTGGTGGAACCGGAACGTCTCGTCTTGCAGGCAGCCCACCCCGGCCCACTTGCCGGCGTCGCACAGGTTCTGCTTGCCGGTCGAGCAGTAACGGCACTTGCCGCAGACCGGGATGTAGGAGCAAGACACCCGGTCGCCGACCTTGACCCGGGTAACGCCCGGCCCGGCGTCCACCACGACGCCCGCGCCCTCGTGCCCGCCGACCAGCGGCAGCCGCGCGAACCCCTTGGCCCGGATGTGCTCGTCGGAGTGGCACAGGCCAGCCGCCTCCATCTGGATGAGCACCTCGTTCGCCTTCGGCGGGTCCAGCTCAACCTCGGTGATCTCCCATGGCGTGCCCGCCTTGCGCAGCACCGCGGCCCGGGTCTTCATAGGGTTCCCTCCGACACATCTTGTATGACATGGCCGCGGCACGCCGCCAACGTGTCACGGACTAGTTTCCGTAACTAACTTTTGTGGGGGTACTCGTGACAGGCAGGAGCACGCCTGCCCCGGCATTATGTTTCATATCACGCGCTTCCCGTCGCGCCAAGTGTCATATATCGTCAGCCCCATGGCTGACATGGTTCGTGCTGTGGTCCAGACTGGCGCCCGGCAGATGGAGTTGCGCGAATTCCCCCGCCCGGTCATCTCTGGCGGGGGGCCGGGCGGCGGAGCCGACGGCGCCCTGCTGCGGGTGGAGGCGTGCGGCATCTGCGGTAGCGACGTCGAGCAGTACAAGGGGTCGATGGGCACCCGCGGGCTGCCCATGATCCCCGGCCACGAGCCCCTGGGCATCATCGAGGAGATCACCCCGGAGACGGCCGCGCGCTGGGGGGTCAGCGCGGGCGACCGGGTCGCCGTCGAGATCTTGATCCCGTGCCGGTCATGCGACCTGTGCCTTTCGGGCGCGTACATGCAGTGCAAGAACCGGGCCGGCAGCCACGGCGGCTACAACCCGCCCGAGCGGGGCCTGGGCCTGTACGGCGGCTACGCCGAGTACATGCACCTGCACCCCAACTCGATCGTGCACCCCGTGGACCCGAGCCTGCCCGCCGAGATCGCGGTAATGTACAACCCGCTGGGGGCCGGCGTGCGCTGGGCGCTGCAGTACGGCGGGGTGCACCTGGGGTCCTCGGTGCTGGTCCTCGGGGCCGGCCAGCGCGGGCTGGCCGCCATCTTGGCCTCCAAGTACGTGGGCGCGGGGCTGGTCATCGCGACCGGGCTGGCCAAGGACGCCAAGAAGCTGGAGCTGGCCAGGGAGTTCGGCGCCGATCACGTCATCAACGTCGAGGAGGAGGACACGGTCGCGCGGGTCCGCGAGCTCACCGGCGGCGACGGGGTCGACGTGGTGCTCGACCTGACCCCGCACGCGCTGTCCCCGGTCATCGACGCCATCGACGCGGTGCGCTGGGGCGGCACGATCGTGCTGGCCGGCCTGAAGGGCCGCGACGACGGCGGCCCGCGCAAGACCGCGATCCCCACCGACGTGCTGATCAACAAGGCGCTCACGGTGAAGGGCGCGTTCAGCGTGGACGCCGCCGCCTACACCGACGCGATCAAGCTGATCGAGTCCGGCAAGTTCCCGCTGGAGAAGATGCAGACGCACAAGTTCGGGCTGGACGACGTCGAGCACGCCATCCAGCTGCTGGCCGGCGAGGTGCCCGGCGCGGACGGCATCCACATCGCGATCATGCCCGGCCTCTAGCGGCCTGAGCCTGGAGAGGGGTCCCTGAGCCATGTCAGTCAAGGTCATCGACACGCACGCCCACATCTTCCCGGGCGACTTCGGCCCGGCCCCGGCCGGCTGCGACCCCGCTTCGTGGCCGTCGACCGAGCCGAACCCGGACGCCGAGGGCGGCAAGTTCCTCCTCAACGGCCCGATGCGCTTCCCCGCTGCCGCGGTGTGGTTCGACGCCGAGCGCCGCCTGGAGGCCTCGGCCGCGCGGGGGCTGGACGCCGAGCTGCTGTCGCCGTTCCCGGCGCTGCTGAACTACCGCGCCCCCGGCGAGGCCGGCCGCGACCTGGCCCGGGTCATCAACGAGTACATCGCCGGGCTGGTCGCCGCCTACCCGGGCCGCTTCTACGGCCTGGGCACCGTCCCGATGCAGGACCCGGAGCTGGCCGCCGCCGAGCTGACCGAGGTGGCGAAGGCCGGCCTGGCCGGGGTGGAGATCGCCTCCAACGTCAATGGCGCCGGACTGCACGAGGAGCGGTTCGACGGGTTCTGGGCGGAGGCCGACCGGCTGGGCACCGCCGTGTTCGTGCATGGCCTGCCGGTGCCGTCGGACCGCGTTCCGGGCCCGGCGACCGCGACGTTCGGCGTCGGCGCGGAGGGCGCCCTGGGGGCGGTCTCGATCGTGGCCGGCGGGGTCGCCGAGAAGTACCCCGGCCTCAAGATCGCCTTCAGCCACGCGGCGGGCGGGTTCCCGCTGATGCTCGGCCGCGCGAACTGGTTCTGGGGCCGCACCTGGAACGGGGAGCCGCCGCCGCCGGAGTCGCAGCGGCCCGAGGCGGCGCCGTGGTTCGCCGAGCATGGCCCCCTGGAGCTGGCCCGGAGGTTCTACTACGACTCGCTGGTCATGGACCACCGGGCGATCCGCTTCCTCGCTGACCTGCTCGGCACCGGCAAGCTGCTCGTCGGCTCGGACTTCCCGGCAATGCCGCGCGAGGACCCGATCGGGAAGACCTTGCGGTCGATGGCACTTTCGGACGATGAGCTAAGCGACATTCTGTGGCATAACTGCTTCCGATTCCTCGGCGTAGAGCCGCCAAAGTTACACTGAGTACTGTGAGTAGCGCAGCGATGGATCTCGACGAGCTTGATGAAGCCGGGGGCGCATCCGACCCATGGGCACTGCCCGGGCCGGTCGCCCAGCGGCCGCCCCGGCTACTGCTCACCCTGCTTGGCGATTACTGGTGGCAGCGGACCGAGCCGCTGCCGTCCGCCGCGATGGTGGCGCTGCTGGCCGAGTTCGGGGTCAGCGACTCCGCCGCGCGCGCCGCGCTGTCCCGGCTGACCCGCAACGGCCTGCTGGTCACCTCGCGCAGCGGGCGGCGGACGTTCGTCCGGCTGTCCTCGCGGGCCGCCGACATCCTCGACGACGGCGCGCGGCGCATCTTCTCCTTCGGCACGCCCACTCCCCCGTGGGACGGGATGTGGTCGCTGGTGGCGTTCTCGATCCCGGAGCACAACCGCGCCGCCCGCGACGAGCTGCGCAAGGAGCTGCGCTGGCTGGGCTTCGCGCCGCTGTATGACGGCCTGTGGGTGGCGCCTCGCGATCATGCCGACGACGTGCTGTCGCGGCTGAAGGAGCTGGGGATCACCACCGCGACCGCGTTCCGCGCGACGGCCCTGCCCGGCGCGGGCAGCGCCACGGACATCCCGTCGCGCGCCTGGGACCTCGACGGCCTGCGGCTGCGCTACGAGTCCTACATCAGCTTCGCCGAGCAGCTGCGCGATTCCACCGCCGCCGGGGACGTCCCGCCGATGGACGCCCTCGTCGCGCGGACCCGGGTGATGGATGAGTGGCGCGCGTTCCCGGGCCTGGACCCCGACCTGCCCGCCGAGCTGCTGCCGAGCGCCTGGCCCCGCTCCGGCGCCCGTGACCTGTTCATCACCTGCTACGACATGCTCGGCCCGATCGCGGTCCGCCGCGTCCGGCAGGTCATCGCGCGCTACAGCCCCGAGCTGGCGGGCCTGGCGGCCTACCACAGCTCGGAGCTGACCCTGTCAGTCGCCGACGGCTAGATGCCTGCCGGATGAGGCCCCGCCGGGGAAATCTGGCGAGATTCGGGGCAGGCCGGCGATATCCTCTATCGTCGTATTCAGTCCGGTCGCCAGTTCTCACACGGAGGCTCTCACCACGGTGGCGCGCGCGGCAGAACTGACCAGGGCCACCGAGCCGGTGACGGCCGCGGCCAAGCCCGCCGACGCCAGGTCACCGCGCCCCGGGAAGGCCGCCCGGGCCGTCGTCGCCGACGGCCGCGCGGTCCACGATGCCATCGAGGCGGTCCTGGCCGCGCCGGGCGAGTCCCGGGAAGTCGCCCGGCGAGCGTACGAGGCGGTGCGCGACCAGGTCGTCGCCGACGCGCTGCACGCGATGCCGGTGGACCGCCTGCGGGACCTCATCCGCGGGAAGGTCACGTTCGCGGCCCTCATCGACGCGGGCCTGGAGACCGTCGGCGCGGTCCTGGCGGCCGGACCGGAGGCGCTGCGGCGGATCCCGGGGGTCCGCCGCAAGACGGCCAGGCGGGTGATGGCCGCCGCCGCCCAGACGCGGGAGTCCGTCTCCGGCGCCACCCGCGTTCGCATCGACCCGGACGCCCGTACCGCCGAGCAGACCGCGCTCATCGCCGCGCTGCGCCGTTACGAGCGCGCCCGGTCCGCGCTGAAGGGCCCGGACCTGAGCCCGCTGGCGGCCGAGATCGGGCGCCGCCTTGACCCGGCCGCTCGCGGCGCGAGCCGCGGCGCGATGCTCTTCACGCTCTCCGGGCGCAAGCGGCGCGAAGCCCGGGACGCCCTCACCGAGCTGGACGCCATCCTCAGCTCCAAGCCGGTCACCACGGCCCGCAAGCGGCTGTCCAGGGCCGAGGCCGAGCTAGAGAAGGCCGGCAAGGAACAACGGGTCACCCGGCTGTGGAATGACTACCTGGCCCGCCCCGTCACTTACAACGGCCTGCTGATCGACGTCGCCGAGCTCGGCCCGGCGCGGGAGGCCAGCCAGGGCTTCCTGCCCGCCGACATCGTCGAGCAGGTCCGCGTGCTGCCCCTTGACCAGTCCCTCCTGAAGACGCCGCTGCGCGGCTACCAGGCCTTCGGCGCGAAGTTCGCGCTGGTCCAGGAGCGGGTGATCCTCGGCGACGAGATGGGCCTGGGCAAGACGATGCAGTCGCTCGCCGCGATGTGCCACCTGGCCGCCAAGGGCGCGACGCACTTCCTGGTCGTCTGCCCGGCGAGCGTGGTCATCAACTGGACCCGGGAGGTGGAACGGCACACGCTGCTAGAGCCCCGCCGGCTCCACCTGCCCGGCGGCAGGCGGCAGGCGGCCGAGCGGGAATGGGCGGTCACCGGCGGCGTCGCCATCACCACGTTCGAGGCACTGCGCACGATGCCGGAAGACCTGGACGTCCCGGTGGCGATGATGGTCGTCGACGAGGCGCACTACGCGAAGAACCCGAACGCGCTGCGCACCCAGGCGGTCAGCGAGTGGGCGGCCCGCAGCAGGCGGGCACTGTTCCTGACCGGGACGCCGATGGAGAACAAGGTGGCGGAGTTCCGGGTGCTGGTCGGGCACCTGAGCCCCGCGATCGCCGAGGGCCTCGACATCACGGACGAGGCGCTGGATGGCACCCGGTTCCGGGAGCAGGTGGCGCCTGTCTACCTGCGACGCAATCAGGAAGACGTGCTCAGCGAGCTGCCGGGCCGGCTGGAGACGCAGGAGTGGGTGGCGCTCGAGGGAGCGGCGATGCGCGCCTACCGCACGGCGGTCGTCGACGGGAACTTCATGGCGATGCGCCGGGCCGCGTTCGCGCCCGGAACGGTGAAGGGGTCCCCGAAGCTCCGGCGGCTGGTGGAGATCGTCAGCGAGGCGGCCGACGGCGGGCGCAAGGTCATCGTGTACTCCTACTTCCGCGACGTGCTGGAGACGGTGATCGAGGCGCTGGCCGGGCGGGACGGCGTCCCCGGCGTCCCCGTCATCGGACCGCTGACCGGGGACATCTCGCCAGCCGACCGCCAGGCGATGGTGGACGAGCTGACGAACGCCGCCGGGGCCGCCGTGCTGGTCTCCCAGATCCAGGCGGGCGGCGTGGGGCTGAACATCCAGGCCGCGTCGGTGATCATCATCGCCGAGCCGCAGCTGACGCCGACGATGGAGGAGCAGGCGATCGCCCGCGCGCACCGCATGGGCCAGGTCCGCCCCGTGGACGTGCACCGGCTGCTGTGCGAGGACAGCGTTGACCAGCGGGTCCTCGAACTGCTGGCGGGCAAGCGCGAGGCATTTGACGAGTACGCGCGCCGCAGCGACATGGCGAACGCGTCGCCGGACGCGATAGACAACGGGTCGGCGGCGAAACTGGGGCAGGCGATCGTGGCCGCGGAGCGCACCCGGCTCAAGGCGGCCTGACCGGGAACCGCCCGGTGGTCTCCGGACGCCCCCCTCGTCTAGGGTTGTTGCCAGCGAGCCCAGGGGGTAGCCGTGACGCAGACGCCATCGCTGTCCGCGCTGACCAGTGAGTACAGCGCGCACAATTACGCGCCGTTGCCCGTCGTGGTCGCCGAGGCGGCGGGCGCGTGGGTGACCGACGCCGGCGGGCGCCGGTACCTGGACATGCTGGCCGGGTACTCGGCGCTGAACTTCGGGCACCGCCATCCCCGGCTCGTCGCCGCCGCGGTGCGGCAGCTGGGCCGGGTAACCCTGGTGAGCCGGGCGTTCGACCACGACCAGTTCGGGCCGTTCTGCGCCGAGCTGGCCGACTTGTGCGGCATGGAGATGGTCTTGCCGATGAACACCGGGGTCGAGGCGGTCGAGACGGCGGTCAAGGTGGCGCGCAAGTGGGGCTATGAGGTCCGCGGGGTTCCGCGCGACGAGGCGCTGATCGTGGTGTTCGATGGCAACTTCCACGGGCGCACAGGCGCGGTCGGCTTCCCTGGGGGCGGCCTTCCACCGGCGGCTAGCGTCGCTGCCAGCCGCCGCGGTATCCGGCGTGTCGGGCCGGGGACTGTGGGCTGGCGTGACGTTCAGGACGCGATCGGGG
>JAICYD010000219.1 GCA_025934375.1 Streptosporangiaceae bacterium | reverse complement strand
CCGGCGGCCATGAGGCCGCCGGCCCGCCCGCGCCCTTATCCGATCGGATCGTAGTCATACCAGTCGAACGCGACCGTGCCGGAGGCGGCGTACATGCCGATCACCCGTCCGGTGAAGCCGCCGGCGACCTCGGTTGACAGGTACCGGCCGTCGAGCTCGGCGAGGGCGGTGAAGCTGCCGTCGGGGGCTTCGGCGCCCAGGCGCACGCGGTCGGGCTCCTTGAGCGGGTGCTCCAGGCCCGGCTCGGTGGCGATCACCTCCACCCGCAGCACGACCGGCCCGTCCGGTACCGCCAGGGTGGCCAGCGCCTGCCGCAGCGGCCCGATCCGGGCCAGCGCCCGGACCTGGCCGGCGCTCGCCTCGATCTCGTAGTGGTGCCGGTCGTCGAGGCGGACCGAGAGGCCGCCCCGGCCGCGGGCCGCGTCGGCCAGCGCCCGGACCCGGCAGGACAGGTCCTGCTGACGGCGGCCAACGAACGTAGTGCCGGGATCGTTGAGGGGAACGGGGCCGGGGGAGGTGCCGCCGGGGGAGTTGCCGGGAGCGTGCAGGGTGAGCCATCCGGGGCGGTCCTGGGTGGACCAGCAGTGACCGGGCCGGGAGCGCACCGAGATCCAGCGGGGGTGCAGCCCGGGCTCGTCGAAGTCGTCGCGTGCCCCGCCGGCGGCGAACGGGCGGGGCGGCCACGGGGGCGCCGCCATGACCGGGGCCACCTCGCCCGCGGCTGGCCCGCCGTCAGCCCAGGTGACCGGGATCAGGTAGGTCTCGCGCCCCATGACGTGCCAGGCGGGGAAGCCGCCGCGCGGCCGCGTTCCCAGCAGCAGCATCCACCACGACCCGTCGGGCGCCTGGATGAGGTCTCCGTGGCCGGTGCTCTGGATCGGGCGGGCGGTGCTGCGGTGGGTCACGATGGGGTTGGCCGGGCACGGCTCGAAGGGCCCCCAGGGCTGGGCGGCGCGGGCGACCGAGGCGCAGTGGCCGCGTTCGGTCCCGCCCTCGGCGATGAGCAGGTACCAGTAGTCACCGACCTGGTACAGGTGCGGCGCCTCAGGGAACTGCGCGCCCGGCGTCCCGGGCCACAGCCGGCGCGGCTCACCGAGCGCCTGCCCGGTCACCGGATCGATGGGGACCTGCTCGATCCCCGCGTAGGTGCACCAGCAGCGGCCGTCCGCGTCCCAGGCCAGGTCGGGGTCGAAGCCGGTGACCTCGGGCAGGCTCACCGGGTCCGACCACGGGCCGGCGGGGTCGGCGGCGGTGAACAGCACGGTGCCGCCGTGGGAGGCGTTCCAGGTGATCAGCCAGAACCGGCCCTCGTGGTGACGCAGCGTCGGAGCGTAGACGCCGCCCGACGGCGCCGCGCCCTCGAGGGACAACTGGCGGGGGCGGTCGAGGGCGTTGCCGACCTGGTTCCAGTGCACGAGGTCGCGGCTGTGGAAGACCGGCACGGCCGGGAAGTACTCGAAACTGGAGCAGGCGAGGTAATAATCCTCGCCGACGCGGCAGACGCTCGGATCGGGGTGGAAGCCCGCGATCACCGGATTGGCGAAGGTGGCGCCCACCCAGCCGCCTGAGCCTGCGCGCTCATCGGCCGCGGCCGCGCCGGCGACCGCGCGTGACTCGTTCATCAAGGGGCTCCCTCCGCTAGGGGCGTGCCGTGGTGGTTCTCAGTATCGGGCAGCCGCCCTGGGATCATTTTCTAAGGCGCGTTTAAGTAGCGGTTTCGGGCGGCCTGAGTCTCACCTGATTCCTTGGGGGCAAGCAACGAGCCCAAGGAGGATTCGCATGCACAACCGGACCAGGGTCATTGCCGCCGCGGCGGTGACCGCGGCCCTCGCGGCGGCGGGTAGCAGCGCCGCGGCGGTGGCATCGACCAGCGGCGCCAAGCCCAGCGCCACCGCGAAGGCGGCCGCGCACGCCAGCGGGAAGTGCACTACCGACGCCGGGCTGGCGGCCCAGCTCGGCGTGTCGACGGCCCGCCTGGACCAGGCCCTGATCGCGGTCAAGACCTCGCTGTCCAAGGGCAGCGGCACCGTGACCCAGCAGCAGTTCGACGCCGCGATGGCCCACGCGCTGGGCATCGCGCAGGCGCGGGTGCACCAGGCGCTCGCGGCGGCCGGGCAGGCGTGCGACGGCAAGTCCGGCGCCAAGTCCGGCAGTGCTAAGTCCGGCAGTGCCAAGTCCGGCGGTGCCAAGTCCGGGGACTCCGGGCCGGACGCCGCGCGGGCCCAGGCGGCGATGATCGCGGCGGTGGCGCGGAGCCTGGACGTCAGCCCGGCCCGGGTCAGCGCGGCGCTGGCGCCGATGTTCGCCGCTGGCCACGCCGAGCCGGCGTCGCCGTCCTTCGCGGCGGCCGCCCGCTCGCTCGGCGTCAGCGCCGGGCAGTTGCGCGACGCGCTCAGCCACGCCAAGGAGAGCCTCGGCGGGGCAAGCCGGGGCGGTGCCAGCGGAGGCGGTGCCAGCGGAGGCACCGCGGGCAAGTGACGAGAACGGGAGGCGGCCGGTTAGGGAACCTGCGGGATACTGGCGTGGTGCGGGTGCTCGTGGTTGACGACGATGACGCGGTGCGCAGCGCGCTCACCCACGCGCTGCACCGCGACGGCTATGACGTGTCCACGGCCGCCGACGGCACCGCCGCGCTGGCCGCGATGCTGCGGCTCCGGCATGACGCTGTCGTGCTCGACGTGCTCATGCCGGAGCCGGGCGGAATCGAGGTGTGCCGCACGATCAGGGCGCGCGGGGACGAGACCCCGATCCTGATGCTGACCGCGCGGGACCTCGTCTCCGACCGGGTCGCCGGGCTGGACGCCGGCGCCGACGACTACCTGGCTAAGCCGTTCGCGCTGGAGGAACTGCGGGCGCGGCTGCGCGCACTGCTGCGGCGCAGCGGCGCGGGCGCTGACCGGCTCCACTTCGGGGACATCGAGCTGGACCTGGCGGCCCGCCAGGCCAGTCGCGGCGGGATGAGGCTGCCGCTCACCAAGACCGAATTCGCGCTGCTGGAATTGTTCCTGCGCAACCCGGGCCGGGTGCTGTCGCGGACGCAGATCTTCGAGTCGGTATGGGGGTATGACTTCGGCCCGGAATCGAACGGGCTGTGGGTCTACGTCAGCTACCTGCGGCGGAAGATGGGCGAGCCGCGGCTGATCCAGACCGTCCGCGGGATCGGCTACGTGCTGCGGGAACCGGAATGACGCTGCGGGCCCGGGTGGCGATCGCGGTCGGCGTGGTCGTCTTCTGCACGCTGGCGATCATGGCGGCGGTTGTCTACCCGACGGTCGAGGCGAACCTGCGCGGCAGGTACGACGCGTCCCTGGTGCAGGTGGCCGGCAACGCCCCGGTCATAGCGGTGAAGCTCAAGCAGTCCGGTTCCATCGGGCAACTGGTCCCGTTTGGCGGCACGCAGCTGCAGATCCTGCCAGACGCCGCGGCCGGCCCCACGGGGCAGTTCGTCGACGTCTCCGCCCAAGACGTCCAGGTGGCGTCCGGGAAGGCCAAGCCGTACTTCCACGACGAGGCCTACGCGGGGGTGTTGTACCGCATCTACACCGCGCAGTTCCCGGGCAACCCGGGGACTTTGGTCCGCGTCGCCCAGCCGGAGTCGGACGCGACATCGACCCTGGCGGCGCTGGGCTGGCTGCTGGTCGCGCTCGTGCCGGCCGGCGCAATCCTGGCGGCGGTGGTGGCGCGGCTGGCCGCGGGCCGGGTGCTGCGCCCGGTCGGCCGGCTCACCGAGACCGTCGAGCGGATCCGGGCCACCGGCGACCTGTCCGCGCCGATCCAGACGCCCGGCGCGGACGAGATCAGCCGGCTCGGCCAGGCGTTCGCCGCGATGATGGCGGCGCTGGATGAATCGGTGGGGGCGCAGCGCCGGCTGGTCGCCGACGCTTCGCACGAGCTGCGCACCCCGCTGACCAGCTTGATCACCAACCTCGAGCTGCTCGCCGAACAGCCGGATGACCCCAGCTCGCCGACGCTGGCGGCCGCCGCGCTAGCCGAGGCCGGCGAGCTGCGCGTGCTGATCAACGACCTGGTCGACCTCGCCCGCTACGGGCAGGCGCCGTTCCACGTCGAAGACGTCCGGCTGGACCTGGTCGCGGAGCGCGCCGCCGCGCGGGCGGCCAGCCGGGCTCCCGGGCGGTGCGAGCTTGACTGCCGGCCGACGCTGGTCCGCGGCGATCCGGACGCGCTGGAACGGGCGATCGGCAACCTGGTCGACAACGCGCTGAAGTGGAGCCCGCCAGATGGCCGCGTCCGCATCTCTACGGCCGGGGGTACCGTCGAGGTCAGCGACTGCGGGCCGGGAATCCCCGCGGACGACCTGCCGTACATCTTCGATCGCTTCTACCGGTCGGCGAAGGCGCGGGCGCTGCCCGGGTCGGGCCTGGGCCTGGCGATCGTGCGCCGGATCGCCGACATGCACGGCGGCACCGTCGAGGCGATCCCGGGGCAGGGGGGGACGACATTCCGCATCAGCGTGCCGGAGACGGTAGTCGCCTCGTTAGCTTCTGTGGATCTTGGTTTACCAGCCGACGCCGGTTCCGTAGATTGTCGATAGGGCGAGTGGAGCCGGCAGGTGGCCTCACCCGCGTTTCATGAGGGAGTGCGATGCCGGACACCCTTTCTGTGTACGCTGCCAGCCAGCCGGACAAGCTGGCCGTCATCGACGA
The DNA here is from genome assembly GCA_025934375.1 of Streptosporangiaceae bacterium. Lineage (GTDB taxonomy): Bacteria > Actinomycetota > Actinomycetes > Streptosporangiales > Streptosporangiaceae > Trebonia. The sequence goes on along the minus strand of JAICYD010000219.1, from coordinate 2,830 downwards.
CAGGCCGGACGGGACCGTGACCACGTGGACGTACGCCGAGCTGGAGGCGCGGTCCAACCAGCTGGCGAACCTGCTGCTGAGCCTGGGCGCCAGGCCGCGCAGCAAGGTGCTGTGGTGCGGGCCGAACTCGCCGCAGGTCGTGGCGATCATGAGCGCTACCAGGAAGATCGGCGTGGTCGCGGTACCGCTGAACTACCGGCTGACGCCGGAGGAGGCGCTCTACGTCGTCAACCACAGCGACGCCGAGATCGTCTACGTGGACGTCGACCACGCGCCCATGTTCGCCTCGCTACGCGACCGGCTGGAGAAGGTGCGGCACATCATCGCGGTCGGCGGCAGCCCCGGCACGACCGCCCCCGAGGGCATGCTGACCGACGCTGACGTCATGGCCGCCCCGGCCAGCGCGCCCGACGTCGAGGACGCGGACGCCGGCGGCACGATGATCTACACCTCCGGCACGACCGGCAAGCCGAAGGGCGCGGTCCGCCCGACCCAGGACCCCGAGGCCGTCGGCGCCCTGCTTTTCCTGCTCGGCTACCGGCCCGACGACGTCTACATCACCGCCGGCCCGCTGTACCACAGCGGGCCCAGCGCGTTCCTGGGCGCTGGCCTGCTGTTCGGCCAGACGCTCATCGTGCAGCGCAAGTTCGACGCCGAGGACTGGCTGCGGCTGGTGGACAAGTACAAGGCGAGCTCGACGTTCTCCGCGCCGGCGCTGGTCCGGATGATGTGCGCGCTGCCCGCGCAGGTCAAGGACCGGTACGACCGTTCGTCCATGCGCATCATGATCGCCAACGCGGCGCCGTGGAGCTACGCGCTCAAGCAGCAGTACGTGGCCGACTTCCCGCCCGCGTCGCTGTTCGAGGTCTACGGGTCGACCGAGCTCGGCGTCGACACCGTCTTGCTGCCCGCCGACCAGATGCGCAAGCCGGGATCGTGCGGCCAGCCGGCTCCCGGCGTCGAGATCATGCTGGTCGACGCGGACGGCAACGAGGTCACCGGCACCGGGCCGGAGCACCCCGGCGAGGTTTTCATCCGGTCCAAGGGCGTGTTCGACACCTACTACAAGAACGACGCCGGGTACGAGGCGAACAGCCGCGGCGACTGGCACACCGTCGGCGACATCGCCTACCGCGACGACGAGGGCTACTTCTACATCTGCGACCGCAAGACCGACATGATCATCACCGGCGGCATGAACGTCTACCCCGCCGAGATCGAGGCGGTGCTGGAGCAGCATCCGGAGGTCTACGACGTCGCGGTGTTCGGCATCCCGTCGCCGGAGTGGGGCGAGGCCGTGCACGCCACGGTCGTGCGGGCGCCGGGGTCGGAGCTGGCCGGCGAGGAGATCACGGCCTTCGCCCGCCAGCACCTGGCCAGCTACAAGGTGCCGCGGTCGGTGGATTTCACTGACGAGCTGCCGCGCACCGGCTCGGGCAAGCTGCTCAAGCGCCAGCTCCGGGCACCGTACTGGAACGGGCAGGCCGCCCTCTAGGCAGGGGAGGGCCGCGGCCGGGCGGCATAGGCAAATATCAAAACAGGGGCGAGTCAAACCGATCCCCCGCGACGTACGTATCAAGGTCGGGTAGCGATGACCTGCGCGCCGTCACGGCAGGAAGTCGTGTCTAGATCGTTATGTCGCGGTATTGCATATCTGGGGAATGCTGGCCATAGCTCTTGTATCGATTACGGGGCGGGCGTGACAAACCGGGGATTCGCGCCAAAGGAGTGGGGAACATGACCGAGGACTTCGCATCGTCATCGCCGGGAGGGCCGGCGGGTATCGGGCCGGGCAGCCGGCTCGCGGGCTACCTCATCGAGGCGCAGGTCGGCGCGGGCGGCATGGCGGTGGTTTACCGCGGCCGGGACGAGGTCCTGGGCCGCCTGGTGGCGGTCAAGGTGCTGTCGGCGAAGCTGGCGGCCGACCAGGACTTCCGGGCCAGGTTCCTGCGTGAGTCGCGCGCGATCGCGGCGGTCGATGAGCCGCACGTCCTGCCGGTCTACGCGGCCGGCGACGTCGGCGGCGTGCTGTACATCGCCACCCGGTTCGTGGCCGGCGGCGACCTGGCCACCGTCTTGCGTGACAGCGGCGGCCCGCTGGCCCCGACGCGCGTGGGCTCCCTGGTCGAGCAAGTCGCCGCCGCGCTGGACGCGGCGCACGCCATCGGGCTGGTGCACCGGGACGTCAAGCCCGCCAACGTCTTGATCGAGACCATCCCAGGGCGCTCGGAGTACGCGTACCTGTCGGACTTCGGGCTGACGAAGGCCAGCTCGGACGCAACCGGGCTGACCGCCACCGGCATGTTCATGGGCACCCCGGACTACTGCGCACCCGAGCAGATCCTCGGCAACCACGTCGATGGCCGCGCCGACCAGTACGCCCTCGCCTGCGTCGCCTTCAACCTGCTCACCGGCGTGATCCCCTACCAGCGCGGGGATACCCTGGCCACCCTCTTCGCCCACGTCAAGGACCCGGCGCCGGCCGCGACGGCCATCCGCCCGGACCTGCCGTACTCCATCGACGCCGTGCTGGCCAAGGCGATGGGCAAGGAGCCGGAGGCGCGCTACGGCTCCTGCGGTGAGTTCGCGGCCGCGCTGCGCGGGGCACTAGTGCCGTCCGCCCAGCCGCCTGCCTACACCCCGACGCAGGTGGCGCCGCCGCCGATCTCGCCCGCGGTGGGAACCCCGGCGCCGGCGTGGGCGGCCGGCCAGCCGCCGGTGCCGGTCGGGCCGGCGTCGTTCGGCGGGCCGACCCCGACGGAGTGGGCGGCGCCCCCGGCGGCAGCCACGTCAGCGCCCACGTCCGTGCCCCCGGCGGCGTCCCCGGCGG
>JAICYD010000227.1 GCA_025934375.1 Streptosporangiaceae bacterium | reverse complement strand
GGCCATGTCGAACCGCGCCGTCGCCTTCGAGCCGGAGCCGATGGCTTCCATGGTCCACGTGTTCGCCGGGATGGTCTGGTAGGAGCTCACCGAGGCGAAGGTAGCCTTGGGCACGATAGCCTGCCCGCCGCAGGTGAACTTGACCGTCTGCTGCTTCAGCGAGGCCTGGATCACCCGCACCTCGGACTTGCCCGAGGGCGTGGTGAGCTGGTCGTTCAGCACCTGGAGGCGCAGGCCCTTCTCCGGTCCCATGCCGGCCACCGTGTAGGCGTGGTTAGCCTTGACCGACACGGTGGTGGACAGCACCGGCTGGCTGGACGCGGCGGCGCCGGCGTTGCGCATGGCCACGCTGTACTCGCCAGGGGTCACCGCCTCATACGGGGAAACCGTTCCGTAGGCCACGTGGTGCAGCACGATCTGCGCGTTGGAATTGCCGAACGAGTAGAGGTACACGTCGACGGGCGGGGTGTTCGGCGACAGGTGGGCAAGCCTGATCCAGCCCGTGCTCGCCGTGGCGGCCGAGGCCGCGGTGGCCGCGGCCGCGGGCATGCCGACCAGCAAGGCCGAAGCCGCCGACAGCATGACAAGTTTTCTGGTAATTTTCGCAAATCTCACGTTGATCCCTCCCCAAGCTGTTGAATCGCTATGAGCCTTCCAGTCCCATGGGGCCCGGAGCGTCGTACCGCACGATAAATACACGCCGCCCGCTCGCGTCCTGTGTGATCCGGGCCACAGCGGGAGCGAACTCGCCCTGCTGCGCCCGCATGAACGCGGCCATCGCCGGCAGGCCTGCCGGGGCGCCGGCACCGATCTCGGCGCCGCGCAACGGCACATCTGTACTCGCACCCGGCGATAGGTCCTCGAACGCTATCAGTTTGAGCGGCATTAGGTCCGCAAGTGTCGAAAGCGTTACAAGAAGACGTGGGTCTACCTGCCCCGCAGCGAGGCGCTGGCGGGCAGACGCAGAGGCCTGGACATGCTTGTTGGTGAGCAGCTGACGTCCCGCGGCGATACGGTCCTGGCGATAGGCGGGCAGCTGGGCCTCGAAGGACTTGCTGCCGTCCGGCGCGATAAAGCGCACGTCGACCCGCTCCGCGCCCGAGCCGAAGCTGGCGATCACCAGCGGTGCGTAGACGCTGGCCAGGCGGGTGCCGAACTGGTTCCTGATGACCGGCGTCGCGACGACGAGCTGCGCGCCGAGCGGGTCCGGCGCCGACGGCTGAAGCGGCAGCAGGCGGGTGGCGGGAAAGCCGCTGCGCTGAAGCTCGCCGCACATCTCCAGGTCGCAGCCCACGATGATGTTGGGGGCCACCTCGCGGTCGATCCACGCCGACGCCCGCTGCCTGGCGGCCGCCGCGAGCTGGAGCGCGTCCGTACTCGACGCCGCGCCGACCGGCACCGTCGTGGTCCCGCGGTCCGGCTGGGTAACGGCGAACGTCAGGCCGGCACCGACGGCCATCGCGGCCAGTACGCTGCTCAGGAGCACCAGCCGCCGCCGACCTGCCCGGCGCCGGTAGTGCCGGTCCAGCCACAGGCGCGCGGTGGTCCGTACCACCGTCGGCCACGACGGATCTGACTGGCGAGCAGCCGTTCCCGGCGTCCGCCGCTGAAGCTCCTGCCCCATTTCCGCTCCCCCACAGCCCCGCGGCGGGTGGGGCGGGGCTGCCTACCAAGGCTGTTCGATCATACGCGGTCCGGCGATTTCCGCCAATACAATCATTTGCCAATCTCTACCGGGCAAAACTGCGCGATCGTTACCAGGTACGGCCATGCGGCTCATTTCCCTTATGTGCATCGCTATGAGATCAATGGGCCCCGGGGGAACGGGGAACGGGGCCGGCCGCGCCCGATCATGACCACGAGACGGCCGGCCGGCTCCCGCCCCCAGGCCATCACGAAGGCCTGAAATCAGGCTGAAACGACGCTGAAACGCCCTGGCCGCGGGCGAGGTGACTCAGGATCCGGCGGGGGTTTCCGGCAGGGCCTCGTCGCGGAGCGCGGCCCACTGGAGCGAGTGCCTGATGCCCTCGGCGATGTCGTACTGAGGCCGCCAGCCGAGCAGTCGCTCGGCACGGCCGGCCCGGGTGTAGGCGCCGGCTACGTCACCGGGCCTGCGGGCGGCCTCGCGGGCCTCCACCGGGCGGTCGGCCACCTGGTTGAACGCGGCCAGCAGTTCCCGGACCGTGGTACCCGAGCCGCTGCCCAGGTTGACGACGTTCACTGGTCCTGGCAGGTCGTCGAACCGGCTGAGCGCGGCGACGTGCGCGGCGGCCAGGTCCCAGACGTGGACGTAGTCCCTGATGCCCGAGCCGTCCCTGGTCGGCCAGTCGGTCCCGGTGATCTGGAACGGGACGCCTTCGTGGTAGGCCTGGATGATCTTGCCCAGGGCGTGGGTCGGCCGCCGCAGCTGCAAGCCGGTGCGCATCTTCGGGTCGGCGCCGATCGGGTTGAAGTAGCGCAGGGACAGCACGCGGATGGGCTGGGTGGCGGCGATGTCGGCGAACATCGCCTCGCACACCGCCTTGGTCCGCGCGTACGGGCTCTTCGGGTCGAGGGGGGAGTCCTCGTCGACGCTCAGGTCCTCGCTGACCCGGTAGATGGCGGCGGACGAGCTGAAGATCAGCCGCTCGCAGCCGTTGCGCAGCAGGTGGGCGACGAATTCCAGGCTGCTGGCCACGTTCGCCCGGTAGTACCCGACCGGGTCGGCGACCGAGTCGGGGACCACGATCAGCGCCGCGCCGTGAATGACGGCGCCGATATCGGGGTGCTCGGCGAAGATGCGGTCGATCAGCCCGCCGTCGGCGATGTCGCCCTGGTAGAACGCATGGCCCGCGGCGAACTCGCGCCTGCCCGTCACCAGCCGGTCCAGGATGACCGGGCTGATCCCCGCGTCGGCGCAGGCGGAGGCGACGGTACTGCCGATATAGCCGGCTCCGCCGGCGATGAGGACCTTCACATCGCCCGAGCCTATATGTCCGTCAGTCCTGGCCGAGGAACTCCGCCGACCGCTCCCGCATCTCGACCTTGCGTACCTTGCCGGTGACCGTCATCGGGAACTCGTCGACGATATGCACGTACCGCGGGATCTTGTAATGGGCCAGCTTGCCCGTGCAGAATTCGCGCAGCGATTCGGCGGTCAGCTCCTTCGCGCCCTCGCGCAACCGGACCCAGACCATCAGCTCCTCGCCGTACTTGGCGTCGGGAACGCCGATGACCTGGGCGTCCAGGATGTCGGGGTGGGTATAGAGGAACTCCTCGATTTCCCGCGGGTAGATGTTCTCGCCGCCGCGGATCACCATGTCCTTGATCCGCCCGGTGATGGCCAGGTACCCGTCGGCATCCATCACGGCCAGGTCCCCGGTGTGCATCCAGTGCGCCGCGTCGACGGCCTCGGCGGTCTTGTCCGGCTGGTTCCAGTAACCGGTCATCACCGAGTAGCCGCGGGTGCACAGCTCGCCCGGAGTACCGCGCGGCACGGTGCGGCCCGTCTCGGGGTCGATGACCTTCACCTCGAGGTGCGGCCCGACCCGGCCCACGGTGGACACCCGGCGGTCGAGCGAGTCGTCGGCGCGGGTCTGGGTGGAGACCGGCGAGGTCTCCGTCATGCCGTAGCAGATCCCCACCTCGGTCATCCCCATCTGCCCGATGACCTGCTTCATCACCTCGACCGGGCAGGGCGAGCCCGCCATGATGCCGGTGCGCAGGCTGGACAGGTCGTACGAGGCGAAGCCCGGGGCGGACAGCTCGGCGATGAACATGGTGGGCACCCCGTAGAGCGAGGTGCAGCGCTCGTCCTGCACGGTCTCCAGCGTCGCGACCGGGTCGAAGGCCGGCGCGGGGATGACCATGCAGGCCCCGTGGCTGGTCGCGGACAGGTTGCCCATCACCATGCCGAAGCAGTGGTAGAACGGCACCGGGATGCAGATCCGGTCCGCCTCGGTGTAGTTGCACAGCTCGCCGACGAAGAAGCCGTTGTTCAGGATGTTGTGGTGCGACAGCGTCGCGCCCTTCGGAAAGCCCGTGGTACCCGAGGTGTACTGGATGTTGATGGGGTCGTCGGTATCAAGCTCGATGGTGTCGAGCACGCCGCGGTCCAGGCGGCGGCCGGTGTCGAGCAGCGCCTGCCATTGGTCGCTGCCGAGCAGCACGACGTTATCCAGCTCGGGGCAGCGCGGCCGGACCTCGGCGATCATCGCGGCGTAGTCGGAGGTCTTGAGCCTCGTCGCCGCGACGAGCAGCGTGGTGCCCGACTGGTTGAGCACGAACTCGAGCTCCCGGGTCCGGTACGCCGGGTTGATGTTCACCAGGATCGCGCCGATCTTCGCGGTCGCGTACTGGGTGAGCGTCCACTCGGCGCAGTTCGGCGCCCAGATCCCGACCCGGTCGCCCTTGACGATGCCCAGCTCGATCAGGCCGAGCGCGAGCGCGTCCACGTCGGCGGCGAGTTCCGCGTAGGTCCAGCGGCGGGCCGAAGAGCCTCCGCCCGCCCGGTCCACGAGGGCCTCCCGGTCGCCGAACGCCCGCACGGTGGCGTCAAAGTTGCCGCCGATGGTGTCGCCCAGCAGCGGCGTGACGGATTCTCCTGACGAGTAACTAAGTGCAGCAGACATGGCCCACCCTCCTCCAAGCCTGGTTTTACCTGGCATTCCTTCGCCAGTCCAGCATGGCACGGTTTTCGGAGTAAACCTTTATCGGGGACTGACATCGCGCGAACAACTTGACGGCGGATAATAAGCTCTATACATGGGCGGCCTCGCCAAAATGCTGGGCCGTGGAGGGTGAAACATGCAACTCCGACTGCTAAATGTGGCAGTGGACGGCGGGGACCTGCGTGTGCTCCTGTGGGGTACGGGCAAGCGCGTGGCGGTCGCCGTGCACGGAATTACGGCCTCGGGTATGTCGTGGCAGGCGGTCGCGCG
>JAICYD010000119.1 GCA_025934375.1 Streptosporangiaceae bacterium | reverse complement strand
GGACCCCGCCGGACCGTGGACCCGGCCGCCCCGGCACGACACGCCGGCCTCCGGCACTCCCTCCGGCAGATAACTACCCGCAGTAGTCAAAAACAGGAACTACGCACAAGCAGCCAAATAGCTAAAGCCCATGTCATTGGGTTCGCGCCCCCGGCCCACACGGCGTCCGGGCCGAGGCAGACCCACAGCCAGCCACTTCGCCGGGTCATCCCGGTCATGCGGCGTGAACACCCGCCCCGTCGACTCGTCGGCGCACAGGGGCCAGGACTGGCGGTTCCGCTCCGCGATCGCCTCCCGCATGCCGTCCACGGAAGGTCGCGCAGCACGCGCCAGCATGCCGCACCCGCCCCGCACCCAAAAACCCGTCACACGATTTCCGAATACGTACAGCGCGGCAGCCACGAAGATGAAGTATTACCGATAGGCGGTCAGGGTTTACGTGTGAACGAAATTGATCAGGTCGCTTTTATCGCCCGGACCGACAGGTCAGCTGCGTTCGACGCATTGGTGGTCGGCAGCTATGAGCACGTGTGGCGCTTCTGCGCGGCGTTGGTCGACCGGCAGTCGGCGGATGACCTGGCCCAGGAGACCTACTACCGGTGCATCCGCGCGCTACCGCGGTTCAGGGGTGACTCATCGGCCCGCACGTGGCTCCTGTCAATCGCACGCCACGTATGCGCCGACGAACTGCGGTCCCGGTCCAGGTTCCGCCGGGCCGACCTCGACGACATCGAGAGCACCGGGGCTCCGGTGACTCCCGATATCGCCGATGAAATCGCTATCTCGGACCTCTTGGCGAAGCTGGACGCCAACCGGAGGGAGGCCTTCCTCCTCACCCAGATCGTCCGATTGTCATACGGGGAGGCGGCCTCCATTTGCGGGTGCCCGGTGGGTACCATCAAGTCCCGTGTGGCGCGGGCACGAGAGGATCTGATCACGATGCTCTGCGCGACGGACGGTCCAGCCGTGGACAGGACTCCGGTCATTCTCAGATGCTGAGACGGGGCTGGCAGGGGGCTTGCCTTGAATCTCCATATAACGCGAATGACCAAAGTCCTGCAGCCGTGGAGGCCATGGAGTCCGCGATCGGCGATCCCGCGCATGAGGGCGATGGCCGACTCAATACTTGCCATCTGGCATTTCCCTGCATATGATCCTATCTTGAGGATAAGGGTGGACGGTGTTCACGGCGGTATCCAACTGACAACGCCGTGCTGAGCTGAACGCGAGTCATCGCGACTAGCACGGGCGAGGAACGGGGAAACGACGAGCGTTCGGGTCGCCGCGTCGTCTTGAGTTATCTCTGGTAAATCAGGGTCTCACCGTGGCCGTGAACTCCGGTCACGGGTACCTTCAGGCTGCCTTGCGTAAGGTCGCCTCGCGCACTTATCGCTGGAGAAATCTGCCATGCATGTCACCACGGACACAGCCATGCCCATCGAAATCGAACAAACATTCAATAATATTATCCGGATCCTCCTGCCCTACCGGCGGAGCGACTCAGATCATGAGCATGAGGGGACTGCTCCCTATAATTGTGTCGCACCTCAGTTCGGTCAGCTTCTGCCGTTCATCGCGGACCGCGCGCCAGTGCTGTTCACTCTCCCCGCCTTCCCGTGCAAGTCACCCAATGAACGGAAGGTGCTCGGCCATCTTCCTGATATGGGAGAGCGGGCGTCACTCCGTTTCCTCCAACGCGTCTGCCAGAAAATCGAAGAGGTATACCCGCCCGGCGCACGGATACTCATATGCTCGGACGGGCATGTGTTCGGTGACCTTATACGCGTGCCGGACGAGCACATCACTGACTACGCCAGGGCGCTCCGCGGAATGGCAGCCGAAGAAGGCGCGTCATCATTGGAATTCTTCAGCCTGGAGGACGTAAGCGGGAGCCAGGCATTCGACGAGAAAAGGAGCCAGCTGAGCGCTGAATTCGCCGAGCCCATTGCGTCCCTCAGGGAGCAGGTGCGGCACGACGACAAGGCCCTGGCGCTGTACCGCGGGATAACCAGGTTCCTGGTGGAGGACGCCTGTTCCACGCACGAAGGGACCAAGTCCGCCCTTCTGCGGGACTGCAGGCAGCGGGCATACGGTGTCGTCCAGCGGAGCCGCGCGTGGTCGAACCTGATCGCGGGCTACTACCCGAGGTCGGTCCGGCTGTCGATTCACCCTCAGCCGTGCGGCTCGGTGAAATTCGGCATAGCGTTGCTGGAGTCGACGGACAACTGGGTAACACCTTGGCATTCTGTGGCGGTTCACCAGCCCGATGGAATGCTCACGCTTATGAAGCGGTCAGAGGCAGAAAAGGTAGGTCGCGTGGTGTTCCTGAACGGGATGCCGAGCCATTTCATTGTTAGCGAGCAGGATGCCTGGTGACATCACGATGGCAGGTGAGGAGAGCAGCCCAATGGCATCCATCGGAAGAGCCGGCCTTGCCGGCCTGCCGGATTATGTGGGCGGCCGCAAGATCCCCGGCGTGATCGTATTGCCGAGCAACGAAGTGCCGTACGATCCGCCAGTCAGTTAGTCGCTCGTGTCGGCGGCGCGCGGTCCATACCGGTGCCGTTGACGACCGGCTTCGCGAACGACCTGGACGCTATCGCCGTCGCGGTCACTGACTCGACGCCTGGTGTTCCTCAGCAATCCCAACAACCCGCACCGCGCTCGTCGATCTCGACGGCGTCGTCTATCAGGAGTCCCCCGCCGTTCCGCACCCGGTGCGGGCGCGCCCCCGCGTACGCCGCCGAGCCGACGGATAGCGCCCGAAATAATTGCTAGATGCCGGGAACCGTGGCCAGGCTCCTGCCGACTACCCCTATGAGAGCTAACGAGAGACCGTCGGTTCGCCCGGCTAGGCACCCCGCGCCCTAGGACCGGTAGCGAAGAGCTGAGGGAGGTGCGTTCCGGGAACAACGGAGTCGCTGAATGTCATCGATAGTTTTCATCACCGACTCCGGCCTCACTGCTGCCCACTAAAAGCACTAGTACCTTTATCCTCATCACTTAAAGCAGTGCTGCCGGAGGCGGTGAACTACGTGCCATGGCAAGCAAATGCCCGTCGCCTGGGTAAGTTGTTACACGCGCCCAGGACGACAGCTATCGTTCACCCGTGGCGCCACTTTCGCGCCGGAGTGTTTATATGGAAATCGACTGTCCGTTCCCGCTGTACGGGGAAGAGTTCAAGCGCGACCCTTATCCGACCTATTCCCTGCTCCGGCAGGCTGGCCCCGTCCATCAGGTGGAATTCCCGAGCGGAGTCGTCGGCTGGCTGGTCACCGGGTATGCCGCCGCACGGGGTGCCCTCGCCGATCCCCGCCTCGGAAAGGACCACAGGCTGGGCAACGATGCATGGCGCAGGCTCGCCGCTATCATGCCCGAGCCGCAGCATTCGACCCTGCAAGCGCATCTGCTGCACCAGGATCCGCCAAAGCATACGCTCATGCGCAAGCTCGTCCTCGACGCGCTGGCGCCACGGCGCGTCGAAGGAATGCGGGGTCAGTTCGAGGAGATCGCGCACGAACTGCTGGACCGGGTCGCCGGATCCGGCGGCATGGACCTGGTTCAGTCCTTCGGCGTTCCTTTCACGTTCAGGGTGCTCAGCGAGGTCATCGGGCTGCCCGCCGAGTACCAGCGCCGGTTCGATCGCGCCTGGTGCAAGGTGGTGCAACCCGTGGGACCCCGGGACCCGCGACGTTCGGCATATATCGGGCTGCTGACCGGGCTGGAGCGCTACATCAGCGAGGTCATCGTCCATAAACGGAATAATCCGGGCGACGACCTGCTCACTAGCCTGGTGCACGCCAACGAGCGAGGCGAGATCACCGACGCCGAGCTTTCTTCCTCGGTATTCCAGCTCCTGGTCGCAGGCCAGGAGCCGGTCACCAACCAGATCAGCACGGCTGTCATCGCGCTGCTGACTCATCCCGGGCAGTTCACGTTGCTCCGGGGCGATCCGTCGCTTCTGCCGCAGGCCGTCGAGGAACTGCTGCGCTTCGATGGAGCGTTCGAGCTCACTACCTGGAGGTTCTTCGGCGAGACCAGCAGGCTGTACGGCAGGGAGATCCCGGCCGGCGACTCCGTCATCGTGTCGCTGAGCGCCGCCAACCGCGATACTGCTCAGTTCCGTGATCCCAATATGCTCGATTTCACCCGGCACCCGAACTCCCATCTCAGCTTCGGTCACGGCATACATTTCTGCCCTGGAGCCGCGCTGGGGCGCATAGAGCTTGAGATCGCGCTCGGCGCGCTCATCCAGCGGCTGCCAGGCCTTCGTCTCGAGGTCCCTGAGCAGGAGCTCAAGTGGATCCAGGCCGTCCTTGGGCGCGGTACCCAGAGCCTTCCCGTCACGTTTTAACAGGAGGCTGGTCATCAATGCCGGGCAGCCGAAAAGGAGGATATGAAAAGTCTCGACGGGAAGACCACATCGAGCACAACGAGGAGCAGGCATGCCGAAGGGATTGGCTGACAGCGAAGAATACGCGCTGCGCCTTAGCGCAGAAGAAATCAGGCGTTACCGGTCGAAGGCGGAGCACGCGGCGCGGACCGAGGGCGCGGCCTGGGCGGATTGCGGCGTCAACCCGGGTGCGCGCGTCCTGGATCTTGGCTGCGGACCGGGAGCCATCCTGCCCGATTTGGCCGCGCGTGTCAGTCCCGGCGGCCTTGTTGTAGGCATCGACCAGGATCCCGACGCGGTCGCGACCGCCGCCGCACTCGCACAGGAGGCCAGGCTGGCGAACGTCTCCGTCAGACAGGGGAGCGCGACACGCACAGGGCTCGACCCGGACAGTTTCGATGTGATCATGATCCGCAATGTCCTAGTACATGCGGGCCAGCAGGCGGGGAAGATCGTCGGCCACGCGGCTTCCCTGCTGCGCCCGGGCGGCTGCCTCTACCTCGCCGACATCGACGGCACCGCGGTGCGCTGGGACGCTGTCGACAGCGGACTCGTCGACCTGTACCGGCGCTTCGAAGACTTCCTCGTGGCCACGAGGGGCGCCGATCTCTCGATCGGTCCCAAGCTAGGCTCCTACCTCCGGGCGGCGGGCCTCGACGTCTTCATGCGGCAGGCCTTCTATCAGGTCGTGAACCCCGTTCCCGACGGCGGCGCACCGTGGGCGGCCCGGGACGCGATGGCGCAGGCCGGCTTCGCCTCGGCTGACGACGTGGACCTATGGGAGAAAGCGAGCAGCAGGACCGCCGCCAACCCCGACAGCGTTGTCTTCGTGCCGACTTTCTCGGCTGCGGGGCGACGGCGCGAGCACGGGGGCACCGTGGAGGTGATCGAGGATACGGAGCCGGCTTCGGCAGGACAGGGACGGATTCCGAGTCCATAACCCGCATCCGCGCGAGCAACTTGCGCACGTCGAGGCGAGCTGAGCGCGGACCCGGTGGATAATCGACGCCATGACCACGGAGAACACTGCCCGGCTCGCGGTGCTCATCGACGCCGACAACGCGCGGGCGTCGATCACCGAGGGGCTGCTCGCGGAGGTCGCCAAGTACGGCACCGCGCACGTCAAGCGCGCCTACGGCGACTGGACGGCACCGAACCTGCGCGGCTGGAAGGACCAGCTCCTCGCCCATTCGATCCAGCCGATCCAGCAGTTCGCCTACACCACGGGCAAGAACGCGACCGACGCCGCGATGGTCATCGACGCGATGGACCTGCTGTACTCGGGGCGGCTCGACGGGTTCTGCATCGTCTCCAGCGACAGCGACTTCACCCGGCTGGCCGCGCGGCTGCGGGAGTCGGGCATGACGGTCTACGGCTTCGGCGAGCGCAAGACGCCCAAGCCGTTCGTCGCTGCCTGTGACAAATTCGTTTACATAGAGAACCTGCGGTTCGCCGACGAGGACGCGGCCTCCGACTCCGTGGGAGTCAAGCCGGCGAAGCCCAAACCCGCCACGGCGGCGCAGCTTCAGGGAGACGGCGCGCTGGTGAGCCTGCTGCGCGACGCCGTCGAGGCCGCGTCCGACGACGACGGGTGGGCGCCGCTATCGTCGGTGGGCAACATCATCACCAACCAGCGGCCCGACTTCGACTCCCGCAGCTACGGCTACGGCAAGCTGAGCGACCTGATCACGGCGACCTCGCTGTTCGAGGTCGAGCGGCGCATCCCTGGCGAGGGTAAGCAGGCCCTGATGTACGCCCGCGAGATGCCCCTCGCGGCTCCCGCCCGCAAGGCCACGAGAGCCAGGAGCGCCCGGTCAGCGGCGGTCAAGGCCTCTGCCGCGTCCTAGCCGGGACCGCGAGGAATCCAGCTGGCGCGGGGCGGCAGAGCCTGGCGGGACCTTGCCGACCCCTTCCGCCGAAGCGTACGCTCTGAAACACGCTAATTGTGCGCTTAGTTACCTCGTGCGCCAGGATGCCGTCCCGAACGGGTAGGCACTCCTCGAGAGGAGGGCACCAATGGAGGTGTCATGCGCGTTCCCCACTGCCCTGGACTCTCCTGACAACATCGCACTGGCCGAGCAACTCGGCTTCGACCGGGCATGGGTCTACGACACGCCGCAGCAGAGCCCGGACGTCTGGATGACGCTGGCGCTGGCCGCGCAGCGCACCGAGCGCATCGGCCTCGGCCCCGGCGTGCTGGTGCCGAGCCTGCGTCACCCGATGGTCAACGCCGCCGCGACCGCCACGCTGTGCGCGCTCGCTCCTGGCCGCGTCGCGGTCTCCTTCGGGACCGGATTCACGGGACGCCGGGCTATGGGCTACCCCGCCATCCCCTGGTCGTTCATGGCTTCCTACATCCGCGCGTACCGGGCGCTGCTGCGCGGAGAGGTCGTGGAGTGGGAAGGTGCCCGCATGCGGATGCTGCATCCGGCGGGGCACGCGCCCGATCGTCCCGTCGACGTGCCGGTTCTGATCGCCGCCCTTGGGCCCAAGGGCAACCAGGTCGCGCAGGAGCTCGGTGACGGCCTGTACGTGACCTTGCTGATGCCGGAATTCATGGCCGACCACGCGTGGACCGCCTACCTCGCCTGGGGCACGGTGCTCGATGAGGGCGAGGCCCACGATTCCGAGCACGCCCGGGTGGCCGCCGGACCCGGCTGGGCGCTGTCGCTGCACGGCGCCTGGGAGTTCGGCGGAGCCGACGCCGTGCGCGCTTTGCCCGGCGGGCAGGAGTGGCTCGAGATCATCGAGCAGGAGCCCGAGCAGCAACGCCACCTGGCCGTCCACTCCGGCCATTGCGTCGCGCTCAATGCCGCGGATGAGGCCAGCTGGCGCGCCGACGGCAGCAGCACGCTCCGGGACGTCACGCTGAGCGGGACCCGGGACGAGATCCGGCGGGCACTGGAGAACTATCGGTCCCGTGGCGTCACCGAAATCGTCTTCCAGCCCTGCGGGCCCGATATCCGCGGTGAGCTGGAGCGTTTCCTGTCCGCGGCCCGCGCGTGACTACCGTCGTACACCCGCTTCCGAGGAGGGACGCATGAGCCGCGAGATCAGCACCGTCGTTTCGGACATGGCCTACCTGGAATGCCCGCGCTGGCACGACGAGCGGATCTGGTTCTCCGACTTCTATACCTACCGCGTGTACTCGGCGGCCGAGGATGGCAGCGACCTGCGGGTCGAGGCCGAGGTCCCGCAGCAGCCCTCAGGGCTCGGCTGGCTACCCGACGGGCGCCTGCTGATCGTCTCCATGCGCGACGCCCGCGTGCTGCGCCGCGAGCCTGACGGCGCCCTCGCCTGTCATGCTGACGTGTCGAGCCACGTCAGCGGGCTGCTCAACGACATGGTCGTCGACTCACGGGGCAGGGCCTTCATCGGCGAGTTCGGCTTCGACCTGATGGGCGGCGCCCCCTTCAAGACCGCCAACCTGCTGCGGGTCGATCCGGACGGGACCGTCACCAAGGCCGCCGGGGACATGTGGTTCCCCAACGGCAGCGCCATCACCCCGGATGGCACGCTGCTGGTCAACGAGACGTTCGGGAACCGCGTCACCGCGTTCGACATCGCCGGCGACGGCACGCTGGTCAACCGCCGCACCTGGGCCAACTTCGGGGAACTGCCAACCGAGGCGGAACTCGACAAGCTGCTCGCCCAGGTCGTCATCGCGCCCGACGGTTGCTGCCTGGACGCGGACGCGCAGCTATGGGTAGCCGACGGCCTCGGCGGCCGGGCCATCCGGGTGCGCCAGGGCGGCGAGATCACCGGGGAGATCTCGGCCGGCACCGGCGTATTCGCCTGCATGCTCGGCGGAGCCGATGGACGCACCCTGTTCATCTGCACCGCGCCCGACTTCGCCGAAGAGGCCCGCAAAGCCGCACGCGAGGCCCGCCTGGTGGCCACCCGCGTCGACGCCCCCCGGGCCGGGCTGCCCTGAACGCGCGCGCGCCGGGACCTCTCTCAGTCCGGTGACCTGCCCCTCGTCAACACCCGGGGACCTGGACACGGAAGGCGATGAGGGTGGCCTCGCGGGCAGCGCTCCTGGCTTTCTCATCGAAATCCGGGGCGGCGCAGGCGTAGAGGGTCCGCCCGTCGGCGCCGCCGAGCGCGCACGCGTACACCGGAGAGCCCGGGTGAATCTCGTCGGCGATCTGCCCTCCCTGCGTGACCCGGAGCAGGCGGCCGCCGATGGCGTCGGCGATCCACAGCGCCCCTTCCGCGTCCAGGCAGGCGCCGTCGCCCCCGACCTTAGTCTCGGCCAGCACTTTCTCGATGGCGCGATCTGACGGCAGCGGGGCGAATTCGGCCCAGGTGCGGCGGTTGACCAGCTGTCCGCCGGGTGCGATGTCGAAGGCGGTGCAGCGGTTGCCGAACGTCTCGTTCACGATCAGCACGCCGTCCGGCGTGATCACGCTGCCGTTGGGGAACCATAGGTCCGCCGCGGCCTCGGTCACGGTGCCGTCAGGGTCCACCCGGTGCAGCGACGCGGTCTCCAGCGGAGCGCCGCTCATGAGGTCAAACCCGAAGTTGCCGACGTACGCCCTGCCCTCGGCGTCGACCACCATGTCGTTGGCGTGGCCAGTCGCGTGCGAGCCCAGGTCGGCGTGGGTCACCAGCGTGCCGTCGGCCTCGCGGCGCAAGACCTTGCGGTCGCGCATCGAGACGACCAGCAGCCGGCCGTCGGGTAGCCAGCCCAGGCCGGCCGGCTGATGCGGGACGCTCGCCTCGGTTCGCAGGTCTGCCCCGTCCTCGCGGGCCGAGAGCACCCGGTGGGTGTAGAAGTCAGAGAACCAGATCCGGCCGCCATGCCAGCGCGGGGCCTCCAGGAATCCGAATCCGCTGGCCACGATGGCGGGGGTAACGGCCATTGCGCCTCCTTGAGCGTGCCGGGTGGACCACACATCGTGGCCACGTTCCCCGGTTCTGTGAGTTGCGGTCCTACGGGCGGCGATCGGGGGTGCGGACCGTCGCCGCGCGCGCCCTCAGCCGGTCGTACCCGCGCCGTAGGCCAGGCGCGTCGACCGCGACGATGACACCGAGCAGCGCGGCGTACAGCAGCTCTGTGTAGTAATCGGGGATCGCGGTGATGGCGTCGACCTGCCTGAGCAGCGCGACCGCGAGGGCCCCGGCAAGCAGGCCCGCGGGCAGGCCGCGGCCGCCGGCCAGCGACACGCCCCCGACGAGGCAGCCGACGGTGGCGAGGATCAGCGGCTGCAGGCCCGGGTTGGGATTGGCCGCGGCATAGCTGTAGCTGAACAGCGCGCCACTGAGGGCGGCGAGCGACCCTGAGGCGGTGAACAGCCCGACAAGGCCACGTTCCACGCGGACGCCGGCGACGCGGCTGGCGCGGCGGTCGCCGCCGATGGCGCGGACTTCCCTGCCCAGCCGGGTACCGGCGAAGACGACTGCCGCGATGACGAACCCGGCCAGCGTGATCAGGCTCGGCGGCGAGAAGACACCCGCGACGTGCTGGTCCATCCACAGGGTCGCGCCCGTGTTGGCGTAGGTCACGCTGAGCCCGCCCGACATGGCACTGGTCAGCCCGAGCAGGGCAATGTAGGTCGCGAGGGTCACCGGCAGCGACGGGATGCCCAACCGGGCGATGAGGCCGCCTTGCCCGGCGCCGATGGCGGCACCCGCGCCCACGGCCAGCACGATGCCGAGGATGGCGGAGGACTGCCCGGTCCGCACCGCGAGCATCCCGCCAAGGACGTAGGTGCCCGCGACGGACAGGTCGAACTCCCCCGCGATCATCGTGAGGCCCAGGCCCAGGGTGAGCAGCCCGATCTGGGCGAGTCCCTGAAAGGTGTTGTAGACGTCGAAGGCCGTCAGTGCCCTTCCGCTCATCAGCGGCGTGCAGAAGAAGGCGATGAGCACGACGGTCAGCGCCACGGCGGGGACGCGGGTCTCCGGCGGGACCGCGGGCCGCCGGATCATCGTCGTCCCCTGGTGGAGCGCACGTGCACGGCGATGACCACGAACGCCACGAGCAGTCCCTTCACGAGTAGCTGGATGCCGGTCGAGAACCCGCGTAGCAGCAGCAGGTCGGAGATGGCCGAGATAAGCAGGGCCCCGCCGAGCGTCCGCACGGCTGAGCCTCTGCCACCGCCGATGGCGGTGCCTCCGGCGAGCACCGCGGCGATCGCGTCAAGGCTGAGCGTGCCCCCCAGGTTAGCGTTGGCGCTGGTGTTGAACGCGGCCAGGAACACGCCGGCCAGCGCGATGCAGGCGCCGAAGATCGCCCAGGCGATTACGGTCACGCGGCCGACGGGAAGCCCGGCCGCCCGGGCCGCCCGGGGATTCTCGCCGATCAGGTACATGTACCGGCCGGCGGTGGTGCGTCGCAGGAACCACTGGGCCGCCGCCGTGACCGCGAGCAGGACGTAGACCGCGAGCGGCAGGCCGAGCGGCGTGCCGTTGAGCCCGTTGAACGCGGCGACCTGGGGATTGACCGTGGTGCCGCCGCTGATCCAGGTTGCCACGCCGCCGATTGCGAACCCGGCCGCGATGGTCAGCACGATCGGGTTGGCGGTCCAGAACCCGATGACCGCGCCCTGGATCGCGGTCATCGCCACGCCGCTCAGCAGCCCCAAGGTGATCGCGGCCGCGAGGCCGAACTGCTGGGTCGCCAGGAAGATCATGGCGACGACGGTCGCGGTCTGCGACACGGCCAGCGACACGGCGGAACCGGCAATCATCACGACGGTGGCGCCGATCGCGGTGATGCCCACCGTCGCCGTCGAGGCAAGGATGGCGCGGGCGTTGGCCAGGCTGAAGAACCGCGTCGTCAGCATCCCGGTCACGATCACCGCGAGCACGACGATGACGATCCCGACGTCGAGCGGATCGACGCCCCGCAGGCCGGGCAAGCGTCCCCCGGCGGCCGCCGGCGCCGGCGCTGGCGGGCCGGTGCCGGTACCGGCGCCGTCCTGCCGCCCGGGGAGGTCCCTCGCCGCGGCCATCGCGGGACCGCGGTCGTTGTCCGCTGCCGTCATGCCGCGCGCTTTCCCTGGGTCATGTCGCGCATCAGGACCGCGCCGTCGGCACCGCCTTCGTAGCGGGCGACCATGCGGGCCTCGCGCATGGTGATGATCACGTCGCCGAGCTCGAGCAGTTCCTCCAGCTCAGTCGAGGCGAACAGCACGATGAGGCCGGCGTCGGCGGCGGCCCGCAGCAGCCGGTGGATCGCCGCGCGGCCGCCAATGTCGACGCCGCGGGTCGGCTCGTCGAGGAGCAGGGCGTAGACGTCATCGCGGCCGAGGCTGCGGCCGACGAACACCCTCTGCTGGTTACCGCCGCTGAGCGCGGCGGCCGGCTCGCGAAGCCGGTGATCGGCGATGCCCACGAGCTCAGCCAGCGACCTGGCCGCCTGTTGCTCACGGCGGGAGCTGAGCAGGCCGGCCCGGCCGAGCCTCGGCAACCTGGTGGCCAGGAGGTTGGCGGCTATCGGCTTGTCCAGGAACAGCCCCTCTGACTTGCGGTCGCTGGAGACGAAGGCGATCCCGGCGGCCGCGGCGCCGACCGGGTCGCGGAAGGGCACGGCGCGGTCACGGAGCCTGACCAGTCCCGTCGCCTGCGGGTGCAGTCCGGCCAGTGCGCGCAGCACGTCGGACGCGCCGCTGCCCAGCTGCCCGGCCAGCGCGTAGACCCGGCCGGCCTGCGCGGTGAGGCTGAAGTCCGTGAGCCGCCCCGGCACGTGCAGCCCCTCGATCCGCAGCGAGTGGGCCGGCCGCGGGTCCGGTGCCCGGGCGGCCGTGAGGCGGTGCGGCGCCTCACCGAGCATCTGCACTATCAAGTCGCTGACGGTCAGCTCGCTGGCCGCGGTGGTGGCGATGCGGCGCCCGTCACGCAGCACCGTCACCGTGTCGCAGAGCTCGAGGACCTCCGACAGCCGGTGCGATACGAAGATCACCGAGCATCCCCGGGCCGCGACCCGGCGGATCGCCGCGAAGACGTGCCCGGTCTCCACGTCGCTGAGCGTGGCGGTCGGCTCATCCAAGATGACCAGCCGGGCGTTCTGGCTGAGCGCTCGGGCCACCTCGACGAGCTGGCGCTCGCCGATGCTCAGTTCCGCCAGCGGCTGCTGGGGCCGGATCCGGTCGAGCCCCATGTCGGCGAGCACCTGGCGGCACCGCGCCGTCGCGGCGCGGCGCCGGTTCAGCAGCGGCGTGGACACGCCGCCCAGGAGGAGGTTGTCAAGCACGCTCAGCTCAGGGACCACGCTGAGCTCCTGGTCTACCAGTGCGACGCCGAGCCGCTGGGCGGCCTGCCGGCTGCCGAGCTGTACCGGCTTCCCGCCGATGACGATCCGGCCGCTATCGGGGGCCAGCTGCCCGGAGAGCATCTTCACCACCGTGCTCTTGCCGGCCCCGTTGTGCCCGCACAGGCCGTGGATCTCCCCGGCCCCGACGGTGAAGGACACCTCCCGCACCGCCGGGACCCCGCCGAAACCGCGGCTCAGTCCCTCGGCGCGGACCTGCGGCCGCGCCCGGTCGCCGGTCACGTCGCTCACGCGTGGCCGCACTGCGCGGCGTACTGGCTCACGGTGGCCGCGGTGATGCGGTACTCCTTGACCATCTCATGCTGCGGCGGGTGCTGCCCGGTGAGGAACTGGGTCACGTAGGTGGCCGTCTGGGTGGCGATCGAGATGGGGTCCTCGGTTGCCGTGCCGTAGAGCTCGCCGGCCTCGATCGCCTGAATGCCCGCCTTGAAGCAGTTGCTGCCCGTGACGATGAGGCCGTCTTTGCCGCCGACAGCGCAGCCTGCCTGCTTAGCCGCCTGGATGATCGGCAGGGCCATGTAGTCGGCCATGCCGTACGCGGCCTGCACGCCGGAGCAGCCGTACTTGGCGAGCAGTTGCTGGGCGTCCTGCCCGGACAGCGTGGGATCCCAGTTCGCGTCCTCCTGCGCTACCACCTGGTACTGGGGCGCGGTGCTCAGCACCTTGTTGAAGCCGGTCATCCGGTCCTGGGTCACCAGCATCGACTTCGTTCCGGTGAGGACGATGATCTTGCCCGACGTGCGGCCCTGCGCCTTGAGCCCCTGGATGATGTTATCGGCCGCGAATTCGCCGAGCTGCTCGCTGTCCGACAGCACGGTCATCACGTCGCCCGCCACGGACGGGTCGGTCGGCCCGTCGAAGACGAGCATCGGAATCCCTGCTGCCTTGGCCTGCTCGATCGGCACCACTGTCGCCTTGGTGTCCAGCACCGCCAGCACGATCAGGTCCGGCTTCTGCGCGATGGCCTGGTTGAAGTACTGCACCTGAGTGCCGGAATCCATGGTGGTCAGGTCGTCGATCTTCACCCCGCTGGCCGCGAGGTCGCTGGCGAACTGCTTGTTGAAGGCGGCGCCCCACTGGTTGGCGTTACCGTAGGCGACCAGCGCGATCGTCTTGCCCGCGAGGCTGCCGGGGGCGGCGCTTGAGGCGGCGCCGGCCGCCGAGGTCGCGGCCGGCGCCGCGGACGAGGCGGACGAGCTGGAAGCGGACGACGAGCTGCTGCACGCGGTGACGGCCAGAGCGAGCAAAGCCGCGCTCGCTGCGATGCCGACGCGCGGGATTCTCCTGTGGAACATGCCCTCTCCTTCGAGGTGGAATGCGTGGCTGCTTCATTTGGGTTGTCGCACGTCCGGCAGGTGCGCCGCATCCAATGGGCATGCCACTGCGAACCCGGGCTGCCCCCCTCGGACAATGACCGGGGGCGGCGATTGCCACCATGCTGGCTAAGCGCATAGTCACCTACTATCGTGAGACGTGTCAAGGTTCATGGCGAAAGCGGCATGGCCGGTTTGCCGGATCGTTGTACCGGTGTGAAGCTGCGATCACACATGGATGCGCAAGGGAGAGCCTGAGGATGCCCAGACGCCAGAGCCGGTTCACGCCCGAGGAGATCGCCGCCGACCCGCGGCTTCAGGACCACTCTCCCGAGCTGTGGGACCTCGGGCTCGGCGATGTGGAGAAAGGGCTGCTGACATCGGCGGTACGGTGCTTCGCGGCGAACGGCTACCACGCGACCACTACGCGCGATATCGCGGCCGGCGTGGGGCTGAGCCCGGCAGCCCTCTACGTGCACTTTCCGTCCAAGGAACTCGTGCTTTTCGAGATCATGCGGACCGCGCATGAGCGGGCCCTTGTCTATGTCAAGGACCCGTCGGTCGACGAGGCGGCGAGCGCGGCCGGGCGACTGGCCGCGATCGTATCCAGGCACACCGCATGGCACGCCCGCTATCATGTCGCCGCGCGCGTGTCCCAGTACGAGCTCGCGGGCCTGACCCCCGGGCACTACGACGAGATCATCCAGGTGCGGCACCAGACCAACGACGTCTTCCGCGCCACCGTCGAGCAGGGCATGGCCGAGGGCGCGTTCGCGCCAGGCGACGTGAACCGGCTGGTCCGCGGGATGCTCTCGCTCAGCATCGACCTCGTCCGCTGGTACCGCCTCGACGGCCCAGACTCCCCCGAGCAGCTGGGCGACTTCTATGCGGGGCTGGCCCTGCGGATGGTCATGAACAAGTGCTCATGACCGGGCCGGCCCGCTAAGGGCTCATTCGCACCCCGCCTGCCGCACGGGCGGTCCCGCGCAGCAGGCCCTGGCCAGGCTGTTCAGGAGTCGCGCTCGGCGCCGATGAGCACGTAGCACATCAGGGCGGTCTGGTCGCTGCGGTTATGCCAGGCGTGCCGGGTGCCCTGCTGGACGACGACGGTGCCCGGGGTCACCAGGACCTCCTCGCCGTTGTCCAGTTCCAGGTAAAGCTCGCCTTCCAGGCAGATTCCGTAGTCGACGGAGTCGGTGGTGTGCATGCCGGCGTGCCCGGGCTCGAACACGTCCAGCAGCCCGGGAAGCATCTGGGCCGTCTCGGCGGCCTCGGCGGCCTCCGCGGCCGGGTCGCTGGCCTGCTGCGGGGCCGAGGATCGCGGCGCCCAGCGCAGGAGAAGGATGCGGGTCCCGCCGGCCCCGGGGAAGTACGGGAAGAGCTTGGGCTGGCGCGATTTGGTGCCGACCTGGGCGGTGCCGTCCTCGGTGCCCCAGAGCAGGTAGAACTCCGAGCCGTGAAAGGCGGCCGGCGCGATCGGCTCGCCCGGCTGGTCGGCGACGAACACCGACGTTCCGTCGGGTTCCCTGCCGGTGACGACGAGACGGGGCTGGATGGTCATACTGGCTACTCCTTCGTGGCCGCGGTGCTGGCTGAGCCGGCGTCATGCTCCGGTCCGGTCCCGGCGTCGCGCCAGTACCAGGACCGCAATTCCCGCTTGGAGAACTTGCCGGTCGCCGTCTTCGGGATCTCCTCGACGAATACGACCTGGTCGGGGATCCACCAGCGGGCGACAAGCGGGACGAGGTGCTCGCGCACCTGCTCCGCGGTGAGCCCGGCGCCGGACCTGGGTACCACGTAGGCAACCGGGCGCTCGCCCCAGCGCGGGTCGCCGGCGCCGATCACGGCGGCCTCGGCGACCCGAGGGTCGGCCATGATAGCGTTCTCGAGCTCGACCGAGGAGATCCATTCGCCGCCCGACTTGACCAGGTCCTTGGTGCGGTCCACGATGCGCACGTAACCGTGCGGGTCGATGGTGGCGACGTCGCCGGTTTTCAGCCACCCGTCGCTAGTGAAGCCCGTGCCGGGCGTGGATTCGCCGAGGTAACGGGCGGCGATCGTCGGCCCCGCCGCCTGGAGCTCGCCGGGGCTGGTGCCGTCCCACGGCGCCTGCGCGCCGTCGTCGCTGACCAGTCGGACCTCGGTCAGCGGGACGGCGGGGCCGGGCGACCCGATGACGAGCCGGCGCCCCACGGCGTCCAGGCCATCGTGCACCGTCGCGAGGTAGGAGGTCGTCACGACCGGGCTCGTCTCCGTCATGCCCCAGGCGTTGGTGATCGGCACGCCGATGGCGTCCTGGTACGCGCGCGACAGCGCGTCGTCGACCGCGCCGCCCCCGCAGACGATCATGCGCATCGCCGACAGGTCGTGCCCGGACAGCAGGGGCCTGATTCCCCGCCACACCGTGGCGACCGCCCCGGTGAAGGTGACGCGCTGCCGCTCCATCTGGGCGACCAGCTGCCCGGGGGCCATCGCGGGGCCAGGCAGGACGAGGTCCGATCCGGCCAGCATCGCCGCGTAGGGCAAGCCCCAGGCGTTGACGTGGAACATGGGCACGACGGGCATGATGACGTCGCGCTCGCGGATGCCGAACGTGTCGACCATCAGCAGCAGCAGCGCGTGCAAGACGATCGACCGGTGGCTGTACAGGACGCCCTTGGGGTTGCCCGTCGTTCCCGACGTGTAGCACAGGGCGGCCGCGGTGTCCTCGTCGGGCACGGCGAGCTCCCGTACGCTGCCGCCGGCGGCGGCGAGCAGGGTCTCGTAGTCCAGCAGCCGAGGGTCGCCGGGCAGCGACGCGTCGGCGCCGTCGTCCATGACGATCACGTGCCGCACGCTTGGGAAGCCGCCGACCAGCGGCCACACGACCGGGAGCAGGGAGCGGTCGACGAAGATCACGTCATCGGCGGCTTCGCTGACGATGTAGGTGATCTGATCGCGGAACAGCCGGTGGTTGAGCGTGTGCAGGATGCGCCCGCTGCACGGCACCGCCAGGTACAGCTCTACGTGCCGCTGGCTGTTCCAGCCGAACGTGCCCACCCGTGCCCCGTCCGGCACGCCGAGCTCGTCGAGCACGCCTGCCAGCCGGCGGACCCGCCCGCAGACCTCAGCCCAGGTCGCCTCGGTCTCGCCATCGGCGCGGCCGGTCACCACGCGCTTGTGCCCGAAGTGGCGTTCGACCCGCCGCAGGACCAGGGGGAGCGACAGGGGGCGTTCCTGCATCAAGCCTTGCATCCAGAGAGCGTCCTTCCCGTTATCCGAGCGAGCGCCGACCGCGATTACTAAGCGCATAGTTATTTGGATGGACGCGAGTTGTCAACCCCGCGCAGATCCGGCCGCGGGGGTGCCTGACCCATGGCAACGTCGCACATCGAGCCCGCGCGGCAGCCCGGAGTCCCGCGCCCGGGCCAGCACCAGCGGGCCGTCGCCCGGCTCATGCACGCCATGGACGCCGGATGGGCGGCCCCTTGGCGTGGCCTAGGACTTCATGCAGGTGCAGAAGCGATCCTGGAACTCATCAAGCGCGGCGAGGCGGCCCTCCTGGAAGGCCGTGTCCCACAGGTCGGCGAGTACCTGGGTGGCGGCGTCGTCCGCGGGGCCCAGCCGCTCCGCTGCCTGCGCCACGGCTTGCGCCTTCTGCCGTGGCCGCAACAAGTGCTCGAACATCATGCCGTCTCCTTTGACCGACTGACGCCTTCAATGATCCTTCCCAGCGGCGACCAGGACAAGGCTGGAAGGGCCCTAGGTCAGCGGACTAACGTCACCGGGGTTACTGCTGGCCGTACGCGCGATCGTCGATGAGGGCCTCTTCAGCGAGGATCGCTTGGTCCGCCAGCCCGGGAGGCGGCCCGTCGTCACGACGATGGTGTGCCGGAGACCTTTGACCCGTAGGCACGGTCCTCCAAGATGGCCTCCTCGGCGAGGATCGCCTCGTCCTCCAGCCCGGGCACCTGCGAGACGGCCGCCTCCGCGCCGGCCCGCTCTTGGGAGGCAGGCTGCCGGGACTCAGCGTCGGCGGCGGTCAGCGGGCCGTGGACCGTCGACAAGATCAGCGCTCCCGCCACGACGGCGGCCGAGCCGAGCAGGAACGGGACGTGCACGTTGTAGTGCTCGACGAGCTTCCCGGCCGCGTACGGGGCCAGGCCGCCGCCGATGAACCGGACGAACCCGTAGGTGGCCGAGGCGACCGGGCGCGGCACCGGGGCGATCAGCATGACCGCCGTGGTGACCAGCGTGTTGTTCATGCCGATGACGATGCCGGAGGCGACGGTCGCGGCGATGACCACGGTCTTGTCGCCCGGCCAGATCCCGATCACGGCGGAGATGACGGCCATCAGGGCGAACGAGCCGTACAGCGTCCTGGGGGTGCCGAAGCGCTCCTTGAACCACGGCGCGCCGAAGATCGCGAAGATGGCGACGAGCACGCCCCAGCCGCAGAAGACGGCGCCCAGGCGCAGCGGGGACAGGTTCATCAGGAACGGCGCGTAGCCCAAGATGGTGAAGAAGCACCAGTTGTACAGCAGGCCGACGACGCCGGTGGTGGTCAGCGCCCGGTGGCGCAGCGCGGTGATCGGCTCGATGATGGAGGACTTGCGCTCAGCGGGCGGGGTCTGCGGGACTGCCGCGATGGTGGCGGCCAAGGCGATGAGCATGAGGACCGACACGCCGAAGAACGGGCCGCGCCAGCTGACGTTGCCGAGCAGGCCGCCCAGCAGCGGGCCGCAGGCGATCCCGACGCCGAGGGCGGTCTCGTAGAGCACGATCGCGCCCGCCATGCCGCCGGACGCGGACCCGACGATGACGGCCAGGGACGTGGCGATGAACAGCGCGTTGCCCAGGCCCCAGCCGGCCCGGAAGCCCACGATCTGGTCGATGCTGGCGCTGCAGCCGGCGATGGCGGCGAACACCACGATGAGGATCAGCCCGGCGACCAGGGTTCGCTTGGCGCCGATCCGGCTGGACACCCAGCCGGTGATGAGCATCATCACGGCGGTGACGACCAGGTAGCTGGTGAACAGCAGCTCCACCTGGGCCGGGCTGGCCCGCAGCCTGGTCGCCAGCGACGGCAGGATCGGGTCGACCAGCCCGATGCCCATGAACGAGATGACGCAGGCGAACGCGACCGCCCACACGGCCTTGGGCTGCCGGAAGGCGCTGACGGTGCCGCTGGCCCCGCCGTGCCCCGATGGGGACTCACTGTGCATGGGCCTCAATGTATAGTAGATTTATATAGACTGTCAATGTAACTACCCGGCGGGCGCGCCCGCCGGCGGAGGGGCCGATATGCTCCAGCACATGAACCCGGTGCAGACCCCGGAGGCCGACGAGAGCAGCCTGGCGACCGCCGCCGCGGTCTACGGCCTGCTCGCCTCGCTGCTGCGCCGCGCGCCCCGGGACATCAGCCTCACCTCGCTGGCGACCCTGTCGACGCTGAACCGGACCGGGACCAAGCGGATCACCGAGCTGGCCGCGATCGAGGGCGTGACCCAGCCGTCCATGACCACGCTCATCGCCAGCCTGGAGCGCCAGGGCCTCGTTGAGCGGGCCGGCGACCCGAGGGACAAGCGCGTGTCCCTGGTCTCCATCACCGAGGCCGGCCGCGAGTACATGGGACAGCGCCGCAAGGCGGGCACCGCGGCGTTCGCGACGCTGGTCAGCCAGCTGCCGCCCGATGAGGCGGCGATCCTGGCGGCGGCGATCCCGGCCCTGGAGCGGCTGCAGGCCCTCGACAACGAGCAGCGCGACGCCCTGCTCCGCCGCCCATAGCGCACGAGACCTCACGTTCTCGACGGCCCGCGCCGCCGGCCGCGAGGGCCGTCCGCGCGTGCGCCCGGCCCCCGGATCCCCGTCGCCCGGATCCCCCGTCGCCCGGAGCCACGGGTCCGGGTTGACCGGTTCCCTGGTTAAGCGGTACATTACTTAAGTAATTAACCTATGAAGTGAGGGCGGAGACGATGCCAGAGATGGCTGGCCTGGACGAGGGAATCCCGCTGTTCGCCCAGGTTGCCGGCAGGCTCGCGGGGGAGATCGCGGACGGCGGCCTGGCCGAGGGCGAGCGGGTGCCGTCCACCAACGAGCTGGCCGCGTTCTACCGGATCAACCCGGCGACCGCGGCCAAGGGGATCAACGTGCTGGCCGATGACGGGCTGCTGGAAAAGCGGCGGGGCATCGGGATGTTCGTCGCCGCCGGGGCGCGGCAGCGGCTGCTGGCCCGGCGACGGGCGGAGTTCACGCAGCGGTACGTCGAGCCGCTGCTGACCGAGGCGGCTCGCCTTGGCATTGACCCCGGCGAGCTGCTCGCGCTGATCAGGGCAGCCGGCGGCGAGCGGGAAGGCGCCTGGCTATGACACCGGCGATCTCGGTCACCGGGCTGACGCGCAGGTACCGCGATCACACCGCCCTCGCCGACGTCACCCTCGCGATCAGTAGCGAGACCATCACCGGCCTGCTCGGCCGCAATGGCGCCGGCAAGACCACGCTGCTGCGGATCCTGGCCGGCCAGGAGTTCCCGTCATCCGGATCGGTGCGGGTCCTCGGCGCTTCGCCGGCCGAGAACGAGGAGGTGCTGCGCCGCCTGGTGTTCGTCCGCGAGGACCAGGTCTACCCGGAGATCAAGGTCAGCCAGGCGCTGCGCGCCGCGTCCTGGTTCTACCCGAACTGGAACTGCGCGCTGGCGGCCTCGCTGCTGGACGACTTCGGCGTGCGGGCGAACAAGGCCGTCAAGAGGCTGTCGCGCGGGCAGCGCTCGGCGCTCGGGATCACGATCGGGCTGGCCGCCCGGGCCGAGGTGACGCTGTTCGACGAGCCCTACGCGGGCCTGGACGCGGTGGCCCGGCAGGTGTTCTACGATCGGCTGCTCGCGGACTTCACCGAGTTCCCGCGCACCGTGGTACTGTCCACGCACCTCATCGACGAGGCCGCCGCGCTGTTCGAGGGCGTCATCGTCATTGACCGGGGCCGGGTCGTCCTGGACGCGGCGGCCGACGCCCTGCGCGGCGTCGCCACCCGGGTGAGCGGTCCCTGCCTCGCCGTGGACGCGCTCGCCGAGGGCCGGCCGGTGTGGGAGCGGCGGCGGCTCGGCTCCCAGGCGTCGGTCGTCATGGCCGGGCCGCTGTCCCCGGGCGACCGTGAGCGGGCCCGGTCATCCGGACTGGACCTGACCTCGCTGTCCCTGCAGCAGGTCGTGGTGCAGGCAGCCGCCGGCGTTCTCGCCGCCGCCCCCGAGGCGAGCTTCGCGACCGAAAGGAGCAGCGCGTGAGCACCTGGGTCAAGGTGGCCCGCTTCAACCTGGCCAGGCCGGCCAACTATGTCGTGCTGCCGTGCATCCTCCCGTTCGCCTTCGCCGTAGGCGCCGTCACCGCCGGCCGTGAACCCGGCCATAACGCATCCGGGTACCTGGTCAGCTTCTTCATCTTCTTCACTGTGCAGGGCATGCTGACCGCCGGCCGGTCGCTGCCGTTCGCCCTGATGCTCGGCGCCAGCCGCCGGTCCTTCTACCTCGGCACCGCGCTGCACGGGCTGGCGCTGGCCGTGGCCTCCGGCCTGGCGCTGGCCGCGCTGCAGGCGATCGAACGGGCCACCGGCGGCTGGGGGCTGTCCATGCGCTTCCTGCGGGTGCCGTACCTGCTGGACGGCCCGTGGTACGCCACCTGGCTGACCTGCGCCGTCATCCTCTTCGCGATGTTCGTCTACGGGATGTGGTCCCCGATCCTGCAGCGCCGGTGGGGCATGCACGGCACGCTGGTGTTCCTCGCGGCACAGGCGCTCGTGGTGACCGCCGTGTCCGTCGTGGCCAGCGCCGAGCACTGGCACCGCCTGACCGCCCTGGGCCTGACCGGCGTCATCGCCGCGCTGGCGGTCTTGCTGCTGGCCGGCGGCCACGCCACCATCCGCGGCGCCGCGGTCTGATGCTGTCCCGCCCGGCGACCGCGCCCGCCCGGCGGCTACCGCCGCGCCCTAGGCCCAATGCCGGGTAGTTAAGGGGTTCCTGCCTGCGGTCAAGGGGTTTGGCGGGTTCGGGGTTTCGGCGGACATGACAACGGAGGCCACGGTAGGACGGGTGTCGACCAAAACGCCCCGTGTACCGGAGACCTCCGTTGCCCGTTCAGTCTGCCATGCGCTGTGCCGTCATGTTGGTGACCACGGCGATCACGGTCGCT
>JAICYD010000082.1 GCA_025934375.1 Streptosporangiaceae bacterium | reverse complement strand
GGGAAGTCCGCCGGGATGGCCCGCCCGCCGCGCTCGCGGGCGCCGCCGACGCCGGACCGGCCGCGGCGACGCCGCCCGCGGCGGCCGCGGCGGCGGCGCCCGCGGCGGCGCCCGTCCGCAGCAGCCCGCGCCGCGAAAGGCGTTGCTCCGCGGGCTCCGCGTCCTGGGGGCCGCTGTCTCGCGCAGGGCCGCCGAGTTCGTTGCTGTCCATTCCACCCGCCCCTTTGCTGGTAAGAAAGTTGCGCCGGCTAAGAACCGTCAATCACCGCGCCGTGAGCGTAGATCCGGGAACGAATACGGTCAAGTGTCCGCACAGCGGACAGCGCTTCCCGGGCGGGGCGCGGCGGAGGATCTGGGGCTTATCCCGCTGTCGTGAATGAAGTGATGGCAGTGTCGCAAGAGATAGGCGATACTAGGCGCCGCTCGCGTGCCATCGCCGCCAGCACGAGATCCAGTTCTCGCGGGAGTTTTGTGACGGGAGTTGCCGAGGAAGTGAATGGCGCGAAAACGGGGTGGCTGGGGACAACGGTGTCAGTGGGGCTGGATGTCATCACCAGGGCGCGGCTGGTCGTGATGCTGGTGCCGCGGGGACGACTGACCCGACATGCGTGCTGACGGCGGGCGCTCGGTGGCGCGCCGGGGCCGGCGCTGACCCGGGGGCGGTGCTGACCCGGGGGCGGTGCTGACCCGGGGGCGGTGCTGACCGGGAGCGGGGCTGACCGGGAGCGGGGCTGACCCGGGGCCGGGGCTGGGCGTGGGCGTCCGCTAACGTTGCGGGGCGTGGAGGTTGAGACAAGCTCCGGGCCGGCGCGCGTCGAGGTCCAGGAACCGGCCGGGCAGCGGCGGTTCCTGCTGGTGCTGACGCACGGGTCAGGGGGGACGCCGGACTCGGCGGACGTGCTTGCCGTGCGCGACGCGGGCCGGGCCCTAGGCGCGGTGACGGCGCTGGTTACCCAGCCGTACGTGGTCCGCGGCGCTCGCGCGCCGGGGTCGGCGGACAAGCAGGACGCGGCCTGGGCGCAGATCCTCGCGGCGCTCGCGCACGCCCATCCGGGCCTGCCGGTGATCCAGGGAGGCCGCAGCAACGGGGCGCGCGTCGCGTGCCGCACCGCCCAGGCGGTGGGCGCTCGCGGGGTGATCGCGCTCGCCTTCCCGCTGCACCCGCCCGGGCACCCCGAGCGATCCCGGGCAGGCGAACTGGCCGCAGCCGGAACCGCGGTCCTGGTGCTAAACGGAGACCGGGACCCGTTCGGGGTCCCGGAAGAGAAGAAGCTAGCCCGCGTGGTCGTGCTCCCTGGTGAGACGCACGCCCTGTCTCGGAACCCCGCGGTGATCGGCGATGCCGTCACCGCGTGGCTGCGCGAGCTACTCGCGGCCTAGGCCAGCTCTTGTGCTAGGCCGCGCGAGTCGCGTGGTCAGTCGGACGATGCGGCGCGATCGTCATGCCGTTCGGCAACAACTCGCCGGTGTCCTCGAAGATGACCACGCCGTTACAGAGAAGGCTCCAGCCTTGCTCTGGGTGACTT
The DNA here is from genome assembly GCA_025934375.1 of Streptosporangiaceae bacterium. Taxonomy (GTDB): domain Bacteria; phylum Actinomycetota; class Actinomycetes; order Streptosporangiales; family Streptosporangiaceae; genus Trebonia. Next base: position 30,050 of record JAICYD010000082.1, on the reverse strand, counting down.
ACTACCGTGTGAGCCGCCTCGCGGTCCGGTGCCGAAGCATCAGGGCATGGCGGCGTGTGCGGGCACATTCAAGTGCCTCCTGGCTTTCCCTCATGTGACTCCGGTCTAGACCCTTGCGGCTCCCCTGCCGGTGGCCTAGACCACTTACCCTCAACTTTGCCCCGTCGTCCTGTAATACGCAAGCAACTTGGGTTTGGTTCATACAGGTTTCGCCGAGGTGTTATACGCCTGCGATGATCACCGACAGTAGCATTCCCGTAACTCGTAGTGATCACGCTCCATGGATACTACTAGTTCAGAGGGGCTACCCGCCGGCTAGATACTATGCCCTCGCATGGCTCTTTAGCCCGAATTATCCGGTAGCCGCGTCTCTAGACAGCCGGAACGCGCGGTACCTCGGGAATGTGGTTGAGCCGGTGGTTCTCCCGCAGCGTCAGCAGCCGCTCCGCCTCGGCGGTGATCGCGCGGATCGCCGGCCGCGCCTTGGCCTTGCGGTAGAAGATTCGATCCTCGTACCCGCGCGGGCCGATCTCGGCGCGCTGGGCCGCGTACGCCGCCTGCATCGCCGAGGTGAGCGCCGCGTCCAGCTCCTTGGCGAGCCGGTGCACCTCGGTGACCGGGGCGTGACTGGCCTCCGCCGCGCGGAACGCGATGTCCGCCGCGCGCGTCGCGTCGAGCAGCTTGCCGCGCTGGGCGGCCAGCGCCGCGTCCGCCGCGTGCTTGTCGGCCGCCTCCTGGCTCGCCTTGTACATCCCTGGCATCCCTGGTGTCCCGCCTTCCGACCCGCGTCCGCCATGCAACTTAGCCAGGGAAATACTAGACCAGGCTGGCCGCCCACCGGGCGTGGAGGTCGGCGTACTCGCCGTCGCCGCCGAGCAGGTCGGCCGGGGCGCCGTCCTCGATGATCTCCCCGGCCCGCAGCACCAGCACCCGGTCGGCGATCGCCACCGTCGACAGCCGGTGCGCGATGATCACCGCGGTGCGGCCGGTCAGCACGGTGCGCAGCGCGGCCTGGACCAGGCGCTCGGACGGGATGTCAAGCAGCGCGGTCGCCTCGTCGAGTACCAGGACCGCCGGCGCGGCGATGAACGCGCGGGCGAAGGAGATGAGCTGCCGCTGGCCCGCCGACAGACGCCCGCCGCGCTTGCCGACCGGGGTCTGGTACTCCAGGGGCAGCGCGGCGATGAACTCGTGTGCCCCGATCGCCCGCGCCGCCTGCGCTACCTCGGCGTCGGACGCGGCCGGGCGGCCGAGCCGGATGTTGTCGGCGACCGTGCCCTCGAACAGGAAGCTCTCCTGGGTGAGCAGCACGACCTCCCGGCGCAGCACCGCGTCGGGCAGGTCGCGCAGGTCCACGCCGTCCAGAGTGACCCGCCCGGCGAGCGGGTCGTAGAACCGGGCCATCAGCCGGGCGACCGTCGTCTTGCCCGCCCCGGTCTCGCCGACCAGCGCCACCGTCTGCCCGGCCGCGATGTCGAGGCTGAAGTCCGGCAGCACCACGGCAGTGCCATCCCGGGGGGACGCCCCCCCGGAACCCCCCGGACGGTAACCGAACCGGACCGACTCGAACCGCACGCGCCTGCCAAAAGAGGGCAAGGCGGGGGACGTGGTGGCCGGGCTCCGGGGGGAAGGGGCCTGGGGAGCGGCGGCAGGGGCGGGAGGGGCGGCCGGGCGGGGGATCGCGCGCGCTGGCGGGGCGGGAGCGGGCAGCGCCAGCGGCGCGGCGGGCTCGGGCACGGACGGCCCTTCCTCCAAGATCCCGGACAACTTCTCCAGCGCCGACGCGGCCCCCTGGAAAGAGTTGTAGAACTGGGACACGTCCTGCAGCGGGTCGAAGAACCGCTGCAGGTACAGCAGGAACGACGCCAGCACGCCCACCTTCATCGAGCCGTCGATGACCAGGACCCCGCCGTAGACCAGCACGGTCGCGATGACGACATTGGCCACCAGCGATATGCCGGAGGCGAATACGGCGTTCAGCCGGGCGGACCAGGCGCTGGCCTTCGCGTAGTCGCCGGACAGCTCGTCGAAGATCTCCTCGTTGCGATGCTCGCGGCGGAACGCCTGCACCGCCCGCAGGCCGCCGAAGGTCTCCACGAAGTGCACGATGACCAGCGAGTTCGCCTCGCGGATGCGCCGGTAGGCGACCGCGGAGTGGTTGCGGAACCAGCCGGCCAGCAGCGTCAGCGGCACGAACGCGGCCAGCACCACCACCGCCAGCCTCCAGTCCAGCAGCAGCATCCCGGTGCCGACCAGCAGCAACGTCAGCACGGCGGAGATCAGCGAGTCCAGGCCCTCCTCGAAGAGCGCCGAGATCGCCTCGATGTCCGATGTCTGCCGGGAGATCACCCGGCCCGAGGTGTAGGACTCGTGGAACGCCACCGACAGCGCCTGCATGTGCCAGAACACCCGGCGTCGCAGCTCGAGCACCACCGCCTGGCCAACCCGGCCGGTCATGGTGACGAACGACCGGGTGGCGACGGCCTGCACGGCCACCGTCACCGCGAACGCCGCCGCGATCCACGTGAGCGGCCCGGCGTCGCCGGAGGAGGTGATCGGCGGGATTCCCTGGTCGATCGCGACGCCGACCAGCCACGGCCCGGCCAGCGCGGCCAGCGAGGCGACCACGATCGCCGCCGCGGTCGCCATGACGCCCCGCGTGTGCGGCCGAAGCAGGTCGGTCAGCAGCTCCCGGCTGCGCCGCCGCAGCAAGGCGGCCAGCGGCGCGGACACGTCATCAACCTTCTCCGCCGCGATCCCCCGCCATTGGAGACTGCCGGGCTGGGGAGAGGGCTCTGCCTCCGCGCTCATCGGGGGACCTCCTCCATGGTCATCAGGGACGCGTACTTGGGCTGGGTGGCCAGCAGTTCCCGGTGGGTGCCGACGGCGGTGATCACGCCGTCGTCCAGCAGCGCGACCCGGTCGGCGAGGGCCACCGTCGAGGGCCGGTGCGCCACGACCAGGGCGGTGGTCCCGGCCAGGACCTCGCCGAGGGCCCGGGTTACCCGCTCCTCGGTGTGCACGTCCAGTGCCGACAGCGGATCGTCGAGCACCAGGACCTGCGGCCCGGCCAGGATCGCGCGGGCCAGCGCGACGCGCTGCCGCTGCCCGCCGCTCAGCGCCATGCCCTGCTCGCCGATCCGGGTCTCCAGCCCCCAGGGCAGGTCGTAGGCGAACCGGGCCTGGGCGGCGGTCAGCGCCGCCTCGACCTGCGCGGGGGTCGCGCCGGGGGCGCCGAACATGACGTTCTCCCGCACGCTGGCGGAGAACAGCGTCGCCTCCTCGAACCCGAAGCCGACCAGGGTCCGCAGCTCCGGCAGCGGGATGTCGCGCACGTCCCGCCCGCCGATCAGCACCCGGCCGCCGGTCACGTCGGCCAGCCGCGGCACCAGTTGCAGCAGCGTGGTCTTGCCCGAGCCGGTCGCGCCGGTGATGACGAGCGTCTCCCCGCGCGCCACGGTCAAGGTCACGTCGCGCAGCACTGGCTCCGCGCTGCCCGGGTACCGGAACTCGACGGCCTCGAAGGAGACCTGTCCCCAACGAGCCGGGCTGGCTGCCTGGCCGGGCGGCGGCTGGGAACGCGGGGCCGGCCCGTTCCGTTGCGGCTCATGATCGGCGGGTCTGGCGGTGCTGGCGGGCAGGGAGGCGGGGGCTGTGCTGGCGAGGGGAGTGCCGGCGAGGGCTGTGGTGATCGACGGCTTGGTGTCGAGGATCTCCAGGACCCGCTGCGCGGCGGTGGCGGCCTCCTCGCCGGAGGCGAGGATGTAGCCGAGTGCCTCGATCGGCCAGACCAGCTGCAGCGCGAGGGTGATGAAGGCGACTAGCCCGCCGATGGTCAGCGCGTGGCGGCTGACCGCGAGCGCGCCGAGGACGAGGATGAGGGCGATCGCGGCGTTGGGGATCAGGTCGAGCATCGACCAGAACGACCCGAGCAGCCGCGCCATCGACACCTTGGTCGTGTACATCGCGCTGGCCTGCGCCGCGTGCGCGGCGGAGGCCTCCGGGGCGCGGCCGAGGGCCTTCAGCACGCGGACGCCGGTGGCGCCCTCCTCGATCAAGGTGGCCAGGTCGCCTTCCTGGTCCTGGACCCGGCGGGCGAGGATCTTGTAGCGGCGCTCGAACCGGAGGCAGAAGATCACGACGGGGGCGACCATGCAGCTGGCGGCCAGCCCCATCCACCAGTTGAGCCTGATGAGCAGCACCGCGACCGCGGTGAAGGTGGTGACCGTGATGATGAGGAAGACCAGGCCGAACCCGGCGAACCGGCGGATGGACGACAGGTCGGAGGTGGCGCGCGACAGCAACTGGCCGGACTGCCAGCCGTCGTGGAAGGCCGGCTCCAGGCGTTGCAGGTGCGCGTAGAGGTCGTCACGGAGCGTCTTTTCCATGCCGGCCACGGCGCTGCCCTGGACCCAGCGCCGGATCAAGCTGAGGGCGGCCTCGGCGATGCCCAGGCCGGCCGCGGCCAGCCCGAGCGGGAGCAGCAGGCGCTTGTCATGGTGGGTGATCGCGCCGTCGATGATCGACTTGGTCAGCAGCGGGATGGCGATGGCGGCGCCCTCGGCGCCGAGCGCGGCCAGCAGCATCGACAGCAGCTGCAGGCGGTAGGGGCGAAGGTAGGGGCGCAGCCGCCACAGTGCGGAAACAGGTGCGGCGGCGGCCGGGGTTGCAGTGGACCGTTTATCTGACCCCGTTTCGGACACTGGCGGATATTAGATCGACGCGAATCGAATTGTCACCTGGTTTTCCGCGGGCGGGCGGGGGCGGGCTGGCCGCGGTGATCGCCATGCGCGTTTGCTGCCTGGCTAATCGTGATCAAGTGGTAGCTTGTCGCGGAGGGTTAAACAATCGTTTCGGAGGGTAATTGTGATGGGCCGTTACCTGTCCGGGCTGTGCGCCGCCGGCCTGGGCCTGTGCGGCGGCGGCTGGCTGATCGTGACCGCCGTGCTGCTGGGCGGGACACCGAGCGACGCGACGCTGGTGACCCTCGCGACGGGCGCCGCGGTGGCGCTGGTCTCGGTGGTGGCGCTGGGGTGCTGGTCGCTGGCCTGGCGGCAGCGGATGCGCAGCGACGGGGTCCTGCGGGCGAAATCCCGGGCGTCGTCGCCGCGCCAGGCCCGGCGCAGTCGCCGGGCGCTTCGCCGGGACATGCGGCGCGCGGCCAAGAAGCGGGCCCGGCGCGGGCCGCGTCCGGAGGCGCCGCCCAGTCCCGGCCGCCCGGCGCGCTCCGCCCGGCCGGACACCGGGCTCACGGGCCTGGGGCTGGCCGGGACGAACATCGCGCACCTGGTCCCGGACCCGCGGATCCCGGTAGCTCTCCACCCCCGGGGGGGCGACCCCCCTGTCGCCCCCCCGGCAGCTACCGCCCGGGGGGGCGACCCCCCGTACCCCCCGGCAAGGGGGGGGCGACCTCCCTCAGGGGACCACCCCCTTCCGTCCCCTACGGCGGAGGCGGCGACGCTCGTGGCGGAGCTGCGGGCGATCCTAGAGTCGTTGCTGGCGGCATCCGGCGAGGGGGAGGAGGCCTGGTGACACGGGCCGGGCTGGCGATGATCGCGCTGATCTTCCTGGCCGGGCTGTGGCTGGTGGCTGCGCCGTTCGCGGTGCGCTACCAGCCTCCGCACGCGGCCTGGACCGGCATGACCCGCGCCGACGTGGGCATCGGCGCGGCGCTGGCGGTCACCGGGTTCGGCGGGATGATCGCGGTGATCGCGGGGCGGGTGCGCGAGATGTACGCTGATGCCGCTGCTACTGCCGCTCGGGGGGGCGACCCCCCGGAACCCCCCGGGGCGCGCCCGATCGAAAAGCGCTGATATCGGGCATGCGGTCAGTGGCTACCGTAGCGGGTAGGGAGATGCCGGATTCATGAGTTACGACGCCAGCCGCGTCCGGTCGGGTTATCCGGCGCTGCGCGACGGTCACGCCTACCTCGACGGGGCGGCCGGGACGCAGGTCCCCGACGCGGTCATCGCGGCGATCGCGGAGGCCTACCGGGCCGGGATCGGGAATGTCGGGGGCGCGTTCGCCGCCAGTGACCGCTCGGGCGCCATCGTGGCGCGGGCCCGGCAGGCCGTCGCCGACCTCGTAGGCGGGGTTCCAGCGGGAGTGGCGTTCGGGCCGAGCGCCACGGAGTGGGCCTACCGGATTTCGGCCGCGCTGTCGCGGGACTGGCGGCCGGGGGATGAGGTGGTTGTCTCCCGGCTCGATCACGACTCCAACGTCCGCCCGTGGATCCAGGCGGCGGCGCGGGCCGGCGCGGTGGTCAAGTGGGCGGAATTCGACCTGGCCACCGGTGAACTGCCCGTCGTCCAGTACGAGGAGCTGATCGGCTCGCGGACCCGCGTGGTCGCGGTGACCGCGGCCAGCAACGCGATCGGCACCCGGCCTGACGTGGCCGCGGTCTCGGCGCTCGCGCGCGCGGCCGGCGCGCTGGTCTACGTGGACGGCGTGCACGCCACCCCGCACGTCCCGGTGGACGTGACCGCGCTCGGCGCCGACTTCTACACCACCAGCGCCTACAAGTGGTCCGGCCCCCATGTCGCGGCCCTGGTCGCGGACCCGGCGCTGCTGGCCACGCTGCGCCCGGACAAGCTGGCGCCGTCCTGCGATGAGGTGCCCGACCGATTCGAGCTGGGCACCTTGCCGTTCGCGGACCTGGCCGGGGTTACCGCCGCGGTGGACCACATCGCGGCGCTGGCGCCGGGCTCGGGCGAGGCCGGCGCGTCCCGGCGCGAGCGGGTGCTCGCGTCGATGACGGCCGTGGAGGAGTACGAGGCGGCGCTGTTCACCCACCTCCTGGGCGGCCTGGCCTCGATGAGCCACGTCACGCTGTACGGGAAGGCGGCGCGGCGGGCGCCGACGGCGTTCTTCACCGTCTCCGGGCTGACGCCGCCCGCGGTGGCCGAGTCGCTGGCGCAGCGCGGGATCAACGTGTGGAGTGGCAACAACTACGCGCTGGAACTATGCCGTGCCCTCGGCCTCGGCGACGGCGGGGCGGTCCGCGCCGGCCTGGTCCACTACAACGACGACACTGACGTGGATCGCCTGCTCGCGGCGGTAGCGGACCTGGCCTAGCCCGCTACCCCAGGTTCCAGACCTGGCTGGTGTCGTAGAGCGAGCATGGCTCGATCACCAGGCGGGTGCCGTTAATGGCGCTGGCGCAGGCCCGCGAGGGGCCTGCGCCAGCCCTACCCTCAGCCCTGGCCGGGCGTGGCGGTGGCCAAGATGCTGACGCCGAGGGCGAACTCCTTGAACTGCGCCTCGGTCCAGGCGAGGGAGGCCGGGGCCTGGACCGTCAGCCAGCGGCCGGGCGCCTGCTCGATGACGAAGCCCGCGGTCACCGTCCCATCGCCGCTGGGCTGACCGTGGTTGTAGTACGCCGTGCGCCCGCCGGCGGTCGTGGCCACCCAGCCGTCCGCCGCCGCGTCGGCGGTGCTGAACTCACCCTGCATGACGACGAGCTTGCCCAGGAACGAGTCCGGGTTCTGGTCGGTGTCGCTGGCGGGGGCGATGGTCAGGGCGTACGCGTTGGTGCCCTGGATCACCCAGCCGGCCGGGATCTCCTTCACCACGTAACCCGGCGGCTGCGTGCCGGTGTAGGCGACCAGCCCGGCCTGGGCCGGGGAGCCGCTCAGCGCGATGGGCACCACGACGGCCGCCGCGATCGCCGCCGCGGCCGACGAGGCGAGCATCCGGTACCGGGCGCGCCGCAGCAGCAGTCGCTTGCCGCGCGCCAGGTCCCCGGATGGGTCAGCGTGGGCAGCGCGGGCCGGGCCGTGCCCGTCCGCCAGCGCCCGCTCCAGCAAGTACTTCAAGTCGTTCACGTTCGTCGCTCTCTTTCTCGTTAGTGTCAGTTCAGCGGACCGTCTCGGCGGGCGAGTCCAGCAGGCCGCGTAGCCGGGCCAGGCCCTTGGCGGTCTGGCTCTTCACGGTCCCCTCGGTGCAGCCGAGGATCCGGGCGGTCTCCTGCGTGCTGAAGTCCGCCCAGTGCCGGAGCACGACGGCCGCCCGCATCCCGGCGGGCAGCGCGGCGAGCGCGGCACGAACGGCCGCGCCGTCGATCCCGTCCGGGAACGCGTCCAGCGCCATGCCGTCGGGCGGTCCCGCCGGATCGGGCTGGTCGGGGGGCGCCGCGACCGGGCGCTCCCGTGCCCAGCGCGGCCGGCGAAGCTCATCAATGTGGGCGTTCGCGAGGATGCGCCAGGCAGAGTGGACCTGCGTGCCGTCCCGGCGCACGCGCGGCCAGGCCACGTACAGCTTGGCCAGCGCGGTCTGGACGAGATCCTCGGCTAGGTGCGGGTCGCCGGCCGTGAGCAGGCAGGCGGAGCGCAGCAACTCGCTGCGCCGGGTCCGGACGAACGCCGAGAATTCCTCATCTCGCGACGTGAGTGTCATGTGCACCTCCTTCGCCTCACATACGGGCCCGGTGCCCTCCGGCGTTGCCTGCCAGGGCCGTGGGCGAACGCGCGAGCGTGATAACAGCAAGAGACGTGTGCGCTGGAGCTCCGGGGCTGGCGCCGGGGCCCGGGATGGCGGCGTTCAGGAGGCCTGGAGGTTGACGGTTACCTGCGGGTAGCCGCTGGCACCGTTGGGGGCGACGTCGGCGACGAGCGACGTCTGGGTGTAGCCGGTCGCGTCGGTCGCCCGCGCCTCCATCAGGTACGAGCCGCCCGGCTGGCCGGTGGCGTCCCACTCCCAGGTCCACTGGCGCCAGGTGTCGATGCCGGGGACGGCCGCGAGCGTCGCCTGCTGCCACGGCCCGCCGTTGACCCGGACCTCCACGGCGTCGACGCCCTTGTGCTGCGCCCAGGCGACGCCGGCGACCGTGACCCGGCCCGGCCCGACGGTCGACCCGCCGGCGGGCACGTCGATGCGCGACTCGGTCTTGATCGGCCCCAGCTGCGACCAGCCGCGCGGCACCCAGTACGCCTGGGCCTTCGCGAACGTCGTCACCTCGATGTCGGTCACCCACTTGCAGGCAGACACGTAGCCGTACAGGCCCGGTATCACCAGCCGGGCCGGGAACCCGTGCTCGACCGGCAGCGCCGAGCCGTTCATGCCCACCGCCAGCAGCGCGTCCCGCCCGTCCATGGTCACCGTCAGCGGCGTGCCGGAGGTGAACCCGTCCACTGACGTGCACAGCAGCTGGTCCGCGCCGGCCAGCGGCCCGGCCCTGCGCAGCAGCGCGGCCAGTGACGTGCCCAGCCACTTGGCGTTCCCGATGTACGGGCCGCCCACCGGGTTGGAAACGCAGCACAAGGTGACGTAGTCCTCCAGCAGCGGCGTGCGCAGCAGCTGGGCGAAGTTCAGCCGGATCTCCCGCGCGACCATCCCGTGGATGCGCAGCGACCATCCGTGCGGGTCCACCTGCGGCGGTAGCAGGGCGGTGTCGACCCGGTAGAAGTTGCCGTTCGGCGTGATGAACGAGCTGATCCCGGGGACCTTCGGGTTGATCCCGGCCGGCAGCGGAGGCACGGGCCGCACCGCCCGGGGCAGCTGGATCGCCGACCGGGCCACGCTCACGTTGTGCCGGGTAGCCAGCTGGCGGCCGCCTACCTCGCCGGCGGCCGCCGCGATCAGGGTCACCCCGGCGGTGGTGAGGAAGGCCCGGCGGTTGCGGGCGGCGTCATGGTCGCCGTGGCCGGCGTCGGCGGCCGGCTCGGCCGCGGCCGAGCCGGCGGCCGGCTCGCCGCCGAAGATGATCGGGGGGAGCTCCCGGGGTGCCGCCGCGCCTAGCCGGCCGCGCGGGGAGGCCAGGGGGGCCGTCCGGGTGAGCATCGTCAGCGCGAACGCGCCGGCCGCCGCGCCGACGAGAGTCGGCCAGATCCACGACCCGGCCGAGGCCGGCCGGGTGAGCACCGCCGCCAGCCCGATCACGCCGAACACGGCCAGGCCGGCCAGCCCGGCGGCCAGCCGCCGCATGGCCAGGATCCCGATCACGGCGGCGAACGCGAACAGCAAGACGAGCACGCCGCCGACCAGCACGCTCTTATCCGCGGTGCCGAACGTGGAGGTGGACCAGTCCTTGAGCGGCAATGGCGCGGCGTCGATCACGGCCTGCCCGACGGCGAGCACGGGGGAGGCGGCCGGCGTCGTCAGGCCGGCCACCAGCTGGGCGACGCCCATCGCGGCGGCGGCGGCGATGAGGCCTGAGAGCGCCCCCGCCCGCGCGCTTGGCCGAGGCGAGCCGGGCCCCGGTGAGCTAGGCGTAGCTGGTTTCGTCATGCAGGTGTTGTCCTGTCCCGCTCCCGTGCGTTACGCATCCACGCTACCTGGGAGAAGGGGCAACGGCAGCGCGCGGGGCGGCCGGCGAAATATCTATTTGATTACCGCACCTAACTTCTTCGCCGCCTCTAATCTTCTTCGAAAGACCATCGGGTCGCCGAGCCGGTGAAGTCGCTGTGCAGCATGGAGAACACCCGCTGGGGCCGGACCCCGATCGTGGCGTTGCGCGCCGGGTGGAGGAACTCCAGCGTCATGCCGCTGTGGTACTTGGCGTTCATCAGGTCCACGACGCGCTGGATGGCGGCGATGTCGCTGACGAAACGGGCCGTTCCCTCGATGATCACCGGGTCGGAGGCGTCCTCGGTGGTCACGCAGCAGCGGGGGTCGGCGCGCAGGTTGCGGACCTTCCGTGACTCGATGGCGCTGGTGAACCAGAGCGTGCTGTCGTCCCACGCCCCCCAGACCGGCATGGTGTGCGGGCGGCCGTCTGGCCAGCTGCTGGCCACCCAGTAATTGCGGGCGGCGGTGAGCCGTTCGGCCGCCCAGGACCAGTGCAGGAGCCCGCTTCCCTGGTCCGGCCCGGCGATCCCGTAGCCGGGCATGAAGGGTCTGCTGACCCGGGGGATGTCCATGGCGGTTTGCATATCATGATGCGCTTGCCTGGGGGCTGCAAACCAAGCCTCCAGCCCCCCGGACAGTGTCCTCTGGGGCTGCAAACCAAGCCCCCGGACCCCCGGACATAAGGGGACGCCGTCCCCCTTTCACCCCCCTGGTCCCCGCAGTCGCGCAAACCGCTCCTGCGGGGAACAGGTGGTCCGGGGAGCAGCTGGCATCCGCCCGCCGAGAGGAACTCCGCACGTACCGGCAAGGAGTACGGTTGGGAAGCGTGAAGGCATCTCCCGAGGCGCAGCTGCGGCTGCTGGAACTGGCTGACCTGGATACCGAGCTTGCCCGCCTGGATCACCGGCGGCGCACGCTCCCCGAGATCCCCGAGCTTGAACAACTCGCCGTCCGCGCGGCCAAGGCCCGCGACACTCTGGTCGCGGCCGAGACCGAGCTCAGCGACCTGGGCCGGGAGCAGGCGCGCGCCGAGCGCGACGTCGAGCAGGTCCGGGTGCGGATCGACCGGGACCAGGGCAGGCTGGACGGCGGCAACGTGTCCTCGGCCAAGGAGCTGGAGTCGCTGCAGTCTGAGGTGGTCTCGCTCAAGCGCCGCCAGGGCGACCTGGAAGAGGTCGTCCTCGAGCTGATGGAAAAGCTCGAGGAAGTGACCTCCCGCCGGGATGAGGCGGCCGCCGAGCGGGACACCATCGCGGCCGAGACGCAGGACGTGACCACCCGGCGGGACGCCGCGCTGGGGGAGATCGCCGAGGCGGCCGGGAAGGCGTTGGCCGCTCGCGCGACCGCGGTGGCCGGGGTGCCCGCGGAACTGCTGGCCCTGTACGACAAGGTGCGCGCCCAGGCCGGCGGGGTAGGCGCCGCGATGCTGCGCCGGGGCCGGTGCGAGGGCTGCCGGGAATCGCTGTCCATGGCCGAGCTGAGCGAGATCCGGGCGGCGGCGGCCGATGAGGTGATCCGGCACGAGGAGTGCCGCCGAATCCTTATCCGCACGAACGAATCCGGACTGTAACCGCAGGATGCGCGGTTTCTCTGGATTGTTCAATAGACTCACTCGCCGTGGATGAACGTGGCAAGCTGAGCGCCCCTGGGGGACTGTCGGAGGGCGCCGTCGTGGCGGACGAGCCCCGCCTGCCTGACCAGCCGCTGGGCGCGCTGGCGGCCGCGCATGGCCTGAAGCTCAGCGGCGCCCGGCCGGCGCTGTCGAAGTACCTGTCGATGCTATGGCAGCGACGGCACTTCATCATCGGGTACGCCACCGCGCGGAACGTGTCGATGTACACCGACGCGCGGCTCGGCCAGATCTGGCAGGTGCTCACGCCACTGCTGAACGCCTTGGTGTACTACCTGATCTTCGGCCTGCTGTTCCAGGCGGCCAGGGGCGTGGAGAACTACCCGGCGTTCCTGCTCGCGGGCGTGTTCGTGTTCGCGTTCACCGAGCGGTCGATCGTCACCGGCTCCAACGTGATGCGGGCCAACCTGCAGCTCATCCGCGCCCTGTACTTCCCGAGGGCCTCGCTGCCGCTGGCCTACGTGCTGGTGGAGCTGCAGCAGATGCTCGTCGGCATGGTGGTGCTGTTCGTCATCGTGCTGGCGAGCGGTGAGCCGCTGACCTGGTACTGGTTCCTGCTGGTGCCCGCGGTGGTGCTGCAGACGCTGTTCAACACCGGAGCGGCGCTGATCGTGGCCCGGATGGGCGGCAGCGTCGCCGACGTCAGCGAGCTGATCCCGTTCTTCCTGCGGATCACCCGGTACTTCTGCGGCGTCATGTACATGGTCACCACGCTGCCGGCCAAGGTCCCCGGCTGGGCGCTGCAGGTCCTGTCGCTGAACCCGCCGGCGGTGTTCATCTCCCTGGTACGGGTGGCCCTGCTGAGGTCCTACCGGACCAACGCCCCCGGTAACGCGCCCTACAACCAGCTCTACTGCGATGCCTTCCACAAGGACCCAGGCGGCAAGCACCTGTCGAAGGCGACCCACACGATGGTGTCGAACGCCCCGCTGCAGGCGCACTGCCACGCGATCGTGACCAACCCCGACCTGTGGCTGGCCGCCGTCGGCTGGGGCGTCGGCTTCTTCGTCATCGGCCTGGTCTTCTTCTGGCAGGCCGAAAACTTGTACGGCCGAGGATAACCGGGCCGGGCCCGGCCCTAGCGCACCGGCAGCAGCGGGGACTTCTCCCGCGCGTGCAGGTAGTCGCCGGACAGCAGGCAGGCCAGGGTGGCTAGCGCCCAGACGGTGCCACGGTCGGCGTACGGCGGCGCGAGGGCCTTCTCGGCCTCGGCCCGGCCGACCACCGAGAACAGGCCGCCGATGGCACCGAGGTCCAGCGTGTACTCGCGCAGGAAGCCCGCGACCTCCTCACCGTACTGGCGCCGCCAGTCGAACGAGGCGGGCAGGGCTGGCTGGCCCGCTGACCGGGCGGCCGTCCGGGCCGCGGGCGCAGCCCGGCCAACACTGCCCGCGAGCGGCACGTCCGCCAGGTCGGGGCACAGCCGCGCCAGCACGGCCGCCGAAAGCTCACCGGAGGCCCGCAGCCCGAGTGGTGCCGCGCGCGCCGCGCGCACCACGCCGTCATCGAAAAGGGGCTGCACCAGGTTCTCGCGCAGCAGGTAGGCCTGCCGGGCGGCGGCTGACCAGCGGCCGGCCCGGTTTACCAGGTAGAACTCCTCCAGCGCGGCAACCGGGCCACGCGCCAGGGCGGCGGCGCCCCACGGCCGCAGGCGCGCCACGTGCCCCGCCGCCGCTCCCGGCCGCAGCAGCCCCAGGTGCCTGGTGGTCATGCGGCGCAGCAGCTCCCCAGCCCGCGCCGTGCGCCGGGCACGGGCAGCGGCCCCGTCGGCCCGTCGGCCCCCGGCCGCGGTCTCGGCGTAGCCGCCGCGCAGCAGCTCACCGCCGTGCCCGCCGGCGGTGACGACGGACGAGGGCGAGCGGTCCGGGCGGCCCACGTTCTCGAACGCCGACAGCATCCCGTCGGCGACCAGTACAGTGGCGCGCAGCCGGGTAGCCACGTCGATCCTCGCGTCCGGCGCGGCGGGCGCCCGCACCTCATGCGAGATCCCCAGCCGCCGCGCGATCTCCGCCGCGCCACGCACGTCCGGGTGGTCGGCGAACCCGTGCGTCCGGGCTCGCACGGGCACCCCGGCGGCGGCCAGGGCCGCGGCGACCAGACGGCTGTCCTGCCCGCCGGTCAGGCTCAGCTCCACCGGCGAGGCCAGCGACCGCAGCGGCCGCATCGCCGCGATGAGCGCCTCCGCGACCCGCGCCGCATGGTCATCGCCCGCCAGGTGCCCGCCCGGGGTTGCTGTCTCCCCGGCGGACGACCCCCCGTACCCGGGGGTCCGGGCCGGGCGCTCCAGCCAGGCCCCGGCCTGGATCTCCAGCGACGTCGCGCCGTCCAGCGCGCGCACCCCGGTGAACGGGGTCACCGCCCCCAGCGGGTAGCCGACCGTGAGCAGCGCGCACGCGTGCGATGAGTCCCGGTCGCCCAGCCTTCCGGTGACGGCCGCCGCCCAGAATGCCCGGTCGGAGACGATCACCGCGCCGGGTGCCTCCGCGACGTACACCGGGTCGACCCGGGCCAGCGTCGTGCGCGCGCGCAGCGGCGCGCCGAAGGCCCCGGCCGACTGGTCAACCCATATCGTCCCCGCCTGCGAGGCGGGCGGGGACCCGATGCCATCAGGCGCAGTGCCGTCGACAATGCCGTCGACAATGCCGTCGACGGGATCGCCGATAGTGGCGCCGGGCGGGCGGTGGGACTGCTCCGGGCCCCAGCGGATCATGGCCGAACGCCCGTCGGCCGCCTGCCAGGCCACCACCGCCGGGCCGGGAATGGGCATGACGCGCGGGTCGGTGACCCGCGCCCGGTTGATCAGCGCCGCGCACTGCCGCGGCGTCGTGGCGCTGATCGCGAGGGTGAAGTACACGGCGCTCCGCGGGCCGGCTAACGCCCGGCGGCCTGGTAGGCCAGGCCGCCGGCGCTGGAGGCGGGCAGGTTATCCGTCAGCAGCCCCTGCCACGCCCGGGCGATCGACTCCAGGTCGAAGGCCTGCGCCTGTTCCCGGGCGAGCGCCCCGGCGGCCCGCCAGGACGCGTCGTCGGCGGACGCGACGGCGATCGCGGCGGCCATCTCGGCCGGGGTTTCCCGGATCCAGCGCTGGTCGTAGATCGTCTCCGCGCCCGGCCAGTGCCGGATCACCGGCACCGCCCCGGATGCCATGCCCTCCGCCGGGGCGACGTGGAAGGACTCATCGTCGCTGGTGGACAGGACGAAGCCGACCCGTCGCAGCCAGGCCGGGACGTCCGGGCCGGCGTCGTCGAACACCACCGCGTCGCGCAGCAGCGGCGAGCGCTGCACCCGGCGCAACGCGGTCGTGTAATGCCCGCGCTCCTCCGGGTTCTGCCACACCCACCAGTGCTCCCACGGCATCCCGGACTTCACGAGCAGCTGGTACCGGTCGTCGTCGCGACGCAGCTCCTCCAGCACGTCCAGGGCCAGGTCCAGCCGCTTGCGCGACGGCACGATGCCGATCAGGCCGAGGTTGAACCGCGCCCCGTCCAGCTTGGCCCGCCCCAGCTGTATGGTGTCCAGCGGGTTGGCGACGGTCACGACCTTGTCGGCCGGCCAGCCGGTGTGCTCCCTGGTCAGCCGCGTGTAGTGGTCGCTGACGCAGATCACCTGGTCGACATTGCCGATCTTCACCTGGCCCGGGTAGTGCGAGTACAGCTCGAACCGGTGCAGGTGCACCAGCAGCCGCGACCCCTTGCGCTTGTGCCGGCTGTACCAGATCGCGTTCGGCCCGCACCACTCGCAGATCACCACGTCCGCCCAGTCGGCGAGCTCCTTCGAGAGCACGGGATCGTGCTCGCCCAGCGCCGCCCACTGGTCCACCCGCACCTCCACCCCGGGCTGCAGCCGCAGGAGGGCGATCAGCGGGGTGAAGAACTTAAGGTCATGCCCGGCCAGGACGACCTTCAGCGATGGGGCGGTGGCGTTGCTGGAGGGTCCCGCCTGGTTGGTGGCGGTGTCGGAGGGGGCCTGGTTTGTGGCGGTGCTGGAAGGCGCCTGGTTTGTGGCGGTGTTGGAAGGCACTGCGACGCTGCGCGCCAGGTAACGGCGCAGGCGCGCGGCGGCGCGGTCCATGGTGAAGCCCTCGGTGGCGGCCGCCGTCCGCCGGGCAGCCAGCGCGAACACCGCCGGGTCGGTGGCGGCGGCGGCCGCCACGTCGGCGACGTCGTCCAGGCTGGCGGCGAACAGCGGGTAGTCCGCGCCCAGCAGCGCCTCGTGCATCGGGGTGCGGTTCAAGATGACCGGCAGCCCGAGCGAGCCGAACTCCAGCACCTTCGTGGACAGCTCCAGGGAGGCGTCCAGCTCCGGGTGCCGCCAGGACAGGCCGATGTCCCCGGCGGCGGCCAGGCGCATCGCCTCCGCGCGCGGCTGGCCGCCATGCCAGACCACCCCGCGCGGTACGCTCGACGCGGCCCCCTCAGTGCCCGGCATTCCGGCCTCGCCGAGGGCGGCGCGCATCCGGCGCTTGTAGGAGGGGTCCTTCGGGTCGTCGTGGATCTTGTCGCCGACCATGTCCACCTCGGCCGGGACGCCCCGCTTGGCCAGCAGCGCCGGCAACTCGGTCATCTCCAGCGTGTTCCAGCGCGGCGCGAACTTGCCCGTGTACACCAGGCGCAGGGGCGATTGCGCGGAGACTGGGGGCCGCTGCGGGTCCCTTCGCGCGGTTTCCCGGGGCAGGACCGGGGGGAACAGCACTGACTTGCCGCAGGCGGCGGCGATGCTGCCCTCCAGGAAGCATCGCAGCTCCTCGGTCTGGCACAGCAGGTACCGGGACGAGCTGGCGATCCGGCCCAGGTCCTCGGCCGCCTGGGGGGTGACCGCCGAGACGGCCTGCGGGACGTCGGTGAGGTAGGCCCACAGGCGGCCGTCGAACGCGCCGTCGGAGGCGATCGCCGACACCAGGGCGCGGCCGCGCGCCACGACCAGGTCATGCGGCTGCTCGGCATCGAGCGCGGCGAGCACGGTGACCGCCTGGGCGACGGTGAGACTCGCCTCGGTCAGGCCCGGCAGCAGCAGCTGCTCGGCGTGCGGCATCCGGACACTGATCTCGTCGGCGGCCAGCAGCGGGGCGACGAGCCGGTCGGTGCGGACCGGGGCCTTGAGCACCACCGTCACAGCGCACCCGGCGGCGACCAGGGCCTGGCTAACGGACTGCAGCCAGATGGCCGAGCCGTCGAGGAGGTTGAGGTCCACGTCGCCGTAGACCAGCGCGCGGGGGCGGCAATTGTCCGGATAATACTCCGTGGGTCCGGCCAACTCAGTGCGCTCCCTTGAGTGTGATCAGGCGCAAGCCCCGGGGTCCCCAGCTGTCCGGGGCCAGGCTGCCGGGCAGGAACAGCTCGCGGCGGGCCAGCGCCGGGGTGGCGAGCGAGCGGGTGAACTCGTAGTCGGCCGGGCCGAAGCCGACCGCGTCCGCCTGCGCGCACTCCCGCGCGCAGGCGAGGTCGAGCAGGTACGCATCATCCGGCGGTGCCTCACCCGCCGCGGGCCAGGGTGCCACCCACGGCGAGGAGGCGAGCGAGGCGAGCGTGGCGGCTATCTCCCGGGGGGACGCCCCCCCGTACCCCTCGCGGGAACCAGGATCGACGGTGACCTGTATGCCAATGTCGGCGTCGGCGAGCACGCTCAGCGCGTCCCGCACCGGGGCCACCTGCGCGGCGCCCGGCACGCGGGCGATGACCTCGGCGGGACGCAGCCGCTGGCCGAGCAGAACGCCGGCCAGCCGGCTGGCCTGCGCGGCGTCGTCGAGGGTGGCTAGCACGGCGATCTGGCGGCCGCCGATGAGGTCACGGCCTAGGCCCGCCGAACGGGCCAGCGCGGCCAGCCGCACGGGGGTGGCGTGCTCGGCGAAGATACCCCGCAACCGCGCGCGCAGCTCGGAGCCGTCAGGGGGCGCGGCGGTGGCGGCCGCGCTGAGCTGGGACGCGAGCGCGGCTGCTGCCTCCCGGGGGGACGACCCCCCGTGCCCCCCGGCTGCTGCCTCCCGGGGGGACGACCCCCCGTGCCCCCCGGCTGCTGCCTCCCGGCGGTACGGGCTCCCGTAGCCCCCGGGAGGCCAGCCCAAGGTGGCATCTCGTAGGCCGATCACGCGCGCCCCGCAGGCGAGCTGCTCGCGGGCCTGGTCGGCCGAGGCGGTGACGAAGGTGGCGCTGGAGCGGTAGAGCTCCGGCAGCTCCCGCCACGACCGTGCCCCGGTCACCGTGAGGCCGGCGGACGGGTCGGCGGTGAGGCCGTCCAGCAGCGCGCGCACTGACGGCGATTCCCGGGGGTCGCGCTCGCCGGCGTACAGCGGCTGGGCGGGCCGGGTGGCGGAGAGCCCGACCGGGTTGAACCGGGCCAGCTGCACGCCCAGCCCGTCGTCGGTGACGACGTCGCAGGAGGCCGCGACCCAGCCGAGCCCGGGCAGCAGCGCCGGCGGCACGTTGCGGATGAGCGCGACCGGCTTGCCCAGCGATCGTGCCATGACGATCATCCGGGCCAGCCGCCGTCCCCGGTCGGCGCCCGCCGGGTCGGTGGCGTACGCCCACGGGGAGCCGGGCAGCAGCGCCGCGGCCTCAATGAGGACCAAGTCGGCGCCGGTGGCCTCGATGACGATGTCGGCGTCGTGTGGCAGCAGGGGGTGGACGATCGCGTCGGGGGCGAGCGTCGCGCAGCCCAGCGGGGTCAGCGCGCCCGTGATCACCAGCCGGGCAGGCTCGGCTCCTGCGGTGGTAACCCCGGAGGCCAGCAGCGCGGGGTCGTTGAGGCTGACCGCGCCGGGCGGGGTGAGCTGGGACAGGAACCGACCGCCGGTCCCCTTCAGGTCGTTGAGCTGGGCGGCGGCCAAGGCGATGGCCAAGGTGGCGCCGCCGGACTTGCCGGGCGCGCCGCGGTCGCGCCACATGCGGTACAGGTCGCGGGGCAGCTGCGCGCCGCGCGGCCAGGGCCGCTTGGCGGCGTTGACGAGCGTCTTGCCCAGGGCCATGGTGGCCGACTGCTGCAGCGCCGTCAGCCGCTGCTGGGTCATCGCCAGCTGCATGCGGGTGTCGCGCAGCTGGCGGGCCAGCCGCTCGCGCTCGGCGAGCAGCCCCGCGGCCTCACTGGGCACGCCGGGCGCGCCATCGGCGGGCTCGCCCGCCCCAGCGTCGCCGGATATCTCACGGGAGGACGACCCCCCGTGCCCCCCGGGAGGGACGGCGGCCACCGGATCGGCCGACGCGGCGCGGAAGGCGTCCGAGGTGACGTGGAAGTCAGACATCGGCGTCCAGCCAGGCGGTGGTGATCCGGGCGATGCGTTCCCCGGCGTGACCGTCCCACAGCGGGGGCAGCTCGCCAGCGTAGGGGCCGGCGGCGACGGCGGCCAGCACGGCCGGGGCCAGCTGGGCGCGGGTGACGAGCTGGTTGCTGCCGCTGGTGATGGTGATGGGGCGCTCGGTGTTAGGCCGCAGCGTGAGGCAGGGCACGCGCAGCAGCGTAGTCTCTTCCTGCACTCCGCCCGAATCGGTGACGATCGCGGCGGCGCCGCGCACCAGCGACATGAACTCGATGTAGCCGAGCGGGTCGACGACGTTGACCCGAGGCGAGTCGAGCAGGCCGGCTCGCGTCAGCGTCGCGCGCCCGCGCGGGTGCAGCGGGATGATCACCGCAAGCTCGGCGGCGACCTGGTGCAGCGCCTGGACCAGCTCGGCGGCGACCTCCGGGGCGTCGACGTTCGCGGGGCGGTGCAAGGTCGCCACCACGTAGGGGCCGTCCAGCCGGTAGGCGGCCGCGGCGGCCACGGCGTCGAACTTGTCCAGGTTGGCGACGAGCGTGTCGATCATGGGGTTGCCGACCAGGTGCATCGAGTCGGCGGGGCGGCCCTCCCGCGCCAGGTGCCCGAGCGCCTCCGGTGAGGTGACGAACAGCAGGTCGCACAGCTGGTCGGTGATCCGCCGGTTGATCTCCTCCGGCATCGTGTTGTCGAAGCTGCGCAGTCCCGCCTCCACGTGCGCCAGCGGGACCTGCAGCTTGGCGGCGGCCAGGGCGGCGGCGACCGTGGAGTTCACGTCCCCGTACAGCATCAGCAGGGCCGGTGAATTCTCAGAGAACTCCCGCTCGAGGCCGACCATCACCTCGGCGGTCTGCGTCGCGTGGCTGCCGGACCCGACCCCGAGGTTCACGTCCGGCTTGGGCAGCCCGAGCTGGACGAAGAAAATGTCCGACATCCGCTCGTCGTAGTGCTGCCCGGTGTGGACGACCCGCTGCTCAACGCCCAGGTCAGCGAGGGCCTTGATGACAGGCGCGGCCTTCACGAAGTTAGGCCTGGCCCCAAGCACGTGCGTGATGGAACCCTGTCGGGGGGGCGCCCCCCCGGGAGATAGCCGCATCGACTTCCTTGAGGTTGTTTTCCCGTTTACCTGGTCTCGCTACTAATATCTGCCGCCGTGACTGTACAGCCGCGTCGCAGCGCCACACCGCGAGCCGCCCTCCTGGCCGCCTCGGTGGCGGTCCGGCATGTTTCCGACGATCCAGTGCGCGCGTTGACGCTGGCCTGGCGGGCGCTGCCCGCGCCGTTGCGTGGCTGGCTGCGGCTCGCGGGGCCCTACGGTCGCGCCGCCGCGCTGTGGGGCGCGGGGGACCGCCGCGCGGCGCTCACCGTCCTGGAGGCGTCGCCGGCCCGGCTTGCCGCGTTCAGCCTAGCCGTTGACCAGCCCGCGGTGGCCCGCTCTGCCCTAGCCCGGCTGCCCGCGGACTCTAGCGCGGCGCCGCGGCTCGCCGCCCGGCTCGCGTACCGCGAGGGCCGGCTGACCGAGGCCGTCGCCGCCTTGGACGGAGCGTCCGGCTGGCGTTCGGCGCGGCTGCGCCGCACGCTGCGCGCCGAGTTGGAGGTGCTGGAGTGGCAGTACAGCCCCGGGGGACGGCCCCCTGTCGACCCCCGGCAAAGGGGGGAGCCCCCCCTTTCACCCCCCTCCCCAGCGGAGCAAGCACAAACCGCTCGCCCCTGGGCCTCCCGCCGTCGCCCTGACCGCAAGGCCCCCCTGCCGACCCCCTCAAGACTCACGCCGGTGGCGGGTCGGGTACTCCATATCGTTACCGACGCGCTGCCGTCGGTCAGTGCCGGGTACACCGTGCGCACCCAGGAGATCGCGGTCGCCCAGCGCGCCGCGGGCCTGGACCCGCACGTCGTGACCAGGATCGGGTTCCCGGTGACGGCCGGGAAGGTGGACGGCCGCCGCGTCACGGCCGTCGACGGGGTGCCCTACCACCGGCTGCTGCCACTGGTCATGCCCGGCCGGGTGGACACCATCGCCGAGCAGGGGCTGCGCCGGGCCGCCGCGCTGGTGCGGGAGCTGCGCCCGGCCGTCGTGCACGCGGCCAGCAACTACTCCAACGGGGTGACCGCGCTGGGGCTGCGCGCCGCGTTCGGCATCCCGTACGTCTACGAGGTCCGCGGCTTCTGGGAGGACACCTGGCTGTCCCGGCACTCGGCGACGGCACATCCCCAGGCCCCCGGCCTAGAGTCATCCGAGCGGTACCGGCTCACCCGGGAACTGGAGGCGCACTGCATGCGCGCGGCCGACCTGGTGGTCACGCTCGGCGAGGCGATGCGCGATGAGATCATCGACCGGGGAGTGGACCCGGACAAGATCCTCATCGTCCCCAACGGGGTCAGCGCCGAGTTCCTGCGGCCGCTGCCGGACGGCTCGGCGTTGCGCGCCCAGCTCGGCATCGCGCCGGGCGAGCACGTCGTCGGCCTGGTGTCGACCCTGGTCGCCCACGAGGGGATCGGCACCCTGCTGGCGGCGGTCAAGCTGCTGCGCGACCGGGGTGTCCCGGTGCGGACGCTCATCGTCGGCGACGGCCCGGAGCGGGCCGCCCTGGAACGGCAGGCCGCCGCGCTCGGCCTCGACGCCATCTTCACCGGCCGGGTGCCCATGTCCCGGGTGCGGGACTACCACGCCGTCCTTGACGTCTTCGTGGTCCCCCGCACCCCGGACCGGGTGTGCCAGCTCGTCACCCCCCTCAAGCCGGTCGAGGCCATGGCCAGCGGGCTGCCCGTCGTGGTCAGCGCGGTGAGGGCGCTCGGCGAGATCATCCAGGACAAGGTCACCGGCCTGCAGGCCACCCCGCTGGACCCCGAGTCGCTGGCCGAGTGCCTCGATCAGCTGCTGGCCAGCCCGCAACTGCGGCGGGAGCTGGGCCAGGCCGCCCGCGAGTGGGTGGCCCGGGACCGGACCTGGGAGCACAACGCCCAGCGCTACCGGGACGCCTACGCCAGGCTCGGCGCGGTTTGAGCGGGCACGGCCGGCGCCCGCTAAGTCACGCCGCCGTCTGCCCGTAACATCCAATGTCACCGTGTGTCGGCCTCTACCATGGAGGGTCACCGGACGGAAGGATGCTGGACGTGAAGGTCGTGATCATCGGGCTGGGCTACGTGGGCCTGCCACTAGCCCAAGAGGCGGTCCGGGTCGGGCTGAGCGTCACCGGACTGGACGTCAAGCAGGCCACGGTAGATGGGCTGATGGCCGGGCGCAGCCACGTTGACGACCTGACCGACGCCGACGTGCGGGCGATGCTGGACAGCGGGTTCAGCGCCGTGACCAGCGTCGCGGGCGCTCACGTGGTCGTCGGCGAGCAGGGGCCGGACGTGGTCGTGATCTGCGTGCCGACCCCGCTGTCGGAGTCCGACGGCCCGGACCTGACCGCGGTGAAGGCGGCCAGCGAGACCGCCGCGCGGCTGCTGCGCGCCGGGACCACGGTCATCTTGGAGTCCACGACCTACCCGGGGACCACCGACGAGGTCGTGCGCCCGCTGCTGGAGAAGGTCACCGGGCTGACCGCCGGGATCGACTTCGCCCTCGCGTTCTCGCCCGAGCGCATCGACCCGGGCAACGGCGTCTACGGCATCCGCAACACCCCCAAGGTCGTCGGCGGCATCTCCCCGGCGTGCACCGACGCCGCCGCGCGGTTCTACGAGCGCGTCTGCGACACGGTGGTCAAGGCGAAGACCGCCCGCGAGGCCGAGATGGCCAAGCTGCTGGAGAACACCTACAGGCACGTGAACATCGCGCTGGTCAACGAGATGGCGATCTTCTGCCACGAGCTCGGCGTGGACCTGTGGGACGCGATCAGGTGCGCCGCGACGAAGCCGTTCGGGTTCCAGGCGTTCTACCCCGGCCCCGGCGTCGGCGGCCACTGCATCCCGATCGACCCGAACTACCTGTCCTACAAGGTCCGGATGGAGCTGTCGTATCCGTTCCGGTTCGTGGAGCTGGCCCAGGAGATCAACTCCCGGATGCCTGGTTACGTTGTGGACCGGGCTGCTGAGATCTTGAACTCCGACGCCAAGCCGCTCAAGGGCGCCCGCGTCCTGCTGCTGGGCGTGACCTACAAGAAGGACATCGCCGACCAGCGCGAGTCGCCCGCCCGCCCGATCGCCCGCAAGCTGCTGCAGCGCGGCGCGGTGCTCAGCTTCCACGACCCGTACGTGGACAGCTGGCAGGTGGACGGCCGCGACATCCCCCGCGCCCAGGCCCCGGCCGACGAGGCCGACCTGACGATCTTGCTGCAGGCGCATTCGACCTACGACCTGGACGACATCGCCGCCCGTGCCCGCCTGCTGTTCGACACCAGGGGCCAGCAGCTGTCCGGTGATACCGTCTTCCCGCTGTGAGCTACTGCTTACCCTCTTACCCTCGAGGAGGCCCGCGGTGCGAGTCGTGGTCTGCACGGTGGTCCATCACCCGGCCGACGCGCGGATCTACTACCGCCAGATCCGGGCGCTGCTTGACGCCGGCCACCAGGTCACCTACATCGCCCCGATGGGGGAGAAGGGCGCGCCCGCGAGCATCGGAGCCGGGCTGACCACGGTCACCATCCCGCGAGCGGCGGGGAAGCGGCGGCTCGGGGCGCTGCGGGCGGCCCGCGCGGCGCTGGCCAAGCAGGCCCCGGCGGCGGACCTGCTGCTCGTGCACGATCCGGAGCTGCTGCTCGTCCTCCCGGCACGGGCCAAGCGCCCGCCGACGGTCTGGGACGTGCACGAGGACACCGCCGCCGCGCTGACCACGAAGGCGTGGCTGCCCCGCTTCCTGCGTCCGGTGGCGGCTGGGGGAGTGACCTTCGCCGAACGGCAGGCCGAGCGCCGCCTGCACCTCATCCTGGCCGAGAAGGGCTACACCGCGCGGTTCGGAGGCACGCACCCGGTCGTCCTCAACACCACCTACGTTCCCGGTACGGCGGCTCCGCCGTCGGGCCCGCGCCGCGTCATCTACGTCGGGCACATCTCACCGGACCGGGGCAGCGCCGAGATGAGCGAGCTGGCTCGCCTGCTGGCGCCGCAGGGCATCGCGGTGGAACTGGTCGGCCCGGCCGACGCCCAGGCCCAGGCCCATATCCGCGCCGCGCAAGCTGACCTGGCCGCAGGGGTGCCCGGTCCGGGCGCGGATGCGGGCGCAGGCGCGGGCGTGGCAGCCGGGGGAGGGCTGCACTGGCATGGCTTCGTCCCGAACGAGCAGGCCCTCGCGCTCGCCGACGGCGCCCTGGCCGGCCTGTCGCTGCTGCAGGACGAGGCCAACTTCCGCGTGTCCATGCCCACGAAGGTCATCGAGTACATGGCGCGCGGGCTGCCGGTTATCACCACCCCGCTCCCGCTGGCGGTGGAACTGGTGGAAGGCGCTGACTGCGGCTTCGTCGTCCCCTTCAGCGACCCGGCGGCCACCGCCGAAGCCGTGCTGCGCCTGGACGCCGACCCGTCCCTGCGCGTGAAGATGGGCGAGCGCGGCCACGAGGCCGCCCAGCGGGACCTGGGATGGCCGGCCGAGGCCGCGAAGTTCGTTACCCAGCTGGAGCAGTGGGCCCGGACGCCTTAAGCTGCGCCGGATAGCACGGCGGATCGCGAAGGGTTTGTTCACGCGGAAGAGTTTTCATCGCATACGATGAAAACTCTTCCAGATGCGAAAACTCTTCGGGGTAGCGGGATGGCGGGTAGCCGCGCGCGGCGCTTACGCGGCCCGGGCGTAGCGGGGGACGGCGGGGGCGCCGAAGCGCTCGGACATCGCCCGGGAGGCCGGGATGCGCAGGGTGGGCGAAACCCAGGGCGTGGAGGCGTTCGGCGGGGCAGGCGGGGGTAATGGCTCGTCATGGCCGGATGGGATGGCTGGCCCCGATAGGATCATGCGCGTGACAGCCAGTACTACGCCAGGAGCACAGCCGGGCATGTTCGGGTGGCCGCGCCGGGCCACCGTCGGGCTGCTCGCGGCGGCCCGGCGCAACAAGCTGTTCACCGGGGCGCTGGCGGCCGGGGCGTTGCTGCGGCTGATCGCCTTGATCGGCTTCCCGGGCGCGCTGTGGTTCGCGGGCGACTCCTACGTCTACGTCGGCGCCGCCTTGCGCCCGCAGCCGAACCTGTCCAAGACCACCGGGTACTCGCTGTTCCTGCGGGCGCTGCTGCCATTCCACAGCCTGACGCTGGTCGTCGCGCTGCAGCACCTGATGGGTCTGGCGGTGGCCGTCATCATCTACTGGCTGCTGCGCAAGCACCAGGTCTCCAGTCTGTGGTCGACGATCGCGACGCTGCCCGTCTTGTTCGACGGGTTCATGATCGAGGACGAGCACCTCATCATGGCCGAGGCGCTGTTCACCTTCGCGGTCATGATCGCGCTGCTCCTGGTGCTGCGGACCCGGCAGGTCTCCTGGTGGGCGGCGCTCATCACCGGGCTGCTGCTGGGTTACGCGGCCATCGTGCGCACCGAGGGCGCCCCGTTCCTGGCCCTGTTCCCGTTGTTCCTGCTGCTGCGGGGTTTGCGCGACTACGGCTGGAAGAAGCTGCGGGCCTGGGTGGCGCCGGTCGTGCTGGCCCTGGGATGCCTCGCGCCGGTCGCCGGCTACGCCTTGTGGTTCCAGTCATTCACCGGCCACCTCGGGCTGACGGAATCGACCGGCTACTACCTGTGGGGCCGGGTGTCCTCCTTCGCCGACTGCGCGGTGATCAAGCCGACCGGCGCGGAGGCGGCCGTCTGCCCGAAGGAGCCGGTCCGGCATCGCACCGCGCCCGGCAACTTCATCTGGCATGCCCCCGAGGTGCACAAGGACCTGCCGGGCGGGCCGGTGACGCCCGCGAACAACAAGCTGCTGACCGACTTCGCGATCCACGCCGTGGCGGCGCAGCCGCTCGGGTACGTCAAGGCGGTCGCGCACGGGCTGGTCATGGCGGTCAGCCCGCAGCGCGAGCAGTACCCGTCGACGGGAACGGTGTACTACTACTACTTCCACCGGCACCGGCTGGGGATCCCGTACCACTCGTGGATCGACGGCGGCTACGCCCCCGACGACTGGGCCGCCTACGGGCACGCCAAGCCGGGCCGGGTGATCGAGCCCTTCGCCACCCTCATGATCGGCTACCAGCGCGCTCACCTGTACACGTGGGGGCCGTTGCTCGCGATCATCCTCGCGATCGGCCTGGGCGGCGTGATCCGCGTCCGGCGCCCCGTCCGCGCCTGGCGGCTGACCCGCCGGGGGTCCCCGCTGTCGTGGTCACCGCGGGGCACGACCATGCTGCCCTGGGTCACCGCCATCGTGATGCTGGTGACGCCGATCGCGCTGGCCGACTTCGACTACCGCTACCTGCTCCCGGTCATCCCCTTGGCGTGCCTGGCGGCAGGCCTGGCGTTCGCCCCGTCCCGGCGCCGGGGCGCGGCCCCGGCGGCACCGTCTTCCGGCCAGTCGCGTGAGGCGACCACGCCGGAGATCACCCCCGTCTAAGGAAAACCGCGCTGCCCGGCTGGCCCGATTTGCTCCCGGCTTGTGGGGTTTTCCCGCCAACTTGGCGCCACTGGTATAAGTACTGATGCCTTGCCCCGGTTGGTGTCCCTAGGATGTCTGCGTGAGTGATCGCGAAGGGACAGCGGATGACCTGATAGTCATTGGCGTTCCCATCGACTCCGTGGGCGCCGCCAGGCCAAGCGACGCCCCGGTTGGTTGCGAGCTCATGCCGGGCGCGCTGCGGTCGGCGGGCCTCATCGCGGCGATCGGCGCCCCCGACGCCGGCGACCTGGACGTGCGGATCATAGGGCGCAAGCGCGACAGCGCGGCCGGGATGTTCGGCTGGCCGTCGGTCGCGCGGGTGACCACGGTGATCCGCGGCCGGGTGGCCTCGGTGATAGCCGACGGCAAGGTCCCCGTGCTCGTCGGCGGCTGCTGCACGATGGTGCCCGGTGCCCTGGCCGGCGCCCGCGACATCCTCGGCCCGATCGGGCTGGCCTACGTTGACGGGCACCTTGACCTCTACGACCCCGCGTCCTCGCCAACCGGGGAAGCCGCCGACATGCCGATGGCCGTGGTGACCGGGCTGGGGCCAGCGCTGTGGGTCGAGCACGTCGGGGCTCCGCTCATCGCGCCGGAGCGGCTGGCCCTGCTCGGTGCGGCCGACCGGGTCGAGGCGGCGTCGATGAGCTCGGTGATGCCCGAGGACCTAGGCGTGCCGGTGGAGCAGACCCCGGTGATGCTGCGGTCGGCGGGCTTCGCCGGGGCGGCCGAGGCGGCGCTGGGCCGCGTCGGCGAGCAGTACTGGGTCCACTTCGACGTGGACGTGCTGGACCAGCGGGAGTTCCCCGCCACCGACTACCCCAACGCCAGCGGCCTGTCCCTGGCCGAGGCAACCGCGCTGCTGCGCCCGCTGACCCGGTCGCCGGGCATGGTCGGGTTCTCGGTCGGCTGCTATAACCCGCAGCGGGATCCCAGCGGGGACTGTGCCCGGTCCCTGACGAGCCTGCTCGGCTCCGTGTTCGCGGTCAGGGGCTAACCCGCGCCCGGTCCTGGGTAGCTATTCGGCGGGGTGGCCTGCTGGACGCCACCGCCGCGGCTACTACGCTCATAAGCAGCGATGGCGCCGATGGCGCCGCCATCCAGAGTTTCCGGGCCCCGGCCCATCGAGGACCGCATCGAGGAGCACGCAATGACACAGACCCCGCCGTACCAGGTGACCGATCCCGCTACCGGTGAGGTCACGCAGACCTTCCCGTTCGCCACCGACGCCGAGGTCGAGCAGGCCCTCGCGGCGTCCACCGCGGCGTTCACGGCCTGGAAGAAGCGCCCGGTCCACGAGCGCGCCACGATCGTCAAGCGCGTCGGCGAGCTGTTCGGCGAGCGTGCCGCCGACCTGGCCGCGCTGATCACCAAGGAGATGGGCAAACGGCCCGCCCAGGCGGTCGGCGAGGCGGAGTTCTGCAACGACATCTTCGGCTACTACGCCGACAACGGCCCGGCGCTGCTGGCCGACAAGCCGCTGCCCGGCCACGACGGCGCCCGCGTGGAGTACCTTCCAATCGGGCCGGTGCTCGGCATCATGCCGTGGAACTACCCCTACTACCAGGTCGCCCGGTTCGCCGCGCCGAACCTGGTGGCCGGCAACACGGTGATCCTCAAGCACGCCGAGAACTGCCCCACCTCGGCACTGGCCATTGCCGACATCATGCGCGAGGCCGGCGTGCCGGACGGCGTGTACGTGAACATCTTCGCCACCCACGAGCAGGTGGCCGCGATGATCGCCGACCCCCGGCTGCGCGGCGTGTCCCTGACCGGCTCCGAGCGCGCGGGCACCGCGGTCGCCGAGACGGCCGGGCGCAACCTCAAGAAGGTCGTCCTCGAGCTCGGCGGGTCCGACCCGTACATCATCCTCGACACCGATGACGTCGAGGAGGCCGCGAAGACCGCGTGGGTCACCCGGATGGAGAACGTCGGGCAGGCGTGCAACTCCAACAAGCGGATGATCGTCATGGACGACATCTACGACGACTTTGTCGCCGCACTCGTCAACCGCGCCGCCAAGACGACGCCGCGCCATCCCGGTGACGACTCCCCGAAGTCCTACAGCCCGATGGTGTCCCGCAAGGCGGCCGAGAACCTGCTCGCCCAGGTGCAGGACGCCGTCAGCAAGGGCGCGACGCTGCACGTCGGCGGCACGCTCGGCGAGGAGGGGGGCGCGTACTTCGCCCCGGCGGTGCTCACCGGGGTGACCCCGGACATGCGGGCGTACCGGGAGGAGCTGTTCGGCCCGGTCGCCGTCGTCTACAAGGTCAGCAGCGACGATGAGGCCGTCAAGCTGGCCAACGTCGTCGACTTCGGCCTGGGCGGCGCGGTCTGGAGCACCGATGAGGCGCGGGCGACCGCCGTCGCCGAGCAACTCGAGGTCGGCATGGCCAACGTCAACACCCCGGCCGGGGAGGGCGCCGACCTGCCGTTCGGCGGCACCAAGCGGTCCGGGTTCGGCCGCGAGCTCGGCCCGCTGGGCATCGACGAGTTCGTCAACAAGCGCCTGTTCTACGTGGAGAAGTAGCCGCCAGCCGAGGACGGGGCACCCGGCGCGGCCAGCACGCAACGGGTGCCCCGGTAGATCGTGGGCATGCACTGATTGCAGTGCGTGCGGCCCAAGCGGTGCCATGTCAGGTGGTGTCATCGGCCAGTGAGTCGCAGATGAGGTCGGCCGCGATGACGGACAGGTGCCGGTCCGGGCTGCCGAGCAGGTACCGGCCGCCGTGTGCGCGCTTGAAGTAGCGGTGGGCCCGGTGCTCCCAGGTGATGCCGATCGCGCCGTGCAGCTGGATCATCTGGCTCGCGACCTGGGTGAGGGCCTCCGAGCAGTACACCTTCGCGGCCGCCGCGCGCGGCGCCAGCTGGCCGGCGCGCTCCGCGCGGTCCGCCTGCGGCGCTGCCGAAGCCCCCGCCGCCACCGCCCGGACCAGGGACCGCGCCGATTCCACGAGGACGTGCAGGTCGGCCGCCCGGTGCTGGAGGGCCTGGAAGCCGCCGATCGGCTGGCCGAACTGCACCCTGGTCAGCAGGTAGTCCACGGTGAGCTCCAGCGCCCGCTCGGCCGCCCCGGCCAGCTCGGCGGCCAGCGCCACGCACGCCCAGTCGCGGGCCAGCGCCAGCGGGCCGGCCGCGTCGCCGCCGACGCGACGGCCGGGGGCGCCCGCCAGCCGGATCACGGCCAGCTCGCGGGAGGCATCCAGGGCGGCGACGTCCATCCGGGTGACGCCATCGCCGCGCGGGTCAACCTCGAACAGCCCGATCCCGTCCTCGGGCGTGCGGGCGACGACCAGCAGCACGTCGGCGGCCGCCCCGTCCAGCACGTAGTGCGCCTCGCCGGCCAGCTCCCAGGCCCTGTCAGCAGGCCCCGGACGGC
>JAICYD010000090.1 GCA_025934375.1 Streptosporangiaceae bacterium | reverse complement strand
GAGATCGGCGCCACCGGCGACCAGCTCGGCAACTTCCCGCAGGCCTTCACCCACCTGTCGCTCATCAACGCCGCCATCACCCTCAACCGCGAGCTGGACCGCCACGCCACGCACGCGAACGGCACCACGGCCGTCGCCAGCATCCTGGCAGCCGTATAGGGAGGTCGGTGAGCCATGGCCGAGGAATCAGGCGCCCGCCGGGTAGTGATCGTTGGTGGCGGCTTCGCGGGCCTGTTCGCCGCGCGCGCGGCCAGCCGCGCGCCGGTTCAGGTGACCCTGCTGGACCGGGCTGAGCACCATGTGTTCCAGCCGCTGCTGTACCAGTGCGCCACTGGCATCTTGTCGGAGGGGAAGATCGCGATGCCCCTGCGCGAACTGCTCAGGAAGCACGACAACGTCGAGTTCGTCATCGCCGAGGTGACCGGGATTGACCCGGCCGAGCGCCGGGTGCAGGCGCGGCGGCCGCTGGGTGAGCCCATCGAGCTCGGCTACGACTACCTCATCCTGGCCGCGGGCGTCCGCCAGTCCTATTTCGGGCACGACGAGTACGCCGCCTTCGCGCCCGGGATGAAGACCATCGAGGACGCGCTGAAGATCCGCCGGCGGGTTTTCGGGGCGTTCGAGCTGGCCGAGTCCGCGGACGACCCAGAGGAACGGGCCCGCTGGCTCACCTTCGCGCTGGTCGGCGCCGGCCCGACCGGCGTGGAGCTGGCCGGGCAGATCCGGGAGGTCGCCACCAAGACCCTGCGCCGTGAGTACCGGCGGATCAAGCCGGAGGACGCCAGGGTCTTGCTGTTCGACGGCGGCAGCGCCCCGCTGGCGATGTTCGGCCCGAGGCTTTCCGCCATGGCCGCCAGGCAACTCGGCAAGCTCGGCGTTGAGCTGCACATGGGCTCGATCGTCACCCACGTGGACGCTGATGGCCTGCAGGCTAAGGATCACGGCGGCACGGTGACCCGCTATGCGGCGGGCAACGTCTTGTGGACCGCGGGCGTGGCGGCGCCGCCGCTGGCCGCGGCGGTGGCCGCGGCCACCGGGGCCGAGCAGGACCGGGCCGGACGCCTGGTGTGCGGCCCCGACCTTTCCCTGCCCGGTCATCCCGACATCGTGGTGGCGGGGGACATGATGAGCCTGGACAAGCTGCCCGGGGTCGCGGAGGTCGCGATGCAGACCGGCCTGTACGCCGGGCGCCGGATCGGCCGGGAAGCGCAGGGCCAGACCTATGACAAGCCCTTCCGGTACCACGACCTCGGCTCAGCCGCCTACATCTCCCGGGGCCGGGCCGTCGTCTCGGTGTCCAAGATGCACTTCGGCGGCTTCGCGGGCTGGGTGGCCTGGCTGTTCATCCACATCGGGTTCCTCACCGGCTACCGCAACCGGGTCGGCGCGCTCACCGGCTGGTGGTACGCCTTCACCCGGGACCTGCGCCGGGAACGCTCCTACACCATCGATGACGTCCCGGCGGCGGCCAGAAGGCTTTACGGCGGCACAGGACTCTACGGCGGCGCCGCGAGCTCCCCGGCGATGCCGCAAGGCGTTCCCCGGCAGGCACCCGCGCCCGCGCCGGGCACGCAGCCGTCAGGCGCGCCCGCGGCCAGGCCGCGATCGGGTTGACCGGCAAGCCGGTTCCGGTAGGACGGCTCAGGCAATGCGGCTGAGGATGTGGTCACCGACCCGCAGGGCATTGGCCATCGCGGTCAGCCCCGGGTTCACCGCCCCGATGCTGGGGAAGAAGCTGGTGTCCACGACGTAGAGATTGTCCACCTCGTGGGCCTTGCAGTTGACGTCGAGGACCGAGGTGGCCGGATCGGCGCCGAACCGGCAGGTTCCGGCCTGGTGCGCGCAGCCGGCCAGCGGGATGTCCATGTCCGCGTAGAAGTTCTTGCGCAGGACGTGGTGCGCGGCCATTCCCACGTGGTTGAGTATCTTCTTCAGCTCACCGTAGAGGCGGTCGGCCTCCTCGCCATTGGTCGGCGAGTAGGCCAGGTGGACGTGGCCGTCCTTGTCGGTGGTCACCCGGTTCTCCGGCACCGGCAGGTCCTCGGTCGTGAGCCAGAAGTCCACCGCGTGAGCGGCCACGTCGGACAGGGTCCACCCGGGGGCGAACATGGTCTTCTCGGGCTGCTCGCCGCGCATGGCCTCGGCGTTGGACTTGCCGACCATCTGGATGTTGCCCATGGGCCAGTCGTAGTCCTTGGTGGCGAAGTAGAAGTCGTTGACGCCCAGCGTCTTCTGGAAGGTGGTGTCGTTCTTCTCCCTGGACAGGGCCACGATGGCCTTGCAGTTGTGGAACGTGTAGTTGCGCCCGACCTGGTCCGAGCGGTTGGCCAGGCCATGGGGGTGAGCGTCGCTGGCCGAGTTGAGCAAGATCTTCGCGCTGTTGGCGGCCCCGGCGGACACCGCCACGATGTCGCCGTGATAGACCTCGCGGTCCCCGTTCCGGGTGACCGCGACCCCGGTGACCGTGCGGCCGGATGCGTCGGTCTCCAGCCTCGTGACCTCGGCGCCGGTGAGCAGGGTGACGTTGGGGCGGTCCAGTAGCGGGCGGACCGCGATGACCTCGGCGTCGGCCTTGGCGTGGACCAGGCACGGGTAGCCGTCACACCAGGCGCAGCGGATGCAGGCGCTCCGGGGGCGGTCGGCCTCGTCCAGCATGATCCCGCAGGGGGCGTGGAACGGGTGGTAGCCGCCCTTGGCGAGGTCTTCGTATATCTCCTGGATCCGGGGCTCATGGGAGACCGCCGGCGCGGGATACGGCTGGCTGCGGTGGCCCTCGGTCGGGTCCTCGCCCCCGTTGCCGTGCACCTGATACAGCTGCTCAGCCTTGGAGTACCAGGGCTCGAAGTCGTCATAGGACAGCGGCCAGGCCGGGGAGATCCCGCTGGCGTGCTTGATCTCGCCGAAGTCCCCCGGGCGCAGGCGGTACAGGGCCGCGCCGTACAGCTTGGTGGCCCCGCCGACGAAGTAGTGGACCTGCGGCTGGAACGGCTTGCCGTCCTGGTCGAACCAGGTGTCCGCGGATATGTACTTCCCGTCTACGAACACCGGCTTGGGGGCCCAGTTGTCCATCTCGCGGGGCAGGAAGTCGCCGCGCTCCAGCAGCAGGATCCGCTTGCCCGAGCCGGCGAGGGCGTGCGCGAGCGTCCCTCCCCCGGCCCCGGAGCCGACGATGATCACGTCATAGGTCTCAGTCATAGGCCCACCATCGCCTCCGGCGGGGGCGGGGGCATCCCCTCATCTGAGCTAAAACCGCCAGTCCCTCCCGTGCCCGGCCGCCGGCAATACCCACATCGGGGCGATGTCCGGGCGCTCCCGCCCGGCTCACGATGGCTGCCAGGGAGATGGCAGCACGGGCCGCCCGTATCGGCGGAGTCCTCTATCACCGGAGACAGCTGATGAACGTTGATCTGGCGCGGATTCAGTTCGCTTTCACCTCGATCAACCACTTCTTCTTCGTGCCGGTCACGATCGGGCTGGCTATCCTGACCGCGCTGCTGCAGACCGCGTGGCATCGCAGCAGGCGCGAGGAGTACCTGCGGCTGACCCGGTTCTTCGGCACCCTGCTGGTCATCAACATCGCGATCGGCGTGGTCACCGGCATCGTGCAGGAGTTCGAGTTCGGCATGAACTGGGGGGCGTACTCCCGGCTGGTCGGCAACATCTTCGGTGCCCCGCTGGCGATGGAGGGCCTGGCCGCGTTCTTCCTGGAGTCCACGTTCCTCGGGCTATGGCTGTTCGGCTGGGACAGGCTGTCGCCCCGGGTCCACCTGGCGACGATCTGGCTCGTCGCGCTGGGCAGCATGCTGTCGGCGGCCTTCATCCTGGCGGCCAACTCGTGGATGCAGCACCCGGTCGGCTATGTCATGTCCGGCGGCAAGCCGGTGCTGAACGACATCTGGGCGGTGTTCACCAACCCGGTCTTCGTCTGGGGATACGCCAAGGTGATATTCGCCGCGCTGACCACCGGCGCCGTGGTCATGCTGGCCATCTCCGCGTGGCAGCTGCGGCACGGCGGGGACCTGGGGGTGTTCAGCCGCTCGGCTCGGATGGCGCTGATCGTGCTGGTCCCCGCGATCATGTTCACCATGCTGATCGGCGACGAGCTCGGCGTGATCGAGGGTCGCTACCAGCCGATGAAGATCGCGGCCGCCGAGGCGCAGTGGACCACCTGCCAGCCGTGCTCGTTCTCGCTGTTCCAGATCGGCGGCGGCAACAACGACCACACCCCGACCCAGATCATCGAGGTCCCGCACCTGCTGTCGCTGCTGGCCACCAACCACTGGAACGGGAAGGTCATCGGGCTCACCCCGCTGCAGCAGCAGTACAGCCAGCAGTTCGGGCCCGGCAATTACGTGCCGAACGTGTTCATCCAGTACTGGGGCATGCGGACGATGGCCTACCTGGGGGCGCTGACCCTGCTGATCTCGCTGTGGGGGCTGTGGGCGATCTACCGCAAGACGCTCGTCACCTCCCGGGTGTTCCTGTGGGTGGCGGTGTGGGCCGCAGTGCTCCCGTTCCTGATGAACACGGCCGGCTGGCTGCTGACCGAGAGCGGCCGCCAGCCCTGGATCGTGCAGGGCATCATGCTGACCAGGAACGGGATCTCGCCGACGGTCAGCGTCACCTGGCTGTGGATCAGCCTCATCGGATTCGTCTTGCTCTACGGCACGCTCGGCACCGTCGAGTTCCTGTTGATGCTGCGGTACTCCCGCAAACAGGTCCCGCCGCCACGCGCCCCGGCCGACGCGGACACGCCAGTGCCCGCCATCCAGTACTGAGGGAGGGCCGCCAATGAGTAGCTTCGTGCCGTTCTGGTTCATCGTCATCGCGATCTTGTGGACCGGGTTCTTCGTCCTGGAGGGGTTCGACTTCGGCGTCGGCATGCTGCACGGCGTGGTCGGCACCGGCGAGGCCGGCCGCCGGGCCGCGATCAACGCGATCGGGCCGCTGTGGGACGGCAACGAGGTGTGGCTGATCGTGGCCGGGGCCGCCATGTTCGCCGCGTTCCCCGGCTGGTACGCCACCATGTTCTCCGGGCTGTACCTCGCGATGGCCCTGCTGCTGGGCTCGCTGATCATCCGCGGCGTGGCGTTCGAGTACCGGGGCAAGCGCGACGCCGCCCGCTGGCGCCGCACCTGGGACGGGGCGCTCACCGTGGGCAGCGTGCTGGCTCCGTTGCTGATCGGCATCGCGCTGGGCGACCTGCTGCACGGCCTGCCGATCAACGCCAGCCAGGACTACACCGGTTCATTCTGGGACCTGCTGCAGCCGTACGCGGTCTTCACCGGGGTCACCCTCGTCCTGGCCTGCCTGCTGCACGGCGCCACCTACTTGTCGCTGAAGACCACCGACGGCATGCACGAGCGCGCCCGGGCCACCGGCCGCCTCGTCGCGCCGGTGACCGCCGCCTTCGTCATCGGCTTCATCATCTGGACGCACGTGACCGCCAGCAGCACGTTCTTCCTCAACGTCATCGAGCTGGTAGCCATCCTGGCCGTCCTCGCCGCGGCGTGGCTGGTCTACGACCGCCGCGATGGCTTCGCGTTCACCGCCACCGCGGTCACCATCGCGGCCTTGGTCATCACGATCTTCGTGGACCTGTACCCAAACGTGATGGTCTCCTCCACTAACCCCGCCTACAACCTCACCGTGCACAACACCGCGTCCGCCCCGTACGCGCTCAAGGCGATGACCATCGTGGTCGTCGTCTTCCTGCCGCTGGTGCTGATCTACCAGGCATGGACCTACTACGTGTTCCGCCAGCGGGTCAGCGCCAGCGACTTCACCTCCGCGCCGCCCCGCGCGGAGGTGCCCGAGCCTCGACCGGAAATTCCTGCTCAGGAGGGATCACATGTCCGAGAAAGTTGACGCGCTGGTCATCTTCGGTGCCACCGGGGACCTGGCCAAGCTGGAGACGTTCCCCGCGCTGGTTGGGCTGGTCAAACGCGGCATCCTCGACGTCCCGGTGATCGGGGTGGCGAAGAGCGGCTGGGGCCTGGGGCAGTTCCGCGACTACGCGGCCGCGTCGCTGAAGCTCAACGGGATGGACCCGGCTGACCCGGCGGCCGTCAAGATGCTGAGCCTGCTGCGGTACGTGGACGGGGACCTCGGCGACGACGCCACCTACAAGGCCATGTCCGAGGAGGTCGGCGCCGGCCAGCGGGTGCTGTACTACCTGGAGGTGCCGCCGGTGCTGTTCGGGCGGATCGCCCAGGGCATCGCCACCGTCGGCCGGAGCGCCGGCGCCCGGGTGATGGTGGAAAAGCCCTTCGGCACCGACCTGGCCAGCTCGCGGGAGCTCAACGACACGATGCACCGGTACTTCCCCGAAGAGTCCATCTTCCGGGTCGATGACTGGCTGGCCTTCGACCCGGTGGAGAACGTGCTGTTCGTCCGGTTCGCCAACACGGCCATCGAGCCGCTCCTCAACCGGAACTACGTGCACAGCATCCAGATCACCATGGCCGAGGCGTTCGACGTCTCCGACCGCGGCCGGTTCTACGACCGCACCGGCGCCACCCGGGACGTGCTGCAAAACCACATGCTCCAGGTCCTGGCGACCGTGCTGGCCGAGCCGCCGGCCGGGACCGGCCTGCAGTTCTGGCGGGACGCCAAGCAGGCCGTGGTGAATGGCCTGAGCCCGCTATCGCCGGAGAACACGGTGCGGGGGCAGTACGAGGGCTACTCCCAGGTCGACGGCGTCGACCCGGCGTCATCGGTGGAGACCTTCGTCGCGGTCCGGATCACCGCCGACACCTGGCGCTGGGCCGGGGTGCCGATCCTGATCCGGGCCGGCAAGACCATGCCGGTCACCGCCACCGAGGTCGCCATCACCTTGAAGGCGCCGCCGAAGGACGTGTTCGGGATCGAGCCCGCCCTTCCCGAGGATACGCTGCGGTTCCGGATCTGGCCGGAGACGCAGGTCTGCTTCACGCTGCACGGGAAGAAGCCGGGCGCCGGGTGGGAGCCGCAGGCTGAGGAGCTTTCCTTCGCCCAGCAGCCGGGCTCGGACATCCGCGCCTATGACCGGCTGATCGGGGCGGCCCTGGACGGGGACCGGTGGCTGTTCGCCCGCCAGGACACCGTGGAGGCCATGTGGCGGATCGTCGACCCGATACTCGGCGACGCCGTCCCCCTGCACCCCTATTCCCGGGGCAGCTGGGGGCCCAGGGAAGCCGACCGGCTGCTGCCCGCCGGAGACACCTGGTACGACCCGGCGGCCTGACCCCGCGACGCGATGAGGGCCGCCGACCCCCGCCTGCTGCGGCATGCCCGGGCCGCCCGGACCTGCCTGATCCTCGCGGTGCTGCTCGGCCTGGCCGTCACCGGACTCATCGTGGCCCAGGCCGCGCTGCTGGCCCGCGCGCTGGCCGCCGCCGCGCTCGGCACCGGGGGCCGGGCCCTCGCCGGGACCCTGCTCCTCCTGCTCGGCGTGGTGGCGGCCCGGGCGGTCGCGGCCTACGGCGGGGAAGCCGCCGCCTTGCGGGCCGCGGCGCGGGTGAAGTCACAGCTACGCCGCAAGCTGATCGGGCACTGCCTGCGCCTGGCGCCCGCCGCGGCTGACGGGCCGCGGCCCGGCCAGGTCGGCGCCCAGGCGACCCGGGGACTGGACGGGCTGGATCCCTACTTCGCGCGGTACCTGCCCCAGCTGGTGCTGTCGGTGCTGGTCCCGGCGGCGGTGGTGGCGACGGTGATCGCCACCGACTGGGTCTCCGGCGTGGTCATCGCGGTCACGCTGCCGCTGATCCCGCTGTTCGCAGCCCTGGTCGGCCTGCACACCAAGGCGGCCACGCGCCGCCAGTGGCGGCTGCTAGCCCAGCTGGGCGGCCATTTCCTGGACGTCGTGCAGGGCCTGCCGACGCTGAAGGCATTCGGACGGGCGAAGTTCCAGGAGGGGGTAATCGCCACCGTGACCAGCGAGCACCGGTCCGCGGCCATGGCGACGCTGCGCATCGCGTTCCTTTCCGCGCTGGTCCTTGAGCTGTCCGCCGCCCTGGCGACCGCCCTGGTCGCGGTCGAGACGGGACTGCGGCTGCTGTACGGGCACCTGCCCTACCAGGCGGCGCTGCTGGTGCTGCTGCTTACCCCCGAGGCGTACCTGCCGTTGCGGGCGGTGGCCGCCCAGTACCACGCCAGCGCGGAGGGCACCGCCGCCGCCGAGACCATCTTCGCCATCCTGGATACGCCCCTGCCCGCGCGGGCCGTCCGGGGCACCGCCGTCACGGGCACCGCCGTCACGGGCACCGCCGTCCGGGGCACCGCCCCGCCGGGGGCCGCGGCACCGGTCCCCGACCTCCGCTCGGCCACGATAAGCCTGGCCGGGGTAACCGTGGCGTACCCGGGCAGTGACCGCCCGGCCCTGGACGGGCTCAACCTGGACATCGGCCCCGGTGAGCTGATCGCGCTCATCGGGGCGAGCGGGACCGGCAAGTCCACCGCGCTGCGGCTGCTGCTGAGGTTCGTCGACGCGGGCTCGGGCATCGCCCGGGCCGGCGGAACCGACCTGGCCGCCATCCCGGCCGGCCAGTGGCGCGCCCAGATCGCCTGGGTTCCCCAGCACCCCCGGCTGTTCCAGGGGTCAGTGGCCGACAACATCTCCCTCGGCCAGCCCCGTGCCTCCCGCGCGGCCATCATGGACGCCGCCCGGCTAGCCGGGGCGGCCGCCTTCGTCGAGGCGCTCCCGCACGGCTATGACACCCCGCTGGACGAGCAGGCCGCCCGGCTGTCGGCCGGGGAGCGCCAGCAGCTCGCCCTGGCCCGTGCGTTCCTGCGGGACGCTCCGCTGCTGCTGCTCGATGAGCCAACGGCCCACCTCGCCCCGGACGCCGCCGCCGCGATCGACGACGCGATCCGCGGCCCGCTCGCCGGGCGCACGATCATCGTGGCCACTCACCGGGTCCCGGGACTGGCTGGCGCCAGCCAGGTGATCACCGTGGGCGGTGACCGTCGCGCGGAGCCGGCCTCCCGGCCGGCCAGCCCGCTCGCCGGGGCGGTCATCCGGTGAGCGCCGGCCCCGTGCCCGCTAGCCTGGCCCGGGACAGGCGGCCGCCGCTGCTGCGGCTGCTGGCGATGGCCCGGCCATTGCGGGGCAGGCTGCTGGGCGCGGCGGCGGCCGGCGCGGCGGCCACCGGTTGCGGCACCGCCCTGCTCGCCCTGTCCGGGTTCCTGCTCGCCAGGGCCTCTCAGCACCCCCCGATCCTGGCCATATCGGTGGCGGTGGTCGCGGTCCGCGCGCTGAGCGTCGGCCGTGGCGTGTCCCGCTACCTGGAGCGGCTGGCCTCCCACGACGTCGCCTTCCGGGTGCTGGGCCAGGTACGGCTGGCGATCTGGCGGCGGCTGGAGGCCCTCGCACCCGGCGGGGTGGCGGTGTTCCGGTCCGGGGACCTGCTCACCCGGCTCGTCTCGGACGTGGACGCCACGCAGGACCTGTTCATCCGCGGCGTCACTCCCTTGCTGGCCGCCGCCCTGGTCGGCGGGGCCGCGGTGACCGCGTGCCTGTTCATCCTCGCCCCGGCCGCCGGGGTGCTCGCGGCCGGGCTGCTCACGGCCGGCATCGTGGTGCCGCTGGCCGGGGCCGTCGCCGCCCGGAAGGCCGCCCGGGCGGCCGCGCCGGCGCGCGGCAAGCTCGCCGCCAGCGTCACCGAGCTCCTCGACGGGGCGGCTGACCTGCATGCCTTCGGCGCCGCGGATGCCGCCCTGGCCGACGCGGACGCCACCGACGCCGAACTGACCCAGGCCGACCGCCGGACCGCGACGGCCTGCGCCCTGGGCGCTGGGCTGATGAGCGCGGTCACCGGCCTCACTGTCTGGGCGGTCCTGCTGCTGGGCGTGGCCGCCACCGGGGCCGGCTCGCTGTCCCGGGTGCCGCTGGCGGTCCTCACCCTGACTGCCCTGGCCGCGTTCGAGGCGGTCACCGCGCTGCCGGCCGCCGCCATCCAGCTCGGGCAGGCCCGGGTCGCCGCCAGCCGGATCGCCTTGGTCACCGACTTGCCCGACCCCGTCCGCGAGCCGTCCCGGCCGCGGCCGCTGCCACCCGGCCCGTTCGGCATCCAGCTTCGGAATGCCACCGTGGTGTACCCGCCGGGCGGCCCGCCTGCCCTGGACCGGGTCAGCCTGGACCTGCCGCCCGGGCGGCGGGTGGCGCTGATCGGCGCGAACGGCGCCGGCAAGTCCACCGTCGCCGCGGTGCTGATGCGGTTGCGTGA
The DNA here is from genome assembly GCA_025934375.1 of Streptosporangiaceae bacterium. GTDB lineage: Bacteria > Actinomycetota > Actinomycetes > Streptosporangiales > Streptosporangiaceae > Trebonia. The sequence goes on along the minus strand of JAICYD010000090.1, from coordinate 18,040 downwards.
GCTGACCGCGGGCACCGCACTGCTCAACGGCCACGACCTGGCCAGCTACGCCGCCGACGACGTCCGGTCGGTTATCAGCGGATGCCCCCAAGATCCGCACTTGTTCGACGCCACCATCGGCGACAACCTGCGGCTGGCCAAGCCAGGCGCCTGCGACGAGGAACTGGATGCCGCCGCCGCCCGCGCCCGGCTGCTGCCGTGGATCGCCTCCCTGCCCCAGGGGTGGGACACCCCGGTCGGCACCCGCGGGGCCGCCGTTTCCGGCGGTGAACGGCAGCGGCTGGCGCTGGCCCGCGCGTTCCTGGCCAGCCCGCCGCTGCTGATCCTCGACGAGCCGACCGCGCACATGGACCCGCCCGCCCGCCGGGCGCTCACCGCCGACCTGCTGGCCGCCACCGAAGGCCGGGCCGTCCTGCTCATCACCCATGACCTTGACGGGCTGGACCAGGTCGACGAGATCGTGGTCCTCGACCACGGCCGGGTCACCGAGCGGGGCTGCCATCGCCAGCTCCGCCACGCCGGGGGCCCCTACCAGCGACTACGTGAAGGGCTCGGCGAGGGCGGGAGCTAAAATCGCAGTTAATGGGGGGAGGACCACCGCCTGAGCGCCAAGCGCGGGCGATGGTCTAGAGCAATGAGGATTCCACGGTGACAGCGGACACCCGCGACGCGTCCACGCCAGCGGCTGACCTCGGCCAGTTGCTGCTGGACGCGAAGTTTTCAGTCCCGCAACCTCGTCCGGGCACGGTTGACCGCGGCGCCCTCGTCGACGCGGCCCGGTCCAGCGATTGCAGGCTTGTCGCGGTCACGGCGCCGGCCGGCTACGGCAAGTCGACCTTCCTGGCGCAGTGGGCCGCCGCGGAGGATCGCCGGGTGGCCTGGCTGTCGCTGGACCCCTTCGACGACGACCCGGGCACCTTGCTCGCCTCGGTGGCGTCCGCGTACTGCCGCGCCGGCCTGGGCGGCAATGACCTGGTCCTGGACATGCGCGGCCAGGGCGTGTCGGTGCTGGGCCGGGCCGCGCCGCGGCTAGCGGCGGAGTTCCGCGCCAGCCCCGAGCCGTTCGTCCTCATGATGGACGATGTCCACGAGCTGCAGTCACCGGCCTGCCATGACGTGCTCGGGATGGTGCTCTCGGCGATTCCCCGGGGATCCCAGCTGGCCGCCACCAGCCGTGACGAGCAGCCCGAGCTGCCCCGGCTGCGGGCCGCGGGAGACGCGCTGGAGGTCGAGGCCGGGGAGCTGGCTCTCGATGCGAGCGGCGCGCGCCAGATCTTCGCGAACGCGCACGTCAGCGTGACCCCGGAGCTGGCGGCCACGGTGACCGACCGGGCAGAGGGCTGGCCGGCCGGGCTTTACCTCGCTGCCTTGATCGCCAAGCAGGGGCCCGGCCAGGTGCAGGCCCTCACCGGTGAGGACCGGTACGTGGCCGACTACCTGTACCGCGAGGCCCTGCTGCGCCAGCCGAAGGCGATCCAGCGGTTCCTGCGCCGGACGGCCGCGCTCGATGAGCTCTGCGCTCCGCTGTGCGAGGCGATCCTGGGGTCCTCCGCGGCGGGCATTCACCTGCGCCGGGTGGAGGCGCACAGCCTGTTCCTGACGCCGCTGGATCGCGAGCGGGAATGGTTCCGCTATCACACGCTGTTCCGGGAGTTCCTGCTCGGCGAGCTCCGCCGCACCGAGCCCGGCATCATCGCGACGCTGCACGAGCGAGCCGCCGACTGGTATGAGGCCAGTGGGTCGCCAGCGCGGGCCGTCGAGCACCTGCTGCGCACCCCCGACCGGGACCGCACCCTGCGCCTGGTAACCGCGCTGGCCCATCCGACCTACATGGCCGGGCGGTTCTCCACCCTGCAGCGCTGGCTGCGGGCGATCGGCGACGCGGACATCGAGGGTTACCCGCCCCTGGCGGTGCAACGGTGCTGGGGATGCGTGGTGACCGGCGATACGACCGAGGCCGCGCGGTGGGCGGCCATCGTGGACGCTACCGCGTTCGACGGCATGCCCGGGGATGGCTCCGCCTCTTTCGACTCGACCCGCGCCATGCTGCGGGCCGCCATGTGCGCCGACGGCCCTGAGCAGATGATGGCCGACGCCGCCTTCGCGGTGGCCCAGGAGCCCCCCTGGAGCCCATGGCGCGACACGGCGCTGTGGGAGCTCGGCGAAGCGCACCTGCTCGCCGCGCACCTCGATGAGGCTCGCGCCGCCTTCGCCGAAGCGTCCGCGACAGCTGATCAAAACGGCAACCTCGAAACGATACCGGGGTGTGAAGCCCAGCTCGCGTGGCTAGCCATGGACCGTGGACAGTGGCAGGAGGCGGCCAGCCGGCTGGAGCTGGCGCTGGCCACGATCGAAGGCAGCCGGTTGCACGACTACATGACCAGCATCGCGGCCTTCCCCGCGGCGGCCAGGCTCTCGCTGCACTACGGCAACCGGAAGGAAGCGCGCCAGCAGCTGGCCCGGGCGATGCGAGCCCGCCTGTCCGCTACCTACCTGTTGCCGTGCCTGGCCGTCCGGCTGCGGCTGCAGCTCGCCCAGGTGTGCCTCGCGCTCACCGACCTGGGGACCGCCCGCCAGCTCCTGCGCGAGGTTGACGACGTCCTGGCCCAGCGGCCAGCCCTCGGCGCCCTCCTCGGCGAGGCCGAGGAGTTCCGCCGCGCCCTGGCCTCCAGCGCCGCGCCGGGGCCGGCCACCCCGCCGCTCACCCCGGCCGAGCTGCGCCTGCTCCCCTACCTGCAAACGCACCTGACCGCCGACATGATCGCGAAGCGGCTGTTCATCTCCGTCCACACGGTCAAGACCGAGATCAAGGCGATCTACCGGAAGCTGGGCGTTTGCTCTCGCGACGACGCGGTGCGGAAGGCAACCGCGATGGGGCTCCTCGGCGGTTAGCCAGCCGCGCCACCTGAACCGGCAAGTCCGGCAGATACCCAGGTCAGAGCGATGCGGACGTCGCCTCCAGTCACCATGATGGAAGTGATGGACCCGCCAGGGCGGGCAGGCAGTCACACCCGGGGGGACGGAGACCGTGAGGGCTAGGCGGTGACGTACCAGGAGATCCTGCGCAGGCTGGCGATCATCGATGAAGGATTCGCCAGCGATCAGGCCGGGCTCGTCCTTGGCCAGGTTCCCGGTGCCCACGTCCTGGATTCGAAGGTCGCGGCGCTGGTGCGGGTAGGAGCGCTGGCGGCGATTGGCTCACCAGAGGTGTGCCTGGAATGGAGCGCCAGCAAGGCGCTGGCGGCCGGCGCGACCGAGGAGGAGGTGACAGGCGTTCTGCTGGCCGTCGCCCCGGTGATCGGCCTCGGCCGGGTTGTCGCGGCCGCGCCCGGCGTGGCGGGCGCGTTCGGGTACGACATCGAGGCCGCGCTCGAGGATCCCGCAATACCCCCTTCGGGGTGATGCCCGCGGGCGGGTCAGATGACCCGTTCCCGGCCGGCCCAGTAAGGCTCGCGCAATGCCCGCTTGAGCACCTTGCCCGTCGCGTTGCGCGGCAGGTCTTCGACGAAGTCAACCGAGGTGGGGCACTGGTAGTGGGCCAGCCGGGCGCGGCAGAAGGCGATGACGTCCGCGGCGGAGACCTCCGCCCCCGGCACGGGAACGACGACGGCCTTGACCGCCTCGCCCCAGCGCTCGTCGGGGATCCCGATGATCGCGCCCTCACTCACGCCCGGGCAGGCGCTGAGCACGCTCTCCACCTCGGGGCCGTACACGTTCTCACCACCGGTGATGATCATGTCCTTGACCCGGTCCAGGACGTAGACGAAGCCGGCGTCGTCCACGCGCCCGATATCGCCGGAGCGAATCCAGCCGTCGGCGGTCTTCGCCTCGGCGGTGGCCCGCGGCTTGTTGAGATAGCCGCGCATCTCCTGGGCCGAGCGCAGCCAGATCTCGCCTCTGTCCCCGGGCTTGACGTCCTTGAGCGTCAGCGGGTCGACGACCCGGACCTCCACGCCGGGCAGGGGCAGACCGCCGGAGGCCAGCCGCTCCGGGTGGGCGCTATCGCGGTGCGCCTCGGCGGTGAGCAAGGTGGCCACCCCGGATATCTCCGTCATCCCGTAGACCTGGACCAGGTCGGTCTCCGGCCACGCGTCCAGCGCCTGCCGAAGCATCGGCACCGGCATCGGCGCGGCCCCGTAACTGATCGACTTCAGGCCGCTGAAGGCGGCGATCGCCTGCTCTCCCGCCGCGAGGATGCCGTGGATGATGGCCGGGACGATGAAGGTGTGCGTCGCCCCGCTGGCGACCGCGCCGAACAGCGCGGCCGGAGCGGGCTCGCGCAGCAAGATCATGCGCGCGCCGCCGTGGATGCCGACCTGGGCGTAGGACGAGCCGCCCACGTGGAATAGCGGCATGGCGACCACGATGGTGCTATCCGCGCCCAGCGACATCGCGGCGCAGCAGGCCGCGCCGTGCGCGTTCACGCCGCGGTGGGTGAGCTGGGCGCCCTTGGGGCGGCCGGTGGTCCCGGAGGTGTACATCACGAGGCAGACGTCGTCCGGGCCGGCGTCCGCGCCCTCGTCGGGCTGCCCGGCCGCCAGGAACGGCTCGTATTCGTCGTCCCCGCCGATGACGATCCGCCTCGGGACGAGGGTGTCCGCTCCGGCGGCGGCCGCGACCTCGGCCAGTTGGGCCCCGTGGAAGAGGATCACCGGCCGGGAGTCTTCGAGGATGTAGCGGACCTGCTCCGCGCTCAGCCGGAAGTTCACCGGGACCGTGGCCGCCCCCAGCGCGGACGCGGCCAGCGTGACCTCGATCGTGGCCAGGTGGTTGAGGTCGAGCACGGCCACCCGGTCGCCGTGGCGCACCCCGGCGGCGCGCAGCGCGCCGGCCAGCCGCAGGATCCGCTCGCGCCACTGCCCCCAGCTGAAGGCCTGCGCGCCGAAGGTCACGGCGGTGTCCCCGGGCCGCACGCGGGCCCAGTGATCGAGGCGGTCGCGCAGCAGTGCGGCAATCGGCAGGTCGGTGCCAGCAGATGCGGAAGGGGTCATCATCGCGGGCCTTTCCGGTGCGTTTCATCGAGGATAGCTGGCCCAGCCGACATGCGGTGAGTTGGCGAAGGGTAGCTCCAAACGATGACGATCAGTGCCTTTGACCTGTTTAAGATCGGCATCGGCCCCTCCAGTTCGCACACGGTGGGACCGATGCGCGCCGCGTGCCTGTTCGCGCGCCAGCTGGAGCACGAGGGCACGCTCGCGGCCACCGCGGCGGTCCGGGTGGAGCTCTTCGGGTCCCTCGGCGCGACCGGCCACGGCCACGGCACGGTCAAGGCGGTGGTCGCGGGGCTGTCGGGCCAGATGCCGGACACGGTAGAGCCCGAGCACGCCCAGCGGCTGCTCGCCAGCGCGCAGGAGAGCGGCCGGCTGACGCTGCTCGCGGCGCACGAGATCGGCTTCGACCCCGGCCGGGACGTCATCTTGCACCGGCGCAAGCGGCTGGAGTTCCACTCCAACGCCATGACGTTCCTCGCCTCGGCGGGCGATGGCACCGAGCTCGCCAGCGGCACCTACTACTCCGTCGGCGGCGGGTTCGTCGTCGACGAGGCCGCGCGCTCGCTCGCCGGGGGACCTGGCCTCGTACCGGACCCGCTGCCGGTTCCGTTCCCGTTCACCACCGGCGCGGAACTGCTGGCGCACGCCGAGCGCACCGGGCTGGCGATCAGCGACATCGTGCTCCGCAACGAGCGCGCCCGCCGGCCTGAACAGGAGGTGCGCGACGGCCTGCTCGAGATCTGGCGGGTCATGCGGGAGTGCGCCGAGGCAGGGTCGCGGGCCGAAGGGGTGCTTCCCGGCGGCCTGAAGGTCCGCCGCCGCGCCAGCGCGTTGCGCCGCCAGCTCACCGAGCGAGCCGACCACGCCGACCCGTTCGCGGCCGCGGACTGGGTGACCCTCCACGCGCTGGCCGTGAACGAGGAGAACGCCGCCGGTGGCCGCGTCGTCACCGCGCCGACCAACGGCGCGGCGGGCATCATCCCGGCCGTCCTGCACTATTACCTGGACTTCGTTCCCGGCGCCGACGAGGACGGGATCGTCCGGTTCCTGCTGGTGGCCACGGGAATCGGCACCTTGTTCAAGGAGAACGCCTCGATCAGCGGCGCCGAGGTGGGCTGTCAGGGCGAGGTCGGGTCGGCGTGCTCCATGGCGGCCGGCGGGCTCGCCGAGGTACTCGGCGGCTCCCCCCTCCAGGTTGAGAACGCGGCCGAGATCGGGATCGAGCACAACCTCGGCCTCACCTGCGACCCGGTCGGCGGCCTCGTGCAGATCCCGTGCATCGAGCGCAACGCGGTCGCCGCGATCAAGGCCATCACCGCCGCCCGCCTGGCGGTGCGCGAAGATGGTCGCCACCACGTGTCCCTGGACAAGGCGATCAAGACGATGCGCGAGACCGGGGCCGACATGAAGGATAAGTACAAGGAGACCGCCCGCGGGGGCCTCGCCCTCAACGTCGTGGAATGCTGAGGCCTCCCCGACGGGCGCGCCGTCTCGGAGAGGAAGGCTCTTACATGCGAGTACTGCTGGTGGGCGCGGGGGGTGTCGGAACCGCGGTAACCCGTATCGCGGCGCGCAGGGGCTTCCTGACGGACATGGTCGTGGCCGACTATGACCTCTCCCGCGCGGAGGCGGCCGTCGCCGCGCTGGGGGCACGCGGCGACCGGTTCAGCGCGCGGCGCGTGGACGCCTCGGACGCGGACGCGGTGCGGCGCCTGCTCGCCGAGAACCAGTGCGAGATCCTGCTCAACGCCACTGATCCCCGCTTCGTGATGCCCCTGTTCAACGCGGCCCTGGCCGCGGGCACGCACTACATGGACATGGCGATGTCCCTGTCGGCCCCGCATGCCTCGCGGCCGTACGAGGAATGCGGGGTGAAGCTCGGCGACGAGCAGTTCGGGCTAGCGCGCGCCTGGGAGGAGTCGGGGCGCCTGGCCCTGGTCGGGATGGGCGTCGAGCCGGGCCTGTCCGACGTGTTCGCCAGGTACGCCGCCGATGAGCTCTTCGACGAGATCGCGGAGATCGGCGTCCGTGACGGCGCTAGCCTGACCGTCGAGGGCTACGACTTCGCCCCCACCTTCAGCATCTGGACCACGATCGAGGAGTGCCTTAACCCGCCGGTGGTCTATGAGGAGGGCCGCGGCTGGTTCACCACCGCGCCGTTCAGCGAGCCGGAGGTCTTCCACTTCCCGGAGGGCATCGGGCCGGTGGAGTGCGTGAACGTCGAGCACGAGGAGGTCTTGCTGATCCCCCGCTGGGTGGACGCGCGCCGGGTGACCTTCAAGTACGGCCTCGGCGACGACTTCATCGCGAAGCTGAAGACGCTGCACGCACTCGGGCTTGACGCTACCGCCCCGGTCACCGTGCCCGGCGAGGACGGGGCGGTGCGGGTGTCCCCGCGCGACGTGGTCGCCGCCTGCCTGCCCGACCCGGCCGCCCTTGGCGACCGGATGACCGGCAAGACCTGCGCTGGCACCTGGGTGAAGGGGACTAAGGACGGCCAGCCCCGAGAGGTCTACCTCTACCACGTGGTCGATAACCAGTGGTCGATGCGCGAGTACGGCTCCCAGGCCGTCGTCTGGCAGACCGCTGTCAACCCGGTCATCGCCCTTGAGCTTCTCGCCTGCGGCGCCTGGTCCGGCACGGGGGTCCTCGGTCCCGAGGCCCTGCCCCCCCGCCCGTTCCTCGACCTGCTCACCGAGTACGGCTCCCCCTGGGGCCAACGCGAACAGGGCTGACGTGGAACGAGAAAGTCTCGCCTGAAGGGCACGGTGGCCCCAGTGGTCGTGGCTGGCTAGTCTTCGCCCATGGCCTTGCGACCGGATGAGTTTTACGCCCGCGCTCTCGTCGCCGGGGACAGCGAGCGCAGGCTCCCGCTGTCAGACGTGGCCGACGCGGACGCCGCGATCCTCGCGGACTCCCTGGTCGCCTCCTGCGGCGGCCGCCGCCCGGCTACCGGGTCACCGCCCGCCTGGGCGGGCCATCCGGATGAGGCGGGAACGTTAGCCGGCCGCTAGCCCGGCCAGGTACGCCACTCGCCTGTCGCGGAGCGCCTGCCCGGTAGCCGTGATGACCGGACACATCGGCCAGCCGGCATACCATCGAGCGATGGCCGAAAACCGGGAGTGCGCGCAGTGCGGGACGTCGTTCGTCCCCCGGCGCGAGCACGCCCGTTTCTGCTCGCCCCGGTGCCGGATGGCCTGGAACCGGGAGCACGCCGGCCTGGCCGCCGCCCCCGCCGTCGCCATCGACTGGTCCGTCACCGCCATGGCCGAGTCCGCCGGGCGGCTCGCCGCCACCGGGGGCTGGGACCAGTCCCGCCTGGCGGCGGCCGTGGGCGAGGCCGTGTGGTGGGTCACCCTGGTCGACGCGACCCTGGTCCGCTACCACTCGCGCGAGTACGAGAAGGCCCTCGCGGACAAGGCCATCCATCGGCGGAAGACCGAAGAAGCCCTGGAAGGCCTGCGCTACGTCCGCAACCAGCTCGGCCGGGGAGTCGGCCCCGCCGAGTTCGTCCGCCCCGCAGCCGGCGATGACGGCAGCGATGACGGCACCGTCAGCTGGATATGGAACCCGCTGCCCGAGCCCCAGCTCACCGCGCTCGCCCCGGCCGCCCGCCAGTGGGAGATGAGCAGGTACCGCGCCTACCAGGCCCGGCTGTCCGGGCGCGACATCGCGCGGACCTTCGCCCGCTGCGCGGAGTTCCTCGCCCAGGCCGCCAGCCTCGTCGGCGCCAGCGGCACCCGCCCGGCTTAGTCCAAGGCATCGCGGTGTCAGCCGGTAATCGTTGTCAGGGGCCACGCCCGGGAACTCCCTCGTTAACCGGAAAGACGGCTTCGGGTTAAGAGGTCAGTAACATTCCGTTCAAGTCGGCTTGCCACGATATGCACCTGACCACCTGAGGTGAGATGACTATGTATGCCCTGTTCCCAGCCGGGACAAGGTGGTTTGCATGTGGGAGGGAACTTTGCGCGCAACCAGGGCGATCGCCGCGGCTAGCCTCGCGATCGCGAGCATCCTGCTCGCCGCCGGCTGCTCCGGCGGCTCCAGCAGCTCCAGCACCGCCGCCGGCGGTTCCGGCACCGGGAGTTCCGGCGCCGCGGCCAACGCGTCCACGGCCACCTCAGCGGCCGGCTTCGGCGGCATGGACGCGCTCGTCGCCGCCGCCAAGAAGGAAGGGCAGCTGAACGCCATCGCGCTGCCCCGCGACTGGGCCAATTACGGCGTCTTGATGGACAACTTCACCAAGAAGTACGGGATCAAGATCACCGACGCCAACCCGGACGGGTCCAGCCAGGACGAGGTCAACGCGATCAAGCAGCTCAAGGGCCAGAGCCGGGCACCGGACGTCGTCGACGTGGGCGGCGCCTTCGCCGACTCCGGTGACACCTCCGGCCTGTGGGCGCCCTACAAGGTGGCGACCTGGGACTCCATCCCGGCCGCGGCCAAGGTTGACAGCGGCGACTACTACGGCGACTACGGCGGCTACATCGCGATCGGCTACGACCCGGCCAAGGTAAAGACCGCCCCGGCCTCCTTCAAGGACCTGCTCAACCCGGTCTACAAGAACCAGGTCGCGATCAACGGCGACCCCACGTCAGCGGGCGCGGCCCTGGCCGCGGTGTACGCGGCGGCGCTGTCCAACGGCGGGTCGCTCGATAACATCGCTCCCGGCATCGCCTACTTCAAGCAGCTCAAGCAGTCAGGCAACTTCGTCCCGGCCACCGGCAGCGCGGCGACCATGCAGTCCGGCCAGACCCCGATCCTCATCTGGTGGGACTACCTGCTGGCCTCCGGGGTCAAGGCGAAGATGCCGAGCCTGAAGATCGTCATCCCGTCCGACGCCGCTTATGCCGGCTACTACTACCAGGCGATCAGCAAGACCGCGCCGCACCCGGCCGCCGCCCGGCTGTGGGAGGAGTACCTGTACTCGGTCGACGGCCAGAACGGCTTCCTGCAGGGATTCGCGCGGCCGATCGAGCTGCAGGCCCTCATCTCCGCCGGGACGGTGGACAAGACCGCGAACGCGGCGCTGCCGCCCGCGCCCGCCGGCGAACTGCTTCTGCCGACCATCGCCCAGCAGAACACCGCTAAGACGCTGGTAACCCAGCAGTGGCCGACCGTTAAGGGCTGATACGTGCCGCAGACCGACACGGTCGCCGCCCCGGGGCCCCGCGCGGGCTCCGGGGCAGGCGCCGCCTCGTCCCCGACCCGGGCCGGGCCGCTGAAGTCAGCCGGCGCTACCCTCGCGCGGTACGCCGGGGTGATCCCGTTCGCCATCTACGTCGCGCTGGGGCTGCTCATCCCGGTGATCGCGATCATCGTGGGCGCGTTCCAGGCCCCCGGCACCGGCGCCCTGACAACCGCGAACCTGGGCACCGCGACCCACGGCGTCTACCTTCAGGGCTTCGAGAACTCCCTGCTGTTGTCGGTGCTGGCCTCGGTCATCCCGGGGATCCTGGGCCTGCTGGTCGCCTACGCCATCTACACCGCGAAGCGGGGCCGGGTGCTGCGCCAGGTCGTCATCACCGCCTCGGGGGTGTTCGCCAACTTCGGCGGGGTGCCGCTGGCGTTCTTGTTCATCGCCTCGTTCGGCTCGACCGCCCTGGTGACCGGCTGGCTGGGCGACATCGGGCTGCACATCTGGGACTGGGGCTTCACGCTGTACAACCTGGCCGGGGTGCTGCTGGTCTACCTGTACTTCCAGGTCCCGCTGATGGTGCTGGTCATCCTGCCCGCCCTGGAGGGCCTGCGCCCGGCCTGGCGGGAGGCGGCCGAGAACCTGGGCGCCCGCGGGTGGCAGTACTGGCGCCACGTCGGCGGCCCGGTGCTGTTCCCCTCGTTCCTGGGCTGCGTGCTGCTGCTGTTCGGCAGCTCCATGTCCGCCTACGCCACCGCCGAGGCGCTGACCAGCGGCACCATCCCGCTGACCTCCATCCAGATCGGCTCGTTCCTCAACGGCAACGTCATCGCCGGGCAGGAGAACGCCGGAAAGGCACTGGCCCTGGGCATGATCGTCATCATCGCGATCGTCATGACCGCCTACGCCCTGTTGCAGCGGAGGGCCGCGAGATGGCTGCGGTAACCCAGGCCCCGCCCGCGCGCCCCGCCTCCGCGCCGGCCCGGGCCCGCCGGGGCCGGCTCCCGGCCTGGCGGTGGGCGATCCTGGCCGTGGCGGGCATTTACTTCCTGCTGCCGCTGTACGCGGCGCTGCGGTTCGCCGGGATCAAGGCCTACGGCTCGGTCTTCAGCCGGACCGGGTTCACCGACGCGCTGTGGCTGTCGGTCCGGCTGGCCATCGTGACGACGCTGATCACGCTGGCGCTGATGGTGCCGACCACGGTCTACGTGCACCTGCGGCTGCCGCGGCTGCGCCGCCTGCTGGAGGGCATCACCATCTTGCCGATCGTGATCCCCCCGGTGGTGCTGATCGTCGGGGTGCTGCAGGTCGCCCCCGGCAGCCTGAAGGCGACCCCGTGGCTGCTGGCCCTGGAATACGTCATCCTGGCCATGCCGTTCGCCTACCGCGCCATCGACACCGGGCTGCGCGCCCTGGACGTCAAGACCCTCACCGAGGCGGCCGGGTCGCTCGGCGCCGGCTGGGGCGCCACCTTGTGGCGGGTCATCTTGCCCAACCTGCGCACCGCGATGCTGTCGGCCACCGTGCTGATCATCGCCCTCGTGCTGGGCGAGTTCACCATGGCCAGCCTCGACCTGTACGAGACGTTCCCGGTGTGGATCGTCCAGTTCGACCAGACCGACGCCGCGACGTCCGTGGCTGCCTCCCTGGGCGCGCTGTTCGTCACCTGGATCGTCTTGATGCTCATCACCTGGGCCGGCACCCGCCAGGCACGCCGCACCGGCGGCGGCGAGGTGACCTTGTTCACCGTGGCCCGCACCGACACCCCGACAGGAAGCTAAAAGCCGATGGCAACCGACGCCACCCACGACGCCGCCCCCGCCCGCATCAGCGGCGCGGCGGGCCAGTCCCCCGCCCCGGCGGCGGGGGCCCGCGAGGGCGCCGCCGTGTCGCTGCGGGGCCTGTCCCGCTCCTTCGGGCAGGTGCGGGCGCTGGATGGCATGTCGCTGGACATCGCCCCCGGCGAGCTCGTCGCCCTGCTCGGCCCCTCCGGGTGCGGGAAGACGACCGCGCTGCGGATCGTCGCCGGGTTCGAGGCCGCCGACGCCGGCCAGGTCCTCATCAGCGGCAAGGACGTCTCCGGCATCCCGGCCGCCCGCCGCGACATGGGCATGGTCTTCCAGTCCTACAGCCTGTTCCCCAACATGACCGCCCTGGACAACGTCGCCTTCGGCCTGCGGATGCGGAAGGTGGGCGGGGAGCGCCGCAAGCAGCGCGCCGCCGAGCTGCTGGAGCTGGTCGGCCTGGCCGCCCAGGCCCGCCAGCACCCCCACCAGCTGTCCGGCGGGCAGCAGCAGCGCGTCGCGCTGGCCCGCGCGCTGGCCATCGAGCCGCGGGTGCTGCTGCTCGACGAGCCGCTGTCAGCGCTGGACGCCCAGGTCCGCGTCCAGCTGCGCGAGCAGATCCGCGCCCTGCAGCAGCGGCTGGGCACCACCACGCTGTTCGTCACCCACGACCAGGAAGAGGCCCTGTCCATGGCCGACCGCGTCGGCGTCATGCGCGCAGGGCGCCTGGAGCAGGTCGCCGAGCCCCCCGTCCTGTACTCCCGCCCCGCCACCGCGTTCGTCGCCGAGTTCGTCGGCACCATGAATCGCGTCCCCGGCGAGCTGGCGGCGGGCGGGGCGCGGGTCACCGCGCTGGGCGCCACCGTCGCGGCCCACGACGGCCACGAGGCCGCCCCCGGGCCGGTCGACGTGCTGGTCCGCCCGGAGGGCCTGTCCGTCACCGCCGCCGGCGACGGCAACGCGATCGTCACCGCCCGCACCTTCCGCGGCGCCGTCACCCGCGTCACCGTGCTGATCTCCGGCCAGGCCGAAGCCCGGATCGACGTGCCCAGCGCCGAGGCCGCCGCGATGCCCCCCGGCGCCACCGTCCAGGTCACCCTGCCCGCCGCCCCGGTCCTCGTCGCCCCCCGCCGCGCCGCCAGCGACGCCCCGGCCCTCGCGTAGGCCGGTAGCCGATCTCCTCCAGTCCACGCCGCCGCCGTCGCCCGCCGCTACTTCCCCTTCGACGCAGCAAGGTGTACTGGCGCCGGCCGTGGCCACACCTCTTCCCCCCTGTCGCGAACGCGGAAGGACCAGCGTCATGACCGGCACCGCCAAGGACAAAACCCCAGTCGCCCGCCAGCAGCGAGTCTGGGACAAGGCCGCGCCCAGCTACGACAAGCAGATCGGCTTCTTCGAGCGGACGTGGTTCACCGGCGGGCGGGAATGGCTCGGCCAGCGCGCCCGCGGCCGGGTCCTCGAAGTCGCCATCGGCACCGGCCGCAACCTGCCCTTTTACCAGCCCGACGTCACCATCACCGGCATCGAGCTCAGCCCCGCGATGCTTGCCATCGCCCGCCAGCGCGCCACCGCCCTCGGCCGTGAGGCTGACCTGCGTGAAGGAGATGCCGAGCAACTGCCAGTCACCGACGGCTCGTTCGATACCGTCGTCTGCGCCCTGTCGCTGTGCACTATCCCCGACCCCGCCGCGGCGGTCGGCGAGATGCGGCGAGCGCTCGCCCCCGGCGGGCGCCTGCTGCTCATCGACCACATCGCCAGCACATGGTCGCCGGTTTACGCCGCCCAGTGGCTCCTGGAACAGGTCACCACCCGCACGGCCGGAGAGCACTTCACCCGCCGCCAGCTGCCCCTCGTCAAGGCGGCCGGGTTCCAGGTCATGGAGGCCGAACGGCTCAAGGCGGGCACCGTGGAGCGGATCCACGCGGTCAAGCCGTACGGTTAGGGATCATCTACGTGCCCCTCACCGGGAGGCCGTCGTTCGGGACGCGCCCGTGAACGAGGAGCGCCGGCGCCCGGCAGCGTCAGGGCACCGCGCCATCTAAGCCCGGGAGCCTCGGCCTGAGGGCTCCCGGGCCACTAGTAACTACCACCGCGCGGCCCCGGTAACCATAATGGAGGGTGCCGGATCCGGCGGCTGACGTGCACGCCAGCGTCCAGGAGGCATACGGCCATGCGCGGTGCCCGCCGCCGTAGTTTTGAATTCCCGCACGAGGGTAAGCCGTTATCGCATGCTGAGGGGAACGCGACGGGCCGGGGTACCCAGGCGGGCCCGGCGATCCGCCGCCGGGACGCTTCCTCCCGAGCCACGGCCGGATTCCCCGGAAGCGCTGGCCGATCGGCTGCGGGACATCGAGGCACTGGCGGACGCGGCGCTGTCCAGGCTTGGGGAGCAACGCCTGCTGGAAACCCTGCTTGAGCGCGTGAAGACGGTGCTCCAGGCCGACACGGCAGCGGTGCTGCTGCTCGACCATTCGGCCAGCCAGCTGGTCGCGACCGCCGCCAGTGGCATCGAGGAGGAGGTCCGGCAGGGCGTCCGGGTCCCACTGGGCGCCGGCTTCGCTGGCCGGGTCGCCGCCTCCCGCGAGCCGGTCATCCTGCCCAAGGTGGACTCCACCACGGTGCGGAACCCGCTGCTGGTCGATCGCGGCATCAAGTCCCTGCTCGGCGTGCCCCTGTTCGCTGGCGGCAGGGTCATCGGGGTGCTGCACGTCGGCTCGCTGAGGGGCCGGCCGTTCGGGCAGCAGGACGTGGAGCTACTCCAGCTCGCCGCCGACCGGGCCGCCCTCGCCCTGCACTCCCTGATGGCGCAGGACGATGCCTTGGCCGCAATGGCCCTGCACCGCAGCCTGCTGCCGGACGTCCTGCCCGAGGTGCCCGGGACCGGCCTCGCGGCCCGCTACGTCACCGGCACCGGCAACGTGGGCGGGGACTGGTACGACGTGTTCGGGTTGCCGGATGGGAAGCTCGGCGTCGTGGTTGGCGACGTGGCCGGCTCCGGGCTGCCCTCCGCGGTCATCATGGGCCGGATGCGCAGCACGCTGCGCGCCTACATACTCCAGGATTCAGACCCGGCCCGCGCACTGCGCATGATGGACCGCAAGATCCAGTACTTCGAGCCGGATGCGATGGCGACCGTGTTGTACGGCCTGTACACCCCGCAGACGGGGGAGCTCGTGTTTTCCTCGGCGGGCCACCTGCCGCCGGTGCTCGCCGCTCCGGGCGGGCACCCGCCCGCGATGCTTCCGGTCCACCCGGACCCGCCGATCGGCACCGCTGATGACCCCGAGCGCCGGTCCGCCACCGCCATCATCCCGCCGGGCGCGCTGCTGTGCTGCTTCACCGACGGCCTCGTCGAGCGCCGCGATCAGGGAATCGACGTCGGGATCGGCCGCGTCGCCGCCACCTTGGGCGAGCTGATCACCACCTGCCCCCGACGCGACGGCAGTCCGGTACCCCTGGCGGAACAGGCATGCACCGCCGTCATGCGCGCCCTGGTGGGCAACGCTCCGGCGCGAGACGACATTGCCCTGCTCACGCTGCACCGGCACGCCGGCCTCGAACCGGCGGCTACTGACCACGCGCCGGATCGCGACTGCTAGTCGTCCAGGCGTGCTCGGGCGCGGTTCAGTGCCGGGAGGCCGCGAACGCAGCTGGCCACGCTACCCGGCCGCACCTCGCGCCGGTCAGGAGTCGAACCCGATGCCGAGCCGGTCCAGTCCCCGCAGCCACAGGTTGCGACGCCCTTGCCTGCGGTCGGCGGCGGCGAGCGCGGCCCGGGTCAGCTGGATGCCGGCGTAGGCCACCGGTTCCGGCGGGAACGGCAGGGGCCGGCGGCGGACCATCTCGAGCGATGTCAGCGCGGTCTGCTGCCCGTCGAGCTGGTCGAGCATGACCTGGGCGCCAAACCGCGTGGCGGCCACTCCGAGGCCGGTGAACCCCTGCGCGTAGGCGACGCGCCCGCCGAAGGCGGTGCCGTGAAAGGCGAAGAAGCGGGTGCAGGTGTCGATCGCGCCCGCCCAGCGGTGGGTGAACCGGATGCCCTCCAGTTGCGGGAAGGTCGTGAAGAAGTGCCGGGCCAGCTTCCCGAACGTCTGGGGACGCTGCTCGTACTCGGGGCGGATGCGCCGCCCGTAGTGGTAGATCGCGTCATAGCCACCCCACAGGATCCGGTTGTCGGGGGTGAGGCGGTAGTAGTGGAACTGGTTGGCGATGTCGTCGACTCCCTGCCGGTTCCGCCATCCCACGGACGCCAGCTCACCGCCGACTGGTCGAGGACGGGCTGGCCGCTGTCGCGCAGCAGCGCCACCTGGTAGGGCTCGACGGCCACCGAAAGGGTGCCGGTGCGCTCGAAGTCGCAGTCGATGCCGTATCGCTCCAGGGACTCCTCGATCTCGTCGAGGTTGCGACGCCCGAGGTCCTCTACCTGCTCGATTTCACCGGGGAACCGGCGCGCCCCGTTTTCCCGGCCGTGGGTCAGGCTCGCCGAGCAGAAGCCGCCGTTGCGCCCGGAGGCCGCCCAGGCGATGCGGTCGCCCTCTACCAAGAGCACGTCCCGGGCCGGATCGCGCTCCTTGGCGAGCACGGCGGTCCAGAGCCCCGCGAACCCGCCGCCCACGACGATGAGGTCGGCGCAGGCCCGCGCGGTCAGCGGCGGCCGCGGCCGCGGGCGGTCGGCGCGGTCGAGCCCGAAGGCGCTCGGCTCAGCGTCCCGGAGGCTGGCTTCGGCGACGTCCCCGGCGCTCAGCCTTCCCAGTTCATCGGATCGTGCGGTCACACGGCCATTCAACCAGTATGCCCTGCTCGATCCTTCCGCCATGACCGTTACCCGGCGCTGAGCTGGCCAACATCTTCGCGCCTGTCGGCGCTGGTGACCTCGCCGGCGGCGGCCCGGTCTACCAGCAGCTGCGGGCGGGCGCACTCGGCCAAGATCGTGGCGGGCCACTCGGGCCGGTAGCCGCCGGCCTCGGCGACCAGGCGGACCGCGCGGGTCTTCGGCTCCCCGTGCGCCACCATCACGGCTTGCCTGGAGTGCTCGCGGATGGTGCCCACCCCGACCGTCACCCCGTACAGCGGAACCCGCCCGACGTCGCCCCCGAAGCTAGGGAAGGAATCCAGGTTGTCCCGGCGGGTCTGCTCGGCCAGCCGGACCACCCGGGTGACCGAGTCGCGGGCCGATCCCGGGGGGTTGAACGCGATGTGCCCGTCGCCGGCCCCGGTGGCCAGGATGAACAAGTCGATGCCGCCATGGCGCTCGATCATCCGCTCGTAGGCCTCAGGCGCCGCCGGGTCAGGCACCCGGAGCCGGCCGGGCCGGATTCAGTCAGGTCCGCGCTGGCCAGCAGCGGCACCTTGGCCAGCACGATCACGCTGGCGTCGACACACGTCGCCACCCCGTCCAGCGTCCGCAGCCGGGATAGCTCCAGCACTGTGGCGGCGGGCGCGATCCGCAGGCGGCCGGCCTCCTCGAAGGTCGCCGGGCGCTCCCGCGCGCCCAGCACCCGTGCGCCGGGCTCAAGCCCGCGCGCCCGGGCCATCTCCGAGAAGCTCTGCAGCGTGCTCGGCGGCTCCCCCACCACCCGGCGCGGCACGAACCAGCCCCGTTGCGGCGCCCGGTCTACCGCCCCCCGGGCGGCCAGCAGGTCAAGCGCCTGCCGCAAGGTCGACCGGCTCACCCCGATCCGGGCCGCCAGCTCCCGCTCCCCCGGCAGCCGGCTCCCCGGGGCGAGGGAGCCGCGGCGCAGCAGGTCGCTGAGCTCCCGGTAGGCGACCGCGACGGCGCCGCCCGCGTCCGCCTGTGACATGCCCGGACCATACCAGCGGGCGCCAGTCTCTCGTTCACCCGGCTGCGGGACATGACCGGGCTGCCGTGGGGCAGCCCGGTCATGTGCATGTCAGGTTTAGTTGGGGTTGATGGCGGTGTCGTCGATGACGAAGGAGGTCTGCAGCGAGGAGTCCTCGGTGCCGGTGAACTTCACGGTGACGCTGGCGCCGGCGAAGCTGCCCAGCGAGACGCTGTGCTGGGCGTAGCCGGCGGCGTGGTTGAGGTTGGAGAAGGTGGCGAGCGTGGTGCCGTTGGCGGTGACCGTCAGCTTGTCGAAGGCGGTCGTGGTGGTGGTCTCGGCGGTGTC